>JAFUDQ010000006.1 GCA_017459075.1 Bacteroidales bacterium
AAAGAAAGGATGGCAATTGCCATCCTTTCTTTTGTGACGCCTGCAGGATTCAAAATATTTATTTCAGTTACTGCTAAAACTATCGCCAAATGTAGGAAAACCTTGATTTATTGTGTTTTAATAAGGTTTTGCAAATGTAATAAAAAGCAATAGAATAGCAAAAAAGTTTCACCAAAAGTTTCACCTAATTAGAAAAAAGCCTATATTTGCAATGAACTAATAATGCAATAATATGGCTACTACATTTAATCTTGAATTAAAGAAAACACCCACTAAGGCTGGCACCTATCAGGTTTATATTCGTATAACGAAAGATAAAAAGCACAAGCGCTTAGTCACTTCTGTTGCCCTTCAGAAAATAGCCCACTGGAATCCCAAAGGCGCAAAAAATAATAACTGGGTGCGCAGCCAGGAAAGGGATGCAGCGAAGTTGAATGATGCTCTTGCAAAAGAACTGGCTGAAGTGCGTGAACTCTATCGTGAAGATATGCAGGCATCGGTGGAAGCGCTGGCAGCGAAGGCTAAGAATAAAGTAACCAGCACTTCATTTCTGGCTTATGCTATCGCCCATAAAAACGAATTAGACGCACAAGGCAGAAGTATTGCAAAGCACTATGGCTCTTTCTGTAATAGGCTGGAAGAATACCTGAAAGCGAAGGGGCTAAATGATTTATCCTTCAGTGATCTTTCACCAGCTCTTCTTTCTGATTTTGAGTCTTACCTACAAAAGGCTGAAAATCATAAAATTAAGAAAGAAGAAAAGCGCTTGCATCCAAATTATATTCGTACACTTCTGGTAAAATTTAGAGCGCTGGTGAATATGGCTATAAATGAAGGGTTATTGTCTGCTGATAAATACCCATTCAGATATTATCATATTAAGAAAGAAGTTCAAACTGGCAGGGAAGCCTTAAGTGAATCTGAAGTTAATGAAATAATTGCTTTGGAGTATTCTAAGGGCTGCTGGCTGTGGAACACAAAAAACGCCTGGCTTTTCTCTATGTATGGTGCAGGGATTAGGGCTGCAGATTTGATTCAATTAAGGTGGGCAAATATTAAAGATAATGGGAATGTCTTAGATTACACAATGGATAAAAACCACAAAAAGCGCACCTTGATTCTTTTTCCTGAAGCAAAGCAGATTCTTCTGCTTTATAAGAGCCCTAAAAGCAAGCCTTCTGATTATATCTTCCCCTTTCTGGATAATAAAGCCCCTTATGCAAAAAATCCTGATATTTTCACCTTGCCAGTGGATTTGAAGAAGGCTCTTTTTAAACAAGTGTACTCAAAGAATACTTTACTTAATAAGTACCTGAAGCAAATAGCGATAGATGCAGGGATAAAAAAGGTTTTATCTTTTCATATCAGCAGACATACATTTGCTACTTTTGCGATAGCAAAGAAAAAGACTTCAAAAGAAGTGCAGCAGATGCTTGGACACTCACACCTTTCAACCACAGAAGCATATTTGCATAGTTTGAATAATGAAGAAATAAACAAAGCAATGAAGGGCGTTTTTTCAGGACTAAATACAAAACCTAAGAAAGCCACCGCCAGCGCAAAAAAAGAAGCCACCAATAGGGGCGCCAGAAAAGGCGAAATAGATGCTTTAAGGCGCAGACTTGCAGAACTACTGGCTGAAGAAGGTTTAGAAAACTAGCAGGCTTTATGATAGACACCTCAACAAAAAGAATATGGGCGCAGGTGGAAAGCACCCTATCAGAACTGCTGCAAGAGGGCTGCGCTTCTACCCTGCAGGCGGTGGAATTGGCGCAGGCTCTGGAAGTCAGCAAATCTTTGGGGAAGGTGACGCAAGAGTTAGCGCTTGTGCATGGAAGAATAATCACTGCCAGGGCGCAGGCTCTGATTAATGCCTTAGAACAAGGTAGGACACCGCCAGCGCTGCAGCACCTCAACAAGAAATATAGTAACTAATTAAAGAAGGTAAGAGCATCACACCCATCCCTATTGCAGGGGTGGGTGCTTTTTTATTCGCCTTGTGATAGTTTCACCTGAAAAGGTAGGTATATTCCATATTTGCTTGATACAGAGTGATTTATAAAATATGTTTGTAATCCCACGTTTCAAAAGTTTACAGAAAGCCTTCAAATCATATTTAATAAGTGAAATAGGACAATAAAACGCAAGGTGCGTTTTGGGAAGCCTAAAGCAATTAAATGAATACTGAAGAAGTTTTCAAGAATCAGGGAACGCAGCAGCAGGCGTTTGTGCTGCTTCCCAAATCAGAACTGGATGCTATTTCAAGCAGCCTGGAAGAATTAAAAGAACTGGTGAAAGGGAAGGCGCAGGCAGAAGCGCAGGGGCGCTGGGTTGAATCAGAAGAAGCAAGGAAGATGCTTGGAGTATCAGCCAAAACCTGGCAAACCTATCGTGATACCAGGGCGATACCCTTCAGCCAGTTTGGGCGCAAAATCTATGTGAAGCAGTCTGATTTAGATGCTTTTCTGGAATCACACAAGATAAACAAGAACTAATCTGCAAAGGCTCCAAATATGAACAAAGAATTTTTGAACAAAGTGGCTTGGAGAGCCCACTATCGCCTGAAAGAAGGCACAAGTACTTCTTTTGTCTATGCCCCTTATTTGAGAATAGAATCAATCACAGATAAGAAGGGGAAGGCAGCAGCCACCGCCAGGCTTATAAACGAAATGAAAGCAGCAGGAAGGGTGATGCTGCTGCCCTTCAGAATCTGCTTTGTGAAGGCAGATGCAGCACCAGTTGCAAACTCTGGTAGAGGGGCAAGAACTAAGGTGGCGCAGATGAAGGCGAAGTTTACTAAAGGCGAAGATTCTCCCTATAAGATTGCAGCGCCTTTTAAGGTTTGCACTTCTATCTGGCGTGTGTCTGAGACAAGGTGCTTTTATTATGGTACTATTGGAATCACCCAGAAGGTAAACGTACACCCCAAAGATAATGGCGATTTAGTGATATTTCACACCGCTAACTGGAAAGAAGTTGAGGTGTTTATCTTCAAGGGGCTGGCAAAGCCAAATGAAGATGCTTCGCTTGCAGATGCTCTTGAATATGTTGAAGGGTGTGTTATACAAGGATAAGAAAAAGGGGTGTGCTTCGCAGCAGTACCCCCTATTGAACTAATTGTGCAAATGATAGACTTTTTATCGGCTACCAAATACAGATGCAAAGATACTCTTTTTCTGGGACACTGCAAACTTGTGGGCTCTTATGATTCAGGGCTGGTGCAATATGTTCTGGAAGGGTGTGAAAAGTTGAAGATTTGGCACAATCCAAGTGCAGACTGGGTGAAGGTGGAAGGCTCACTGCCATACTTCCTGCAAGGGCATAATTTCACCTTCAGCACCAGCGCACTTATTGAAGCAGTGGATGAAATAGATGCTTTGCTGGGTGGCGTGGGTTTATGGGGTGGGATAGTAAATCAGTTTGAATTTGGAGCCATCGTACCAGTTGAGGATAAACCAAAGGAATATATCACCAGACACACCGCCAGATCTGGAAGCCACTTGAAGAAGGTACATAATGAAAAATATGCTGGTAAATTTTCAATGTGGCAAAAACCAGGATTGGATTTGAAGGTATATGATGCAGGGGCAAATATCTTGATGAAACAAGGGCTTGTGCGTAGGGGAGTAATAGAGGGTGCTGGCTGGAATCCAGATGGAGAATATTTGAAGTGTGAAGTACGATATAATAAGCCTGCAGCCTTAAATTCTGGGAAGGTGGTGGCGGTGGAAAAATTGCAAAATCAAATCTTTTTGAATATGTTAAAAGGGGAACTTATGGAAGAATATCACCTGCTGGCACCAGCCAGGGCGCTTTTGCCTGCTTCGGATAAAAAAGATTTGAGCACCCTTGATATTGTGGTGCGCACACTCGCAGAATCTTGTGGGCTTTCTCTGGAAGAAGCGAAAAGGCAAATTTATCGCACTATTAACCAGGCAGACTGCCTAAGCAAAGCAGACAAGGATAGCAGAAAGGGACAGATTAGGAAGGCGCTTGCTAAGGTGGAAGAAGCGCCAGGAAGCCCCTGGGATTTGACAGAAAGGCTTGAAGCAGCACTGGATGATGAAGAATAACAACAATGCACAAAGTGCGCTTAAAACGAAAGGAAAATGGCAAAGAAAACAAGTGTGAATAGTGTCCTTCAGGAACTTATGAAGAAGGCAAAGGCTGCGACTGAAGAAAACAGAGCGAAAGAGTTACGAAAAAACGCCTTGAATGTAGCAAAAGAATTTGCTATGCTATCAAGGTGGCTTCAGGAAGTTACCAGGGCAGACCTTTTGACAGATGAACAGATAAAAATCTGGCTGGCTCAAATGCTGAAAGATTACCCACTAGAACTAAAGAAGGTGCTGGAGTATTCTGATAAACTGAAAGAATATGCTATAAAGGGCAATTTTCTTGGATTTCAAGTCAAAGGGAACTGCATTGAAGAAAGCAGGCTTTGGTTATCTGTAAATTGGGCTCAAATGGAGTTTCCAACAGAGTAAGAAAAGGCAGCACCCCTTTTTATTATATGCAAAAAGCATAGATATTTATATGCTTAAAGATTGAAACAAAATGAAACAGAATTTGACAGAAAAAGAGCAAGCGGTTGAGGTGGTGCACCCTGATAGTGGGCTAACTGCTTCGCAGGAAAAGTGCGCCATCCTTCTTGCTTCAGGGATAAGGGTGACAGATGCAGCGCAGCAGGTAGGGGCAAGCAGGGCGTCTGTTTATCGGTGGCTTGATAATGATGCCTTTGCCTGCTATTATAACCTTATGAAGAAAGAAGTGCAAGGGTATGTGGAAGGTGCTCTGCTTGAATTGCACCAGAAGGCGCTTGCTGGAATAACTGCCAGTCTTGATTCTCCAAGAGAGGATTTGCGCCTAAAGGCTTCAATGTGGGTAGTGGAGAAAGTAAGTCAAATGCCCATAGGGGAAACAAGTGTAAGAAAGTTATTGCAGAATAAGGTAAAGATGGAAGTGAGCGATGGATATTTAACTATTGGTGGCACTGGCTTAGGGATATATAAAGAGCAAGAATATAAGAAAAAACTGCAGGAAGCAGGGTTGGAAGAATAGCGGTGAATTGGGGCTGAAAATGAAGGTTTTTTCAAAAAGTTTCACCTATGTTTCACTAAATAGATATGAAAAACCCCACAAGTGCTTATTACTTAGCCACTTATGGGGTTTTGCTTGTGACGCCTGCAGGATTCAAACCTGCGACCTTTTGATCCGTAGTCAAATGCTCTATTCAGCTGAGCTAAGGCGCCGTTCCGGGTTTACACCCTTATTATTCTACAGTCTCCTTTGCTACGAACTTCTTCTCCTGAATTCTTGCCTTCTTACCGGAAAGGTTACGGAGGTAGAAGATTCTTGCTCTGCGAACTTTACCAACCTTGTTGACTTCAATGCTCTCAATTGCGGGGGACTGGAAGGGGAAAATCCTCTCTACACCAACACCGCTGGAAACCTTGCGAACTGTGAAGGTCTTGGTGAAAGGATCCTGACCAGAAATCTGAATCACTACACCTCTGAACTTCTGAAGTCTCTCTTTGTCTCCCTCCTTAATCTTAAGGGTAACGGTGATGGTATCACCGGCCTTGAACTGAGGGTATTCGGCAACTTTCTCATTCTGGAAAGACTGCTCTACTAATTTAATCAAATCCATAATCTCTATGTACTTTAGCGCAACGTTACTTTAACACTTACTCGTAAGAGGTTGCTTTGTTTTTAGGGATTGCAAAGGTATGAACTTTTTATTTATCTGCAAAGTTTTTCTGCAAAAAATCAAAAATTCTCCTTCATTTTTTCAAAAAGATCCCTGTCATCACGGTTTGGAGCCGGTCTGAAGGACTCGTTATTCCTCATTCCTTCAAGAACTTCCCTCTCATTTCTGGAAAGTTTGCGGGGTATCCAAACCAGGAATTTCACATAAAGGTCTCCATTTCCGCTGCCGCTGTAATTCTTGAGGCCGGGCATACCCCTGCCCTTGAGTCTTACAATGGAGCCGGACTGTGTTCCGGGTTCAACCTTAACCTTGTATGAGCTGTCAAGTCCGGGAACTGTAATCTCGGTCCCAAGCATAGCATCGGTAACAGAAAGCGTGTGGGTGTAGAACAAATCTTTACCCTGCCTTACAAAGTAAGGATGCGGCAGTTCCTCTATCAGAACCAGCAAATCGCCCTTAGGACCGTTCCACTGGCCGCTATGGCCGGCCTCAGGCACGGTTAGCTGCATGCCGTTCTCCACTCCCGCAGGAATGTTAACCTTAACGGAAACTCTCTTGCGAACAACACCCGTTCCACCGCAGGTGCGGCATGGATTCTTGATTTCCTTGCCGGTACCTCCGCAGTGAGAGCAGGTAGTGTAAGTAATAGTCTGTCCGAAGATGCTGCTGGCTATCCTCTGCTCCTGTCCGGAACCCTTGCAATGTGAACAGGTTTGGACATCGCTTGCATTCTTGGCACCGCGGCCGCCGCAATCAGGACATGGCTCGCTACGCTCGATGCTGACATCTTTCTCTACTCCGCGGGCGATTTCTTCCAGCGAAAGCTTTACGCGTGTGCGGATATCCCTGCCGCGGAAAACCCTCTCCTGGGGCTGGCCGCCGGAACGCCTGCCGAATCCGCCTCCGAACATATTGTTCAAGAAGTCATTCAGGCCGCCTCCGAAACCACCGAATCCGCTGCCGAAAATATCTTCAAAATTAATATTAGAGAAGTCCGGAGCACCTTGTCCGTCAATGCCTGCATGGCCGAAGCGGTCGTACTTAGCTTTTTTGTCAGGGTCGCTCAATACGGAATAAGCCTCGGAAGCCTCCTTGAAGATTTCCTCTGCCTTTTTCTTCTCCTCTTCAGAGTCGTTGACATGCTTGTACGGATGCCACTTCAGGGTAATTTGCTTGTATGCAGCCTTGATTTCATCGGCCGAAGCATTCTTGCTTACCCCAAGGACCTCGTAATAATCTCTTTTGTTTGCCATAAATCAATCTCCTATAGGGTGGAAACTACTGTCCAACCACAACTTTCGCAAAGCGAAGTACTTTTCCGTCAAGCAGATAGCCTGTCTGGATAACATCGTAAACCATACCCTTCTTCTCTTCCTCTGCCACCGGAATCATTGCCTCTGCTTCGTGGAAATCAGTATCAAACTTCTGACCAAGGGCCTCTATCCTTTCCAGGCCGCGGGTCTTCAGATAAGCGAATAACTTATTGTAAATCAGGCTGGTGCCTTCTTTTGCAGCTTCATCTGACGATGCCTTAAGAAGTTCCATTGCCCTTTCGCAGTCATCCAGAACCGGCAGCAGGCCTTTGATTGTGTCTGCCGATGCGCTGCTGATGATGGAAGCCCTTTCTTCCTTCGTCCTCTGGCGGAAGGTGTTGAACTCTGCCAGCAGTTTCAGGTAGTCGTTTTTCTCTTTTTCAAGGTCTTCCTTTGCCTTTGCAAGGTCTGCTTCAAGTGCTTCTGTCTTGATTTTTTCTTCATCTGCAGCGGCTTGTTCTGTCTGTGCCGATGCTTTCTGTTTCTTATCTTTTGCCATAATTGTTCAAATTTCTGCTGATTGTTGAAGCAACAAATAATCTGCCAATCAGCCAATACCTGCCATTATGGCAGATATTAGCAACCGGTATTCATTATCTGACCGTAGGTATCAGACTGGTCGGGAGGCGTGCCACCCTCGGCATCGTTAGAGGGAGGGGCCCATCGCTTGCGATGGGAGGGATGAGCGAAGCGAACCGGATCGACCAGTCTAATACCTACGGTTAAAAAACTAAATATCCTGGAAAGTGAAGGACTTCCAAGGGAAATCCTTGATGCGATCCTCCTCAAGAACCTCATCAACAAAGGTAAGCATCGGAAAATCAGAAAGATTCACCAACCCCAGCGCAGCCTTAGTCTTAACCGCCCGGGCCAGCCTCTTGATAATCACAATAGACTCAAGAGTCATCCCGCTAAGAATAGCCGTAGCCTCTGCATAAGACTTACCCTCACCAAGAAGAACACCGATTTTACGAGTCCTGGCCCCAGTAACAGTAACGTAAAGGTCTCCAAGACCAATCATGATACTATCTTCCGACGCCTTCTCTGCCTTAAGATAAGACACCATCTCTTTGGCAGCCTGATAAAAAGCAGCCGCCTGTGAATTGAAATGAGACTTTTCCGGGGCTGCCTTCCCGCAGTAGCCGATAGCCATCGCAACGCCAAGGGCGTATGCATTCTTTATAGCTACCGCACTCTCCAGCCCATGAACATCCTTTGTAAGGGAAATATGGAACGTATCAGTCTCCAAGGCCGATTTCATCATGAGCAAAAGCTCATTGTCAGGGCCGCAAACGGCGACATGGGTATGCTCTCCGCGGCGAATCTCTTCTGCCGTACCAGGGCCGCCGATGGCGTAAATATCCCTTTTAATACCCTTAGCGGACAACTTCTGCTCCCAATACTCCGGATAAGAAATAAGACTGCCGTCTTCCTGGTCTACCAAGCCTTTTGCTGCCGATACCACCGGGACTGATGTGTCCATGCGGGACAAAATCTCCTCCAGGAACCAATCGACACCGAAAGAAGAAATAGCTCCGATTACAAAATCCGCCCCCTCGCAAGCCTCCTTCCAGTCTTCGCTGTACCGGAAACTAACATTCTCAGGGAAACGCTGTTCAATTTTGGGATGACGCCCGCCTTCATTAATGCAGACGTCGATAATATCTTTATCTTGAGGTGTGCCCACAGCCGTTATACGATTCCCTGCCTTTGCTGCAACAAGAGCAAGGGCTGAACCCATCTGGCCAAGGCCAATCACTGTTATATTCTTTGCCATATCGCCGCAAAGATACGAAACATTTTCTTAACTCTTATAATCCTTTGGCTTTTCCTTCGTCCCAGATGGCATCCATTTCAGAAAGTGTCATGTCATGGAGGCTCCTTCCCTTGCGGATAGTCTGCTCTTCAAGGTAGGTAAAACGGCGGCGGAACTTGGCGCAGGCACGTGACAGGGCAGTGTCCGGGTTAAGGCCGTACAGGCGTCCTGCGTTGATGACGGCGAACATGAAGTCTCCAAGTTCATCCTCTGCACGGTCATAGGCGGCCTTGAACTCTTCGGAAGAACCTTCTTCGGGGGCAAGGACGGAAGGGTCTACATGCCCTCCTGCAGCGGCCATGGCATCCAGTTCTGCCTGGAATTCACCAATTTCTTCGCGGACTTTATCCCATACCTGGGAAGGATTTTCCCAGTCGAAGCCCACCCCGCGGGCCTTGTCCTGCATGGATAAAGCCTTAAGAACCGGCGGAAGGGATTCCGGAATTCCTGAAAGCACGCGTTTGTTGCCACCCTTTTCCTTAGTCTTTATCATTTCCCAATTCTTGGAAACCTCCTCAGGGGTAAGGCCCTCTGACTTTGCCGGACTGCCGTCAGGAGCAAAGATATGCGGATGGCGGAAAATCATCTTCTCGCAAAGCTTTTCAGCAACATCGGCAATATCATATTTACCTTCTTCCTCTGCGATTTTGCTATAGAAGACGATGTGAAGCAGGACGTCGCCAAGCTCTTTTTTAAGGTCTTCATCAGACTTGGACATAACGGCATCGGACAGTTCATAAACCTCTTCCAATGTCATAGGACGCAGTGTATCAATTGTTTGCGCCTTGTTCCAAGGGCAGTTGGCGCGAAGCCTGTCCATTACATCAAGAAGGCGCCCGAAGGCTGCCAGTTTTTCTTCTCTCGTATGCATATCTTAATCTTCCCAAACAAAAAATCGCATTCCGGCCTCTCGGGCAAGACCGGCAAGCTCTTCATTAAACATCTCTTTTTGAAATCCTATCCATCCGGGTACAAAATCCAGAAGCGACATGAAATCCTGGTAACTGCCGCACTCTGTGTCTACAAGGTAACATAATTCCGCGTCAGGATATTTTGCGTGGATATAATTCAGCACCCGGTCGTCGAAACTCTCTATCAGAAGCCTGCCTTCAAGGCCTTTTGCGGCAAGAAGGGACAGACACTTGTCTGCAAATTCCTTGTATTCAGGCCAAACCTTGCCTTCGCCTGCCCCTGAACCGCTGTTTATGGCAAAGGCATAGCGCTGCTGCGGCAGGCCGCAGTCTTTCGTGAACGCCTCCACCATGTCTATGAATTCTTCAGCCTCAAGGCTGGCGGATGCGGCGTATTTTGGATAATTGTCCTGAAGCAGGATTACCTTGCCGCTGCGGGACAGCTGTAGCTTTGCTTCTATGTATTCCACCCCTGAGCAAACGGCCTCAAGTGCTTCTTTTTCAATATTTTGGACGGTACTGCCAAAGAGGTTGAGACGGGCCATCTGCTTGTCCGGGTATTCTTCATTTACGGACCGATGGTAGTTCCAGCTGAACTTTTCCCCGGTGCGGGAATACACTTTGAAGCCTTGTGGCGCATACTGCCATTTGCTGCTGAACGATTCCGGGTAAAGGACATATGTATCTTCCTGCAACATGCCGAACAGCTTTTGGACAAAAGCTTGTGTGGCATTATCGTTGTTCCGGCTGAAAACAATAAGGTCTTTACCCATGAACATGGCTTTGTCAGCCGGGCCGTCCCCGGTAAAATGCATCTGAATCTTTGCCGATGCAAGAAGTTTCTTAACCTTCGGAAGATATTCCGGTCCGATGCCTTCTGTCCTGACGACGGCGGCTGTGAGGCCTTTTATCCTGGCCTTTATGGAAATATCGGACAAATCGGGTATGAATGTCGATTTGAAGTCGTCAAACTGCTGTGGGTCAGATATTTGCAGACTGGTTATTGCAAAAAGGGTATAATCAGTTGCCGGGGAAGACGGAACCAGTTCGAAGCTGAACCATGTGCGTCCATCGGCCTCCTGCCAATATATGGGATATCCGCCCTCCGATGCTGTAGTGGTGAATCCATACGGAGGTACGATATAGATAAACTCTGTGTTGTCCCTTACCTCCATCCGGAAGGCACCTTCTGCGTTTGTGCGGGTGAAGGCTTCCCCGTCTGTCACTATGACTCCTGAAACGGGACGGTTGCTGAAGTGTACCCGCCCCTCTACCTGTTTGGCCAGGGACAGGCTGCATAAAATGCAAGTAAAAAATATGCAGGTCAGAAACCGTTTCATAATATCCTGCAAAGGTATTAAAAACGCTTCTAACCTGCAAATACAAAAGATGGCCCGGTTTATTTGTTCAGGACGTCTGCACTCTGGATGAATTTGGCCAGGTCTGAGTCAGAAACGTGGTAATTCTGCATCTCACCAGAGAAGTAGCTGTCGTATGCGCTCATGTCTACGAATCCGTGGCCGGACAGGTTGAAGAGGATGGTCTTGGCCTCTCCTGTTTCTTTGCACTTAAGGGCTTCTTTAATGGTGGCGGCAATGGCATGGCAGCTCTCCGGGGCAGGGATGATGCCTTCCGTACGGGCAAAGAGAACTCCAGACTGGAATGAGTCAAGCTGCTCAATATCAACTGCTTCCATGAGTCCGTCCTTCATCAGCTGTGAGAGGATAACTCCTGCTCCGTGGTAGCGGAGTCCGCCGGCGTGGATGGATGCTGGTTTGAATGTGTGGCCAAGGGTGAACATCGGCAGAAGGGGAGTCATTCCGGCTTCGTCGCCAAAGTCATATTCAAATTTACCCTTTGTGAGTTTGGGGCAGGAATAAGGCTCTGCGGCAATGAAACGGGTCTTTTTGCCGTCAAGGATATTGTGCCTCATGAACGGGAAGGCGATGCCTGAGAAGTTGGAACCGCCGCCGAAGCAGGCAATTACGATGTCCGGATACTCTCCGGCAAGAGCCATCTGCTTTTCTGCTTCAAGGCCGATGATGGTTTGATGCAGGCAGACGTGGTTCAGAACGGAACCAAGGGCGTATTTGCAGTTGGGGGTGGATACTGCAAGCTCGATAGCCTCTGAGATTGCGCAGCCAAGGGAGCCCTGGTCGTTGGGGTTGCGGGTTATGATGTCTTTTCCGGCGCGGGTAGACATTGAGGGTGAAGGTGTGATGGCGGCTCCGAAAGTCTGCATGATAGACCTGCGGTATGGCTTCTGCTCATAACTAACCTTAACCATGTAAACGGCGCATTCTATACCGAATTTCTTGGTGGCATAGGAGAGGGCCCCGCCCCACTGGCCGGCTCCGGTCTCTGTGGTGAGGTTTGTGATGCCCTGCTCTTTGGCATAATATGCCTGGGCTATTGCAGAGTTCAACTTATGCGAGCCTGCGGGCGATACGCTTTCGTTCTTGAAGTAGATGTGTGCCGGAGTCCCGAGGGCTTTTTCCAGCTCGTAGGCTCGTACGAGAGGGGTGCACCTGTACGCTGCATACTGCTCGCGAACCTCTTCCGGAATGGGAATCCACTCGTCCGTCTGGTTCAGTTCCTGGTCTGCGCAGGCTTTACAGAAGATGGGATACAGGTCTTCCGGCTTAAGGGCCTGCTTGGTTGCAGGGTTAAGGAAGGGGAGGGGCTTGTTGGGCATAACTGCCTGGATGTTAAAGAAATGGGTCGGGATTTCGCTCTCCGGGAGCAGGAATTTTTTCTGTTTCATGGTGTTTTATGTTTAGTTTGTTAATAGATTTCTCGACTGCAGCCTTCGGCTTTCGCTCGAAATGACAAAGAGTGTGCTCGAAATGACAAAGAGTGTGCTTGATATGACAAAGAGTGTGCTTGATATGACAAAATGTGTGCTCGATATGACGGTACAAAAAAGGTGGCATGCTGTGAGCACGCCACCTGGAAACCTCAGGATAATATACGACGATTCGCTCACAGCTGCCGGCTGAGAGTGCGCCACCAATGTCTATTAATCCTGTTACAACTCATTATTATGAAACGCCAAATCTCCTCATTTGATCTGACTACCCCAAAGTTAGGAATCCTTTGTGATAAAAGCAAATAAAATGTTAAAAAATTGCAACTGCCTCTTTCAAAGGAGTGAAAATATAGCCTTTTCGGCGCAATTCCTTTATAAGTCTTGGAAGCTCGTTATAGAATTTTTCCTTCCGAAGGGGCGATGTCCCGAAATGAATCAGTAACAGGTGGCCGTTCAGGGAGTTAGCCTTTTCGTACTTCATCAGTTTGTTCCATATATACTTGTTGCTCATGTAGTTTTTCATGTCCGGGGTGGTGTAATCTCCGTTGGACCCCGTTCCCGGAGTGAAATTAACAATTTGTAAGCCCAGTTCCCGGGCCCATGATGCAATGGTGGCGTTATAATATTCATAAGGAGGGATGAAGTAAGGGGCATCATCGGCGGTGATGCCGAATTCCGCCATCTTCGCATAGCCGCGGCGCATATCGGCCATGAATTCTTCCTTCGACACCAAAAGACTGTCCCTGTTTTCCCATGGCATGTAAAGCAGGTGGCCGTAGCTGTGGCTGCCAACATAGTGACCATCGGCCAGAAGCCTCCTTATGACATCGGGGTAGAGCTTATAAAATTTTCCGGTGAAGAAGAACGCCCCCTGAATCTTTTCTTTTTTAAGGGTGCCGATGATGGCATCAGCTCCGTCGGCCATGTCGTCTGCCGTAAATACCAGGGTGATACGCTTTTGCGAAGGGTCGGTCCGGTTTATTCCACCGTTGGCATATACGTTCTTGTCCGTTGCCTTCCGCCCCTTGGTCTGGTAGTATGAAAGCGGGAAGGTAAGGCTGGCGGTGCCGTCCATCGTGGGCTCGTTGGTAGAGTAGTCGTGCACGCTGTCATGGTAGACGCGGTCTCCCGGCTGGAAGAGTTCGTAATTGGTTCCGCCTTCCATGTTCACTCCGCGAAGGCTGCCGAAAATAGTGCTGTAAACAGGGCCGTCTACAAGGCCGCCGGTAGTATTTCCCTTACCCAGAAGGATGTAGCAGGAATGCGGCTGCATGGGGTAAACGCCGCTTCGGGGCAGCTCCACAATCATGCTTACTCCCCAGGGGTTGCAGCCCAGAAGCCAGTCGCGAAGCGCTCCTTCCATTTTCTCGTAGGAGCGGTCTCCGGAAAGCTCCCGGTACAGGATGCATTGGGTGAGCATGGCTGCGGTAAGGTTGTTGGAGCACCAGATTCCCGGTATTCCGTAAAGGAAGGGATGGTCTTTAGCCTTTTCCCATGTGCGCTCTATTCCACTGCGCAGGTTTCTTATAAATTCCGCCTTTACGCGCGGACCGGCAAGCTCTGCAATGCGTGCGTGGCCCATATTCATGAAGGGGTACCACTGATAGTGGAGGGCGCTGTCGGCTCCCATCCAGGGGGTGACAGGCTCCATTCGGCCATATTCCACGGCTTTGTCCAGGTACTTTCTGTCTCCGGTAAGGCGGTAGAGCTCTGCCCCGGCCAGTTCCATGTCGTCAGTCCAGTTAGTCTCTTCATATATATAAGGAGAGAGGACCGATGCCGTCTGGCTGTAGCCTGGTTTTTCTTCCCCGAAGGCAAAGCCTTCCGCCGCCCTCTGGCGAAGATTGGCGGCGTATTCCGGATAGAAGGGCTCCAGAATCCTTGCTCCAAGGGCGTAATTGCTTGAGAATTTTGCAGTAATGCTGGCAACTCCTGTGGTAGAGTTCATCCTGCCGGTCTTGCGGCCTCTCATCTGGGGCTCTCCTGTAACAAAATAAACAGGTCTTGCTCCACCCGGGCCCCAGTCATAATTGGCCTGGTCATCCGGCGGCAGGCGCATGCCTACGTGGTCGCGGTCGTCGGCCAGCTGGTTGTAGAATTCCTTGGGGCCGGGGTTCATCTTAAGTAGCCAGTCCATACCCCATTTAATTTCATCCACAATGTCCGGAATCCCGTTCGCTCCGGGGAGTCCGGCGGCATCGTAATAATCCGTAAATACCTCAGGATTAGCCAGATAGGCCGTCATCATCTGATAAACTGCGTTGGCCGATGTTGTACTGTATTGCAGGCAGTCCGATGCATCGTGCCATCCGCCGGTAACGTCCAGATGCTGTCCGCTCTTGGTAGGATGATATATGATTATGCCGTCTTTCTTGTGGCAGCTGTCGCGAAGGAAGGGATTGAATCCGCAGCGCTGCTGGCGCATATAATTAAGGACGAAGTCTGCCGTGCCGTCATATACGTTAGGGCCGACGGGGAAGGGTTCCGAGCTTATGCTCCCGGCCTTAAGTACCACGCTTCCCGTAGCCTGGAAGTCGCTGAAGTCCAGCCTCCAGGTGCCGGCCATCTGCCCCATGGGGCCGGTTGCCGTCACCGCGCGGCTACGCCAAAGCTCCTTTCCTGTAAACGTATCCTCAATTGTAAATTCTTGTATGTCAAGAGCTTCCGTACTCATCAGCACGGCAATCTTTGTGGCCTCCGGCAGGTATCCCAGCTGGTTAATGCGAATCCAGCCCTCTGCCCTGGCAATCAGGGCAGAAGTTGCTGTAATCAAAAGCGCCGTTAACAGCCGTTTCATTATTTGCACCATTTGTCCAGCCAGTCAAAGTAGCTGCGATGCCAGAATAGGGCGTTCTGGGGTTTCAGGATCCAGTGGTTCTCTTCAGGGAAAACGATGAGCTTGGAAGGAACTCCCATCATTTGGGCGGCGTTGAAGGCTGCCATTCCCTGGTCGTAAGGAATGCGGTAGTCCATCATGCCGTGGATGCACAAAATGGGTGTGTGCCAAGCAGTTACGTTAATATTGGGAGAACCCTTGCTGTAGTGGCGGACGGCCTTGGGAGCGTTGCTCCAAGGAGAGCCGGCCTGCTGCATTCCACCAAAGGTTACGCCGTCGCCCTTAGGGCCAACCTGGCCTTCTTCGTAAGCATATTCAGAGAGGCCGCCGTTGTCCCAGTTGGGGAACCAGAGCTCCTCTGTTTCATAGTACATATATTTCTCGTCAAAAATACCTGCATGGGCAATGAAGCAGTCGTAAACATCGCCATGGATGCCGGCAAGGTAGTAAACGGAGAATCCGCCGTAAGAAGCGCCGCAGGCGGCCAGTTTGCCTACATAAGGCTCTGCCTTTATCATCTTGGCGGCAGACAGGTAATCCTGGATGTTGAGGCCGCAGTAGTCGCCGGAAATCTGCTCGCACCACTCCTGGCCGAAGGCTGTTGTGCCGCGCCTGTTAGGAAGTACTACAACATAGCCCTGGCTACACATGAGGCGGTAGTTCCACCTGTAAGACCAGCCCTGGCTAAGTGTGCCCTGAGGGCCTCCAAGGCAGATTTCAATGGCAGGATACTTCTTGCTTGCGTCAAAGTCCGGGGGAAGGAGAACCCATGTGAGCATATCCTTTCCGTCAACAGTTTTGACGATTCTCTTCTCTGTCTTGTGCTCCTTAAGCTGGCTCAGGATATGGTCGTTCTCCTTTGTAACAGGGGTGAGCGCTTCTCCTTTGACTGCCACAAGTTCGGTAGGGAAGTCCATGCTGGCCCAAGTGGTGAGCAGGGTACCGTCTTCAAGGATGCCGAACGGGCTGCCAAAGTCATACCAGACGCCCTTGGGGGTAAGAAGCTGTGCGGGAGCAAGGCCTGCATCGGTCTTGAAAATGCCTTTGACTCCGTCCGGATAAAGGGCGCTGAAGTAGATGTCGTTGCCATTCCATACAATGCCCTCTACATTGTTGTCAAAGCCGTTAAGATAGCGAACCTGTGATACTTCCGGGAAGCCGGCCTCCGCAGGGGTGAGGTCTGCGATTGCAAGGCGAATCTGGTCTGCCTCATAGCCGTTGCGGGCCATGCTGCACCATGAAAGGTGAAGGCCGTCGGGGCTCCATACAGGGTCTGTATCGTAACCGTTTGCAGTTGAGACTTTTATATCGCTGCCATCGGCAACACTGTAAATATAGATGTCTGTGTTGGTAGAGAAGGCGTACTGCTTGCCGGAGAACTTCTTGCATGAGTAGGCGATGAAGCGGCCGTCAGGGCTCCAGCAAAGCTGCTCGGCTCCGCCGTAAGGCTCAAGCGGCAGTTCAAACTTTACATCCGGCCCGCCAAGAATATCGGCGGAATTCTCTTTTGTGATGGTCTCACCACCGATGGTGGCAACGTAAGAGTGGGGGAGTTCTGTTACCCAATGGTCCCAGTGACGGTACATAAGGTCCTCTGTTACATAGGCTTTGGCCTTGTCAAGGGCAGGGTCGCTGTCGGCGGGGGAGGTGACGTTTGAAGGTACTGTGCTTACATAGATGACCTTTGTCTGGTCAGGGGAAAGCTTGAAGTCAGAGATGCCTTCTGCAACATCGGACAGCTGTTTGCGTGACGTCAGTTTGCCGTTGGCGTATGCGGCCTTCCAAAGCTGGCCTCCCTGAAGGAAGAAGATGCTCTTGCCGTCATTTGCCCAGCGGGCGGCGGAGATGCTTTTGCCATCCGCCGTAAGTTGCTGACGGTCAGAACCATCGACATTGCAGATAAAGAGATTCCGGCAGCTGCGGTTCTCCTGAATGGAGGTGTAGCTTACCCCGAAGAGAATGGTTTTGCCGTCCGGTGAAAGCTGGGGGTCAGACAGCCTTCCAAGGGACAGCAGAACCTCCGGCGTCATTTTTCCATCGCTGATTGTGAGGTTTGCAGGGCCGATGTAGCCGGCTTCCGTTCCTGTTTCTCCGTTATTTGAGCAACTCATAATTGTTAGTGCGGCCCCAATCGCCGCCGTAGCTTTAAGTAAATTCATATGTGTGGTTATTTATACAATTTTGCAGCGTTTTGGAACTCCAGGCTCAGCCGGTCGCGGAGTTCCCTGGGCTCCAGGACTTCCAGGCGGTTGCCACGGCTAAGCAGCTCAATGACAAGGTCGTCGCTTATTGCCACATCCAGGCTGAACATTCCCGGTTCAGTTTCCTTTTGGCTGTGGTGGAGAGGCAAATCCCTAAGATATGCAGCCTCTCTTTCAGTGGCCTTTAAAACTATGTGTCTCAGGTCTTTATGTTCTGCGGCGTAGATGCCGAAGCTGTCGCGGAACAGGACATCCACATCAAAATCATCAGGGAAACGGAAATTTTTCCCGGTAGGGGAGACGTCTTTTATCCTGTCCAGGGCATAGACCCTTATGGTCTTCTGACTTTTTTCCAGGGCAACAAGATACCATCTCTTTGAATACTCCTTCAGCGCATAAGGGAGCACCAGCCTTTTGTGAAGCGGCTCTCCGGTGTATTTCTGGTATGAAATCTCCAGCTCTTCATTCGCCAGCATGGAATTCATAAGAGACATCAGCCATTTCTGCCCGGAAGGAACAGCCTCTACGGACACCCTGCCTGCCAGGCCCTCCTTGCTAAGTGACAACAAACTGTTGACGGTGAAAGAGTCTATGAGCCATGAGGCCTTTGATTTATTATTCTCAAGGTCTTCAAAATCAATGTAATACAACTTCGTCCCGCGATTGCATTTTATGTCGATGCCAAAAATATCCAGTATCGCGGAGCGATGGTTGAAGAAACTCCTGCGGTTGTAAGGTTCACCCCAGCGGCTCTCCCAGCGGGATAAGATTTGCTCCAATGGCAGGCCCCTTGGAGATGCCTTGCTGAAGACATCTATAAGCCAGATATATTTGTTGATAAGTTCCGGTATCATAACTTTGCAAGCCCTATCCTTGAACCATGGATTTCCTTTACGCCGGTGTATTCAATAAGCTCTTTTGCGTTTTCCGGAGTTACCCCGGCGCCGGCCATGATTATAACCTTGTTCCCAGCCCTTTCAACCATCTTTCTGATGGTTTCCCTGCCTTCCGGGGCCGATGCTGCTCCGCCGGAGGTCAGAATCCTGTCCACACCAAGAGACAGGACATCGTCCAGGGCCTCCATGATATCAGCAGCGCAGTCAATTGCCCGATGGAAGGTAATAGACAGCCCGTAGCTTCTGGCCATATCAATTATATCCTTGCAAAGAGGCAGGTCTATCTTGCCATCATCGGTCAGTGCGCCAATCACAACTCCGTTCACCCCTACGTTGCCGCAGTATGCCACGTTGAACAGTATGTGATGTATTTCCGAATCGCTGTAAACAAAATTCCCTTCCCTTGGGCGGATGAGCACATTCACAGGCACCCCAAGGGTAACGGCATTATCCAGAACCTCATGCGGCGGAGTAATGCCACCGCAAGAAAGCTCGGCGCAAAGTTCTATCCTTTTTGCACATGCACCAACGGCCGCCATCGCGGCCTCAAGGCCATCGCAACAAATCTCTGCCAGCATTTTAACTTATCTTACTGTAGTCTTTAATTTCATATTTACCTTTTTCCAGTTCTTTCCGCAGAAGGAAATTCTTCGGCAGTTCAAGAACCGGGTCCTCTGCCAGAACCCTTTCCGCATAGCCCCTCGCGGCCTGGAGAATCAATCCGTCCTTTGCCAGCGAAGCTATATTAAGGGTGATTGGCAAGCCGCTCTGCTGGGTTCCCTCCAGGTCTCCCGGCCCACGCATCTTCATATCTTCTTCTGCCAGGTCAAAGCCGTTTTCAGTGTGGCACAGCAGCTCCAGGCGGTGCATGCTGTCTTTACTCACCTTGTCTCCCTTGACAAGGATGCAGTAGGATTTGTCCGCCCCTCGGCCTACTCGTCCGCGAAGCTGGTGCAACTGGCTTAGCCCGAAGCGTTCCGCGCTTTCAATTACCATGACGGAAGCATTGGGAACATCGACTCCTACTTCTATTACCGTGGTGGATACCAATATGTTGGCTCTTCCTGCCACGAAGGCGTCCATGTTGAAGGTTTTTGTCTCGTTCGTCTGCTGGCCGTGCACTATCGCCACCTTGTAAGGAGGGAAGGGGAAAGCCTCCACAACCTTTTCGTACCCCTGCTCAAGATTCTGATAATCAAGCTTTTCACTCTCAAAAATGAGCGGGTACACTATGAAGGCCTGGCGCCCGAGCCCAATCTGGTCCTTAATGAATTTCCAAAGGGAGGAGCGCTGCCTTTCGGTAATGAGCATTGTCTGGACAGGCTTGCGGCCGGGGGGCATTTCATCTATCACGGAAACGTCAAGGTCTCCGTACAGGGTCATGGCCAGGGTGCGCGGAATAGGGGTTGCCGTCATGACAAGCACATGAGGCGGCAGTCCGTCAGTAGTCTTGCTCCAGAGCCGGGCTCTCTGGTCCACGCCAAAACGGTGCTGCTCGTCTATTATTGCCAGCCCGAGGCGTTTAAACACCACCGTATCTTCTATGAGCGCATGCGTTCCCACTATTATGCCGATTTCTCCCGATGCCAGGGCTGGCAGGAGCTTTTTACGTTCCGATGCCTTGCTGCTGCCTGTGAGCACTGCGGCCTTGACTCCCGTTGGGGCAAGATACTTTGATATATTCGCAAAGTGCTGTCTTGCAAGTACTTCCGTGGGGGCCATGATGCAGGCCTGATAGCCGTTTCCTACTGCCAGAAGGGCTGATAGCACGGCAACCATGGTCTTTCCCGAACCTACATCCCCCTGTAGCAGGCGGTTCATCTGATGCCCGCTCATAAGGTCAGAGCGAATCTCTTTGATAACCCTTTTCTGCGCCCCTGTAAGCTGGTACGGGAGGGCATTGTAGCAAAGGTTGAAGTCTTCTCCTACGCGGGGCATCATTATTCCTTTTTCTTCGCGGCTGCGGACGAATTTCTGTTTCAGAAGCGACAGCTGAAGGAGAAGGAGTTCCTCAAACTTAAGCCTGTAGCGGGCTTTCTGAAGGGATTCTGCATCTTTGGGGAAGTGCACGTTGCGAATGGCTGGGGCCAGGCCCATCAGGGCGTTTTCCCTTAGCACGTAATCCGGCAGGGTTTCTTCTATTTCCGGAAGCGTCATCCGCAGGGCGTTGGCCATGAGTTTATTCATGACTTTGCCCGTGATTCCGGCATTCTTTAGTTTTTCAGTCGAAGGATATACCCCCAGAATCATCGGCCTGTCTGACGCTCCCGGCTTGCCGGCAGAGCCACTATCGGCCTGGGGAGCATCAATCTCCGGATGAACCATGTTCAGCCGGCCGTTAAAAAGGGTCGGCTTGCCGAAAAAGGTGAAGACTGCACCGGGGACGAGGCGATCTGCAATGTATTTCAGGCCTTTGAAAAAGACCAGATCCATCTCTCCGCTGCCGTCTTTTATGGTTACGGTTATGCGCTTTGGCGGCGTGGCCACGGAAACAACTTCTCCCGTCACCTGCACCGACGCGGAATCAGGCACCACCTCTGCAATCGGAGTGACGGTGCTTCTGTCTATGTGCCTAAAAGGATAGATTTTTATAAGGTCTCCGATGGTACTGACCCCCAACTCCCTTGCCAGAAGCGAGGCCCTTTTGGGCCCCACTCCGGGAAGAAATTGAATTTCAGTATCTAAGGCCTTTTTAATCATTCATTGACTTTAACTGCTCGCGGACTTTTGCTTCAATCTCATCGCAAAGTTCTACGTTGTCCACCAGCAGTTGCTTCGTAGCCTCACGGCCCTGGGCAAGTTTCTGGTCATTGTAGCTGAACCAGGAACCGCTCTTGTGGATGATATCCATCTCTACGGCAAGGTCAAGAACCTCTCCGCTGTGGGAAATACCCTCTCCGAAGACAATGTCAAACTCTGCTTTCTTGAAAGGCGGGGCCATCTTGTTCTTAACCACCTTTACGCGGGTGCGATTGCCAAGGGCTTCCTCTCCGTCCTTAATCTGGGTGGTACGGCGGACATCGATTCGAACGGATGCATAGAACTTGAGGGCGTTACCGCCGGTAGTGGTCTCAGGGTTGCCGAACATTATGCCTATTTTCTCCCTGAGCTGGTTGATGAAGATGCAGCAAGTGTTTGTCTTGCTGATGTTTGCGGTAAGCTTGCGAAGAGCCTGACTCATAAGGCGGGCCTGAAGGCCAACCTTGTTGTCTCCCATCTCTCCCTCAATCTCTGCCTTGGGAGTAAGGGCTGCCACGGAGTCAATTACTATAATGTCAATGGCTCCTGAACGGATAAGGTTGTCTGCGATTTCAAGGGCCTGCTCTCCGTTGTCCGGCTGCGAAATGAGGAGGGTGTCAAGGTCTACGCCAAGGGCTTTTGCATATGTTCTGTCAAAAGCGTGCTCTGCGTCAATCATTGCGGCGATGCCTCCCTGCTTCTGGGCCTGTGCTATTGCATGGATTGCCAGGGTTGTCTTACCGCTGGACTCCGGGCCGTAAATCTCAATTATCCTGCCGCGGGGATATCCGCCGATACCCAATGCGTGATCCAGAGCGACAGAGCCGCTGGGGATTACCTGGACATCATATTGTGGCTGATCTCCCAACTTCATGATAGTTCCCTTGCCGTAATCTTTTTCAATCTTGTCTATGGTTGCCTGCAATGCTTTCAGCTTGCCTGCGTTGTCCTGTACTGCTTCTTTAGCCATAATAATTAAATTAAACTGTCCATAATAGGATACCGTACTTGCAAAGATATTAAAAGATACGGTGAATGTGAAATAATTTTTCAGTATTTTTGCGGAGCGTATGAACAAGATAAAATTATTGGGCAAGACACCGGCCCAGCTTAAGGAAATAGCACTCTCCTGCGGACTGCCGTCCTTCGCCGGACAGCAGATTGCGCAGTGGCTGTATAAGAAGAAGGTTCGCAGCATAAGCGAAATGACGAATTTGTCCAAGGCGGGACGTGAAGCCCTGTCGCAGGGCTATGAGGTCGGAGCCATCGTCCCCGAAGAAGTTTTCACTTCCGCCGATGGCACCAGGAAGTACCTCTTCCCGGTAAGATGCCCGGTCGCCGCCGGACATGACGAGGAATCAGTGGTAGAAGCAGTTATGATACCCGACGGGGATCGTGCGACCCTTTGCGTATCCTCCCAGGCCGGTTGCAAGATGGGCTGCAAATTCTGCATGACCGGCCGTCAGGGCTTCCACGGCAACCTCTCTGCGGCGGACATCCTGTCCCAATTCATAAGCATTGACGAATCCGACCAGCTGACTAATGCCGTCTTCATGGGAATGGGTGAACCTCTGGATAATTTCGATGCGGTAATGACTGTTATCCAGGTACTTACGGCAGACTGGGGCTTTGCATGGAGCCCTAAGCGCATAACCCTTTCCAGCATAGGCGTACTTCCAAGGCTAAAAGAATTTCTGGACGGCTGCAAATGCCACCTTGCAATCAGCCTCCACAATCCTTTCCCTGATGAGAGAGAGTCGATGATGCCGGTGCAGAAAGCCTTCCCTTTGGCTAAGGTTCTGGATTTGCTGCGACAGTACGACTTCTCCGGCCAAAGGCGCGTAAGTTTCGAGTACACAATGTTTTCCGGCTTCAATGACGACAAACGTCATGCCGATGCCCTTGTGCGCTTGCTTCGCGGAATCCCATGCAGGGTTAACCTGATAAGATTCCATAAAATCCCGGATTTTCCTTACGGTACCAGTCCCGCTCCTGTGATGGAGATGTTCCGTGACCGTCTGGACGCCGCCGGAATAACCTGTACCATCCGCGCCTCCCGCGGCGAAGACATCTTCGCCGCCTGCGGCCTCCTTGCCGGTAAACATAATGAAAAAGATAGTATATAGTGTATTGATGCTGCTGTTATCTGTGCCGATGCTGGCGCAGAACAAGCTGGAGACCGTATCTCCGGCTTTGGACAGCATTGCAGTACAACCCTTCAAGGCACGCCTCGACTCCATCAGGCAGCATCGTCCTACAGTTGCACTCGTCCTTAGCGGAGGCGGTGCAAAAGGAGCCGCCCATGTTGGGGCGCTCCGCTATCTGGAAAGCATAGGAATGCCGGTTGACATAGTTCTTGGAACAAGCATCGGCGGCCTCATAGGAGGCTTATACTCAGTTGGTTACAGGGCTGCCGAACTGGATACTTTGATTCGCGGCATGGACTGGCCGGTCATTCTTGGAGACCGAATACCCTCAAAATACATATCGCACGAAAAAAAGATTTACGACTCCAAAGTCCTGCTGTCCGTCCCGTTCGGGGGCTCTCTCCCGATTTCCGACGGGGCCTCCAAACAAAGCTTTGCCAAATCACTGGCGGCAAGCTTCCCCGGAGGACTTGTGGCAGGCCAGAACGTAAGCAACCTGCTTTCTTCGCTCACTGTCCCGTGGCAGGATTCCCTGTCTTTTGCCACCCTCCCTATACCATTTGTATGTGTGGCTACAGACATGGTAAGCGGCAAGGCAAAGGTGTGTTACGATGGCAACTTGCTGACGGCGATGCGTTCCACCATGTCCATCCCGGCCCTCTTCGCCCCTGTAAAGACAGACGGAATGGTGCTTGTGGACGGCGGAATGAGGGATAATTACCCGGTAGACCTGGCGCGCGAACTCGGGGCTGACATCGTCATAGGAGTATACCTTTCCCAGGGCTTCAAGAACTATGAAGAGATGAACAACCTCATGGATGTGTTGGTCCAGATGTCGGATCTCTTTGGCCGTCAGGTATTTGAGGCTAACCTTTCTTTGGCCGATGTCAATATTCATCCCGACCTCAAAGGCTATGACATGCTTAGTTTTGATGCCGATGCCATTGATATAATGATTGGCCGGGGCTATGAGGCGGCTGTATCCAAAGCCGATGAAATTAGCGCGGCCCTGTCGCGTGTGCGGCCTTCAAAGGCCGATACCGGTCCGGAGCCTGTTAACCTGGCCCATTCCAAGGTAAACATCGGCAAAATAAGGGTCGGGGGGCTGTCTGACCGGGAAGCGGCTTCGCTGATGTCTTCCATCAATTTACCGGCAGGTCAGCTTGGTAAGGAAGAGATTGAATCGGCAGTGGCAAGGCTCTTCGGTTCCGGTGCTTTTGAAACCGTAAATTATTCTGTTACAGGTGATAACGAGCCTTATGAGCTGGTTTTCCAATGCAAGAAGGGGCCTGTAAACAGGGCCGGATTCGGCGCCAGGTTTGACAAAGAGGAGCTGGTTTCAGTACTTCTGAACCTTGGCTTTAACGTGAATTCTGTTAAAGGATCGTCTTTGGATATAACTGGCAAAATCGGCGTAAATCCTTATGTGTCAGCAGATTATAAATATAAAACCGGGCTGGGGCTTGCCATCGGGGCAGAATCTTTTTACCGGTATGTAGACAGGAATAATTTCAACGTTGGCAAAAATACGTATCATGCTATATATCACCAGTTTAGGCAAAGCATTTATCTCTCCAGCTTCTCTCAAAGTTTTACGGAGATTAAGGCTGGCGTGAGGGCGGAATATACTAACATCGGCTCTTTGCTTGGGGATATTGGAAATGCAGAACTCAGTGGTGTTTACAAAAGCATTGCAGACAGTTACAGCGTTGGCAATAAGAAAGATACGTACTTCAGCGTTTTTGCGAATGCCTTAGTTGACAATACCGATGATGTTTATTTTCCTTCTCACGGCCTGCGGTTCAAGGGCTCCTATAGTTGGGTGCCTTTTTCCTGGCAGGAAGGGAAGATTGGTTTTCACAAGATTGGAGCGGAACTGACGGCAATAGTTCCTCTTGGCCCTGTCGTTTCTCTCATTCCAAGTGCTTATGGCTCAGCTATTTCCGGGGACTATAATCCATTTCCCTACGTGAATCTGGCCGGGGGACTGCTTCCGGGAAGATACCTTGACGGACAGATACCTTTCGCCGGCCTTGGCAGTGCCTTCACGGCTGCCGATGTCCTTGGCGTCGGGAGGGTGGACTTAAGATTCCGCCTGGCCGAAAATCATTATCTGACAGGAACTTACAATCTTGCCGTAGACGCCTCGTCCGTTTCATCACTGTTCCGTTCCGGTGAGAGGAACCACATTCACGGAGCCGCCATGGAATACGCCTGGAACACCATCGCCGGTCCCTTCCGCCTTGGCCTGTGGTGGAACTCCCTCAAGCACCGCACCTCCTTCTACTTCGCCATCGGCAAGAATTTTTAAAAACGATGAATAAAAACGTAATCATATTCGGGAATCACCCCATAGTCAGCAGCCTGAAAAGCCAATTCGAGGTTAACGGGGACATAGTCTCCTCACAGGAGGCTTTCGCTATTCCCGAAAGCCCTCCGGATGAAATGGTAATCTTATCATCTTCCCCCGATGGCGATTCTGACGCTGAGGATTTTCTGTCTGAGTTGGCCGTTGCTTATAAAGGCTCTGTGCAGAGTCGACCTCTTGTCCATCTTCTTCTTCGACAGCCCGGTTCTCTCCGGAAATACCAAGTCTCTGACTTTGAGCCCATCGTAAATGAGGTGTTTGAGGTTTATCCCTTCTCGATGGAGGAGGTTTGGGCTGATAATGTGATTGTTCGTCTCCCCGGTATTGACAGCCATAACCTCCAGGCGCTTGACAGGGAGCCCATTTCAGCGGAGAGTCATCAATTTGTACACCTTATAATTGCCGGCTTCGATAGTTATGCCGAGAGTATCGCTGTCAGGGCTGCCCAGGTGGCTCATTTCCCCAATTATGATGGTAAGGCCCGGCATCCGTTACGCACCAGAATCACAATTATCGCTCCCGGAATATCAACATCAAAGGATTCTTTTATCGCCAGATATCACAATTTGTTCGATAATTCCTATTATAGGACGGTTGATATCGATAAAAAGACTTCCACATTGCATCATCCTCTTTACGAAGGAAAGCGGGAAGATTTTGTGGATGTGGAGTGGGAATTTGTTGACGGAAGTTTGAGTAATCCCGTCGTTGTTAAAAAGCTGTCCATGTGGGCGAAAGATTACGGCCGCCAACTGACACTTGTTATCACCGGTGATGATGACAATGCAAACATCGTTAATGCCATTTCGCTACCTGACATAGTACTGGAAAGCGAGACCCCCATTTGGGTTTAAGCGCCGGTATGTGTCTCTTTTCCGGACAGCATAACGACCATACACCCAAGGAGTATTCCTGCCTTGAGGAAATGATGGATGCTTACTATTTGCTCCTCTACGCCGTGGACGAAATTGCAAATACTAAATAAATGATATTTGCGAGTCTGCGCGGTAGTTCCTGGCAAGATTCCCTAATGTGGATACTCTGATTGTAACTCTGGGCACCGATGGTAGTTGGGAAATATCCCGAAACCATGAGGAAATCAGTGCTATAATTTTAAACATACTGCCAGTACTTTCCGCCTCGGCCTGTGGTGGAACTCTCTCAAGTATCGCACCTCCTTCTACTTCGCCATCGGCAAGATTTTTTTAAAACGCTTGTAGTTGGGAGATACAAGGTGTAAAAGCAGTGGGGTTAAACCGCTGTCTATCTGATATTTGGCAGTTCTAATTCGTGTTTGTTGTTTTTATCTTCTAACAGGAGCAGTATGCTAAGCAATATTGTTGCGATGCTTAGTAAAACAAATGATATGAATGCTGCTTTGTAACCAAACTTGAAATATATCCCACCGAAGGCAATCGGGAAACAAAACAATCCAATATTTTGTAGCCAAAACATTAAGCCATACGCACTTCCTAAAACACTCCTGTCAACGACCTTAGTAACAGTAGGCCACATGGCGGCAGGAATAATTGCGTAAGATAGGCTTAATAAAGAAATAGCCAGGTATAAAGCAAAATTGGAGTGATAAGCAGGAAGGATAAAAGTAATTATCAGGAAGTACAAGAATGTAAGAATGCCGCCTACTAAAATAAATGAAATTGTTCGGCCCCAAATATCAAATATAGAACATAGGAATGGGCTAAGAACAATAGCGATTGTAGGTAAAAATAACCAAACTTTTGAAACGAAACCTTCGTCATAACCCAAATCTTGGACAAGAGCCTTGGAAAGGAAGGCCTGTCCGCAATAAAGCAAAGCATAATAGCATATACATAGTAGTACAAATATCCAAAAGACCTTTGACTGGAGTGTTTTTTTCAGACCTTTAGTCGTAAAGCGCTCAGCTTGTATGGCGTAGGGAGATGAAATTGAGATTTTATTATCGTAATAACTATAAAACATTAGAAGGCTAATGCCTATTAGAACAATTAGGACGCCTATAAATATAAGTCCTAATATGCTATATGGAAAAATAATATTGGAGATTTTAGGAATAATCGTGGTGCTGCATATAACGCCGAGTCGGCAGAGTATTGTTTCTATGCCCAAAGCCAGAGCTAGCTCTTTGCCTTCAAACCACTTTACAATACACCTCATTACCAGTAATCCTGCACCCTCTAAACCGGCGCCGAATATCATAAAGCCCAATGAAGCCAATTTGGCTGATGCGGGCATTAATGAAATACTATGGGAGATATAAACTTTATCAATAACTGTGTGCAACCAACTATTCTCAAAACTGTCAGTAAAAGCGTATAACTCAATTAATGCTCCTGTTAGCATGAATGCACCAGTCAAGCGAGCCATAAAGCGGGTGCCCTTTTTATCCAATAAAAAGCCTCCGATTATAAGGAATAGTAAAAATACATTGAGAAAAAGCTCGCTGCTTGCATACATGCCATATACATCATCATCCCAGCCGTAGATATATTCAACCCATGTATTTATTGGAGAGAGTATATCAATAAACAAATAACCAGTAAACATAACAAAAGAAAGGAGAAGGAGGATCCCCCACCGCTTTGTCCAGGAATAATGTGTATTAATCACCATAGTAAACTGAATGTTGTTTGCGAATGTAATCAAAATAATCCATATATTTGATATTACATTCAAAAAAACTATATTTGTATCTAATTCATTTATAAAGATATGGGCTTCAAACCGAAAGATTCAGACAGGATACGCCTAGACAGAATTCAGGATGTCTCCTTTAACAGAGAACAATTCATTGAAGAAGTTTTGGATAATGAATACATTCTCGTTATTGGTGGTGAAGTTATTCTGGATAAAAGGGTAGAACCAACAGGGGATGTAAACCAGTATCTCCTCAATACAGTCAACTCTTTTCTGAAAACTGATTATTCCAGTTTGAATGATCTTGAACGTCATTATGGCAATGGCGATGACCCTGTGAGGAATCTACTCACGGATTCTAATAACTTCGAGTATGAGTTATCAGACATTGAACCATCATTAAAGGAACTTCTTGAACACCGGCTTTTCCCTGTCGTTCTTTCAACCACTTTTGACGGTTATATTGAAACCCTGATGAGACATATCTGGGGCGAAAAATTGCGCGTCGTCAATATCGACGACAGAAAAAGTGTTCAGGAGTTCCGCTCAATCCTGAGAGAACATGGAGATAAGACACGTTATCTTGAACCTACGCTGATTTATATTTTTGGAAAGGTGTCGAAAGATGAGACCAAAAATTATGTGCGAACAGACGAGGATGCCATTAGAATTATAGAGAAATGGATGACTCTTCCTCAAGACGATCCGATTCTCAAGCTAATAAGAGGAAGAAAGATGCTGGCGCTGGGGTGCAAGTTTGAAAACTGGTATTTCCGTTTTTTCTGGTATGTTCTTCGGCATGAAACAATGAGGTTCAAAGAAGGACAAGTCGCGTTTGTGTTAAACGAGGGTGACATCGACGATAACCGGCTCAAACATTTTATGAGTCAGACAAGGATTTATTGTCATGGAGACGCACGCGATTTTATGAAAGGATTGTCAAAAGACCTATCATCAGTAGATCCGAGCAGTCCTTTCTGGAAAATGATTCTAAACAAGAGAAGAAAAGGCGGAATATTTTTGTCACATTGCAGTGTGGATAACGTTGCCGCAAGCGCACTGTTTTTAAAACTGACGAAGGCTGGCTACAGCGTTTGGTTTGATGGTGTATCTTTGAGAGGTGGAGATAATTATGAACAAAAGATTCAGGAGGCAATAAAGGATTCTCCAATCTTCCTGGCATTATTATCGAATAAAGTCAGAAATGATATTAACGAAGGAAGGACAGAAGAGTACTATATGAAAGAGTGGAAATGGGCTTCAGACTTTCATGTTAAAGGAATCTTCCCGATATCAATAGAAGACTATAATTTCAAGAGCTCTTATCATTCTGACGGTTTTCAAAGAATTGTAAGTTTGCCGTTGAATTGCGTGTCGGCATTCGAAATTGAAGACAAGTGTTTTGATTCATTTGATGAAGTCCTTAAGTAGAGATTATGCCAGATATTATTAGTTTCAATCCTTGGATTGGTCTTGGACAGTATCCTGATCCGGAAGAAAGTTCAAATAAATACCTTTTTTGTGGGAGAGACCGTGAAATCAAGGACATTTATGACTTGATTGATGATAATATATTTGTCACCATCTACGGAAAAAGCGGGATAGGTAAGAGTTCAATTCTTAAAGCCGGAGTATTCCCTGTGCTCAGGGATAATCGGTATCTTCCAATAATTGTCAGACTGTGGATGGATGCCCGTGGGATATCCTTTCAGGACTGTATCATCGATGCCGTGAATGCAGCAATCAAGAATAAAGGATATATCCAAACTCAAGACATTATCCCTCTATCTTCTGATAAAACCGAAGATGATTATTTCTGGCGTTATTTCGCCAGAACTTCGTTTAAATCTTTTGACGGAAAGACGCTGTTCCCAGTTATTGTATTAGATCAATTCGAAGAGGTACTACGGGAGAAGTCAGGTGAAGCGGAAATACTGCTTAGACAAATTGATTTTTTGGCAGATACCAGTCATGTTTATAATATTTCTGGGGGAATTCTTGATGGTTATGAATACGATTATAATTATCGTTTTGTTTCCGTTATCAGAGAAGATGATTTGTATCGTTTAGAGGATGTTATAGACAATAATTTCCTTCCTAAACTAAAACAAGGACGTTTCCGTTTGAGAAATCTAACAGATAGCGGGGCAAGGGAAGTTGTTCTTAAACCAGCGAAGGGCCTTTTCCGCGAAGAGGCTAAAAAGGAAATCGTTGATACTATTCTGGAATTATCCAAAGCAGATAACGATGGGGTTGTTTCCTCCCAGATTCTATCATTGGTATGTAACCGAATGTTTCGGGTATATCAGCAAAAAGAAGAACCTTACATAACTTTGGACCTGGTAAAATCGTTTGTAAATGAGAATCCTCTCAGAACTGTTTATTTTGAGATTGTCTCAAAACTTCCGTTCAGGCAGAGAAAATATCTGGAAAGGAATTTAGTGGATTCTTCCGGAAGAAGGAATTTCATATCATTTAACGACTTCAAGGATAATATTCCCGACGGAATGTATTTGCTTGGTGGCGATACGCAAATATTAGTTCAGACAACAATATCCTCACGCACGGGAGATTCTTGTGTGGAATTGATTCATGACTCTTTTTGCGATGTTGTAAAGTGGGAAAACGAAAAAGAAAGACAGGGTAGCAAAAGGGCTTCCTTTATTATCCTGTTAATAGTCTCCCTTTTAATGATACCATTCATTATACTTTTCTTTTATTCCTTATTATCCTAAGTTGTTTTGAATCAAGTTAAAATTTTATAATAAGGCATGGAAGAGCGACAGAAAAAAGTATTGGACCGTCTGCAGGCGCAGTGTTCCAGACGCGAATATTGTATCAAGGATATCAGGGAGAAGGCGTTGAAGGCACTGGATGGTGATGCCGATGCAGCATCGGCCATTATTGATTCTTTGGTTGAGGAGCGTTTTGTGGACGAACTTCGTTATGCTTCTGCTTTTGCACGCGAAAAGGCTCATCTGACGGGCTGGGGGCCGATAAAAATATCGGCTGCGCTTAGGGCGAAGGGCATTCCGTCCGGCGTTATTAAGGAGGCTCTGTCAGAGGCTTCGGATGAGGAGGCTGCCACAAAGCTTGAGTCCGTCCTGCGGGCAAAATTCCGCACCCTGGAGGGTGAACCGGATGCCAAGCTGCGCCTTATAAAATTCGCCCTTCAGCGGGGTTATGACTACGAACAGGTTCGCGTGGCCGTTGATAAGATTATTTAAAATTTGACATAATGAAAAGAATAGCAATCCTGGCAATAGCCTTGTTATCAAGTATTTGCATCTCTTGCAAACAAGACCTTACCGTATCCTCTCCGGACGGACGGATTAAATTCGGCCTTGGCATAGAAGGCGGCCGCCTCAGTTACAATGTTCGTGTAGACACCGCCTGCTTCGTGTTGCCATCGGCCCTTGGACTTCAGTCAAAAAGGGTAGTGATGGATAAGGATTTCAAGTTGATGGGCGTTAAGCACAGCAGCGTATCAGAGGCCTGGACTTCGCAGTGGGGAGAGAACAAGGAGCATCAGGATGTTCATAATGAGCTTGAGGCTACTTTCAAGAATCCGGACGGCGTAGTGCTGACCATCCGTGCCCGCGCCTTTGACGACGGCGTTGGCTTCCGCTATGAATACAAGGTCCCGGGTGACTCCGTGAAGGTGACAGACGAGCTTACCGAATTCCGTCTTGCGAGCGGCGGCACTTCTTGGTCAATTCCTGCCAATTTCAATACTTATGAATTGGAATACAGGACTTTACCTCTTGCCGATGTTGCCGATGCCAACACTCCTTTCACTTTCAAGACCGATGAGGGCCTTTATGGTAGCATCCATGAGGCCGCCCTTTACGATTACCCGGAGATGACCCTTCGGAGATTTCTCCACTCCGGTCGAAATGACAAGGATGTGTCAGATTCTCCTCGACTGAGCGAAGACACTTTGTCATTTCGACCGAGCGAAGACTCTTTGTCATTTCGACCGAGCGAAGCGAGTGGAGAAATCTCCTTCCGCGCAGACCTGGCCCCCTGGCCTGACGGCATAAAAGCCCGCGTCCCCTCTGAATTCCACACTCCCTGGCGCGTTATTCTTATAACCAAGGACGCCGCCGGCCTTGTTAACTCAGACCTCATCCTAAACCTAAACGAGCCTTGCGCCATAGATGATGTGAGCTGGATTAAGCCCCAGCGCTATGTGGGTGTCTGGTGGGGAATGCACCTTGGAATTGAGGCCTGGTACGATGACGGCCCTGGCCGCCATGGCGCTACCACTGCCAATGCTATCAAATACATCGACTTTGCTGCCAAAAACGGCATAGAAGGCGTTCTCTTCGAGGGGTGGAACGACGGCTGGGCCTCCTGGGGCTCCCGTGAAGACTTCGACTTCACAAAACCGGCTCCGGACTTCGACTTTGAAAAAGTCATTGACTACGCCGCATCCAAGGGCATAAATTACATTCTTCATCACGAGACCGGCGGCAACATCGTCAGTTATGAAGCCCAGCTGGACAAGGCCCTTGACTGGGCTGCCGCGCATGGCATCCATTCTCTTAAGACAGGTTATGCCGGAGGCATCTCTAACGGCCACAGCCATCATGGACAGTATATGGTTCGCCACTATCAGAAAGTTGTTGAGGAGGCTGCCAAAAGGCAGATTATGGTAGATGCCCACGAGCCAATTAAGGCCACGGGAATCCGTCGTACCTGGCCTAATTTCATGTGCCGTGAAGGTGCCCGCGGAATGGAGTGGAACGCCTGGAGCGAGGGCAACAAGCCTGAGCATCAGACCATCCTCTCTTATACCCGCCTGCTGGGAGGTCCCATGGACTACACTCCCGGCGTATTCGACATCCAGTATCGGAACATCATCGGCAATAAGAATCTGAGAATGTGGAATAACAATCGTCTGGCAACAGAGTGCCGTTGCAATACCACCCTTGCCAAGCAGATTGCAGATTGGGTTGTGCTCTACAGCCCTATGCAGATGGCCTGCGACCTGGTGGAAAACTATGAGGGACATCCGGCCTTCCAGTTCTTCCGTGATTATAATGCCGATTGTGACTGGTCGCGCGCCCTTGCCGGTGAGGTAGGGGATTACATCGTAGTGGCCCGCCGCGCTGGTGAGGTTTATTTCCTTGGCGCTGTTACTGACGAAAATGCCCGCACCCTGGAGCAGCCGCTGGACTTCCTTCCTGCCGGAAAGACTTATGCAGCAACTATTTATGCCGATGGTGCCGATGCTTCCTGGGAGGCTAATCCATATTCTTACCAGATTACTTCCCGCGAAGTTACATCTGCCGATACCCTTACTTTGAACCTTGCTACCTCCGGTGGCTGCGCAATAGTATTCAAGCCCGTTAAGTAATGAAAAAGATTCTTGTTCTGGCCCTGGCTTTCCTGCCGCTCTGCGCCTTTGGCCAGACTGTTCCAAAAATGGTGGATATCCCCGGAGGAACCTTTATTATGGGTAGCTCCGGAGATGGCTATAATTATGACGAGGCTCCAGCGCACAAGGTTACTCTTTCTGCCTTCAGGATGAGTGCCTGCGAGATTACCAATGCGCAGTTTGAAGAATTTGATTCTGACCATAAAGAATTGAGAGGCAAAGAGTTCGGTATCTCAACAGGAGATAATGAGGCTGTCTGCTATGTGTCTTGGCCTGTTGCTGAATGGTACTGTAATTGGCTGTCAGCGAAGACTGGCCGCAAGTTCCGCCTGCCAACAGAGGCGGAGTGGGAGTATGCCTGCCGCGCCGGGACAACTACGCCTTATTATACCGGTGATGTGCTTCCGGAGGGCTGCGACCGTAACCAGAAAACAGAGCGTAATCTTAAGCTTGTTTCCCTTGAAGTAGGGAAATCCCAGCCTAACGCCTGGGGACTTTACGACATGCACGGAAATGTAGAGGAATGGTGCCGGGACAATTACGGGCCATATTCCTCTGAGCCGGTAGTCAACCCTGTGGGGCCTAAATATGGAGTTTTTAAAGTTACACGGGGCGGCAGTCATAATACTCCGGCGGAGTTTTTAAGAAGTGCTAACAGAAGTGCGGCCTCTGCTTCTGACTCACACAGCCAGATTGGCTTCAGGATAGTTGAGGAACTGCCTTATGAATGGAATACTCCGTCGGCAGAGCCTCTCTTTGCAGAGCCTGTCCCTTATGTCATTGCTCCTACGGACGGCAGCCCGTTCTACAAGCATAACCATCAGCCTGCCGTTACCTGGTGTGACGACGGTGACCTTCTGGCTATATGGTTCAGCTGCGATGCGGAGAGCGGCCGTGAAATGGTAGTTCTAGGCTCCCGTTTCCATGATGGGAAGTGGGCTCCTGCCAGTCTTTTCTACAAGGTTCCGGACCGCAATATGACCGGGAGCTCCCTGGTTCGAGAGCATGATGGGATAATTGTTCACTATAATGGGGTTGGTAACTCCGGAGACTGGCAGAATCTGTCGGTTATCAGAAGATATAGCTTTGATAATGGAAGGAGTTGGTCTTACACGAGTAAACTAACTGAGCATGGAAAACGCCATCAGGTTATTGCCGGTGGAATAGTGCTTAAAGACGGTACTACTGTTCAGCCATGCGATGCCGGCCCGGAGGGGAATGATGGAACTGCGGTGTTTATTGTTAAAGGAGAATTTGATGACTGCATCATTGAACAGTACGACCCTTGGGACGGTAAACCGCTGCCTGTCATCCCGGGCACCAACCAGATTGCGGACGGCACGGTTTCTTCTACCATCGGCGGAATACATGCAGGCCTGGTAGAATTGGCAGACAGCTCCTGGATGGCTCTTGGCCGCGGAAATCCTGTTCCCGGGGCCGATGGCAAGCTTCACATGCCTATGAGTGTTTCAAAGGACAGGGGCCAGTCTTGGCTTATTACCGCCAGTGAATTTCCTCCGATAGATGGCGGCCAAAGACTCGTCTTAAGACGCCTTAATGAGGGCCCTATCCTGCTTGTAAGCTTCACAGATCACCCGGAACGCTCGGCAGAAAAGGGCATGGATTTTAACGGAGAAAAGGGTTACGGCGTTTTTGTGGCTGTGTCTTATGATGAGGGCAAAACCTGGCCAGTCCGTCGCCTCCTGACTGATGGCGTGCAGCGAACTCTTGACGGCGGCGCCTGGACTGGAGAGTTTACCATGGATGCCACTCACAGTGAGCCTAAGGGCTATTTTGCCGCCACACAGACCCCGGACGGCGTCATCCACATCCTCTCCAGCCGCCTTCATTACCGCATCAACCTACCCTGGATAGAAGCTGGTAAGAAACGATGAAAAAATTGTCTGCTTCACTTTCATCGCCTTTGCCACCCTCGGCGGAATAAGAGGGAGGGGCCCATCGCTTGCGATGGGAGGGGTCGCCCAAAGGGCGACGGCAGGGAAAGTGAAGCAGATATTTTTTACCAATTCTAAATAAGTGAGGATGGAAAAGCTAGATTTAGAGAAGAGAACCTTGGCCCATCAGGGAGAGTTCCGGCACGTATTCGCGCGGAACTGCTCCGTGCGGCGGATAACCTCCGCTGCGGCCGGGGACTTCCTGGCCCGCTACCACCTCATCGGCCGTCTGAAAGGTCGGTACCATTACGGCCTCTTCCTGGACCGTCCCGGCCGCAGCGGCCTTGAAGCCGGCACCATGGTTGCCGTCTCTGTCTTTTCCGCCGCCAGAACCTGGCAGAAAGGGGAGCGCACCGTCCGCTCCTTCGAGTGGCTCCGCGCCGCCAGCCTCCCGGACATTCGCGTAGCCGGAGGCATGGGTAAAATGCTGGATGCCTTCATTGCCGACGCCCATCCGGACGACATCATGTCCTATGCCGATGCCGCCTGGTCCCACGGCGACGTCTACCTAAAGCTGGGCTTCCGCCCGGAAGGCTCCAAAACCTTCCCCGACGGCTCCTCCAGCCTCAAATTTCGCCTGACTTTGTAGATGTCCTTTTATTGATTATCAGATACTTACGTATTCCAACTTGGAAAATATTTCTAAGTTGAATCAAGTAACTCATTGATATTCAACATCGGCTTATAAACTGTATGTGTGTAATACTTTTGTGATTGCGGGGATTATTTGTTAGCTTTGCGAAAGTAAGGACTAAAGTATTATCCCAATAAACGGCTAAAACTATGAAAAAGATTCTCTCTGTGCTGTGCTGCATGCTTCTGGCATCAGCCATGGCCTTTTCTCAGAAAATTAACTTCACTGAGGAAGAATACTCTCTCATTGAAAAAGCTTTTGAGCAGTCAGATAACGGAGAGGAACAAAAAGCTATTGAAACCTATGCGGAGTTGTTGAATAAGTACCCGGAAAGTGGCTTCCTTATGTACGAAACGGCATATTGCTATTATAAGTTGGGAAAATACAAAGACGCTCACGAATTCCTTGAAAAAGCAGAAAAATGCGAGGATGTCACGGCTGATATGTTTGCTGTGGATGGTAACAGTCTGGATAACATGGGGTTAAGTGAGTTTGCTGTTGAAAAATACAAGGAAGGTCTTAGGCTTTTCCCGGATTCCGGACATCTTCATGTTGAGCTGGGTAATGTTTACACTATGAAGAAAGATTATCAGGAGGCTCTAAAGTGGTATTTGGAGGGTATAGAGCATGAACCTAATTATACTTCTAATTACTATCGTGCTTCAGTTCTTTTATTCAGTTCTTCAAATCCTGTCCTTGGCTTAGAATACGCCGAGGTGCATAATCTGCTTTCACCGTCATCAGCGCGAAGTGAGGAGTTGAGCAAATATATCGCCATTGTATACAAAAAACATTTTGCAATGGGCGACAATGCATCAGTATCCGATATCGCGGAAAAGATTAAAGAAAACCTGTCGGCAGAAGATTATAACCAGCAGCAATATCATGTTGCCGGTATCCGTTCCTTTCATGTCAGAGTAATAGAAGCAGGACATTGGGAGGCATATAACCAATGGTTGATGCGTGGCTCAGATCCAGAGGCATTCAGCGAGTGGGTAGAGCAGAATGAAGAGGCCTTCGATAGTTTCGCAGACTGGTACAACGACAATTTGTTCAATCCTGGAACAGAATAAAAAAAAGGCTTATGAAGGAAGAAGAAAAATACGGGCCGGACGTAACTCTTTATCCGGATGGTAAGTATCGGTGGATATATGAGATGAATCTTTATACCAATCCGACGATTCTTATAACTGTTGCCAAAGTAATGCTTGGAACGGTGTTGGGCTTGTGGATATTCTTTACCCTGATTTTCCTGATTGGCGGTAACTTCGATGCTATCGTGGGAATGGCTAAGGCGATGGGGATTGTTATGGGGCTAATGTCTGTTCTTACCATTTTAGGCTATTATGTTTATTGCCTGATAGTTGGTGGAAAGTATATCGTGCTTTTTGAAATGGACGAGACCCAAATCAAGCATATACAGCTACCGCAGCAGTTCAAGAGAGCCCAGGCAATTAGCCTTCTGGCTGCCCTTGCCGGCATCGCCTCTGGCAGGCCATCTGTTGCTGGAGCCGGCCTTCTGGCTGCCACCAAGCAGGCCAGTACCTCGGTCTATGCCAGTGTAAAGAATATCAAGGTACGCCGCCGCAGGCACCTAATCAAAGTAAACCAGTTGTTTAACAAAAACCAGGTCTACGTCCCGGATGCCTGGTTTGACTTTGTCCTTGACTACATCCGCTCCCGCTGCCCCCAGGTGAAGGTCTAGGCGAATCTGACGGCTATCAGATTCTCTGCAAACCTTTTTACTCCCTGCTGTATTCTGTTGACAGTTTTCTGTGAGGGCTTTCTTCGGCCGTGAAGATAGTGCCCAAGTTGGGCTTGGCTAACGCCGGTAATGCGTTCAAGCCCGGCCAAACTGAATGCCCTGCTATATTCCTCAAGGAAACTTGCAGTATCATAGTAAAACTCAAATGAAGCTTCCTGAAAGTTCTTTCCAACAGAGGAATAGTATGCCTTCATCGATTCGTAAGTATTCTTGAAATCCGCAATACACTTCTCTACGGTTTCTCCTTCACCAATAAGCCCGTAATCCAGATCATTATTCTCCATATATGCAGAATAACCGTTATCTGCTATCTCGATATAGACTTTTACCTTTTTCATAATACCCTTTCCAATTATTTATAGTTCAATACCAGATTGCTCAATAATACTTTTAAGAGTTCCCCTGCGTACCTCCTGCGATTTATGGTGGCTAGTGGTAAATGTCTTTCCAGTAATTGGGCTAAACCATACTGGATGAGGAACTCCTTTTAGCTTCAAATCATAACAACCGGCTTTTGCCAATTTCCTTTCAAGCTCTGCGTACTTCATAAAATACAATACAAAAGTAGGAATTTTCTTACATTATACAAATTATTTATACGCAAATATATAACGCAAGAAATTGCAAAGTAAGTGAAAGAAGCTTTACTGATTAAAGTTTTTACGAATCTTATGAAAAATTTTACGAATCTTATGATTCGATAGATAGAAAAAGACACCTCTTAAAGAAAATAGTTCGCGGTGCAAAACAGGCAGTTTTGCACCCCGAACTCAGTTTTTCATGGTCTCCAGGTGCAGGAAGGTCGGTTTTGCACCTGGGGACCTGTTAGTTATTCTTCGTCTTTTTCAAAGATGCTGCACCATTTGTAAACCCAGTGGGTACGGCTGCCGCAGCTGGAGAAGTTAAGAGCCTTCACTTGGCCTTTGCGACCCTTGGGAATACGAATCTTATAATCCCATTCACCACTGTGCGGGGAACCATACCGGGTACCTACCGTTGTACTTCCAGTCAGGTTCTTCACGACTCCTCTTGAAGCTGATTTGCTTATAAAGCCGTAGTCTACATCCTCATCTTCGAACGAAAGCAAAGTGTCATTTGAAAGGTACCAGCCGTTTTCTATTGCCTCCAACTTCAGGGTAGTGTGAAGCGTCAGCGAATCGCCACCCTCCATCCAAGCCGGCGGAGCTTCAATCGTGGCGGTAAAAGTACTCTCGTGAGGATAGTACCAATAGCCGTCATCAAAATCGCTCAGGAATTTTTCACCAGTCCATTTCTCTATACACTTGTGATTACCAGGCGATGATGAATAAACGGTAGAGCTTTCGCCGTTACTGCTGCTCGGCGTCCTGTCCATTTCTGTTTTGACAAGCCACCATGAGCGGAACTCGTTCATATTGTCCACATCCTTCTTGAGCTTGTTACCATAGTAACCTTTCTTGGCAAGCCACCGCTGGAACTGCTCATAGTCCGGGTACAGGTCAAGATACTTTTCTACAATAAGGCACAGGGTGTAGTCAACGCTGTTCTGACGCTCCTTGCCAGGGAGTTCACCGTTTACAACAAGCTCTGAGCGGAAGCGCTCCATCAGAATATGAATTCTTGTAAGCCTCTGGATGTAGTCAAAGCCAAGTTTGTCAAAAATCGGCTTGTCAACAAGTTCAAATTCAGGACTTTCCCATAGGGCGATGAGTTTTCTAAGCTCAGACTTCTTTCTCTCGATCTCCCGGTTGTTTGCATAACGCTCTTCAAACTGCTTGCGAATCTGCTCCTCCGTCATGCCGAACTTAGCCTTGGCGGCAGCCAGGCGCCTTACGGCGAAGGTATTCCAGTCGTCATTATTCATGCGTCCGTCGCTATTCGCATTCTTCGCGTAGGTGTTATACATGTCAATCATCTCATTGCTGGCCCAGAACTTCTTCAGAATCTTCATCGTGGTAGCTCCTGCCTGAATGATTTTAATCTGAGGTATCAGCTTGACTGACAAGTCTTTAAGTTTGTCCTCTGCGAAGCCTTTTGCGTATTTCTTGGAATAATCCCAGGCAATTGAAAGAGCACTTTCACCCTTTCCAAGGCGCTCGCCCAGCTCCTCCATATTTTCCGGCGTAAGGTGCTCCTCAAGCTTTTCTACAATAGCTTTGTTCTTACCCTCCTTGGTAATGCGCGTATGAACGTATTTGTCCTTAAGCTCGTCATATTCTACATGGTCAACCTCCTTGTCTCCCTTCAGCTTTTCAAAAAGTACGGCAAGCATCTTGGCTTTGGCCTTTTCCTTCAGCTTCTCTGCTATTGTCTCTGCCATTTTCCCATCAGGGTCATCATACGCATCAATTAAGTCCGATGCATCCTTGATATACTCATTGTCTCCCAGCACCTCACGGGCGGCAATTCCAAGGAGGTCATTCTCTCCAAGGCCGATGTTGTTTGCAATTTCCGTAATCTTATCCCTTAGGGTGCCCTCAACGTCGGCATCGCAGGCATTCGCCTTCCATTCGCTTACGCAGATGCGCTCAATAAAGAGTTCACGCCTCTTTTCCCTGTCCATTTTGGCAGCTCCCGCCCAGCTGAAATGGCTGGTCTCGAACTGCACGACGCCCTTCCTGATACCCTCAATTTCCGGTATCATATACATGGGGCCGTCGTCAGTCACAAGAACACCTACAAGGTCTATGTAATCCTCTTCAGGAATATTTCCCGGTATTTCAAAACGAACCTTGGCCATCTTTTCAAGCTGAACATGCTTCTCTCCGTTCTTAGTTACAAGAAGAGGCTCAGAGATATACTCGTAGTTCCTGGACTTGAGCTGATTCATCTGCTCCTCTGTTGCAGGTTCGCAGTCAAGGCCACCGGCACCATCGGGCAAATCAACGGTATAACCGTTTCCGCTGATAGAACCGCCTCCGCCTCCCAGGGAAAGGATCAGTATCAGAATGATAAGGATGGCGGCAAAGGCGCCGCCTCCAATCGCCAGCAGCTTTCCGTTCAACTTTTTCGGAGTGTTTCCATAAGGGTGAGCAACCTGTGGCATTACGGGCGCCTGCTGCGTTACAGGTGCCTGCTGCGTTACATGTGCCTGCTGAGCAGGGTTGTCGGCTACAGGAGCACCGCAATTAGTGCAGAACCTGTCACTGGAAGTAAGCGGCGCGCCGCAGTTGCTACAAAAATTTGCCATAGCTATTGGGGTTATTTATGAATTCAGGAAGGCGATGATAGCGTCGATGTCCGAAGAAGAAAAGGCCTGCTGCTGCCCTGAATCCAGATTCTTGAAATTAACCTTGCCGGCCGCCGCTTCATCGGAACCGTTGATTGAGATGAATGGAATGGCTTTCTTGGCAGCATAGTCAAACTGCTTCTTGAGTTTGCCGGTATCAGGGTAAATCTCGCAGGCAAGCCCACGGCCGCGGAGTTCCTTGGCTATCGGAATAAGATAAGGAAGGACGGTAGCATCCATATTTGCAAACAAAACCGTTGTGGAAGTTGTCAGGTCCTTGGGGAATTTGTCCAGCCCCTTAAGCACATCGTAAATACGGTCAGCACCAAAAGAAATACCCACTCCGGAAAGACCGGGCAGGCCGAAGATTCCGGTAAGATTGTCGTAACGGCCACCTCCGCAGATGCTTCCGATCGCATAGTCAGCAGCCTTGACTTCGAAAATAGCACCGGTATAATAATTCAGGCCACGGGCCAGCGAGAGGTCGATTTCAACCTGATTGCGGATGCCTGCAGCATCGATAAAGCCAAAGAGCTCTTCAAGTTCATCAAGTCCCTTGAGGCCAGCTTCTGAAGTGATGCCAGAGGCGGAACCTCCGGACATAAGCCCACGCATAACGGCTATCTTTTCCGATGTTGTGCCGGACATGCCAAGAATGGGTTCAATCACTGCTACAGCCTGCTCAGAGAGCCCTCTTTCAAGCATTTCAGCCTTTACGGCATCCAAGCCGATTTTGTCAAGTTTGTCGATGGCGACGGTAATGTCCACCACCTTCTCCGGGAAGCCTGCGATTTCTGCCAGACCCGTAAGAACCTTACGGTTGTTGATTTTTATGATAACGCCGATGCCGAATTTTGTGAAAACGGTATCTACTATCTGCACAAGCTCCAGTTCATTGAGCTGTGAATTGCTGCCCACAACATCGGCATCGCACTGATAAAACTCGCGGTAGCGGCCTTTCTGAGGGCGGTCTGCACGCCATACAGGCTGAATCTGATAGCGCCTGAACGGGAAGGAAATCTCATTCTGATGCTGGACAACATAACGGGCGAATGGAACGGTCAGGTCGTACCTGAGCCCCTTTTCGCACACCTGGCGGGTAATCGCAGCACCATCGGCACCGGATAAATCAACATTCGCAAAAGCATCTCCGGAGTTCAGAATCCTGAAGAGGAGTTTGTCCCCTTCGTCTCCGTATTTGCCAAGCAATGTAGACAGGTTTTCCATTGCCGGAGTTTCTATCTGGGAATATCCGTAAGTCTTGTATACACTTCTGATTGTATCGAAAATATAATTCCTCTCGGCCATTTCTGAAAGGCCGAAGTCACGTGTCCCCTTGGGTATTGAAGGTTTCTGAGCCATAATTTCAAATCTTATCGCGCAAATATACCAAAAAAACTGTGAAATGACTATATTTGCAGAGGATACACAAGACTATTTTACATTAGAGCGTATGAAAGAGTTCTGGAAAATGCTGCTTGCGGCTGCACTCGGATGCTTTGTAGCCGGGCTCCTTACATTGTTTTTCTTTATAAGTTTCCTCGGAAACCTGTTTACCTTCGAGTCCGGAACTCCCGGGCTGAAGCCGGGCAGCGTGCTTAGGATTGACATGTCGCAGATTGTCTTTTCTGAGAAAAAGGCTACGGCAGACCTTCAGTCTTTCCTTCAGGGACAGGCCATGCCTTCCGTTACATTATGGGATGCCGTCAAAACAATAAAGAAAGCGGAATCAGACCCCAGAATCAGCATCATTTTCCTTAAGCCGGACGGTCTTTCAGCAGACATCGCCCAGTTGGAAGAGCTCCGCAAGGCGCTTCTGGAATTCCGCAGCAGCGGCAAAGCCGTAGTTTCATTCTGCGAATTCCCAACCCTTGGTTCCTACTATCTTGCAAGTGTTTCAGACCGTGTTTTCCTGAGCGCAAACAAGGGAGCTGGTCCCCAGATTAACGGAGTCGGCACCCAGATGTTCTTCCTCGGAGACCTTCTGAACAAGCTGGACGTCAACGTACAGCTCATCCGCCACGGCAAATTCAAATCCGCAGGCGAAATGTTCATTAAAAGCGAGCCCAGTGCGGAGAACCTGCTCCAGACCAAGGAAATGATAGGTTCAATATGGAAGTCTATTGCCGATGATATTGCCGCCGCCCGCGGTATTGATGCCGGCTCTTTCACGGAACTAGTTGAGAATCTGAAGCTTAACTCTTGTGAGTCGATGGTCGAATATAACCTGGCCGATGAACTCCTGACCCGCGAGGGCCTTAAGGAAAAACTGGCCACACTCTCAGGCGCTCCTTCATACGACAAAGTTAATTACATTTCCCTTACTGATTATGTCAGATTGCGCTCCAAGGCGGTTGAATCCAATAAAAAGCAAATCGCCATCCTTGTTGCCAGCGGCGAAATTGTAGAGGGTGTGGACGATGCCAACATTGCCGGCGACACCTACGCATCAGCTATCGCTGCGCTAAGGAAAGATGACAGGGTAAAGGCTGTTGTCCTCAGGGTTGCATCTCCCGGAGGAAGCGTGCTTGCATCGGACAAAATCAAAACGGAACTTGACCTTCTTGCACAGGAGAAGCCGCTTATCGCTTCCTATGGTTCATATGCAGCCTCTGGAGGATACTGGATTTCCAATAACTGCAATCATATTTTCACGGACAAGACAACCCTTACGGGCTCAATAGGAGTATTCTCCATGATTCCGGACATAAGCCGGACGTTCAAAAATAAACTGCATGTAAACGTAGTTACAGTTGGTTCCAGCAAGCATAACGGAGGCGTTTTCGCTCCCCTTGACGCCCAGGAAAGGGAGGCTGTCCAGGAGCAGATTGAGGATATTTACCAGGCCTTTGTCAATACGGTTGCAGAAGGCAGGGGCATGGAGCCGTCGGCAGTAGACGAAATCGCCCAGGGCCGCGTATGGACTGGCTCAGATGCCATCGGCCTTGGACTGGTTGATGAGGTTGGTAGCCTGATGGAGGCTGTCCGTTACGCTGCGGTAGAAGCTGGGGACTCTGATTTAACAGCTTGGAACATAAGTACTTATCCAACCGTTGAGACTACTTTTATAGATGAGCTTGTTGATTCAATGGGTTCTGAATTCGGAAGCAGTGACGTGTTTGCCGATACTCCTTTGCACCAGTTGGAATACACTTTGAAGCGTTGGTACAAGGCTTCTTCGCAGGAGAGGTATTTTGCAAGAATGCCCTATGAGATTATTGTCAGATAAATAAATTCAAGATATGGTAAATGTAGATTTGAAAGGTTGCTCTGCCTTTGTGAAACCAGAGCTTTATAAAGAGTATGTAAAGAAGGCGCTTGATGCCTTTGATGTGCTTGAGAGTGAGCAGGGTGCCGGAAACGATTTCCTTGGCTGGAAGCATCTGCCTTCTGAGGTTCCTGCTTCTATTCTGGAAGATATCGACGTTATTTGTGCAGACTGGAAGGCTCGCGGAGTGAATCTGGTTATCGCTATCGGCATCGGAGGCAGCTATCTTGGTGCAAAGTGCGTTATCGAAGCCCTCAGTCACAATTTTGCGAAGCAGCTTGCAAAGAAAGATGCTCCCGAGGTGGTGTTCGCAGGTAACAACCTGTCTGAGGAGTATCTTGCAGAGCTTATGGACCTTGCAGCAGAGCGCAACGTTGCCTGCATCGTCATTTCAAAGTCTGGTACAACCACAGAGCCGGCGGTTGCATTCCGCGTTGTAAAACAATATATTGAAGAGCGTTACGGTAAGGCCGATGCTGCTGTTCGCATCGTCGCTATCACTGATGCAAAGAAGGGTGCCCTTAAGACTTTGTCTACCCAGGAAGGTTACAAGACTTTTGTTGTTCCGGACAATGTTGGCGGACGTTTCTCTGTTCTTACTCCTGTTGGTCTTCTTCCTATTGCTGCCGCAGGGCTTGATGTAAAGGGCCTTCTTGAGGGTGCAAAAGAGGCAGAGAAGGTGCTGGCTGTGAAGTCAGAGGAGAATCCGGCTGTTGTTTACGCCGCCATGCGCAACCTGCTTCATACTGAGTGCGGTAAGAGCATTGAGATTCTTGTTAACTATAATCCTAAGCTCACCTATGTAGCTGAGTGGTGGAAGCAGCTTTATGGTGAGTCTGAGGGTAAGGATGGCAAGGGTATTTTCCCGGCTTCTGTTAACAATACGGCTGACCTTCATTCAATGGGGCAGTTTATTCAGGAGGGCTCGCGTGTTATGTTTGAGACTGTGCTTCATGTAGAGAAGGCTCAGCGCAGCGTTGTCATCGGCAGTGATGAGCAGAATCTTGATCAGCTTAATTTCCTTGCCGGCAAGCATATAGAGCATTGCAATCATATGGCGGAGCTTGGTACGAAGCTGGCTCATATTGATGGTGGTGTTCCGCAGCTTACTGTTACTTTGGAGAAGGTGGATGCTTTCAATCTTGGCGCGCTTCTTTACTTCTTTGAGTTTGCTTGTGGCGTAAGTGCTTATACTCTTGGTGTTAATCCTTTCAACCAGCCTGGTGTTGAGGCTTACAAGAAGAATATGTTTGCCCTTCTGGAGAAGCCTGGTTATGAGGAGCAGACAAAAGCTATCAGAGAGAGATTATAACATGAAATTTAGAAATATACTCTTTAGTCTTCTGGGCTTGCTGGCATGCGTAACGTTGGCAGCCCAGAAGCCGTATTATGCCCCTGTCAAAGAGGTATTTGCGAAGGATTCGCTGCTTACAAACGGCAATTTTTTATTATACCCTTCGGATAAGATACAGGCTCCGACGCCGGCCCCGAAGGGCTTCAAGCCTTGCTACGTAAGCACTTATACCCGTCACGGCTCAAGATATGTGGTAAGCGCAAGCACTTATAACAATGTATATCAGTTCTTTACGAAAGCCAAAGAGGCCGGAGTCCTTACAGAGAAGGGAAAGGAATTCGCAGATAAATACCTGGAGTTCTATCCCCAGACGGTAAATAGGAACGGGGACCTGACTCAGGTTGGGTGGGAGCAGCATGCGGGGATTGCCCGGAGGATGTACCACAATTACCCTGAGGTTTTCAAAGGAAATGCCTGGGTTGATGCCCGCTCCACCCTTGTAATCAGGGTCGTAAAATCCATGTACTCAGAGTTGATGCAGCTTCAGAGCGAAAATCCTGCGCTTCGCATTACTTCCGATGCTTCCGCTGCTGACCTTTCCTTTATGGATCCTATGCTGGAGAATAATCCGCTTATGACAGCGCGCGACCAGGACATGTGGAGCTCCAAGCGTTCTGCCTGGGGTCAGGATTACAGGGATCTTATGCATGAGGTTCTGCACCCTGAGCAGTTCTTTGGCCGATATATCACTGATTATAGCTTCGTTACAAGCTTTGCCAAGCCAGAGGCCCTGGAATTCACAATTTGGAAGGTTGCTGCCGATGCCCTCTGCGTTGGCGAAGAGTATTCTTTCCTTGAATATCTTACTTTGGATGAGATGGCCTCTTGCTGGGAGATTGAGAATTTCCGTTTCTATGGCGTCAGTGGCCGGAACAAGTATTACGGTGGCCGCAACTGGGCCATGCACGTGACGCTTCTGGAGGATTTTCTGAACAAGGCCCGCGAGGATGTTTTTGGCGGGGAATGCCGCGCCCGTCTTCGCTTTGGCCACGACATGAACCTTTGCGCCCTGATGTCGCTTCTTCGTATTCCAGGTTTTGATGAGGTGGCTGCCGATAAGAATGACGCCAAGAACGTCTTCCGCTTCTATCGTTCCCCCATGGCAGCCAACTTCCAGTTGATATTTTTCAAGAACAAAAAAGGCGATGTCCTTGTTAAGCCCATGCTGAATGAAGAAGAGGTTTCGCTGCCGATTCCCGGTGCTATAGGTCCTTTCTACACCTGGGAGGCCTTTGAGGCCTATTGCAATGATATTATTGCCGATGCCTATAAGATTCTTGCCCCCAAGGTTGCCGTTGCCGCTCACCGCGGATACTGGACGGGAAGCGCCCAGAACTCCATCGAATCCTTGGCTAAAGCCCAGGAATATGGTTTCTGGGGCAGTGAGTTCGATGTTCACCTTACTTCTGACGGCGTAGCTGTTGTGAATCACGATGACAGCATAGGCGGAATTGAAATCCACGACAATACATACGAGGCTTTGTCTGAAGTACGTCTTGCCAATGGAGAGAAGGTGCCGACGCTGGATGAATATCTGGCCCAGGGAGAAAAGAGTGACAAAACTGTGCTTGTCCTGGAAATAAAGATTCAGTCCAGTGTAGAGCGCACTATTGAACTGACTGACAAGTGTATAGCGGCTCTTAAGGCCCACGGTCTTTACAAGCCCTCAAGAGTCATCTTCATTTCTTTCAGCTACGATGCCTGCAAGCACATAGCCAAGGTTGCCCCGGAATTTACCAACCAGTACCTTTCCGGCAAAAAATCGCCGGCAGAATTGCACAAAGACGGCATCAATGGCCTTGACTATCACTTTACGTGGTTCCAGAAAAATCCTTCCTGGGTAAAAGAGGCCCACGATCTTGGAATGTCCGTGAATGTGTGGACTGTCAATGATGCCGACAAGATCCAATCCATGATTGAGCTTGGGGTAGACTGCATTACCACCAATGAGCCCGAGCTTGTCCGCTCCCTCCTTAACGGCAACGAGGTCCTGGTAAAATAACCTCTAAATCCCTGAGGAAATCAGACGTTCAGGCTGAGGGAGGATTTGATTTCGGACATGACGAAGGAGGAGTGGATGCTTCCGATGGAGTCTATCGTGCCCATAACATTGATAATGAAGCTGTTATACTCTTTCATGTTCTTGGCGCGGATTTTAAGGAGGTAGTCGTACTCACCTGAGATGTTATAGCACTCGGTAACCTGCGGAATGTCTACAATCACACTGGTAAAGCCCACTGCCACATCCTTTGACATCTGCTTCAGCTTCACGGAACAAAACACTTCGAAGCCGAGGTCAAGTTTCTCTGCATCAAGGACGGCGACGTATTTTTTGATGAAGCCCTCTCTCTCCAGACGTTTCAACCTTTCAAACACCGGAGTCGTAGAAAGATTCACTTTTTCTGCGAGACTCCGTGTGGTTATGCGAGCATTCTCCTGCAAGATTCGAAGCATTTTAAGGTCGATGCTGTCGAGTGTATAACACTGTGAAGATGAATTTTCTATCATACCGTTAAATCTTGGAATATTTTTCTATATAAAATTTAATTTTTCACAATTTTAGAAATTATTTCCAAATTTTCAAAGAATATTGCAGGAAAAGGGCCGCCGAGGTATTTTTGCATCGGAAAACAAATAAACATCGGCAAATATGGCAAACACGAAAATCGGAACACGCTGCGTGCATGCAGGTTATCGCCCCGGCAAGGGAGAACCCAGACAGATTCCCATCGTACAGAGTACAACATTCAGATATGAAACATCAGACCAGATGGCCCGCCTCTTTGACCTGAAAGACAGCGGATACTTCTACTCAAGGCTGCAAAACCCTACAAATGACCATGTCGCAGCCAAACTGGCTGACTTGGAAGGCGGAGTTGCAGCAATGCTCACCTCTTCAGGACAAGCAGCGAACCTCTTCGCCTGCCTTAACATCTGCCAGGCCGGAGACCATATCGTAAGTGCCGCCAATATCTACGGCGGAACCTTCAACCTTCTTGGCACAACCCTCAAAAAAATAGGAATCGACGTAACCTTTGTGAATCCGGACGATGACGAGGAAATAATAGCCAAGGCATTCCGCAAGGAAACCAAGCTGCTCTTCGGCGAAACCATATCCAACCCCGGTGTGGAAGTGCTTGATATAGAGAAGTTTGCAAAAATCGCCCACAGTCATGGCGTGCCTCTTATCATAGACAATACTTTTGCAACGCCTATAATTTGCAGGCCGTTTGAATTCGGTGCCGACATCGTCACCCATTCCACAACGAAATATATTGACGGACAGGGAGTTACCGTAGGCGGCGCAATTGTAGACAGCGGAAACTTCAACTGGGAAGACTATCCTGAGAAATTCGCCTGCCTCTGCGCCCCAGACCCTTCTTATCACGGCCTTGTTTACACAAAGACATTCGGCAAGGGAGCTTACATTACCAAAGCTACAAGCCAGCTGATGAGGGACCTCGGAGCTATTCAAAGCCCACAGAACGCATTCTACCTGAACCTTGGACTGCAAACCCTGCACCTCAGGGTGCCAAGGCACAGCGAAAGCGCCCTTAAGGTGGCACAGTTCCTTAAAAACCATCCGGAAGTTGCATGGATTCATTACCCGGGACTGGAGGATGACAAAGAACACCAGAAGGCTGTCAAATACCTTGGAAACCTTGCAAGCGGGGTAATGTGCTTCGGCCTTAAAGGCGGCAGGGAGTTCGACAACCGCTTCATGGACAACCTTCAGCTTGTCACAATAGAGACTCACGTGGCAGACTGCCATACATGCATCCTTCATCCTGCATCCCACACCCACAGGCAACTGACGGAGGAACAGCTTCGCGAAGCCGGAATCGCACCGGACCTCATAAGACTCAGCATCGGCCTTGAAGACAGCGAAGACATTATAAACGATATTGCACAGGCACTGGAAGCAGCGAAAAAATGATAAAACACTACCTGAACATAGAATCTTTTGACTTTGAATCCGGCGGCCATCTGGATAATGTAAGAATTGTGTATCACACCTCCGGCAATCGCGAAGGCAAGGTGATTTGGATTTGCCACGCCCTTACCGCAAACAGCGATCCGGAGGATTGGTGGCCGCAAATCGTGGGCGAAGGAAAGATTCTGGATACATCCCGGTATTTTATCATATGTGTGAATATCCTGTGCTCTGCCTATGGCTCCTGCGGCCCTGCAACCATTAATCCCGCAACGGGAAAGCCCTTCCTGCTGACTTATCCAAAAACTACGGTAAGGGATATTGTGAAGACCCTGGAAGTAGTACGGAAACACTTGGGAATCAAATATATAGACCTTTTGGTAGGAAGTTCGGTAGGCGGTTTCCAGGCAATTGAGTGGGCCGTCAGTGAGCCGGAACTCTTCGGCCATGTCATTTTCTCTGCTACAGCCCCTGTGATATCTCCCTGGTTGGCAGCCCAGACAGAGACCCAGAGGATGGCCATAGAGGCCGACCCCACCTTCAGGGAAGCGGCCAGCCTGCAAGGCGGCGCGGCCGGGCTGCGATGCGCAAGAGCCCAGGCATTAATTACTTACAGGTGCTATGAAGGATACAAACTGACTCAAAGCGAGCCCGACCCGGACTTTCTCTTTGCATCCCGCCCGGCCTCATATCAGCAGCATCAGGGCGACAAACTTATATCCAGAGGCTTCGATGCTTATTCTTATTACTATATTTGCAACGAAATGGACAGTCACAACGCCGGTCGCGGCCGCGGAGGACTCAGGGCAGCCCTCGGACGCATTCAGGCCCCGGCAACCGTGATATCCATTGACACTGACACGATTTTTCCGCCTCATGAAGCGACAGAATGGAGCAAATTCATTCCCAAAGCCAGGCATATTAGCATAACGTCCAACTTCGGACACGATGGCTTTCTTCTTGAGACAGAACAATTTACGGAAATACTTAAACCAATTTTATGCAAGTTCTGAAATTTGGCGGCACCTCGGTTTCATCACCGTCCAAGATTATAGACATAGTAAAAGATACCCTTAGGAATGACAGGACAATACTGGTTTGTTCTGCCATCAGCGGCTGTACGGACACCCTTATTAAAACCGGCGAGCTGGCTTCTGTTAGAGACGAATCCTATCTGACTCTGCTGGACGGTTTGCGGCATCGGCATTCAAAGATGCTGGAAACTCTTCTGCCGGCGGACATCCGTAAAGGAACGGAAGCGGAAGTGAATGAACTCTTTTCTTCCCTTGCCGATATCCTAAAAGGCATCTTCCTTCTTGGCGAACTTAGCAAAAGCAGCCTTGAAGCCGTCCAGAGCTTTGGAGAGCTGATTTCAACCAAAATACTGGCAGCCAAATTCAAGTCCGAAGGCATCGCGTGCAGATGGCTTGACTCAAGACAACTTGTAAAGGTAAACAGCAAAGGGACTGACCTTGAAGCTACCTACGCCAACATTTCCGGAGAGATAGAGAAGTATCCGCACACCAGCCTGTTCATTCTTCCCGGCTTTATCGCCTCCGATGCGGAAGGGCGCACCGCTACCCTTGGAAGAGGAGGCTCAGACTACACCGCCTCCCTTGCAGCCGTTGCCGTAAAGGCCAGATTAGTAGAGATTTGGACTGATGTCAAAGGCATAATGACTGCTGACCCGAGGATTGTCCCTGCGGCCAAACCCATCCGCAACATTTCATACCGTGCGGCCCAGGAACTTTCGCACTTCGGGGCGAAGGTAATCTTCCCGCCCACCATTCAGCCGGTTGTTGCCGAAGGCATTCCCATTTACGTCAAAGACACATTCTGTCCCAATGACCCCGGAACGCTTGTAGAGCAGAATCCGCCTCACCATGACAACAAGCCCCTTGGAATATCCAACTCAGACAAAATAGCCCTCCTGTCCCTTGAAGGCAGCGGCATGGTGGGAGTCCCCGGCTTCTCTTCCCGCCTCTTTGACGCCCTCAGCAGAAGCAATATCAACATAATCCTTATCACGCAGGCATCGTCCCTGCATACCATGTGCATAGCTGTCTCTGAGGCCGATGCTGCCAGGGCTAAGCTGGCTGCGGACGACTGTTTTGCCTACGAGATTTCCCTCGGTAAACTCAATCCCCTGAAGGTGGAAACCGGTTTTTCAATCATCTGCCTTGTAGGTGACGATATCCTTGGAAACAGCGGCGGTGCGGGACGCATGTTGGCCTCACTCGGGGCTGCCGGCATACCAATTAGGGCGACAGCCCAGGGCTCATCGGAACGAAACATCTCCGTTATCGTACGCTCCGGCCTGGCAGAAGATGCGATACGCGCAATTCACAAATCATTCTTTGAAAAGCAGGAACTGCAGGAAGTGAATGTCTTCGTGGCGGGGTACGGCTGCATAGGCAAGGAATTGGTTAAAATGATGGAAGATAATGCCGATGCAATTGCTGCCGTCCGTGGTAAGAAGCTGAGGCTCTGCGGTTTAGCCAACAGCAGAAGATATATTCTGGACCTTGAAGGCGTTCAGCCGGACGGTCTTGCGGATGGAAACCAGGGCAACTTTATTGACGCCCTTTTGGAAAGGACTGTGGCTAATGCCGTCTTTGTAGACTGCACTGCCAGCCACGATACGGGGCCCCGGTATAAGGAACTTCTGGAGGCCGGTTACAATATTGTCGCCTGCAACAAAATCCCTTTCTCCGGCAGTCTTGAGACATATCGGGATTTGCAGAAGACCAGCGCCCGCTGCGGCAGTTTCCTTAGGTTCGAGACTACGGCCGGCGCGGCCCTTCCGGTACTTGAAACGGCAGAGAGAATCCGCCTTTCCGGAGACCGTCTGGTAAAATTGGAGGCCGTCCTTTCCGGCACCCTTGGCTACCTTTGCGACAATTACTCCGGCAGCGGTTTTGAGGCCCTTGTTGCCGATGCCAAAGCCAAAGGCTTCACTGAACCTGACCCGGCGGCAGACCTTTCCGGGGCCGATGTTGCAAGGAAACTGCTTATTATAGCGCGTAAGACCGGCATCCCGCTGGAACAAGTTAACCTCCTTCCTTTCCCCGGCGGGGAAGAGTTGGAGCAGGCTTACAAAAAGGCCTCATCCGAAGGAAAGAAACTAAAGTATCTGGCAGTCCTGGAGCAGGAAGACTCTCTTTGGAAGGCTTCTGCAAGCCTTCAGAGCGTAGGGCCGGAAAGCCCGCTTTATAATCTTCACGGAGCGGATAACTGCATAATATTCACTACTTTGGATTATCATGCAGGACTTGTTATCCAAGGTGCAGGCGCCGGTGCAAGGCAAACTGCAGGAGGAGTTTTACATGACATTATTTCTTAGGACATCATGAAAGTAGCTGTAATAGGAGCAACCGGACTTGTAGGCACAAAAATGCTTGAGGTCCTGGCTGAAAGAAATTTCCCGGCAGATGAGATTTTACCGGCTGCATCGGCAAAATCTATTGGAAGGACGGTTTATTACAAAGGCAAGCCGCTCAGTGTTCTGAGTACGGCGGAAGTGTTGGCTGCAAAGCCGGATATCGCCCTCTTTTCGGCAGGTTCTGCAGCATCGCTTGAACTTGCTCCGGAGTTTGCAAAGGCCGGCTGCAGGGTGGTTGACAATTCGTCCTGCTGGAGGACGGACCCTCTCAAAAAGCTGATTGTGCCGGAGATAAACGGGGATATCCTGGAAGCATCGGACTATATAATTGCAAACCCTAACTGTTCTACGATTCAGATGTTGCTGCCGTTGGCTCCGCTTCATAAAGAGTTCAGAATCAAAAGGATAGTGGTCTCTACCTACCAGTCTGTAACGGGGAGCGGCTACAAGGGCGTATCGCAGCTGGAAGCAGAAAGGGAAGGCGCAGAGTGGGGAAGTTACGCAACGGCTTATCCGTGCCAGATAGACCTTAACGTTATTCCGCAGATTGGCGATTTTGGCGAGGACGGGAACTCCCAGGAAGAGACGAAAATGATTAACGAGACTCATAAAATCCTGAATGACAACAGTATAGGAGTGAGCGTCACAACCGTTCGCGTGCCTGTCCGTGGAGGGCATAGCGAGGCCGTAAACCTTGAATTTGAGCGCCCGTTCAAATTGGAAGATGTAAAAAGGATTCTGTATGAAGCTCCTGGAGTTACTCTTCTTGCAGAAGGATATCCTGTCCCGCGCATGGCGGAAGGCCGTGATGACGTGTTTGTAGGGCGGCTCAGAAGGGATTCATCCGTCCCCAACGGCCTGAACCTATGGTGCGTATCAGACAATCTTCGCAAAGGGGCAGCAACCAATGCCGTGCAGATTGCAGAGTTGCTTTACCAGAGGTTTCTTGTCAGGTAGACAACTCTGGCACGACTTTGGAAGGAATCCCGGTAAAACAGAAAAGATATGTTCAAGAGGTTATTCATAGCTGCCATTGCGGCCCTTTTTCTGCTTCCGTCCGCCGGAGCACAGGATACTGAAAAAATCAACAAGAAAAACCTTGTTGTAAAAGAATGGAATGTAGATGCCAAGAGTAACAAGAAGATTCTGGACCATACCACTACATACAATGCTGAAGGTAGGAAGATTGAGGAAATAGAGTATAATTCCGACGGCCAGAAGTGGCGCAAGCGCTATGAGTGGGGAGAGAATGGAAAAATTGCACGGGAACTGGTTTATGACGAGCATAACCGTCTTGTAAGCACCAAAAAATTCGAATACAACGAGTTCGGCCGCAAGAAGACCCAGTACACCTACAACGCCAAAGGGAAGCTTAAGACAATAAAGCAGTTCGAATACGTAACAGAGGAATAAAAAAAACAGCCGTTTTTCGGCTGTTTTTTAGTTTGTTTAGTAGCGAGGGTAGGACTCGAACCTACGACCTCCGGGTTATGAGCCCGACGAGCTACCGACTGCTCTACCTCGCGGTATTGGATTGCAAAGGTAGGCATTATTTTTAAATTTGCAAAAAAATCTTTCTGTTTTTCTTTTTCAGGCCTTCTCTGAGAGCTCCAGCCAGCGTAATTCCTTTTCTTCCAGGAGGGCCGATATTTCTCCGATTCGGGCCGATGCTGCCTGAAGTTCTTCGAAGGGGAGGGAACCGCTGCTCAGCCTGTCTGTGAGGGCTGATTTTTCTTCTTCCAGGGCCGGAATCTCTGCTTCCAGCTGCTCCAGTTCGCGTTTTTCCTTGAAGGATAGTTTCGGGGCGGAGGTGGTTTTGGTTTTTTTAGATCCTTCGCTTCGCTCAGGATGACAGGAGGCCGCCTGGCCGCCTGCCATCCGTGTCGCCTGGCCGCCTGCCATCCTGGCCGCTTGGCGCTGCTCTGCCTCCATGTCTTTCAGGAAGGTGCGGTACTGGGTATAGCTGCCAATGAAGTCCTTGACCTCGCCATCGCCGCATAGAACGAACAAATGGTCCACAAGACGGTCAAGGAAGTGCCTGTCATGCGACACTATTATCAAAGTGCCATGGTATTCCTTAAGATACTCCTCAAGCACATTCAGGGTAACAATGTCAAGGTCATTCGTGGGCTCGTCCAGAACCAGCACATTAGGTTGCTCCATAAGAATGGTAAGCAGGTAGAGCCTTCGTTTTTCGCCTCCGGAAAGCCTTGAAACGCGGGTATTCAGCATGTCGTGGGGGAACATGAAGCGCCCCAGAAGGCGGGTGTCCGAAACTGTCTCAAGCACCGTCTGGTCCCCTGTGAAACTGATTCCTTTCTGGGTATAGTAACCCACCTTCAGGGATTCGCCATGCTCAATTGTACCGCTGAATTCTCCAGGGTCTGAAGGGTCGAACCTCCCAAGCAGCAGATTCAGGAACGTGGTTTTTCCCGCGCCGTTCCGCCCCACGATACCAACTTTCTCATACCTCTGGAAATTGTAGGTAAAGTCTTTCAGGTAATACTTCCCTCCATATTTGAAGCTGGCATTCTTGCAGTTTATGATTTTGGTCCCAAGACGTGAAGCCCCGGCAACATCGTCCAAACTTAGCCTTGATTCGGTATAAACGGCGTCGGCACGGTCCTGAAGGCGGTAGAAGGCATCTTTGCGGTATTTTGCCTTACCGGTACGGGCGCAAGGGGTGCTTCGCATCCACTCAAGCTCGCGGCGCAGGATGTTACGCACCTTGTCAGTCTCAGCGTTGTAATTATCTATCCTCTCCTGGCGCTTCTCCAGATAATTCTCATAGTCTCCGCGGTATGTATAGACGGCTCCGTGGTCCAGTTCCATAACCGTGTTGCAAACCCTTTCAAGGAAATACCTGTCGTGGGTAACCATAAGAAGGGTGCATCTTGAACGGCCAAGGAAAGACTCCAGATACTCAATGGCATCGGTATCCAGATGGTTGGTAGGCTCGTCCATAATATAGAAATCGGCCTCAGTAGCGAGCATTTGCGCAATCGCCACACGCTTAACCTCACCGCCGGAGAGGCTCCGCATCGGCATATCCAAATCTCCAAGGCTGAAGTTGCTGAGGTGCTCCCGCAGCCTTTGCCAATACTCAAACTGCTCTTCAGCGGCGATGCTTTCAAGGAAGGGGGCAGCGCTGCTTTCTATCTGCTTTTGGATAGACAGTTCCGGCCGGTAATCATATTCCTGCTCAAGGGATGAAATCCTGATATCCTTAAGGAAGGTGATTTTGCCTCCAGAATCGGATTTGTCCTTTCCCGCCAGAATGCGAAGGAGAGAGGTTTTACCGGTGCCGTTAGGTGCAATGAGGGCGATTTTGTCGCCCTCTGAAATGTTGAATCCTATGTTCTGGAAGAGAATCTTCGGACCGTAGGATTTGCTTATGTTCTCTATCTGTAAATAACTGGCCATCAGTTACCTGAACATTTTGTCTACATATTTCACCGCCTCCGGAAGGGCGAAAACTGCAACCCTGTCGTAAGCCTCAATCTTGGTGCTTCCCACGGCAATGAAAGACTCGTTGCCCCTGATTATTCCGCCTACAATCGCATTCTCCGGGAAGTTAAGTTCCGAAAGTGGAACCCTTGTAACCTTGCTTCCGGGGGAAACGATATATTCCAGAACCTCGGCCTGAGTGCCGCTCATATACTTTATGAAACGAACCTTGTTGCTGAGGGTCATCTTGAAAATTTTTCCGGCGGTAATAAGCTTCTTGTTGATGACGGCGTCTACGCCCATATCCTCTGCCAGCTGGATGTATTCAAGATTCTCTACCTGCGCCACCGTCCTCGGAACCCCGAATTTCTTGGCAACCACGCAGGCCAGGATATTGGCCTCATCGTTGTCTGTAACGGCCACGAAGGCATCGTAATCCTTGATATTCTGCTCCAGCAGGAAGTCAGAATTACGGCCATCGCCGTTAATAACCATAACATTGTCATCAGTCTTCTCACTCAGGTCAAGGCACTTTGCCTTGTCTGTATCAAGGACCTTGATTTTCTCAAGCTGGCGGCTCATTCCTTTTGCAACCATGCCTCCTATCTGGCTGGCGCCAAGAATCATCAGCTTATTTACTTCGATGTTGCTTTTTCCAAGGAAAGACATTATGGGGTCGATGCCGTCGCGGGTGGTAATGATGAAGACCAGGTCATGGTATTTGAATTTCATCGAAGCCTCCGGAATAATGGTATCATCGCCCCTGGAAACTGCTACAACGCGGAAGTTGAGATGGTCTTCCCTTGCTCCCATCGCCGCAGAGAATTCCATGAGCGTCATGTCAAGGAGAGGGGAGTCGTCCTCAAGTTTGAAAACCGCAATCTGAAGCTTTCCGCGGGCAAAATCCATTGAGTCTGTGGACGCGGTGCGCTTAAGCAGGTCAATGATTTCAGTGGCAGCAATCCTTTCCGGGAAGAAGAGCATGTCAATGCCCATCTCTGTAAACAGGTAGCGGTTGTCGTAGGATAGATAGTCCTCATCGTCAACGCGGGCGCAAACTTTCTTGCAGCCTAACTTCTTGGCCAGCAGCGCACTGACTACGTTTACATCCTGATGCGTACCCGGATTTACGGCAATGAAAAGGTCTGCCTTCTCTACGTTCGCCTCCTTAAGTGAGCGGATAGAGGAGGGGACACCCTCCATGGTGATGACATCTGCACTTGTGGCAAGCTTTGAAAGCCGTTCCTCATCGTGGTCGATAACGGTAATGTCATTTGCCTCCGCTGCCAACATCTTGGCAAGGTGGATGCCAACTTCTCCTGCGCCTTCTATAATAATCTTCATACTGATGGACAATTTGTTCCAAATATCGTAATTATTTTATTCCCCGCTGCAATTTGCCGAAGCTTTTTTTGCCGAATACCAATGCCGATATTGGCAGACAGTGGTTGTAAATACCTGATATGCAGGCGTTTCCGTGTGTGGATAAAAAAGCTTCCAACTCTTTTGCCGATGCTGCCTTCCCCCTTAGTTTTTTATATTCTTTATGGGCCGATGTCACCGCTTTGAAGCTGGAGGTCCTTCCCGTAAGAAGGAAAATGGCTGCGCTGATGCCGTCCAGTACCATTCGGGTGAAAATCCTTCTGCCAGCCCTGCAGCGTGCCTTGGTAGACGCCTTGGAAGCGCTTAGTCCTTCTCGCAAATATTTGACAGCCAGGGTCTTGGCAAGATTGTTATGCAGCATCAGCAGGTTGTTCCTGTAATTCAGCTTGAGTTTTCCGGGAGACTCGGCGGGAAGGGTTCCGCCACCAAGGTGATAGATGGTGGAAACCGGCACCACGCAGGCCCTCCAGCCTTCAAGGTGAGCCCTCCAGCAGAAGTCAATTTCCTCCATGTGGGCAAAGAACCTGTCGTCAAGCCCGCCCAGGGCCTGCCAAAGGCTGCATCGGACCATGAGACTGGCGCCTGTGGCCCAGAAAACATCGGCAGGGGAGTGCCCGTACTGGCCTTCATCCTTCTCTGTCCATTTGAGCACGCGGCCTCGGCAGAAGGGAAAGCCGTATCGGTCTATGAAGCCTCCGGCGGCTCCTGCGTACTCAAACCTGTCTTTGTCCTGCCATGCGTGAAGGACCGGGGCGCAAATGCCGCAGTCCGGGTTCTTCTCCATGAATTCCGTAAGGGGCTCAAGCCAGCCTTTCGGAACCTCAATGTCAGAGTTCAGGAGTAGGAAGCAGTCAAAGCCGCTTAGCTGGGCCAAAGCCCTGTTGTAGCCTCCTGTAAAGCCATAATTCTTGTCCAAGGTAATGAGGCTTGCTCCCGGGAAGCGCTCTTTCATGAACTCTGCCGAGCCGTCCGTGGAACCATTATCCGCCACAACCACGGTGTAATCTCCCCCCGGAGTCCCGTCTTCAGCGCAGCCGGCCGAAGAGAGGACTCCCGGCAGAAACTGCTCCAGGAATCCCTTGGTGTTCCAATTCAATATGACTATCGCCGTCTTCATTAATTATCTTTATGGCAGCATTCTCCATCGTGGTGGTGGCAGCACTCGCCATCCTCGTGATGATGGCAATGCCCCTCGCCATGGTGATGATGGCCACAACCGCAGCCGCACTCCTCCTGAGGCAGATACTCGCCATGCAGGCCTTCTTTGAGTTCCTTCTCGGTAGCATCGCGAACCTCAAGAATCTCTCCCTTGAAATTCAGGGTTTTACCAGCCATCGGATGGTTGAAATCCATGGTGACGCTGTTCTCTTTCACGGCAACCACCTTGCCATTCACTACATGGCCGGAACTGTTCAGCATCGGAATGAAATTACCCGGCTCCAAAAGATCCTCGCGAATCTTTCCGTCAATCTCAAAACTGTCCTTTGGAATGTCAAAGCAGTGCTTGGGCTCATACTGACCGTAGCCTTCTTCAGGGCTCATCTGGAACTCGAAGGTGTCTCCGGCCTCCTTACCCTCAATCTCTGCCTCGAATTTAGGCAGAAGCATGTGTCCGCCGTGAATATAATCCAAAGGCTGCTCTTTGGTAGCCTTGTCTGCAATCTGTCCGTCTACGGTAAGCTCGTATGTGAGCACCACAACTTTGTTCTTCTCTATTTTCATATAAATCAATTATTTAGCTATTGAAATCTACATCTTTAAATACCAGTGTGGGTACAACTCTCGGCCTGCACGGGCGGGCATCATTGCCAACGGCAACAAGGTTGTTCCACAGTTCCAGCATATTGCCCGTAATAACCAGCTCCCTAACGGGGAAGGAACCGTCCGGCCCATAGTAGAAGCCTTCTGCGCCAAAGGAAAAATCTCCCGTTGCGCTGTTGCAGTTTCCACCGTTGAAACCAGTTACAAGCACCGTACCATTGTTTCCTCCTGCCAGCCCTTTCAGGCAGTCTTCCAGCAGTTCTTTGCAGCCTTTTGCCGTTGTGCTGGCAACTACAGGCCTTGATGCATCGTCTACTGTAGAGCTGATGCCCATTTTCTTTGATATGTAAGTGTTTACAAACCAATTCTTTAACACTCCATTAGAAACAAGCGGCATTTCCCTGGCGGAGATTCCTACTGAGTCGAAGAGCCGGGAGCCGTAGGCGCCTTCTTCACGGGGACGTTCGGTAATATTCAAAAAATCAGGGAAACACTTCTGGCCCAGTTTGTCGGCAAGGAAGGAGTTGTTCTGCTGGATGGCGAAGCCGTTCATCGCGCTTAAAACAGGGGCCAGTAACCTGGAGGCGCTTTCATAGTCCACCACCATGGCCATTTTGCCTCCGGCGCACTCCTTCGCATCCCTTTTATCCAGGGCGTCTTTAAGCGCCTTCCGTCCAACTGCGGCGGTATCCAGTTTAAGGGGGCTGCGCGCTGCATCCCACCAATATGCGCTCACCTTGGCATCGGCATCCTTCACAGTTATCTCATTTGCAAAGTCGAAGGTGCACTCGCTCTGGCGGCAGAAAAGGCCGTTTGAATCCATGATGCAAAGGTCTGTAAGCGTGTCAGAATACTCCGCTTCCTCTGAAACTATATCGGGATTTGTCCCGAATACTGAGCCTTCCAGGGCTTTCCGGATACGAAGCTCCATTGTCATGCTCTCGTAGGCGGGGGTGTCGCAAACCTTAATGTCTTCGGAGTCTTTTTCTGTCCTTGATGGGTCGGGAAGGTCCCTGCACTCATCCGGGGCCATCATCCTGACGGTTTCCATGGCCTTTTTTACGAAGTCTTCAACACCTTCCTCAAATTTGTTGGTAGAGAAGGTGCCGAATCTGCCGTCAGCAAAAATGGCCAGTGTGACGGCCCTGTCCATGCTGTGGGTTATCTTGTCTACCTGCCCGTCCAGCACGCCTACAAGGTCCATTACGCTTTTGCTTACTGTCACCCTGCACTTCTGCGCCCCGGCTTCCAGGGCCTTTTCCATGAAAGCCCTTGCCGATGCTATCTCTGAATTATTCAAGAATGCGTCTGTCATTATTCTCCTCCTACTGTTAATCCGTCTACAAGCACCGTCGGTATTCCGCATGAAACCGGTACGCTCTGCTCTTTTCCGCAGGTCCAGGCACCATCGTCCACAATGGCGTCATTGCCTACCGCCTTTATCTGTCCAAGGGCCCTCGGACCGTTGCCAATAATGTTGATATCCTTTACAGGCATCGTCAGGCGGCCGTTTTCAATGAGATAACCGCTTTTTACATAGAAGGTGAAGTCTCCTTCGCCAATCTTAACCTGGCCATTGGAGAATTCATCAACGTATATACCTTTTTTTACAGAGCCGATGATGTCTGTGGCGTTGCTGCTGCCGCTTTCCATATATGTCGCCCTCATCCTTGGAATTGGGGCGTACCTGAAGCTTTCCCTTCTTCCGTTACCGGTGGGCTGGACTCCAAGGGCGCGGGCGCTGATGCGGTCGTGAAGGAAGGATGTGAGAACTCCGTTTTCTACCATGACCGTCCTTTGTGCCGGTACGCCTTCATCGTCAAAGTTGAGGGAGCCGCGGCCTCCTCTTATTGTGCCGTCGTCGACGATTGTAATGTCATCGGAGCAGATTTTCCTGCCCAGCATGTCATTGAAGACAGACTGGCCTTTTCTTATGAAATCGGCCTCGAAAGCGTGTCCCATGGCCTCGTGAAGCAGTATGCCGGAGGCTCCTGCTCCCATTACAACCGGCATTTTGCCTCCCTTGGGACGGCCGGCCAGGAACTTGTCGTCCATGTTTTTCAGGGCTTCGCTTGCAAGGCTGTCCACAAGGCTGTCGGAGAGCATTTCGGCTCCCATCCTGAAGCTTCGGCTGGCATGGGAGTTTACGATGTTCTTTCCGTCGGAGAGTATGACGGATACGGCCAGGGTCCCCATCGGCCTTGTCTCATATTTGAGTTCGGCGAAAGAGTTGTACATCAGGATGTCGCTGTTCTGCCAGGACAGTACGGCCATTATTTTTACAATCCGGCTGTCTTTTTCCCTGAGCTTATCTTCCAGTTTGTAAAGGGTTTTTGCAAGCTCCTGGGGCTGCTCTTTCTGCCAGTCGTTCAGGATTGGATACCTGTCTGCGGCGGGATTCGGCTTTCCTTTGTAAAGTCTTGGTACATAGCCGTTTTCTGCGGCGATGCTGTCCGATGTCCTTATTCTTCCTTCTCCTATTGCAGATGCCGATGCGGCGGCGGCACGCATTGCCGCCGGCTGGGTGCTTTCTGAGTATGCGTATCCGGTTTTTTCTCCGCACAGGGTGCGGATGCCTACTCCGTAGTCAATGTGAAAACCGCCGGAGGCTACCTTTCCGTCTCGGAGCATAAGGTCGCTGTAAACGGAGTTTTCAAAGAAAAGGTCGGCGTATGAACCGCCTTTTCCCATGGCTATGGCAATAAGATTCTCAAGGTCTTCGTTTCCAACCTTGAAGGTGTCAAAGTAGTATTTCTTATCGTAAATCATCTTCTTCCTTGTAAGTTGCAGCCTGGGCTTTTATTGCCTCGAATTTCAGGTTGTCCTGTACGACCATGTTTTTTTGCCAGCCCTGGGCTACAAGTTTGAATGGCACGGTTGTGTTGTCTGCAAGCATCCATCTGTCAGAGGCTGGCATATATACTTCAAAAAAGTGCCTGAGGCCGCTGCGGTAGCGTCTTCTGATTGTGGGTTCGGGTACGTTGTGGCCGCCGGCATTCACCCTTGCCTTGACTCTTTGGATGGCCAGCTCTACATTTTCTACCCAGAAGTACAGGATTGTTATGCTGTATCCGTATTCGCGTGCTGTTTCGATGGTTCTCATAAGGGTCCTGGAGGAGAGGGTAGTTTCTATGCAGAAGTCTTCTTTCCTTTCCAGGAGGTAGTTGATTCTTTTTACCATGAAGCGGCCTGCGCTCAGGGAGGCTTTGTCGGGGTCGAAGGGGGAGAGGCCTTTTGCAAATTCGTCGGAGTTTACAAAGTAGGCGCAGTCCCACATTTCCGGCAGCAACGTGTATGAGGCCGTTGTTTTTCCGGACCCGTTGCAACCTGATATTATATACAATTTCGGCATATAGCTAAGCTATTTTTATTCCACTCCTCTCGCTCCGCCGGTGACACCATAGCCGAAGAGAGCAAAATCCCCCTTGCATGGGTCTCCGGGGAAGATTTTCTCAAAGGCTGCGGTTATTTCCTGCGCGGTGGCAAGGTCTTTCTGCCTGCGGGTGGTAAGGCCAAGTTCCGTAGCCTGGGAATAAACATGGGTATCCAGGGGAATGATTAGTTCCGCCTTGTCGGAGTTCTTCCATAGCCCAAGGTCTACCTTACCGTCATCGCGGACAAACCATCGGCGCATCATGTTTATTTTCTTGTTCGGAGCCTTAGCATCTTCCTTCTGACCGAAGATTTGCGTCCTGATATCGTCCACGGGCAACTGCTCCAGGCTTTCATGGCCTGAGTACCAGACCTTCAGCCTGTCGCAGATATCGGCCACCTCGCACCACTTTACCGTACGGTGAATACTCACCGGCTCGCGGCAGCATCGGCCCTGCATCACAAAGTCGTAAGGCTTCCAATCCATGGCGTCAAAAAGCCTGCCGCAGTCCCTTACAATCATGGCCCTGCGGCCCCAGGCAAAGTGAGCCGCAAATATGGCAGCAATCTCTACGTCTTTCAGGTTGCATCGTCCCGCCTTCATCATCCCCGCAAACCTGGTAGGAAAGGCAATAGGATCCTCCTGAAAATACTCAGGAGAATTATACTTCTCTGCCCATCCGGCAAGCTTACATCTCAATTCCTCAGTCATAGCCTGCAAAGATAGTAATTATTTCGTTGCGGCTTCAAGGCGTTTCATCATGGAGAACATGAAGGCGGCGGAAATAAGGCAAAGTGCAACGAATACTGCCCAGACTATCCACAGGGGGAGAGGACCCCAGAGGTGACCTCCGACCTGGACAAGCAGGTTGCCGATGGCGGTGGCTGCAAACCATCCTCCCATCATCATACCCTTATACTTAGGCGGGGCAACCTTGGTGACGAAGGAAATTCCTATCGGACTAAGCAAAAGTTCCCCGAAAGTAAGAATTAGGTATGTGCTAATGAGCCAGTACGGTCCTGCAAGGGTAAGGGTTTCGCCGGCATCCTTTGCTGCCTTTTGGGCATCAGGAGTAGCCAGGCCGATGGAAGCGAAAATCATAAGGGCGTATGCTGCCGCGGCCACAATCATTCCATAAGCAATCTTCCTTGGTGCCGACGGTTCCTTTTTCTTGGCTGCAAGATAGCTGAAAATTGCCATGCTTACCGGTGTAAGCGCAACTACGAAGAAGGGGTTGAATTGCTGGAAGATAGGAGCCTCAAGACTGGTAACCTCCAGCAGCTGCGTGTATTGCCATACAAGGGCGCCAAGGCAGGCTGCTATTACGCCTACGGAAATAAGTTTTCCCTTTCTACTGTCACTTTGGAACAAAGAGAACGCGGCGTATACAATAAGAATTATAAACACCAGATTGAGCACGTTGAAGGGAAGTCCTGTAATGCCGGGAGCCTCCATGCTGGTAAACTCATCGGCAAAGAAGGTAAGGGTAAGACCGCTTTGCTGGAAGGCCATCCAGAAGAAGATTACAACGGCAAATACAAGGCACAGGGCCACGATGCGGCTCTTGGTCTCTTCCCTGGACAGTTCCGGAAGGGCCTCGGCCTCCTTGCTGCCGGAAGACTTGCTGCGCTTGCCCTCTACGTGGCGGAATGTACCGCGGAAGCAATAATAAATAAGGATGGATACTACCAGTGAAAGGCAGGCGGCTGCGAAAGAGAAATGGTATGCATCGTTGTCTGCAAAGCCCAGGGATTCTCCCCATTTCTTAAGCCCAACTGCTGCAATCGGGGCAAACAGCGAACCGATGTTGATGGCCATGTAAAAGAGTGAGAAGCCCTCGTCCCTCTTATGGGCATACTGTGGGTCGTTGTACAAATCACCCACCATAACTTGCAGGTTGCCCTTGAACAGGCCGGTTCCGAAGCTTATCAGAATCAGGGCCGCAATCATGACCACAAGGGCCAGGGCGTCGCTTCCGAGCGGCACTGCAAGCAGGAGGTATCCGGCAAACATTACTGCTATGCCGATGGTGACCATTTTGCCGAAGCCGAACCTGTCTGCCAGGGCTCCGCCAACTATGGGAAGGAAGTAGACCAGGCCAAGGAAGACGCTGTAAATCAGGCCCGCCTGGCCGGCGGTAAGGCCGAAGTTCGCCTTAAGGAACAGGGCGAAGACGGCCAGCATCGTATAATAGCCGAAGCGCTCGCCGGTATTAGCGAGCGCCAGGGCAAATAAACCTTTTGGTTGTCCTTTAAACATATTCTGCTATGCTCCGGTTACTCTTTCAAGCCACTTGACCATACCAAACATTACGCCCATTGAAATTGCGCAGATGGCAAGGAAGATACCCCAGCAAATCCAGATAGGCATAGCGTTGTACCAGATAGGTCCAAGGAAGATAAACAGGTTACCGATGGCTGTAGCTGCAAGCCACAGACCCTGGCAGAGGCCGAGCATATTCTTGGGGGCTACCTTTGAAACGAAGGACAGTCCGAGAGGAGATATAAACAGCTCTGCTACGGTAAGGAAGAAGTATGTGACGATCATTACCCACGGTGCAGCCTTGGCAAGTCCACGCTGAAGCATCTCAAGTTCAGAAAGCTCACGGAACTCTGTTCCTGAAGGATAGTGGCTTGCAATGGAGAATATCATCAGGAAAAGGTAAGCGCATCCTGCGATTCCCATACCGAGGGCGATTTTTCTTGGAGTGGAAACAGGTTTTCCTTTGCGGGCCAGCGAGCCGAAGATAAGCATGATAATAGGGGTCAGGATAATCACGAAGAGAGGGTTCATGGCCTGCCAAATCTCCGGAGGAGTGGCCGTTGTGTCTACAAAGTCACGGGCGAATACAGTTAGAGACTGGCCGTTCTGGTGGAATGAGAGCCAGAAGAATACTGCAATGCCAAGAACTGCAAACAGGGCATACATTCTCTGCTTGATTTCTTTTGCCATGGCCTTCTTCTCTTCAGGAGTGTAATCTACAGACTGAACAGCGGTCTTCTTTGCCGGCTGAGGGAACTGTTTCTTGTTAACCATGAAGATAACTACTGACAGGATCATTGCAAGGGCAGATACGATGAATGAGTAGTGAACGCCGGTGTTGAAAACATCGATGTAATCTGAGCAGAACTGGGTGGTATTTTCAAGAAGGGAGGGATTCAGTACTGAATCGGCGCTTGTCTCAATGAATTTCTGTGAGGTTGCGATAGCTGTGTCGCCTGCAAGATACTTGTGGCAGAGGGCGGACATGTCGGCATTGTAAACCAGTTCATGAGCCTTGAGCCACCAGCTACGGAGCATAGGAGCGATGAAAGGAGCGATTACACCGCCGATGTTGATGAATACGTAGAAGATCTGGAAACCGGAGTCACGTCTGTCTTTAGCTTCCTTGAGGGCTGCGGGGCCTTTCTTGGCAGCCTCGGCCTCAAAGTCATCGTAAAGTTTTCCTACCAGGGCCTGGAGGTTGCCTTTGAAGAGACCGTTACCGAAGGCGATGCAAAGGAGGGCGATGCAGGTAAAGATAAGGATTCCCCACCAGCCTGCGGTGCCGTCGGCGATAAGGCCGTCGGTCTTGCTGAAGATAGGAATTGCAAGGGCTACGTAACCTGCGGCCATGATGAACAGACCGGTCTGGATGGTCTTGTTGTAATTCTGGGTGCGGTCTGCAACTACGCCACCTACAAGGGCAAGGATGTAAATGCCAAAGTAGAAGATGGAATAGATTAAGCCGGCAGTACCGTCAGGCAGTCCGAACTTTGATACAAGGAAGAGCAGCAGTACGGCATTCATGATGTAGTAGCCGAACCTTTCTCCCATGTTGCTGAGAGCGGCTGCTATAAGTCCCTTGGGGTGATTCTTTGACTGTCGCAGGTAAAATACTACGAACGGAATTACAATGATCAGGATGGCAACAAAAATGAATAATGTAGCATTTGCCTCCCATAGAGCTTTGATATAATTCCAAATGTTATTAAAAAAAGCCCAAATACTAAAGCTTAACATACTGTTTATTAAGTTATTGTGTTTTACTACAGTGAGATTTCTCGACTTCGCTCGAAATGACAATTGTGGATTCTCAAAATGACAATTGTGGTTACTTCTCAGGAACGGCTTCAAGAACGGCCTTGAGGTAATTCCAGGTGCGCTCAACGGATGCGATGTTTACGCGCTCGTCCGGGCTGTGAGGATACTTGATGGTAGGACCTACGGAAACCATTTCCCAGTTGGGATACTTGGCACCCATGATAGCGCACTCAAGACCGCCGTGGGTAGCCATAATCTTCATATCCTTGCCGTAAACCTTCTTGAACTGCTCCATCATAACCTTGTTCATAGGAGTGTCAAGCTTTGGTGTCCAGCCTGAGTAACCTCCCTTGAAAGTGATTTCAGCACCTGCAAGCTCTGCAAGGCAGCGCATCTTCTCTGCAAGGTAAGCCTTTGAAGAATCAACGGCGCTGCGCATCAGTGAATGAATGGTAAGATGACCGTTCTGGGTGCGTACAATGGCCATATTGGTGGAAGTCTCTGTGAGACCCTCCATGGTACGGCTCATCCTAACAACGCCGGCGGGGCAGGCCAGCATCGCCTTAACAGCGCGAAGCATAACCTTGTCGGAAATATATCTTTCGGGAGCAGCTTTCTCTTTCTCAAAGAACATCTGTGCACCGGGGTCGCTGTCAATGTACTCTGCCTTGATATCGGCAAAAATACCCTCAACAACCTCTTTTACCTTGCGAACCTTAGCGGAAGGAACAGCAAGGAGGGCGGTTGCCTCGAAGGGGATAGCGTTGCGGAGGGAGCCGCCGGTAAAGTCTGCAACCTTTACACCGTGCTTCTCAAGAAGGGGAAGGAGCATGCGTGCAACGGCCTTATTGGCGTTGGCACGGTAAAGGGAGATGTCCATTCCGGAGTGGCCGCCCTGCAGGCCTTTAACTGTAAGCTTGTAACCTACAAAGCCTTCCGGAGTCTTGTATGTACGATATTTAAAGTCGATGCTTGCATCAAGACCGCCAGCGCAGCCAACGCAAAGTTCGCCCTCTTCCTCTGAATCAAGGTTGATGAGGATGTCGCCCTTAAGGACGCCGGGCTTAAGGCTGTTGGCGCCGGTCATTCCGGTTTCCTCATCGTATGTAACGAGAACCTCTACGGGGCCGTGTTTGATATTCTTGTCTTCAAGTACGGAAAGTCCCATGGCTACTCCTATACCGTTGTCTGCGCCAAGGGTGGTGCGGTCTGCGGTAACCCATTCGCCGTCAATAAGAGTGGTGATAGGGTCTGTAAGGAAGTCATGCTTGCTGTCTCCGGTTTTCTGGGGAACCATGTCCATGTGGCCCTGAAGAATAACGCCGCGACGGTTTTCCATTCCGGGAGTAGCCTCCTTGCGGAAGATAATGTTACCGGTGTCGTCCTTGAAAACTTCCACACCATGCTCTTTTCCCCATTTCAGAAGATACTCCTGAACCTTTGCCTCATGCTTTGAAGGCCTGGGAACCTGTGTAAGACCATAGAAATTGTTCCAAACGATTGCCGGATTCAAATCTTTGATTGTCATAGTTTTAAAAATTTATGTGTTTATAATATTTTGTCGGTTATTTGCTGCCGAGCGGGAAGAAACTGTCCACTCCCGCCTGGTAAACGGGGAGCCTTGTCTGAAGCAGGACCTCCACTCCGTCCTTAAGGCGGATTCCGCAAATAGCAGGTATGCGGTATTTGGCCATCATGCTTTTGCCCTTGGCATCGGTCGCCTCAGGAGCGGAAATGGGCTCCGGATTAACCTCCAGGATGTACGGCTTTCCGGAAATATCCTCTGCCCCAACCAGGCCGTCACTGTCTGAAACCCTGAAAGCGATATACTTTGCGGCCTTCGCACCCTTTTCCGGAATAACGGCGAAAGTGGTTTTCTGCGTGCTGAAGTCACTGTATCCTGCGAACAATGTAAAGTATTCATGCTCAAGCCTTCCAAGCTCTTGCAGGACGGCGGTCATGGCTTCTCCGCTGTAGGTGGCATCTGTGTCTCCCGTTACAATCTGGACGCGCATTTTGCGAAGCTTGAAAATCATCTCCGCAGCCTCCTTCGCCTTGTCCTCAGAGGTCTTTTCAACCGTCATCTCCTGGCGGATGCTTTTTGAAGCTCCGTTAACATTGCGGTACAGGGTTGTGGTCTCCGATGTGAAATTGGAACTGATGCCCTTCCCTGCGAAATTCCCTTTCTCCTCTTCTGCGAACTTCCAGGCCAGATTTTCAGCCGATGCTGAATTGCCGGTGGCGATGAGTCCCTGTGCCGACAGCGACAGGAAGGAAGAGTGGCCCTTTCCCGGGGCGATGGTGTACCTTGCTGACTGGTCTGCCTCCGTAACAGCTGACAGCTTCACTGCGCTGAGCTGTGTGGTCTGTCCGTCTGCCTGGCGCACATCAATGCCAAGATACTTCTTTGCATATTTTGCATAGGGCCCTGCATGGAAGGTCTCCCTGACGGCTTCAACCTCAAGGTTAATCACCGTTTTGGGCAGGGAATAAACTATTACTCCGTCCGGGTCCTGCGCCTTGGCGGGGGAGAAAGGCAATAAAATTGCCAGCATCGCCGTAAATATCGTCAATCTTTTCATATCATTTCCATCTTCTGTGGCTCCATAGATAGTTCGAAGGATTCTTGCGGATATCCTCTTCCAGGCGCCTGTAATACTCTTTTATAATATTGTCTTTGCCAAGGGCGGCGGCATCGTCACAAATCTTGCTGAACCTGACGGTGTATTTGCCTTTGGCAGTCCTGTCTGCATACATGTAGAATACGCTCATTCCCAGTCTCTCAGCCACCTCGGCCCCTCCAGTCATCACCTCTGTCTCCTGGTTAAGGAAGTTTACCGAAGCCCTTGCTATGGCCGTTCCGTAAGGATACTGGTCGTTAGGGAATACGTAAAGTTTCCTCTCATTGCGGTGGCGTACAACGTGCCTCATCACCACGCGGGACTCTACATACCCGTCAAAACTTTTTGACTGAAGGGCGCAGCGGTTGCGGCGGAAAAACTCCTCAGAGAACTTCCCGTGAAGGCGGCGGTACACAACGGCAACATCTTTTTCCGACATCAAATCTCCCGACTCATCGCAAAGCTTCTGCATATATGCGCCGATGAGTTCCCAGTTGCCGGCGTGGCTGTTAAGCACCATTATGCTTCTTTTGGCGAAAGCCTCATACACTTCCCGGCCTCCTTCAACGGAGACGATTCCCTTCTTAAAGACTTTCTGCTTCCTCCTGGCTCTTCCTCCCAGCCAAACGGTTTCCGCTGCAATCATGCCCAGATTCCTGTAAAACTGGCGGGCGATTTTTTTGAGTTCCTTGTACTTAAGGCCGGGGAAACTCCTGGCTAAGTTTATCATGACATCGTCCCTGCGATAACGGAAGGCTTTCATAAGCCATGAGAGGAATTTCCCCCAAAGGTAATGAAAGCCAAGCGGCAGGCTCTGCCACGGGCGGATAATCGCTATCAATATGCCATACCAAAGTTTAGCCATAGTTTTACAAATGTAGCGATTATTTACTATATTTGCAATATTAAAAAGACCTGATTTTTATGAAGAAAACAATCATGTTGCTGCTTACCGCCTTTTTTTTGATGTCATGCAGCAGTAGCAGCAAAGACGACGGCGATGGTAACGTTTCCATGGACAAGGCTATTGAAATAGCTGCATCGTATATCAACAGTTCAGATATGGCGACGATATACAAGTATCCTGTTCCCGCCGGTACGGAACTCTGCACAGAGGCAGAGCCGCCGGTTACTGTCAAGTCCCCCGATTTTGAAGCCTGGATGATTATGCTCGTTCCGGACATTTCCAGGCACGATTATTATTACGACCTTGTATTTGTCAATTCTGAAAGCGGGAAAACCCAGGTTACAAGGAATGTCCTTCCGGACCTCAGATTTCGCAAGGCATCGGATGTGAAGTTCCTTAAGCAGCCGTCTTACTCTGACAAATGAGTAGGCAGAATTGCCAAAAGATTTGGTTTTCAAAAAGAAAGATGCTATATTTGCAGTCCTTTTTGCGCCCAAATGTAGCTGCAAACAGGGGTAAATATTTAATATACAATTAATTACAAACAAAAATGATCAAACAGTACGAGACCGTTTTCATTGCAACTCCCGTTTTGTCTGAGGCCCAGATGAAGGAAGCGGTTGCCAAGTACGTAAACTTCATCAAGGATAATGGTGGTGAAGTTGTGTACGAAGAGGACTGGGGTCTGAAGCAGCTGGCATATCCTATCCAGCACAAGACATCCGGTTTCTATTATCTTATCGAATTCAAGGCTGACACCCAGCTTGTAGCAGCTCTTGAGACCCAGTATCATCGTGACGAGCGCATCATCCGCTTCCTCACCGTCGCCCTTGACAAGGACGCAGCTGCTTACGCAGAGAAGAGAAGGGCTAACCGCCAGGCTAAGGCTCAGCAGGCATAATAAAGGAGGACAGAATTATGGCAAATGCACAGAACAGCGAAATCCGCTATCTCAACCCTCCTACCGTAGAGGTTAGAAAGAAGAAATACTGCCGTTTCAAAAGGGCAGGTATCAAGTATGTAGATTACAAGGATCCTGAGTTCCTCAAGAAGTTCCTCAATGAGCAGGGTAAGATTCTTCCCCGCCGTCTCACCGGTACTTCCCTGAAGTTCCAGCGCAAGGTTGCCCAGGCTATCAAGCGTGCTCGCTCCCTGGCCCTTCTTCCTTATGTTACCGACCTTCTTAAATAATAGGAGATAGCACTATGGAAATCATTCTTAAGAAAGATGTGGCCAACCTCGGTCACGCAGATGATGTAGTAAAGGTAAAGACCGGCTACGCAGTAAACTATCTCATTCCCCAGGGTTACGCTACCCTCGCAACCCCTTCAGCCCTCAAGCAGCACGCAGAGACTCTTAAGCAGCGCGCACACAAAGAGGCTAAGAAGGTTGCAGACGCAGAGGCTCTTGCAGCAAAGGTTAGCTCAATGCTCGTAAAAGTTGCTGTTAAAGTAAGCGAGACTGGTAAGATTTACGGAAGCGTTACCACCGCACAGCTTGCAGACGCTCTTGTAGCAGCAGGTGTAGAGGTAGACAAGAAAGACATTACCATCCTTGCTGAAGAGGTTAAAGAACTCGGAACCTACGAGGCAGAGGTTAAGTGCTACAAAGCAGTTAAAGGTACCTTCAAATTTGAGGTTATCGCTGAGTAATCACTTGACTTACAGTCAATAAAAAATCAGGACAGTTTCAAACTGCCCTGATTTTTTTTGATGTTTTTTATGCTCAATTCTTGCTCTTCCAGTAAGACTCAATTTCTTCAAGAGTCTTGCCCGTCGTTTCAGGAATATGCTTGTACATGATGTAAAGGTAAGGCAGGCACATGAACGCGAACAGGAAGAAAGTGACTCCGGGAGACAGGGTGCCAAGCATCCAAGGAGTAAGCTGGCCGATGAGGTAGGTTCCAATCCACAGTGCAAGGCCGGCAATGGACATGGCCAGGCCGCGAACCCTGTTCGGATACATCTCTGACAGCAGCACAAAGACTACTGCGCTTATTGAGATAGCGGTGCAGAACACATACAGGAGGAAGAATACAAGAAGGAAGGTGGTCCCAAGACCAAGGGCGTTCCCCCACAGGAAATAGGTGCCAATGGCTACAAGGCATATAATCATGCCGCCTACACCCCACCATACAAGCTGTTTCCTTCCCACTTTGTCAATTATAAGAAGGGCGATGACTGTCGTTCCCATGTTAACGGCACCCACAAGGATGGTAGAGAACATGGAACCCTCGCTGCTGAGGCCTGCATCCTGGAAAATCTCCGGTCCGTAATAAAGCACTGCGTTAACGCCCATGAACTGGCCAAGTATGGCGATGGCGGCGCCAACCAGCACGGCTTTAAGGATGCCGGGCTCGCGGAGCGCTTTCCACTCTTCTTTATTGTCCTGTCTCTGGCCGCGTACCAAAAGCCATCTGGGACTTTCGGGAATGAAGAATATCAGGATGAGGAACAAAAGGTCAGGAATTGTCTCCATTCCAAGCATTCCGCGCCAGTACTCGCTGTCGAACATCCTTCCCATCAGGGCAGAATCGGATGATTCCGTATCTGCTCCAGTAAGTACAAGATAATTAACAAGATAGGCAAGCAGGAAGCCCATCGTCACAGCCAGCTGGTACATGGAAACCATCGTTCCGCGGCGTTCTGCCGGCGATACTTCTGAAATATAAACCGGTGATACAATCGATACAACACCAATTCCGAAGCCTCCTATTATACGGAAAACCACAAGTGACGCAAAGTCCCAGCATACGGCGCAGCCTATTGCCGATACACTGAACATAATTGCAGAAATGAGCATGGTTTTCTTTCGGCCAAGGAAATCGCTTAACATACCGGCTATGGATACGCCAAGTATCGAACCGATAAGGGCGCAACCGACGTACCAGCCCTTTGAAAGCTCGCTAAGTGAAAACTGGTCTGCCACAATACGAGTGGTACCGGAAATAACCGCGGTGTCATAGCCGAAGAGGATTCCGCCCAATGCGGCTACCGCGGCAACGAACAGAATGCGTCCGGAAGACATGTTCTTGTTTTTCATCGCTGTTTAATCTATGTTGAAATACTCTTTGTATCGGTCATAAAGGTGTCCGGCCTGGATGTAAGCGGACTGGGGACTCATGAAGTGTGAAAACTCGAAGGTGATAGCCTTGTCGTATCCGCATCTTTTCGCAGCCTCCAGCTTCAGGCGAAGCTTGTCAAATTTGATTGGCAGGAAGTGGATGGGCATGTCGCGGTCAAAAGTCTCGGCGTTTGTCCAGCACTTCATTCCGTAACGGTCTGCCAGCTTTTTGTTTACGCTGAAGAAGGCGTCAAGCTCGTCATAATCAATATGGCCGTCCTGGAAAGCGCAGGCGTCTACATATTCATGGATGCCATCGAAGATTTCGTTCCACTCCTTCTCATGCTGGGCGACGGAAACAGCCTGGTCGTTGGTCATCTTGGTGGTTCCCATAACAGCCTTTTTGCCGTCAATCCAGGGTGAAATAAAGGTCGGAAGGCCTCCGGAAACCTCTTTGCACTGGCGCCCCATCGTCCTGAAGCTCTCAATGGCTCCCTTGGTAGCCCGGGAAATCTCTCCGGAAATATACCAGCCCCCGAAACTCTTATATTTGGAGCCGTACCGCTCCCAGACCTCGTCTATGACGTATTTGTTGGACTCGACCTCATAGCTCATGTCGCCGGTGTCCCAGTATTTGCCAGAGTCATAAAGGCCAAGCATGAACTTCATTCCGTATTTGTCTGCCAGGCGGCAGAACATGTCAATAAGGTCAATGGACGGCATGTAGCAGCCTTTTTTCAGCAGGTAAGGAGAGGGGTAAGTTATGAATTTGCGATATCCGCACCTGATGTCTATAACCGTGTCTATGCCAATGGCTTTCATGTATCGGAAATCAAGATCCCATTCTTTTTCTCCCCAGTTCTGGTGGGGGATGTCATGGGAAATCTCATCCAGGAAAGTTCCGGTTATTGGCAGGCCCGCCGCTTTCGGAACAATCAGGGTGCTGCTGACGGAAGGGTCAGCCTGCAAGCCGTTATCCTTTTCACTTTTAGCGCAGGATGTCAGCAGGGAGGGAACCGTCACTGCTGCTGCCGTTCCCATTACGGATTTTTTCAAGAAATCTCTCCTGGTTTCCATGGTTATACAGGTTTTATTCTTTTTTGTCAGTTTCGTTGTATTTGAAACGGCGGATTTTATGTGTGGCGGTCTTCTCAAAATCATCCTTCATGGCCTCTACATCGCCAATCTTGCTCTGCTTGCTCACATGTTTGTTCACATAGTCAAGCAGCGCCTGTTTCTTGGCATTAAGGTCATCAAAGAATTTGTCTTCCTTCGCCTGGTCCCAGTTGATGAAACTCTCGTCAAATTTAACAAGGGCCACAAGCTTTCCGTCACGCTCCACAACAAGGGATTCATTGACACCCTCGGCGCCGTTAATGACCTCCTCAATCTCTTCCGGGTAAATATTCTCTCCCGAAGGGCCTACAATCATGTTGCCAAGACGTCCTTTGATAAAATACCGCCCCTTTGAATCAACGCTTGCAAGGTCGTGTGTGCGGAACCATCCGTCATCGGTTATGACGCTGAGCGTCCTCTCCGGGTCTTTATAATACCCCAGCATCACATTGTCTCCGCGTACAACTATCTCACCTTCACCTGTTTGCGGATTTACGTTCTGCAACTTGACTTCTATTCCCCATGCCGGTACGCCGATGGAGCCTACAGCCGTCTTCCCGACGCAGGCGTTGGTGATAAGGGGTGCCGTTTCCGTAAGTCCGTAGCCGATGGCGTAAGGGAATCCTGCCTTCTTGAGGAAGGCTTCCACCGTGGAATCAAGCTTGCTTCCGCCGACGCCGAAGAATTTCAGCTTTCCGCCGAAGCTCTTCTTAAGCCTCCTGCCTACAAGTTTGTACAGGAGCCAGGGCATGTTTTCCTTCATCCAGGTAAGGATGCGGCTGTGCTCAATTGTAGGGGCTACGTTGGATTTGTACACTTTTTCGATAATAAGCGGCACGGAGCACATGATTGTGGGGCGAACCTCCTTCATCGCCTTCATAAGTACCGATGGTGTCGGTGGCTTGTGCAGGTAGAATACGCAGGCTCCTACATAAAGGGGGTAAAGAACGGCCAGCGTAAGCTCGTAGGTATGGGACATCGGCAGGATGGACAACCACCTGTCTTTCTTTCCGGCCTTCTGTGCATGATACGCCTCTACGATGTTCTGGCAGAAGTTCCTGTGACTGAGCATCACACCCTTAGCTTTTCCGGAAGTGCCTGAGGTATAAATAATTGCGGCCAGGTCATCCGGCTGCGGCTCTTTCACCCAGCCTTCGCAGGTGAAAGCAGCCTCGTCCTTTTTTATAAGTTCAAGAGTCTCGATGTCAAAGATAAGCGTAAGCTTTTCCCTGCATTCGGGAGACACTTTCGGAAGATATCGCTGCGAAACGAAAAGTACCTTTGTGTTGGAGTGGGTCAGGATGTTTGTAACCTCGCTTTCCGATGAGTCCGGAAGAATAGGCACTGAGACCCTTCCGAAAGGTACGGTGCTGAACAGGGCTACTGTCCAGTTCGGCATATTCTGCGACAGGATGGCCACTTTGTCGCCGGCTTTGATTCCGAATCTGGACATCCGGTGCGACAGGTCAAGGCACTTGTGACGGAATTCATCGTAGGTGTAACCTTCGGTACCGTCTGTATAAGAAGACAGTTTCCTCTTTGAAAAGGCAACTGTCGAGAAATCAAATAGTTTCGCGAGTGTGGTAATGGTTGTCTCGCGGTTTCTTTTTAGTCTCCTGTAGTAACTGTTCATCTAATGCGTAATATAGCCTTTGGGATGCTTTCCCTTCAGGCCCATAGTTTCGTATATAGCTTGAATCTTGTCAGTATCTTCACGGGCATTGTCGGTGAGCTGGAAAATCTCTCCTCTTCCTACCCGTTTCCGTCCCCAGTCAAAGTAACCAAGGTAAACGGGGCAGTTTACGGCTTTTGCGATGGTGTGGTATCCGGTTTTCCATTTCTTCACCGGTTTGCGGGTGCCCTCGGGGGCAATTGCAAGAATGAAACTGTCGTCCCTTTCCATCTCATCGATAAGGCCTTTGACCATGGCTGCGGCATTGGTCCTGTCCGTAGGCACTCCGCCAAGTTTACGGAGCAGAGGTCCCATCGGCCAGAAGAAAAACTCCTTCTTAATCATGACCTTTGCCTTTTTGCCGAACTGCGCGTAGAAGAGGTAGGATACCAGGAAATCCCAAATGGATGTGTGCGGTACGCCAAGGATGATGGCCTTGTCCTCAGGGCAGGGGCCTCCTACGGAAGTCCATCCCATCTTGCGCAGCAGCCAGCCGCAGAATTTTGCCCAACGTGACATAATCTCTTTATTATTAAATATTTACGTCTTCAAGTTCTTCCGCAGACCTTAGGTTCTGGCGGATGAAGTTCTGGCGGTCAATAGTATTGGCCCCCATGTAGAATTCCATGATGTCCTGAATAGACTCTTCGTCAGAGAGCTTTACAAGGTCCAGCCTCATGTTTTCCCCTATGAAGTCTACGAACTCATTGGATGAAATCTCTCCGAGACCTTTGAACCTGGTGATTTCCACGCCGGTCTTAAGCTCTTTTACGGCAGCCTCCTTCTCTTCAATGCTATAGCAGTAGCGGGTCTCTTTTTTGTTGTGGACGCGGAAAAGGGGAGTCTGGAGAATATGGACGTGAGCCCTTCGGATAAGGTCCGGATAATACTTCATGAAGAAGGTAAGAACCAGCATGCGGATGTGCATTCCGTCATCATCGGCATCGGTTGCGACGATGATGTTGTTGTAGCGGAGGTCTGCGAGGTCTTCTTCTACTCCAAGGGCCGATATCAAGAGGTTAAGCTCTTCATTCTCAGCTACTTTACGGCGGCTCTCCTTGTAGCAGTTGATGGGCTTGCCCCTAAGGCTGAATACCGCCTGGGTGTTGGCGTTGCGCACCTTGGTGATGGTTCCGCTTGCGGAATCACCCTCGGTAATGAAAATGCTTGACGCCTCTTTGAAGTCTTCCTTGTCCTTAGCCACCTTGTCATTGTAGTGGTAGCGGCAGTCCCTCAGTTTGCGGTTGTAAACGTTAGCACGCTTGTTCTTTTCCCTGGTCTTTTTCTGGATTCCGGCAATCTCCTCGCGCTCTTTCTGGGATTCGCGTATCTTCTGCTCCAGGATGGGGACAATCTCCTTGTGCATGTGAAGGTAATTGTCCAGTTTCCTGGAAATGAAGTCATTGATGAAAGCCCTGATTGTGGGGCCGCGGTCTATGCTTCTGGAACCATCCTCATTGATGATGTATTTGCCATCCTCATCTTTCAGTTCCTTCTCCCACATATATGTAGAGCCCAGCTTGGTCTTGGCCTGGCCTTCAAAAATAGGCTCCTGGATGTGAACGCTTACCGCTCCTACAACGCCCTGGCGGCAGTCTTCCGGCTTGTAATCCTTTTTGAAAAAGTCCTTGAGAGTTTTGGCTATGGCCTCCCTGAACGCTGCAAGGTGGGTTCCGCCGTCGCGGGTGTTCTGGCCGTTTACGAACGACGATATGTTTTCTCCGTAGGCACTTCCGTGAGTGAGGACGATTTCTATGTCTTCATCCTCCAGATGGATGGGAGCGTAAAGCGGGGTCTCTGTCAGATTCTCGTTGATAAGGTCCAGAAGTCCGTTGTCGCTCTTGTAAGTTGTTCCGTTGTAAACGAGTGCGAGGCCTTTTTTCAGGTACGAGTAGTTTTTGACCATGGTTTCTACATAGTCATTGTGATACTCGTATTTGCCGAAGAGTTCTACGTCCGGGGTAAAGCGTACGTAGGTTCCGTTCTTTTCAGTGGTAGGGCCCTTGCCGCTGTCTTTCAGTTCGCCGAAGGCATAGCTGGCCCAGGAAGTCTCCCCGTTACGGTACGACTGTACGTAAAATGATGAGGAGCAGGCGTTTACGGCTTTCGTGCCCACACCGTTAAGGCCGACGGCTTTTTTGAAAGCGCTGTCGTCAAACTTACCTCCGGTATTCAACTGGCTTGTCGCCTTGACAACGGAATCAAGGGGGATTCCGCGGCCGTAGTCGCGTACCGTTACTTCCGTTCCGACGATGTCTATTTTCACCTGCTTTCCAAAGCCCATGGAATACTCGTCGATTGAGTTGTCCACGATTTCCTTAAGCAGGACGTAGATACCGTCTCCGGGGTTGTCTCCATTGCCCAGGCGGCCTATATACATACCGGGCCTGCGCCTGATATGTTCTATTCCTTCCAGGGTGCGTATGTTGTCGTCTGTGTATTTTACCTCTTTTACCTCTGCCATAAGCCTATTATCTCATATTCTGCAAATTTAGCAAAAAAACAACAAAAAAGCCGTCCATCGGACGGCTTTTTAGAGTAATTAGCTAAAAATTACTCGCCAGGTTCAATTGCACCGGTAGGGCAAACACCTGCGCAAGTACCGCAGTCAAGGCAGAGATTAGGGTCGATGCTGTAAACATCACCTTCATTGATAGCACCTGCAGGGCACTCACCCTGGCAAGTTCCGCATGCTACGCATACGTCGGGATTGATTTTGTAAGCCATGTTATTTCCTTTTAATTGTTGTTTGTTCAAATTGTGTCATGCAAAAATATGGGATTAAATTTGAATAATCAAGATTTATAAGCAACTTTGCTCCGATTTTTGCAAATATCATCCCAAAAGCATTCTTAATATGAGAAAATTGATGATATATATACTGGCCATCGCCATGAGTATAGTCGGCGTTCAGGCCCAGACAGAGAAGCCAGTAGACGTCGAAGGGGTAGCCCGCTTTGACAAGACAGTCCATGACTTCGGAGACTTCCTTCTGTCCGATGGGCCCGTATCCTGCTCGTTCTCTGTCAAGAACATAGGCCAGAGACCGTTTGCGATATTGCAGGTTGTCTCTTCCTGCGGGTGTACCGATGTCACCTGGACCAAGTCCCCGGTCAAGGAAGGGGAGAGCGGCATAATTTCCGCAACCTATTCCAATGACCAGGGAGCCTATCCTTTTGAGAAGACCCTGACCGTATACATCTCATCTCTAAGCAAGCCAGTTATCCTGCGGCTTCGCGGAAATGTGACAGAAAAGAAGAAGCCGCTGGCAGAGCTCTATCCCGTACACATCGGCAATCTGGGACTGAAAGAGACTGAATTCAAGGTCGGAAATATCAACCAGGGAGGGGAGAGAAGTGATTTTGCGATGGTTGCCAACATCGGCAAAAAGCCGCTGAAGGTTAGTTTCAAGGATGTATCGGCAAATATTGATATTAAAATTGAGCCTGAGGTTATTCCCGCGGGAGGTACCGGCAAAATAGTCTACACTGTGAGGTCTGACAAGAATCTCTGGGGAAAGAACTGGTACAAGGCCGTTCCTGTTGTTGACGGGAAGGCCGGAAAAGCCCTTCAGTTCTGGGCTTTTACCAAGGAGGACTTCAGCGGATGGAGCCAGGAGCAGAAGAACAAGGCTTCCCAGCCAATGGCGGAGTCAAGTACTTTTAATTTTGGCAAAATCAAGGCTGGAACGCCAGTGGAGGCTGTTTTTAATCTCCGTAACGATGGCAAGAGTCAGCTGAAACTTTACAAGGCAGACAGCGATAATCCCGCCGCAAAGCCCGGTTCGCTCCCTTCGCTCGCTCCCGGAGCCAAAGGCACCTTCAAGGTTTCCCTTGATACCTCCAAACTCCCTAAGGGTGAGGTCCTTGTTATTGTCACCCTTACCACCAACTCTCCCCTGCGTCCCATCGTCAATCTCTTTGTCTCCGGCGCCATAGAGTAGAATAAAAAAATTACAAGTATCTCTTTCCCTGCCGTCGCCCTTTGGGCGACCCCTCCCATCGCAAGCGATGGGCCCCTCCCTCTTATTCTGCCGAGGGTGGCAAAGGCGACGGAAAGAGATACTTGTAATTTTTTATCCTTTCTTATTCTTCTTCTGAAGTTTTGGCCGGACGCATGATGATATCTACAGCATTGCCGGAAGCAAGGATTTCGCCAAGAATACCCTTGATATCCTCTGCGGTAAGAGCCGCAACAGCAGCCTCGTAATCAGCATCGCGGTTGAAACCATAACGATGGAAATCACGAACAACACCAGCCCAGTAAGAAACAGTCTCACGACTCTCAGGGATATTCTTCTCAAGGTTCTTCTTAGCCATATCAAACTCTTCGGCCGTAGGACCATCCTTTGCAAGAGCCTCAAGACCCTCCTTTGCAAGGGAAATAAGCCTGTCAGCCACAGCCGGCTTGCAATCGAAGTAAACCTGAAGCAGGGCCCTGTCCTTAGGCTCGAAAGAGAACGCATCCATAACCTGGGCACCGTAAGTGCCACCCTCATCCTCGCGAAGCGAAGTGACATACCTCATGTTAAGGATATACTTGGCAGCTGAAAGAGCAACCTCCTTCTTGCGCTCAAACTTGACAGGAGCAGAGTAAACACGAAGCACTGTAGTCTTGGGAGTCTCCATGTCAACAGCCTGGTCATCAACCCTTGCACCAGGAACAATGTCATTGTTCCAGTCTACAAACTTAGTGGCCTTCTTGCCCTTAGGCAGGGAACCAATGTACTTCTCTACAAGAGGAAGAACAGTTTCCGGGTCAAAGTCACCGCTAATCTGGAAGGTAACACCGGCCGCATCGGCAAAAAGTTTGCGATAATTCTTCTCAATCGTAGCAAGGCTGGCCTTTTCAAGGGTCTCGGGAGAAATCATCTTGATACGGGGATTGTCGCCATAGATGGCCTTGTACATCTGTTGCTGGAACTTGTAGTTAGGCTGGTTTACAAGGTTCGGAAGGATAGACTCAATCTGCTTGAGGCCCTGGCTGAACTCTTCCTCGTCAAAGCGAGGCTGGGTGTAGTAGAGATAAACAAGCTGAAGGGCAGTCTCAATATCCTTTGTGGTACTTGAACCTTGAATACCATGCCTAAGCGAGTTAACATAAGGACTTACTGTGATGTTCTTTCCTGCAAGCATCTTGGAAACAGTCATTCCTGAGAACTCTGCCACACCTGTGTTACTAAGGTAAGAACCAAACACGCTGCCGTCAAAGCTGTCAAGATCTTCTGTGGCGATGAGGCTCTCTCCACCATCCTTAGAAAGGTTGATGAATACACGGTCTTTCTGGACATCGTTCTTGTAGATGATAACCTTTACTCCGTTGGCAAGAGTGTAAACGTTTGCACCGAAGACATCGGCCTCAGGCTTTCCGGCCTTGCTGCCCTTAAGAGCGGCAGGATCAAGGAAGGCCTCCGGAAGATTCTCAACCACGTTGGGCTTAATATCCGCATTGCGTACAGCAGCAAGGATGTTGTTGATTTCCTCTGCGGTAGGGCTTACAAGTCCTTCTTTCTCAGGGCCTTTGTAAAGAACTACCAAGCTGTTATGGGCCTTGATGAGCTCCGGAATAGCCTGGTTGATAATCATGGAATTAATCTGTGAGAAGAGCATTTGGGCAAGCTGATACTCATTGTCCGGCTCCATGAAAGGACGATTCTCAAAGAAATTGTAGATGAGGGGATAAACCAGCTGAGAGTTCTGGCGGGTCTCTGCCTTGTTCGCAGCTGACTCATAGTTGGCAAGGATGTCATCCTTTGCACGTTTGAACTCGTCTTCAGTGATACCGAAGCGGCGAAGTTTCTCTACCTCTGTAAGGAAGGCCTGAAGAGCCGTCTGGGCCTCACCCTCTTTTGCGGAAACATTACCCATTACAACCTCTACGAACCTGTTGAGGTTACCCATTCCAAGGTTTGCGTTAAGGAAAGGAGCGTTGGCCTTTGAAGTGATGTCATTGAATCTCTCCTGTGCCACATGGCTGATGATTTCCTTTACATTGTCCATCATGAAAGCCATGATGCTGTTGTTAAACTCCTTGGGAGTGGCCTCCATCTCCCAGAGCACCTCGAAGTTGATACCGGTAGCCTCCGGGTCTGTGATTATACCAATACGAGGCTCGCTGAACTCTTCGAACGGGAAAGTAGCCTTTGCCTGGGGATTCTCTTCCTTTGGAATGGCACCGAAGATTTCCAGGATTTTGCCTTCTACGTAATCCACATCAACATCGCCAACGACGATAAATGCCTGCATATCAGGATGATACCATGTCTTGTAGAAGTTAACAATGCTCTCCGGCTTGAAGTTAAGAAGATTCTCCTGGCTGCCGATGAGTGTGCACTCTCCGAATTTATTGTTGCCATAATAGTAGGGGAGAGCCTTCTCATGCATCCTCCACTGGGCGTTGCGGCGGGCGCGACGCTCCTCTACAATAACACCGCGCTCCTTGTCAATCTCCGCCGGCTCGTTAAGCACGTAGTGGGCGTAATTCTGCATGATAAGGATACAGGTATCAACAACTGTAGGGCGGATAAGAGGGATATTGTTGAGCATGTAGACTGTCTGCTCTACGCCTGTGGAAGCGTTTACATTGCCACCGAATGATGCTCCGATGCTCTGAAGCCAGTCAAGGATTCCCTTTCCGGGGAAGTCTTTTGTGCCGTTGAAGCACATGTGCTCCAGAAAGTGGGCCAGACCGTCCTGGTCAGGAGTCTCCTGGATTGCACCTACGTCTGTTGCCAGATAGAATTCTGCGCGTCCGGCGGGCTTCTCATTATGCCTTATATAATATGTAAGGCCGTTTTTAAGTTTGCCGACTTTTACTGCAGGGTCATTGGGAAGTGTCTGCATTTGCTGTGCAAACATTGCGCTTATCCCAAAAAGCAGCGCAGCTGCTGAAAAGATGAATTTCTTCATTTGTGAATATTTTTAATTTAAATTTTGTCCGTGTTATAATATATAAACGTATAAACTCTGCAAATGTAACAAAAATAAAGCCGTTTATTGTGATTTTATGCATATCTTTGCTATAAGATATTCTTATTTATATGGCAGAGTATTTTGAGGATTTCAAACTTAAGGTTTTCCTGACCGTTTCCCGCCTGGGCAGTTTCACCCATGCCGCCAGGGAACTTGGCGTTTCCCAACCGGCTGTGAGCCAGAATATTACTTCCCTGGAAAAGAGCCTGGGTGTGAAGCTCCTTGAGCGCCGCCGTGGCGATGTTTTCCTGACCGATGCCGGCCGCTCTTTTGTGAAATACGCCCGGCAGATTAATTATTGGTACGATGCCGCCGACCGAATGTTCGGGGAGCAGGGCCTTGCCACTTCCGGCCGCCCTGTCAGAATCTCTGCCGATGCCATCTGCGCGGATTACATTCTGCCAAAAGCCTTGTCCGTGCTGTATTCTTCACACCCGGAGCTGGCTTTTGAGGTGATTCCTGCCGGAGAGTCGGAGAGCATTGCTGCGAGTGTCTTTGAAAAGGAGGAAGAGGTGCCGGATGACCTGCAAGTTCCTGGTACTCATTTTGGTAAGCCTTCGGATGCCGATGTTGAGGTGACGGCCTCACCCAGTCCCAAGACCATGGATTTTGAAGGCGAGAGCCGTCTTGCCGGGGTTATGGATGCCGTCCTGGTGGCTTCTCCTGTAAACAGGGCAATGTCTAAGGCGGCATCGGCCACGGAAGGTGATAAACTGCCTTTTTCTACCATCGCCGGAGTGCATGTGTCAAATAAATTCGCCGTTTGGAGCGGTTATCGGGAGTTCCTGGCACCGGATATTCTTGCGAGGGTTTGCCTTTGCTCTTCATCAGCAGAACTTATAAAGTCGATAGTGCGGGAGTCTGACCATATTGTCGGTCTCCTTCCGGAGCCGGTTGTTGCCGACGATATCCTGCAGGGGCGGCTTCAACGGCTACCCGTCCGCCTCCCGGAACTCACCTTCGATATCCATTTCAACCCCCTTCCCGAATTCGCCGGCCGCACCGTCTGCACCCTCCTCAAAGAATCCTTGTAATAAAAAACAGCCATTCACGCAGGTGAATGGCTGTTTTATCAGATAGGTAAAGATTACTCCTTACCGGAGAGCTTCTTGTAGGTGTTGTAACGAACCTTTGCAAACTCCTCAGTCTTAGCAAGCAACTCACCTGCATGCTCAGGGAAGAGCTTCTGAAGTGAAGCAAAACGAACCTCACCCTTAAGGAAATCCTGGAACTTAGCCCAGTCAGGCTCCTTGCTGTCAAGGCTGAACGGGTTCTTACCCTGCTCTTCAAGAGTAGGATTGAAGCGGTACAGATGCCAGTAGCCGCAGTCAACTGCAAGCTTCTCCTCCTTCTGGCTGAGACCCATACCGGCCTTAAGACCATGGTTGATACAAGGAGCGTAAGCAATGATGAGTGAAGGACCATCATAAGCCTCAGCCTCCTTGATAGCATTCAGGTACTGAACAGGGCTTGCACCCATGGCAACCTGTGCTACATAAACATAACCATAGCTCATAGCCATCATACCAAGGTCTTTCTTGCGAATCTTCTTACCGGAAGCAGCGAACTTGGCGATAGCACCAGCAGGGGTAGCCTTTGAAGACTGACCACCGGTGTTGGAGTAAACCTCTGTATCAAGAACGAGGATATTTACATTCTCACCGCTTGCAAGAACGTGGTCAAGACCGCCGTAACCGATATCGTAGGAAGCACCGTCGCCACCGAAGATCCACTGGCTGCGGGAAGCAATGAAATGCCTGTACTCATAAAGCTTCTTGCAAACATCGCAGTCGCACTCCTTAATAAGAGGAAGGAGCTTGTCTGCAACCTCGCGGGTAACAGCGGCATTGTTGCGGTTGTCAAGCCACTGACGGTAGAGAGCCTTCATCTCATCTGTGCAGCAGGTGCACTCAAGACCCTTCTCCATCCATGCAGCCACAGTCTCACGTGCGCGGTCTGAACCGAGCTTCATACCAAGACCGAACTCGCAGAAATCCTCGAACAGGGAGTTAGCCCAAGCGGGACCGTGACCCTTGTCGTTGGTGCAGTAAGGAGATGCGGGGAATGAAGCACCGTAAATTGAAGAACAACCGGTAGCGTTGGCAATCATCATGTGGTCACCAAAGAGCTGGGTGATATTCTTGATGTAAGGAGTCTCACCGCAACCTGCGCAAGCGCCGGAGAACTCGAACAGAGGCTGTGCGAACTGTGCGTTCTTAACAGAGGCAGCCTTGTTGACAGCGTTCTCTTTGTAACCGATCTTGCTGTGGAGCCAGTTGTAGTTCTCCTGCTCTGCCTGCTGGCCGTCGAAAGCAACCATGACAAGAGCTTTTTCCTTGGCGGGGCAAACGTCTACGCAGTTGCCGCAACCGGTACAGTCGTCAACAGAAGTTGCAAGTGCGAACTTGTACTCTTTGAGAACAGCCTTTCCGTCTGCCATCTTGACTGATGCAGGTGCTGCGGCAGCCTCGTCTGCGGTAAGCAGGTAAGGACGGATTGCAGCGTGAGGGCAAACGAATGCACAGGTGTTACACTGGATACAGTTGTCAGGAATCCATGAAGGAACGGTAACAGCAACACCGCGTTTCTCATAAGCGGAAGTGCCTGCGGGCATGGTACCATCGGCGTAAGGCATGAATGTGCTAACGGGGAGGGTATCGCCGGCCTGTGCGTTGACGATGTCTGCAACCTTCTTTACGAACTCGGGAGCGAAGCGGTCCTTGTTAGGATTCTCGAACTTGGCTGTGATCTCTGCCCACTCAGCGGGAACGTTAACCTTGGTGTATTCGCCACCGCGGTCTACAGCTGCAAAGTTCATGTTAACAACGTTCTCACCCTTTTTGCCGTAGCTCTTGACGATAGCGTCCTTCATGTAACCTACTGCCTCTTCGTAAGGAAGAATGCCGGTAATCTTGAAGAATGCGCTCTGGAGGATGGTGTTGGTCCTTCCGCCAAGGCCGATTTCTGCAGCAATCTTGGTAGCGTTGATGATGTAAAGGTTGATGTGCTTCTTGCCGATGACTGCCTTTACATTGTCAGGAATTCTCTTAATTGTCTCTTCCTCATCCCAGAGGCTGTTCAGCAGGAGGCTGCCGCCTTCCTTGATGCCCTTGAGAACGTCATACTTGGTAAGGTATGAAGGAACGTGGCAAGCCACGAAGTCAGGGGTGGATACAAGGTAAGGAGCCTTGATGGGCTGGTCTCCGAAACGGAGGTGAGAGCAGGTGTAACCGCCGGACTTCTTGGAATCATAGTCGAAGTATGCCTGGCAGTACTTGGGAGTATGGCTACCGATAATCTTGATGGTGTTCTTGTTTGCACCAACGGTACCATCGGAACCAAGACCGTAGAACTTGCACTCTGTGGTGCCGGGCTTAACGATGGAAACTTCTTCCTTGATAGGGAGGCTCTTGAAGGTGACGTCGTCAACGATACCGATGGTGAAGTCTGCCTTAGGCTCTTTCTGGTCAAGGTTGTCGTAAACTGCGATAATCTGTGCAGGGGTGGTGTCTTTTGAAGAAAGACCATAGCGGCCGCCGATAACGAGAGGCTGCTGCTCCTTGCCCTGGAAGAGAGCTTTTACGTCAAGGTACAGGGGCTCTCCAAGAGCACCGGGCTCTTTTGTCCTGTCAAGAACGGCAATCTTCTTAACGCTCTTAGGCAGCACTTTGAGGAAGTACTTCTCTGCGAAAGGACGATACAGATGGCAGGTGATAAGACCAACCTTGCGGCCCTGGGCTGCGAGGAAGTCGATGGTCTCACGGATAGTCTCTGTAACAGAGCCCATTGCAACGATGATATTCTGTGCATCCTTGTCTCCGTAGTATGTGAAAGGACGATACTCGCGGCCGGTAAGCTCGCTGATTTCACCCATATAGCGTGCTACGATATCAGGAATTGCATCGTAGAACTGGTTCCTGCTCTCTACAGCCTGGAAGTAAACGTCTCCGTTCTGGGCGGTACCTCTTGTGACAGGAGCGTCAGGAGAGAGGGCGCGCTGGCGGAATGCATCCAAAGACTTGGTGCTGACCATCTTGCGAAGGTCGTCCTCATCAAGGGCCTCAATCTTCTGGATTTCGTGTGAGGTACGGAAACCGTCGAAGAAGTGGAGGAAAGGAATGCTGCTCTTGATAGCGGAGAGGTGAGCTACGGCTGCAAGGTCGTGGGCCTCCTGAACTGAACCGGATGCAAGGAGTGCGAAACCGGTCTGGCGGCATGCCATAACGTCCTGGTGGTCTCCGAAGATGGAGAGGGCGTGGCTTGCGAGGGCACGTGCAGAAACATGGAAGACACCCGGAAGCATTTCACCGGCAATCTTGTACATGTTAGGAATCATGAGGAGAAGACCCTGGGAAGCGGTGTAAGTGGTTGTAAGGACACCGGCCTGGAGAGAACCGTGAACGGTACCTGCGGCACCGGCCTCGCTCTGCATCTCAGTTACCTTTACGGTCTCGCCCCAAAGGTTCTTTTTACCGTGGGCTGCCCATTCGTCAATGTTCTCCGCCATGGGAGATGAAGGAGTGATAGGATAAATAGCGGCATGCTCGCTGAAAAGATAAGCGATGTTTGCTACCGCGGTGTTACCATCACAGGTGATAAATTTCTTTTCTTTAGCCATGTTAGATTTAGATATAGTTTTTAGATTTTGTCCGATGTTTTATTGGAGCTGCTGGAGCCCTTCAATTGTAACCTCTGCACCTGCGGTGCGCTTTACAAGACCCTGAAGGACTGTTCCGGGGCCGATTTCCATGAAATAGCCGGCTCCGTCTGCAACCATGCTCTTTACAGACTGTGTCCATCTTACCGGGCTGGTGAGCTGGGCAAGAAGGTTGGCCTTGATAACCTCAGGCTCTGTCTCTGCCTTTGCCGATACATTCTGGTAAACAGGGCAGACAGGCGCGTGGAACGGGGTTTTGGCAATAGCCTCTGCCAGTTCTGCGCGGGCAGGCTCCATAAGAGGGGAGTGGAAGGCTCCGCTGACGGCAAGGGGCAGGGCCCTCTTTGCGCCGGCAGCCTTGGCAGCCTCGCAGGCGGCCTCTACGGCAGCCTTTTCTCCTGAGATGACAACCTGGCCGTCTGAATTGTAATTGGCAGCGACAACCTGGCCGGGAACTTCTTCGCAGATGGCTTCTACCTTCTCATTGGGAAGGCCGATGATGGCAGCCATCGTTCCGGGAACGCTCTCACAGCATTTCTGCATGGCCGATGCCCTTATTGCAACAAGCCTGAGTGCGTCTTCAAAGTCCAGCGCACCGGCGGCAGCCAGTGCTGAGAACTCTCCCAGGGAATGACCTGCAACCATGTCCGGGGCAAAGCCTTCATAGCACTTTGCCAGAATGACTGAATGCAGGAAAACGGCTGGCTGGGTAACCTTGGTTGCCTTCAAATCTTCGGCCGTGCCGTTAAACATTATGTCTGTAATTTTGAATCCTAAAATTGCATCTGCCTTGTCGAAGAGTTCCTTTGCAACAGCGTTGCTTTCATAGAGCTCTTTTCCCATACCCGGGAACTGGGAACCCTGACCGGGGAAAACGTATGCTTTCTTCATATAAAAAATACTCATATATTAAGACTGCAAATTTATTGATTTTATTTTATATTTGCAATGAATAACCAAAGAGAGAACATTATCGTGCAAGGACATCCTCCCCGCAAAAGGAAGATGCTTATGAAAAACAGGGAACAGTTCAGCGGAAACTTGTCCGTAATTATGGCGATGGCCGGTTCTGCCATCGGCCTTGGTAATATATGGCGTTTCCCCTATATAGTGGGAGAATACGGCGGAGCGGCTTTTATTATAGTTTATTTTGCCGCCTGCCTTTTTATAGCTTTGCCGATTTTTTATGCAGAAACCATAATCGGCCGGCGCGGCGGGTTGGATACCTATGGTTCCATGAAGCGCCTGGCCCCCGGGACACACTGGTATAAACTGGGCCTGCTCACCATTATAAGCCCCATGCTCATACTCAGTTACTATAGCGTAGTAGGCGGATGGTCAATACATTACCTTTTCAAGTCCGTCAGCGGAACGGTGGGGCAGGAGACCGGACAGTTCTCAGAGTTCATTTCTTCTGTAGAGGCCCCGATTCTTGCCCATACAGTGTTTGTCATCCTGGTGGCTGCCATAATCCTGGGCGGAGTCAAAAAGGGTATAGAAAAGTTCTCCAAGATTACCATGCCTATACTGTTCTTCCTTATTCTGGTAATCGTGGTTTACTCCCTTACTTTGCCGGGAGCCGGTGGGGGCGTGGATTATCTTGTCCGTCCTGACTTCAGCAAACTTACGGGAGGCGCCATTGCCTCAGCCGTGGGGCAGGCTTTCTTCTCACTGTCACTTGGCGTCGGAACCGTTCTCACTTATGCCTCTTATATGCGTAAGCAGGACAATATCCTGGTATCAGGATTAGGAACGGCTGGCTTTGATTTCTTGTTTGCCCTGCTGGCCGGTTTTGCGGTGATGCCTGCAGTCTTTGCCGCCGGACTATCTCCGTCATCCGGCCCGGGACTGGTATTTGAGACTCTGCCGTACATCTTCGGGAAAATGGGTGCGGGCTCCGTCTGGCTTACCGCCTGCGTTGCCGGAGTGTTCTTCCTTGCCGTTCTAATGGCAGCCCTGTCTTCTGCGATTTCCATCCTGGAGGTTGGCGTAGCTTACCTTGTAGAAGAAAAAGGTCTTGGAAGGTCAAGAGCGACACTTTACCTTTCCCTTTTTGCCTGGGCTGTCGGCCTCCTGTGCTCGCTGTCGTTCGGTCCGCTGGCGGATTTCAAGATTCTCGGAAGCTCCATTTTCGAGTTCCTGGATAAGCTTTGCTCTAACTGGATGATGCCTCTTGGCGGCCTTCTGTTCACGCTTTTCGTGGGATGGAAGATGCCTTCTGCCGATGTCCTTGACGAATTCTCCAATGGAGGCAGCAAACCGTGGAATGTGAAAATTTATCCTTTTGTAAGAGTACTTTTAAGATACGTCGCCCCCATAGGAATAATCTTTATATTCCTGAATTCAGTCCTGTAATTAGGAAGAATGAGATTTATTTGCTACTTTTACAACATGGTTAGACAGTCTTTCTTTTCAGGCCTTCTTGTAGGTCTCGGTGCCATGGGTTTCCTGGCGCTCGGCGGTATTCCCGGTGCAGTTATTTTTGCCTTCGGGCTTATATGCGTAGTACTTTCAGGAGTGCCTCTTTACACCGGCAGGGCCGGCTGTACGAATGATATCCCGGCTCTGGTACAAATATGGTTTTTCAATATCCTGGCCTGTGCCGTAATAGGCCTCATGGTTGCCGCTCTTGGCGGGGAAAGCATGGACAGGGCCGTCACCGTTGTTGCCGGCCGTCTGGCCCAGGGGCCCCTCAAAGCCTTTATAAGAGCCATCGGCTGCGGAATGATTATAGATATAGCCGTATGGTTGTACAGGGAAAAGAAGTCAGTACTTCCGGTAGTCTTCGGCGTGCCGCTCTTTATTGTGTGCGGTTTTTATCACTCTATTGCCGATGTCGCCTACCTTGTCGGTTCCTGGACGTGGTCTAATGATATTCTCTGGTATTATCCTGTAATAGTCCTTGGCAACTACGTGGGATGCAATGTGCGCCGCTTAGTGCTTCCGAAAGATTTGAAATCAAACTAAAATTAGTATATTTGCAGTCCGCTTTTTGCGGATAGCACTACGCTCCCGTAGTTTAAAGGATAGAATTTCAGATTCCGGTTCTGACGGTCCCGGTTCGATTCCGAGCGGGAGTACTTAAAAAGGAGGTCAATTATTGGCCTCTTTTTTTGTAGACTGCAAAAATAATGCTATATTTGCGGATGTATTTTTATGCAGGTTTTGGAATATTATATTTAGTGAATTGATTATGAAGCAGTTATTTTGTTTTCTTTTGGGATGCTCTTTACTAGCTGGTTTTATGACAGCCTGTGGACGCAGCAACTCAAATGAAGTGGTATTGGATGAAAACGCACTGAGAGTTATGGAGCAGGGCAGAATAAAGACTTTGACTTCAAGGGTTGCTGTCTTGGATTCCCTTATTGAAGCTTACAATAAATCTGTCCCGGCAGACCTCGAAATAGAACAGTTTTATTTTGATTCCACTTATCTCAAAATGTTCCATGGAGAGAAGTTCAACGAGAAGTTTATATCAATTGTTACAGCAATTGAAGCAAAAGAAGCAAGTGTTCTGACATCAATCCGCGCCAACAAGATAATGCCGCACGAGAAATAATAGTTAGAACTCACGCTGGAATTCCAGATCACCATCAGAATTGTATGTTCTGATGGTGATTTTTTTACCATCGCATGAAAAATCCAGGCGGCGGGCATCGTCATTGACGATTATGGGGAAGCTGTTGCCCATGCTTCCGGCCTCGCACATCATGAATTCATGAAGGTCTGCTCCTATCATCAGGGTGATGCCGGCCTTGTTCAGCAGCGGGACGATGTGTTTGTTAAGCCAGCGCTGGGTAAGGTAGTCGGTCTGGTCCGGATGGTCAATCATGGGCACGTGAATAAGGCAAACCTTGACGGGGGCTTTGCGGAAGTCCGGCTCTTTCATAGCCTTTTTCGCCCATTCAATCTGGGAGAACAGGTAGTCTTCATAAACTTCCTTTCCGCTGTACCTGACGGAACGGTTCTTTCCCGTCTCACCGGCATCGAATACGATGAAGGCTACGGGACCGTGCCTGAAAGTGTAGTAGAAAGGCGCCGGGGAAGCGTTCGGGAACACATCGGCCACAAGATTCACGTTGTTTCCGCGGCCTTCATGGTTTCCCCTTGCAAAGAGCACCGGAAGCCCTGCCTTCAGGTTGCCAAGAGGGGAGAGTGCGTATTTAACTAGGGTGTCCAGCTTGTAATTGCCGGCGGTGACAATGTCTCCGTTAAGGAAGAGGAAATCCGTGCCGGCGGAGTCTATCTGACCGGCCAGGGCGGAATACTTCGCCGTCCTCATGTGAATGTCATTGAAGACGGAAAAATGACAGGACGATGCTTTCTTGTTGAATGTCCTTACATTGTGCCAGGGGCCTTCATAGGTGTCACCGAACTTGGGGTCGCGGGCATTGGAATCATCGGCAATTTCAATTCCGCAGGGGCGGTAGCGAAGGATTTGTCCGGCCTTGAGCCCGTCTATTTTTATGCTGTGCAGCCTCTTGAAAATGCGGCGTCCGGCATAGGTCTCCCATACTTTGGTGCCGTCTTCCAGTTCTACGTAAGCCGTACCGGGCTTATCGCTTGTCCACAAGATAGTTACGCAGTTTTCCCTTGCCTCTGAAACCCAGGGACCGGCGGTGATTCCGCCTGCCAGGCACTTAAGGCACAGGGTGGCGGCCAATATAACCAGAACAAATCTTTTCATACTTTCGCTTTTTGCAAAAATAAGAAAATACTCACAGTTAGGGGTGCGCAATTCGCGTATTTCGCTAGTCAATTTTTACATTAACCGTATATGTTACGCGAACCGGTTTGTTGTTTACAAGGCCGGGCTTCCATTTTGGAGCTTTCCTGGCAACCCGCAGCACTTCTGCATTAAGGGCTGGTTCCAGCCCTTTTACGATTTCCGGCTCAAGCACGGCTCCGTTGAAGCCGATTACAAATTTAAGCCTTACTTCCCCGGTGGCGGTAACCCCTGCGGGGCGCTTTATGTGAGAGGAAATCCAAGCCCCGAATTCCTTCAGCCCTCCGCCCTGGAAGACAGGGTCTTTGTCAAGCTCGTCAAATTTGGGAACGCTGTCGTGGCCAGGACCTTTCTTGTGGCTGACATATCTCGCGTTGCGAATTTCAATGACGCCTTTGTAGACGTAATGCCAGCCCCTCAGGGTGAGGGTATCGCCCTTTCTTACATCGTAGGCCGGAATCCCGTTACCATCGGCATCAGAGACACCGTAAATAAAGACAGTTCCGGTGGCATCGGTCAGGAAAAGGCGGCTACGCTCGTAGTTGCGGATGCGGCTAACAACGCCCGTAAGCTCGCAGAAGGTTGTATCGCCCCGGGACATCCTTAAAAACTCTCCGATGGCTTTCTTTTGCGGAGTGCTGCCGTTTGCAAAAGTTCCGGTGGCGAGCACTAACAATAATATCAAAATTCGTTTCATTGCCGATGGTTTCAGATTCATGCGAAGATACAGATTATTTTGCAATCTCTGATTATATTTGTATGCACAAAGACATAGATATGAACCTAATTAAGCTATTCAGGAAAATACTTCCGTATGTTCGGCCTTACAGGTGGCTGGTGATTATTACCCTGCTTCTTACACTCGCAGGCTCCATTCTGGCCCAGGTAAACGCCATCGTCCTTGACAGGACCGTGGATGCAATCAACGCCCTTGTGGGAACGAACGACTTCTCCTGGGGCAAGGCTGCGCAGATTATGACACTTATCTGCATCATCCTGCTGGGAAAGGAACTGGTTTCCGCCGCCATCACCTTCTTTCAGAAATTCTTTGGCGAGAAGCTCAGGAACAACATCTCAAAGAACCTGTCCCTTGGCGTTATAGACAAGATTCTGAAGTTCCGGATGGCTTATTTTGCACGGAGCGACAATGCTCCCGGCATGCTTCAGGCCAGGATAGACCAGGGCGTAAGCAGCATTTCGCGCACGGTGCAGAGCTTTTTCATTGATCTTTTGCCGATGTTTGCAAGCGCAGTGCTGGCGCTCATCCTTATCTTTGCGGCGAACATTTATGTGGGCCTTACCGCCCTCGTCATTGTGCCGATATACTTTATCATCACCTTCCGCCAAGCCAGAAAGCTTCGAGGATGGCGCCGCAACATGCGAAACTTCTTTGAAAAGCGAAGCAGCGGGGTGATGAACATCATCGAAAGCATGAATGTGGTGAAGTCTTTCAACCGTGAAGAGATAGAGCATGACAAGCAGGAAGAGCTCCAGACCGGCTTCTATGACAACCAGATGAAGGTTCGCAAAACATCGTTCTACTATGATTCGCTCAAGAGTTTCGTGAACCAGACCGGCACCGTTCTTATCATCATCCTGACGGCTTATCTGGTGCTGATTGAGTACCCGGGCATGACAATCGGCAAAATAATGTATCATGTGCTGCTGTTCGCAAATGTGACGGCGCCGATTACCCAGTTGCAGAGGATTTTTGACGACCTGAATGATGCAATGGTGTATGCAGAGGGCTATTTTGACATTGTTGAGGCGGATGCGGAGATTGAGCATGGCGGGGATTACAAACCGGCCAGGGTGCTTGGTAATTTTGAAATCAAGGATGTGGACTTTACCTATCCAAATGGCACAAAGGCCCTGCATGGCATCAATATGAAGGTGGACAGCGGTAAGATTACCGCCCTTGTGGGCCTTAGCGGAGCGGGTAAATCCACCATTATCAACCTGTTGGATAAGTTTTATGAGCCGGACTGCGGCAGCATCACCCTTGACGGGGTTGAGCTGTCAAAATGGGATACCCATTACCTCCGTGACAACATCGGCCTTGTACTTCAGAAGAATCATATTTTCGATGGCAGCATAGAGGAGAATATCCGCTACGGAAGGCCGGATGCTACTTTTGAAGAGGTTGCCGATGCTGCTAGGAAGGCTTATATCTACGACCAGATTGTGGCTTTGCCCGATGGCTTCGGTACCGCTGCCACCCAGCTTTCAGGCGGACAGCAGCAAAGGATTGCCATCGCCAGAATGTTCCTTAAAAACCCTCCAATCATCTTTCTGGATGAGCCGACAGCGTCGCTGGATGCCATTGCGACGGAGCAGATTAAGGCCAGCATTGACGCGATAAAGAAAGACAGGACGGTTATCATAATCTCTCATTCAATATCGCAAATAATTGACAGTGAGGTGGTTTACGCTCTCCGTAACGGGCGGGTGGAGCAAAGCGGCAATCCTGACGACCTTTACCGCCAGGGCGGCGTTTACAAAGAAATCGTGGATGCCTCTGCCCGCAGCCTGAACATTGAAAAACTCGCCAAAACCATCGAAAGTTAGGCTGGGGGAGCTCCTCCGCCAGACCTACCTGGAGGCTTACTTGTAGATGCTGGTTATTAACCGCAAAATTTGCGGCTTATTCGCTTCAATCTCACAAATAATTCCCTTTGCAAAAATTGCAACGGTATGAGCTACATTTATCAATCACCTTCTTGGCCCAAATTCTCATGGGATAAAGACCTTGTCTCTGATAAACTCGCCAAGGTATCTCTCGACACCGCTGCGAGGGATATCCGGCATCTGCTTGATGCCGGGATTTGTACCTGTATGAGCACCAAACATAAATTTGAATTTGCGCGGGCCACGCTTTCTTTTTCTATATAATTGGTATTCAATTCCTTATGAAATAGTGCCGTGGCCCGCGAACCAAAAAAAGGCCGTGCGGGCCACGGTTAACTTTAGCAAGTGCCTGCTAATCAATAACTTACCAAAACCATGCGTGGCCCGCACAACTTTGTTCCGTTGTATGTCGTGGAAAGGGGAAGAGGGGACCGGGACGACGGAAGAGGTCGGTGCCACACCGGTCGCTTGACGGCTAACTCCGCCCTTTTACGGACGTCCTTCGGCCGCCCGTAACGGGCGTCAAACACACGCCGTCATGCAGAGCACCGCTCCCTGCACGAGGCCCTACGCACAACACCGACTCTTCCTATTGCCCCTTGCCCCCTCTTTCCCTTTCCCCGATTCATTTCATCATCAATGTTTCCTTTCACCAATGCGTGGCAGGTGGGATAGAGCAGAGCCCACCAGTTAAACTTTTGCGGCAATTTTTGAGCTGGTGGGTCAAAAACAATCCCACCTGCTTAACTCACGCTTCAGGGTTAAGGGACTAGGAAATATACGTTCCAAAACACATTGACTCTTTCGCTTTAACCGACTGTAAACATCTATGATGGCCGTCGAACTAATCAAGACCGCCTATCTGGGCCAGTTGAACAGCCATCTGACCATTCTGGATGACTATGTCCGTAAGCCGAATGAGAATCCTTCCATCGGACTTATTCTCTGCAAGAGTGCCGATAAAGCCATTGTTGAGTACCTTATCAAGGACTACAACAAGCCAATGGGAGTGGCCACTTTCCGGACGAAGGAAGACATGCCGGAGAAGTTCCGGAACGCACTTCCTGATATCGAGGAGCTCAAGAAACTCCTATAGAAGTTTCCATCAGCCGGGATTCCGCTCCCTTTGGTCGCGCTATCCCTTGGTGGGGAGGCTTAAAAAGTAATGGCATCAGTTTTTGGATCATCCAAGGTCAATACAACGAGTGCGGTCGAATGAATGGTGCTCGCCAGAGAAGACATATCCCAACTGGTTACTGACAAACTGCGTTTTGCCAATCAGTTTGTCGATATTCCGGTGGGAGTGACCGTAAATCCAGTACTGAGCTCCGCATTCCTTGATGAAATCATCCTCATCGGCAACGAAGGCTCCATTGATACGGCTCCCTTTGAAATCAGGAGATGAGAGCTGGAACGACGGCAGGTGGTGCGTCACGATGACCCTATTTGTGGCCTTGGACTGATTGACCGTATCCCTTAGGAATGCCATGCAACGCTCGTGCTCCTTGTTGAACAAGTCAAAGGTCAATGGCTTTCCGTCGAAAAGAATCCGATGGAAATCTGTCACCCCATACTCGGTTGCAAAGGCATCCTGCAGAGGAACTCGCGCCCACAGAGTGGAAAGAATAAACTCTACGTCTCCGAGATTAACCACGCCATTGTAGTACACATTCACATTGGGCCTGACGGAGAAAATCTTCCCGACTGGTAGGGTGGATATGTCGTAGTACTTGTAGAATTCATGGTTGCCCGGAATGACCAGCACCTCCTCGAAGTTATCGGCCACAAAGTCCCAGAAAGGATGCGAGACGTAGTTGTCATCGCCCAGATAGCCGATATCTCCGGCAAGCACCAGCACATCCCCGACAGGCTCAATGGGATGAGTCTTCAGGAAGCGCCAGTTGTCGGCGAACTCCAGATGGAGGTCGGATGCGTATTGAATCTTCATTGGGCGTTCCATGTCGATTCTAACATGAATTCTACTTCTTTATGCACACGAGGATCCTGATCATCTTCGAGGGACAGATACAGGGAAAGCCTGTCCACGATGTCTTTCCCAATAGGAGGGTACTTCCAGATTCTGAACTCCCTTTGCACGATTATAAACACTATTTATAACAGTGCAAATTTAGCGATAATTATTTGTTTTGCAAATCCTGTATTCTATTCTTCGTACAACTTTGCCGCCTCAAGGTGCTGTTTCTTAATCTCGTCGGCCAGCCACTGCGGGCTGAGCACTTTGATAAGCGGGCCTCTGGAGAGGAGCGGAGTGTAGAAGTCCGGAGTGGGCCGCAGGGTGAGCTCGAAGTGGGCTCCAGCCAGATGTATTCCTGAAAGAGTGCGTAGGTTTTCATAATTTCTTGAGCTTTGCCATGAAACGTTCTTTGTCCACAATGAAACGCACGTGAGTGCCTTCGCCAATGAGTTTGTCGGCTTCTTTAGCCGTTACGATGAAGGAGAGTTTCCTGCCCTCAATCTTGTCCAGAACGGCAGTAGCGGCAACCTCTGCTCCAACGGGAGACGGAGCCAGATGGGTGATGGAGATCATTCCTCCTACCGTCGTCTCCTCCGGGGAGAGCGACGGAGCCACCGTCAACATGGCGGCATTCTCCATGAGGGCCACCAGCCGGGGTGTGGCCAGCACTTCAAGCTGCCCGGAGCCTTGCGCGATGGCGGTATCCTCCGGAGCGACGATCTGGAAACTTGTGTGGCTGATTCCTTCAATCATAGTTATTCCTCCAAATATCTGACTTCCTTGCCATTCTTCTTGGCATACTCGATTTCCGACCGGGTGCTGGAGCCGATGTAGCCGCCGAGGGTGAGCCGCTTCTGCGCCTCAAGGAACTGCTCCTTGAAGCGCGTGCTGCCGCAGAGGGTTATTACGGGGTATTTGCCGACCACTGGCTTCTTGTCCCAACGGGTAAACAGCCCCCGGTCATTAATCTCGCGGGCAATCTGCTCGGTCTTCATTCCGTAGCCGGATGAGGCAAGGACGTACACTATGGCTTCTTCGATCTTCATCACTTCAACTCCTTGATTTCAAGCATTTTCATTGCACGGGATGCACTCCAGCGGAAGTCTGGTTCAGAGCCGTCATATAGCTTTGAATCAAATTCATCAAGAAAATCAGCCAGTGCTTCATGCACAAGATTGATCCGGTCGCGATACATGATACGGATGGAATCATTGGCGGTGACGAGGCTGTCAACTTTGGTTTGGAGAGCCATATTGGATTGCTGAAGACTGTCACATTGACGTTCCAGCTTGCTCAAGCGAACATTGACGTCGCTCCCATTCTGAGAACAGGAGCAGAGAACGAGCATCGCCAAAATAGATATGAGAGTCAGAAGGTTCCTCATAGTCAGATGAGTTTACGTCTATAAAGTTCCCAGAAGCATTTGGCCGTTGCCCGGACATCGTTCATGGCATCGTGAGCGCCTTGGAAACCGCACCCGAAGAGGAAGTCATGCAGTTCGGACAACTTTGGCCATTTATATTCGGCATCAGGATGCACTTCCGTAGCGAACGGCAGCTTGCATAGATCCGTAGTGCCCTCCATAGTGCAGTAGCCCGGCCAATAGAGGATATCGTCATCCATCCCGCAACGGGACATATCCGCTGCAACCACATTGGCGTCGAACCAGAGATTGTGGGCGACGTTCAAGTACGTGCCTTCCAGAACCCTTCTGAACTTCTTCAGCACCTTGTGCAGCGCTTCTCCTTCCGCGAGGGCACGCTGGTGGGAGATTCCATGAATGGCCGTAGCCTCCGGGGAAATAACAAAGCCTTCCGGGCGGATGATTGTATTCCCAGAAGAAAGCTCATTGCCTTCGTCATCCATCACGAGCCACGCAAGCTGCACGATGTGCGGCCAATTCTGCGGAGCCCAATGTGCGCTGAATCGGTAATCCGAAGGGAGGCCGTCCGTTTCCGTGTCGAAGAAGAGGATCCGGCTGGGAAGATAGATGTGGCCGTCATCCTCAACGTTGTACTGAAATTCAATGTCGCGCTCCGGGACAATAATATCTGGAACGACCTCTTCCACAGTCTCGTCATCGTCTTCCAACTCCAGCCCGGTTTCCGGGTCAAAGTCGGGGCCGATTGCACCTCCGGTGGGATCAATACCGGTGGTGTAATATTCGTCGAAGGCTTCTTGTGTGTGGTCGCGGGTCATATTATTCCTCGAAGTTCCGGATTTCTTCCTCTACATCAATATCGATGGTCTTGTTCCCATATACTCCACGTGTGTCTTCGCGCCAAGGAGCAACCTTGGTGTCAATCTGGCGGAGATACTCCTTGTCAATATCGACATGATGCGCATACGCATAGTTAAGGGCGCTCTTGAGACTAATCTTGTACACGTCTGAATCATCCCGAACAAACTCAATCAAACCCTTACGAAGGATTTCTCGAACTGCAGGAACTTTAGTTTTGAAAAGCTTTGAGCAGTGATGTGTGCTAATGAGTGTTAATTGTGACATATGCTGTTACTTTTGAAATTCGAGTGATATTGCATCCAGCTGCTTCCTAATCCCATCAAATTCCTGATTCAGATCCAGCGTGCGTACCATGATGCGGTTGGGGCCGAAGTGAGCGTCGAGGTCGGGAGCGATGGATTCTTGGGTGCGGGCATAGAGGAGCATTCCGGAGACCAGTCCGGTATTATCCTTGTCCAGATTCTTCACATAGGTAAAGACCTGGTATAGGTTGCCGGAGTGGATGGTCTGCTTGTCAAACTGCTCCTGCATCATCCGGCCATAGTACTTGGTATCGATAATGAGCGTCCTCTCGCCCTTGTGCAGGGTAATATCCGTCTTCATGGAAGGCAGGAAATCGATGATGGCCTCTTCCGGATCCGTGATGTTCCATTGAATGTGATCCGGGTAAGCAGCGAGCTCTTTATGATGCACGCGGTAGTACTCCAAGACGAATTTCTCAAAGAGCCTGTTCATATGGTCGTCCGAGAAGGTGGCCATCTTGTAGGCCCCGGCCTCTGTGGTCATGAGCATGCCGTCCAGAATGAAGTAGCAGATATTCATCAACATCTTGTAGGTCTGGTTGTTGCGTTGGAATCGCAGCATGTTCCAGTGAATGTTGAACGGATCTATAACGCTCACTCCATCGAAGAACGGCATCAGGGATTTGAGCTGGTTTTTCCGCTTTGTAGATACTGTCTTCTCCCGGATTAGAATTCCGGCAGTGGTTTTGAGAATCTGGTTGAAGGTGTTGTCCTCTGAAAGCTCATCAAATTCGCAGGACAGAACCTGTCTGCGTTTGACGCGATTCTTGATGGTTTCGTTCAAGTCGAGCTTTCCCCGGAGCACTGATAGTGTGTCGTGGCGCTCGATGTACTCCCGGTAAAGGCCCTGTTTCAATTGATAAGATATTCCCTTATAGAGAATCTCGGCAAACAGATCCTGAATGTACTCGAAGTCTTCCTTCGAGATCTCATCATAGTTGTTCTTCCTAAGCTCTTGGAAAGCATAGGAAAGCATATAATAGATGTTCCGGATCAGTATGCCTTTATCGTTAATCATTGAAGATGGAATTGAGTTCGGCTTCCCACTTCTTTACCTCAGAACGATTATCAAACCAATACTCCTGCAGCATCGGGACAATGTCGTAATTGATAACCTGATGCAGCCAAGCATCGTCTACGCCATTCTTCTGGCCGCAGAAATAACTGTGGCCAAGCTCAAATCCGGAGCCCAGGGACTCGTCCTTGGCAATGGCCCGGTTGAGTTCTTCCACCTTTTCGATTAAGCGGTCGAAACGAGGATTAGCAAGCCCAGCCTGATACTTCTTGAAGCCTTCGGACTGGAATCCGGGACGCATATCGTAGAAGCTGAAACGACGACGCAGTGCGTAATCAATCATGGCCAGCGACCTATCAGCCGTATTCATCATGCCGATGATGTAGATATTCTTGGGGACAAAGAACTTCTCGTCCTTGTACGCCAGCGTCAACTTCTCTCCCCGGTAGTCCTTCTCGATGAGCATTAGGAGCTCACCGAAAATCTTGGACAGATTGCCTCGGTTGATCTCGTCAATGATGAAGAAGTACGGCTTGTCCGGATTATTGGCAGCGCTGATGCAGAACTTGTAGAAGGTTCCTCTCTGGAGCTCGAAGTCAGATCCAGAAGGTTTGTACCCTAATATGAAATCCTCGTAGGAATAGTTCTGGTGGAACTGAACCAATTGGACGCGGGACTCATCTTTCTCGCCCATCATCTCAAAGGCCAGTCGCCTTGCACAGAACGTCTTACCAACACCAGGTGCGCCCTGCAGGATGATGTTCTTCTTGTTCTTCAGAAGATTCTCAAGCCCGGTAAGGTCGTCTTTGGACATGAACACTTCGTCGAGGAAATCCTCTTGACCGTATTTCTCGTGGACGACTTCATGACTTGCCCCTTTGTTGGATTCCCGGATAATGTCCATCAATATGACATACTCTTCTTTCGTTACTTTGAAGAAACTGCCTCGGCCGTTTTGTATAAACTCCAAATTGGCCAGGTCCGGGTTCTCTTTTATAATGGCAAAGGGAATCGGAGTTGTCAGCGATTCTACTTTTTCAAACCAAATGTTCTTTCCATCATTCTCCTTCGATACGATGGCTAACGCCATGATCTGCTTTGTCGGGGTCGTTTCATAGCAAATGACCTTATCTCCGGCCTTGGCCTCTATGAAATTGTGGAAGATTCTTCGCTTTGTGCCATTTTCTGTATAGAGGGTATAATCTTGCTCTTCGCCAATCGGCCAATCTGTCATACTCCATACAGCAGGACTGGCGCAAAGCCACCAATAATTGCACTGCTCATCCGGAACAACGCCTCCGGTCACAAGGATGTTCAGGCGCTTGACATAATCCGCATACCCAGTTATGTCTGTCAGCGTCTTCATGGCTTGGAATTCCTGCGTATCCCAGTCTCCAACTTCAGTCCAGCGGACTTTGCGTATGTGCTTGTATTCCTCCCGGCTGTCGTCGAACACATATTCTCCTTCAACGACACCCCGGCCAACGATATGTGTACGGCCTCGCTTCGCAAATACGATGTCGCCAACCTGAATCTCGTTGATGAACTCCCATGTGGCGAGACTGTCATTCATATAGGAGCCATCCAAACCATAGAGCTGGCGCATTTGTTCGCGCATAGCATCGCGGCTTTCATATTCGCCAAGGTCTCCCAGTTCCTCCCAGCCGAGAGACATGATGCCTTTCTCTACGCACTCATTCCATTTGCGAGCATTCTCTCCCGGAGAATACATCCACACATGGGCATCTTTCTGGGCAACGGGCTGTGCCGGAGTCGCTGGCTTATAGAAACGGCTCACGTAGAAGTCGAAGTCCACAACTACGCAGTTGAGATTCTCATCCTTATAGCAATCCGAGGTCAGAACGGAGTTGAGCATCGGGCGGATGTCCGGATCCTTCTGGATCTCTGTCCGGAGCAGGTCAAAGAACTCGATGGCCTGTTTGAATCCGGCAGCATCAGCACCTTTACGGACAACGTAGCTGGAATCCAAAGCCCGCGTTGTGGCTCGGATCTCGGAATACTTGTAGATATAGTATTTCTCCGGATACCTTGCCCAGAGGTAGGTGCTGATGGAATTGAAGTCCTGATAATGCATCTTGTCCGGCCAGTGCTGCTCCCGGATGCGGTCAGCTTCCTTGCGGAAAGCCATCACACGTCCTTCCAACGGTTTGCTCTCGTCGAACAGATTACGGAACATCTCCCGCACCGTCTCTGGCTCGGACTCATACATCCCCTTGACCATTCCACGCGGGAAATGATTCATGGAAGTGAGGAGGTTATCGAAGGTGGCCGTCGCCTCCCAGAACATCGCTAAGAAGTCCGGGGCATCAATGTCCCAGTGATCTTGGAAGTGCTTCACCGCCTTCCATTTATAAATCTCGTCAGCAATATGCGTCGGGAAGTATTTCTTATACCCGGTGATTACTTCCTGCAATTTAGTGCGATTGATGGTTATCATGGTCATTAATCTTAATTCTTTTTAGGATCGGGAACGCTTTGCAAATATAATGTCACATTGTCTCATATCGTGGGACATATTATTCGTATTTCACTTGCTCTCAATCGTGTAAAGTTATAGATTTTTAGCGAGGCTACACAATTTAATTCAAAAAAATATGATTTACGGTTACATCAGAGTCAGCAGCGACAAACAGACTGTTGAAAACCAGAGGTTCGAGATTAACAACTTCTGCAACAAAAACTCCATTTTGATTGACGGCTGGATTGAGGAAACGATAAGCGGGACAAAGAATTACAACAAGAGAGCGCTTGGGCTGCTATTGAAGCGCGTCCAAAAGGATGATCTTATAATCTGTGCAGAGCTTTCTCGGCTTGGGAGGAATCTTTTCATGATAATGGAAATCCTAAACATTTGCATGACGAAAGAGTGTAAGGTGTGGACTATCAAGGACAACTATCGTCTTGGAGAAGATATACAGAGCAAGGTGTTGGCATTTGCCTTTGGGCTTTCAGCAGAGATTGAGCGTAATCTCATTAGTCAAAGAACCAAGGAAGCTCTTGCAAGGAAAAAAGCTGAAGGAGTAATCCTCGGTCGTCCAAAGGGGCGGTTGAATGCACCGGACAAATACAAACTATCCGGCAAGGAAACCCTTATTAGAGAGCTCTTGGTGGCAGGAGTATCTAAGAGGAAGATTGCAAAGATATGTAAAGTAGATCGCAACACTCTTGCCCGCTATATGAAAGACAAAATGGCCGAGTAAGAAGGAGCGTTTTCGTACAGCAGCAGGGTACTTTCTGTGACTTCCCCGGAGGTGACAGCTGGGTGATCCTATCCCCGATTGAGCAGAGCATCAAGCGCAAGATAGAAGCCGTTGGGACTCCCCTCAAGGATTGGGATATTCAGATAAACTACGGGATCAAGACTGGCTTTAATGATGCCTTCATAATATCAACCGATAAGCGCAATGAAATATTAGCGAATTGCGCCACCGAGGAAGAAAGGAAGAAAACGGATGAATTAATCCGACCGATTCTTCGTGGCCGGGATATTAAGCGCTACGGTTATGAATGGGCCGAGCTGTATCTTATTGCCACGTTCCCTGCCAGACGCTACGATATCGAAAAGTACCCTGCGGTTAAACAATACCTCCTATCTTTCGCCTATGAATACTTAATGGACAATGGGAATGAGGATATCGCAACTGATTATCTGGCGGAGTTTTGCAAGCAGAAACTTGCACAGTCTGGAGAGTATGTGCGAATCAATGGGAGATACGTTCTCGATGAGAAGGGCAATAAAGAGAAAGGACGCAAGAAGACTTCTAACAAGTGGTTTGAAACGCAGGATAGTATAAGTTATTGGGA
>JAFUDQ010000007.1 GCA_017459075.1 Bacteroidales bacterium
AAATCGTCAAAAACAACATGTCAATGAGTGGATAAACGAACGCAATCGCTAGCCAAAGCCCTCAGCTGAGGGACTGATTCCGAAAGATTGTATCTGACGGAACGGCTTCCACTCGAATTTATGAATTAATAGAACCTACCATCAATGAGTAAAAAGGTGAATCTTGACCCGCATGGCGAGGCGATACTGGACCAATACCACTCCCTTCTTCCCACTTTGGAGAAGATGGAACAGTTCATCCCCGGTAAAATCCGTGACTTCTTTGACGAATCAGGTATAATTGTCTGCTCCCTTGAGCACCGCATCAAAACGGAGGGCTCCCTTGCCGGCAAACTTGAACTCAAAGGCTCGAAATACAAAGACATCTTTGACCTTACCGACATCCTTGGCCTTCGCGTCATCACATTCTATATTGACGATGTGGACAAGGTGGCATCGGTAATAGAACGTCTGTTTGAAATAGACTGGGAAAATTCCGTTGACAAACGGAAACTCCATGAAATAGACAGCTTCGGCTACCTGTCACTCCACTATATCTGCCGTATCCCGGAATCACTGTACTGCGACCCTGAATACCCGGACATAAACAAAATCCGCTTCGAGGTTCAGATGAGGACGGTCCTGCAGCATGCCTGGGCCAATATGAACCACGATACAGGCTACAAGAGCGGAGTTGAGGTACCTAAGGAGTACCTCAGGAACCTGAACCGCCTTGCCGGTATGCTGGAGCTTGCAGACGAGCAGTTCAGCCGCATCCGTTCAGAGCTAACGGACTACCGCCGCCGCGTACAGGCCCTTGTGGCATCCGGCAACCTGGGCGAAGTCCCTCTTGACGGAGACACCTTCCGCAGTTACCTGGAACTGAACCCCTTCGGCCGGCTTAACAGTAAGATAGCCGCGGTGAACCAGGCAGAAATCCAGCCCGTATCCTTGATGCCCTATCTTGCGGTATTCAAAGGCTTGGGATTCAAGACTTTAGGAGATATTAAAACACTCATCAAAGAATACGGAGAAGCCGCCTATCAGATAGCCTGCTACCAGATTGGCCTCACGGACTTGGATATAATATCGGCCTCACTGGCCCCTCAGGACCTTTGCATAGCCTTCGTCCTTAAGAACGGTGGCGGCAAGGCTGGAATAAAATACATCTTCGACACCCTGAACGGGGAATCGGAAAGCAACGACATGCTTGCGGAAATGCTTGTAGAACAGGCTAAGGACCTGCCTTTCATGAATCAGTAATATGGGAAACGCACCACTTAACACAGACCTTTTGGACAGGGCGATAATCTTCGCCGTCCGTGCCCATGCCGGAACGGAACGCCGTGGCAAGGGCTTCCCTTACATCATTCACCCGATGGAAGCCGTTGAAATAGTTTCAACGATGACATCGGACCAGGAACTTTTGGCCGCTGCTGCCCTTCACGATACGGTAGAGGATACCGAAGTCACCGTGGAGCAGATTCGGGAAGAGTTTGGAGACCGCATCGCCTCAATCGTAGCCGCAGAGTCCGATGATACGGAGAGCGGCCTTAGCTGGCGCGAGCGTAAACAACTGGCGCTGAACAAGTTGGCATCGGCACCAAGAGATGTGAAAATAGTTGCGATGGGAGACAAACTCTCCAATATGAGGGCCATTGCAAGGGATTATGAGGTTCAGGGAGACGCCCTTTGGTCTCTATTCCATGCCAGCGACCCTTCTGACCATGCATGGCGCTACCGCAGCCTGCTGGAAGCCTTCCGCGAATTGGAAGGGACTTTTGCCTTTCGTGAATTGGAAACACTTATAAATCAAGTATTTAACAAATAATATGGAAGCCCTTAAAATATCCCTGGATGATTATATCCTTTCCGGCGGCGGAGCCAACGGAGAGAGTTTTGACCATAAGACTGACCCGTCAGTAATGCTGAAGCTTTACTTCCCTGGTAAGATTCAGCAGCCTCTGGATGAGATGAAGCTTGCCCGTAAGGTTTACGATTTGGGCATTCCCACCCCGGAGCCGGGAGAATATGTAGTTACGGAAGATGGCAGGTATGGAATAAGGTTCCACCGCATCATCGGCAAAAAATCATATTCAAGGGCAACGGCGGACAGTCCGGAAAAGGTGGCTTTTTATGCGGAAGATTTTGCAAAAATGTGCCTTAGGCTGCATCAGACGCATGTTGACACCGCCGTTTTTGAAAACGTAAAAGACCGGTATTACCGTCTTCTGGAAGAGAATCCGTTCTTTACAAAGGAAGAAAAAGACAAGATAGGGAAGTTTATTGCCGATGTGCCGGATGAAGATACCGCCGTTCATGGAGACCTTCAGTACAGCAATGCAATTTTTGTCGGTGACCAGAAATATTTCATAGACCTTGGTGATTTCTGCTACGGAAACCATCTTTTTGACGTGGCGATGGTTTATCTTTGCACCTGTTTGGACGGAGAAGACTTCATTAAAGAAACCTTCCACATGTCAAAGGCCCTTGCAATAGAGTTCTGGCGTCAGTTCGCTCCCGTTTATTTCGGAGCCGATCGTCCTTTGGTAGACATTGAAGAGGAGATTCGTCCTTTCGCCGGACTTAAAACATTGATTATTGAGCGCGATATGCGTCGCCCGATGCCGGAATTCCGCGCCGCGCTTGAGAATGTATTGAAGTAGAACTATGGCCAAGAATTTATACAAGCGTCAGGGTCTCATACTTGTTTTGACGGCAGCTATCTTGCTGGAAGTCACTTCTCTTGTCCAGTTCCTTTTTGTAAGAAAAGGGCTGCTTGAAGAGGCTGAAGGCCGCGCCCAAAGCGAAATGACGGTTGCCTGCCTTAAGATAGAGAACACCTCGCTTACCGTAGAAAAAGACACTAAGGGAATCTCCTGGGCTTATGGCGACAGGAACAAGGACGTTGCCGGCTTCATGGATCTGGTGCGCATCATGATGGATAACAATCCGGTGATTGTTAACGGGTTCATCGCTTTCAGGGAGGGTTATTTTCCTTCTGAGGGCAAATGGTATGAGCCCGTGCTGTCCCGGATTGACGGCCAGTACAACCTGCACAACGTTGGTGCGGCAGACCATGACTATTTTAATACAGACTGGTACCGCATAGCGGCGGAAACAGGGGATGGCTATTGGAGCGAGCCTTATTTTGACAAGGATGGCGTACAGTCCATGGTCGTTACCTATTCTGTCCCTGTGCACAATTCCAACGGAGAATTCGTCGGCGTCTTTGGTGTTGATGTAGAGCTGTCATGGCTCCAGAAACTCATAACTGATATCCAGCCTTATGAAGACGCCTACAGCACACTTGTCAGCCGTGAAGGCCAGATGCTTGCCTGCCCGGCGGAGACCCTCTCGGTGTCAAATGCCCTTCGCTTCGACACTCCCATAGAGAATACCGGATGGAAGATGAGTATAGTCATCCCGGAGGATGAAATCTTTGCCAATGCACGAAAGGTGAGCTATATCATTCTCCTGCTTCAGATTTTCGGTTTAATCCTTCTGGTACTCATAATCCAGAGGAGCGCCCGTCAGCAAAAGAAGATGGAGGCTATAAGCATCGGCAGGGAAAAGATGGAGGAAGAGTTGAAAATCGCCCGTGGCATCCAGATGTCCATGCTGCCAAAAATCTTCCCTCCGTACCCGGACCGCAAGGATATCGACATCTTAGCTTCCATCGTCCCGGCAAAAGAGGTGGGCGGAGACTTGTATGACTTCTATCTCAGGGATGATAAATTGTTCTTCTGCATAGGCGACGTCAGCGGCAAAGGTGTGCCTGCGTCTTTGGTAATGGCCGTTACCAGAAGCCTGTTCAGGACGGTATCGGCTCATGAAAACAGTCCCGCACGCATTGTTACCGCAATGAATGAAAGTATGTCGGATATGAACGAAAGCAGCATGTTCGTCACGTTTTTCTGCGGCGTTCTGGATATGGATTACGGTCACCTGCGCTATTGCAATGCCGGCCATAATGCGCCCGTGCTTCTGGGCGGTGAAAAGTCCCTGCTGCCGGTAGTATCCAACATTCCTCTTGGTATAATGCCTGGCATGGAATTCAAGGAGCAGGAGGCGGACCTTGGCTATGACGATGCCATTTTCCTTTATACCGATGGCCTCACGGAGGCGGAAAACCTTGCCCACGAGCTGTTTGGCGAGGAGAGGATGCTTCAGGCGCTGACCGGTCTCAAGGGCTCGCGGAGGCACATGGAAGAGATGCAGAAGGCCGTTGCCGCCTTTGTTGGCGATGCTCCCCAGAGTGACGACCTCACAATGCTTATTATCCATTACCTGAATGAAAACCAGCACCCTGAGGCTGAGCGGCATCTTCTAATCCATAACGATATTCAGCAGATTCCCCAGCTGGCAGAGTTTGTGGAGACGATTGCAGAAGAGAAGAAGCTGGACCACAGCCTTTCACTGAGCCTGAATCTGGCCTTGGAAGAGGCTGTGACCAATGTCATCATGTACGCTTACCCTGAAGGTACGGACGGGCTGGTGGACATTGAAGCGATTATAAGGGAAGAGTCCTTGTCCTTTGTGATTACCGACAGCGGCCGTCACTTCGACCCTACTGCAAAGCCTGAGGCCGATATCACCCTTAGTGCGGAAGACAGGCCTATCGGCGGACTGGGAATCTATCTGGTCAAGAACATTATGGATACCGTCACCTATGAACGCAAAGACGGTAAGAATATACTTTCAATGACAAAAAATTTATAGAATATGGAAATAATCATCAACACCCAGGGCTCAGAAACCACGGTTAAACTTATAGGCCGTCTGGACACCCCTGCATCTTTGGAAGCAACTTCCACCCTTGAACCTCTTCAGGAAAAGGCCGATGGCACTATTATCCTGGATTGTAAAGAGTTAACTTATATCTCCAGCTCCGGTCTCAGGATTTTCCTGACCCTTCGCAAGGCCGCAGCAGCCAAAGGCGGAAAGGTGATTGTCCGCAGCATCTGCCAGGATATCCGTAATGTTTTCATGATGACGGGTTTCTTGAATCTTTTCCAAATAGAAGACTGATTCCTTCAATCGAAAAAGAGGTCGACTTTGTGGGTCGGCCTCTTTTTCGATATTAGTAAATATGCGTTTAGAACCTGTAACCAACGCTCAGGCTGATTACGGAGCCGTTTTTGTCAAAGATTTTGGAAATGTAGTATTGGTATTCCGCCCTTAGCATAATATTGCCGATGAAGGCATGAACACCGGCCTGAAGGCCAGCCTGATACCTATTCTGGTCAAGCTCATCTTTGCTGAACCAGTTGTAGTCGCCATATCCTTCAACAGAAGTCTTTCCACTGAGGAACGGGCGGCAGGCAATACCTATGAAGGGGAAAATGTAAGTATTCTCTGCAGCATCGAACTTGTAAAGCAAATCCATTGCATACTTAAAGCTCAGGGCTTTGTATTTAACCCCATCCTCGCTTTTGAAGTTATAAGCAAAATCAATGTTGTAGTCCCAGAAAATGTTTCCCATGTTAATCTGGTTGAGGTCTCCCAAGCCGATATGGAATCCTGGCAAGGATTCATCATCAATTTTCATGGAAGTATAACCAGCATAAAGATAGTTGGTAACTTCGCTTTCTCCCCAATACTGGGCGGAAGCATTGATGCCAAACACTGATACAGCGATTGCGGCAACAAGTAATTTAATGTGTTTCATAAGTATGTTGTTTGTGGTCGTATTTTTTGCAAATCTACATTTTTTATAGTTCAGCCTTGTGGCGGATTCCACCACAAACCATTGAATTACAAGGTTTTTTCAGTACTTATTGATACCTTTGCAGCAAGATGAGACGCCTTGCTGTCATATTATTCTTTATTGTGCCGATGCTGCCGGAAGTCTTGGCCCGGGAGCCCTTACGCTTTGTCAACTTCGGCGCAGCTGACGGCTTGCCTTCCAACACGGTTTATGACATTACGCAAGATGCCGATGGTGCTTTGTGGATAGGCACCAGGGGAGGCCTGTGCCGCTTTGACGGAGTGCGGTTCCAGACCGTGTTGCCCGGGAAATGGGTAACATCGCTGGCCATTTATGCGGGGAGCCGCCTGTGGGTTGGAACGACCGAAGGTCTGGTGGTGCGCGGCACGGCCTGGGATGATGCCGGGGACGGCTGGCTGTACGCCCTGCAAGGGCAGCACGTCAGAGCCTTGTGCGCAGACCGTGAGGGCTTTGTATGGGCTGCGACAAAAGACAGCATCCTAGTTCGCCTGCATTCAGAGAGCGACAAGATAGAAGAAGACCTCCGTCTGCGATATCTTATAGGAGATTTTGAGGGAGATTACCCTGTACAACAGATATTTCCCGACCCTTCCGGCCGCTTATGGCTTGGCGGAAGAATGGTGCCTTCCCAGGTTGTCCTGGGTTATTTTTCAGTCCTGGAGCCCGGAAAATTAGGCGGCTGGTGGAATACTGGCAGCTTTTCATGGAAGGACGGGGCCCTCTTCGCTTATGACGACTACCTTTCCTGCCTCCTGCAATTTGATAATGCCGACAGCACTTTTAAAAACATCGGTCGCCTGCCTCTTGCGCATGCAAGGCTGATGACAGATCATCAGGGCCGGCTCTGGGCCGCCGGCTGTTACGGATTATGCCTTGTGGATACGGAGAAACCTTCTGAATCACAGATGTTTAAGCATCAGACCGGAGACCCTTCTTCATTGGCTTCTTCCGAGCTTTACAGCATTTTTGAAGACAGTCGGGGAAATATTTGGGTAGGGGGAGACAATGGCCTTTCCGTGCTAAGCCATGCCCAGCAACAGGTTCAGACCATCTCTTTGCCAAGCAAACAAATAACAGCCTTGATGCAGGCCTCTGATGGCCGTCTCTGGGTTGGCACAGCCGATGCCGGAGCCTATGTTTTGGGGGATGCCCGGTCAGAGCCGGGCGTGACGGGCCATTTTGTCATGCATGACCACATAGATTACCGCCCCGCAGGCCGCCCCAATGAGGGGCACGTTTCCTGCCTTTACGAAGACCGCGGCGGGGCGGTTTATATTGGCCTTTATGCCGGTTGCGGCTTCAATATATGGGAAAAGGGGAGAGTCCAACGGGGATTTATCAGCGGCCCTGTCCCGGAGCAACAGCGAGTGGTTGCAGAAGGCAACCGCATTACTTCCAACTGGATTACAGACTTTCTGGAGGGCCGCGACGGACGCTTCTGGGTTGTGTCATGGGAGGGCGTCGGTCTTAACGAGTGGGACCGCAAAACAGGGGAAACTCTGCCGGCGGAGTGGCTCAGCCCCTTCAAGTATCCCTCTCCTGACAAAGACTCTGCGGTATACCTTAGTTCCCGTCTTGGAAGCCGCCTTATAGAGGATGCCAGGGGCAACCTTGTGTATGGTACCACGGAGGCGGGGCTCAATATAATTGACAGGGATACACGTCTGGTTACCAAGTATTTACATAATCCGTCCGACAGCCTTTCAATTCCGGATAATTATGTAACTGACCTTTGCCTGGCTTCCGACAGCACCCTTTGGGTGGCTACCCGGCGCGGCTTATGGAGATGCCCTGTCAGGGCCGGGCATGACGGGAACGTCATTGCAGGCTCCGACAGGCAATCCTTCCTAAGAGGGAAAATGGTACAATCCGTCATTGACGACGCCAAAGGCCGCATCTGGGCTGGCACGGAAGAAGGCCTGTATTTTATAGACACAGACGGCAGTATAGGCGTAGCCCGTAAAGGCCTTGGCTTCCCCTCGGATATTTACGGGGAGCGCGCGGCCAGCAGGCTGTCCGACGGCCGCCTGGCCTTCGGCGGCCCTGAGGGCGCCGCCGTCTTTCATCCGGACAGCCTGCTGGCCCTGGGTGAATCCGGGAACCTTCTTCTGGCACCACTGGTGCAGCATCGGCACCGCCTGAATCAGGGAGAATGGATTAACGGCAGCTTCACCGGTCTCCCGGACAACGTTCTCCCGGGGCGGTATGTCCTCGAAGAGCAAAGCTCTGATATTTTCGGCCGATGGGAAAGAGGGGAGACACAGGTGAGCGAAATCCATGTTCCGCTGCCGCTTATGCTACGCTGGCCTTTCTTACTGCTGTACACCCTTGCCCTTATTGCCGTTATATGGCTTGTTGTCCGCCTAAGGGAACGCCGCCTGCTGGTAAAGGAACTGGATACGCGAAACCGCTGGTTTTCAATTATTTCGCATGACTTAAGAAACCCTGTCTCCGGGACCCGCCTTCTCTCGCAGCAGCTGTACGAGCAGATGGAAAACCTTTCTTCGGAGCAGCTGAAAGAGGGCCTAAAGTCTCTTTCCAAGTCTGCCGGCAACACTTCAACCCTGCTTGAAAGCCTGCTCCTTTGGTCCCTGAACCAGAAAGGAATGCTGGAGCCTGTTATGAGGGAGGATGAACTATCGGCCCTTGCCGTGGAGGCTAAGGCAAGCGTCTGGGATAACGACATCATAAAGATAGATATCCCCTCCGGGCTCTATGTGCGGACGGACAGGAATATGCTCCTGACCTGCCTTCGGAATCTTTTGGAAAATGCCGTGAAAGCATCGCCAAAATCAGTTATCATAAGGAGTGAAGGGGAGAAAGAGCCTCATCGGGCGCGTAAGATTTACATTATCGATGAAGGACCGGGACTGAAGGAGGGCGTCAAGGAATGGGGCCATGGCCTGGGGCTCGTAATAACCAGGGAACTTCTTGCAAAGATGGGGGCCTCAATGACTGCCCAAAACAGGCCGGAAGGTGGACTTGAAATAACAATTCGCTTATGATAAACGTACTTCTGATAGACGATTCGTCCGTCTTCTTAATGGGACTTAAGTTGGCCCTGACGGCTAAAAAAGAGTTCGCATCCATAGAGTCCGTCGGCACGCCCGGGGCGGCCGTAGCCTTCCTGAATTCCCATCAGGAGACCGATGTGGCCGTTGTGGATATCACATTGGAATCGGAGACAGACGGCCTTACCCTTCTGGGTATCATCCGCGATGCCTTTCCGTCTGTACGTACGCTGGTATTGTCGCATTACAAAAACCCGGCATATATACTAAAGGCCATTACCTCCGGAGCCTGCGCCTATCTGGCAAAGGATTCCGCTCCTGAATCTATCGCACAGTCGGTTGCCGATGTCTCTTCCGGAAAGAGCCTGTTTTTTGGAGAAACCATCGACTCTGCAAAGATAAAGCGCTTGTTTGGCGGGCAGGATAACTTATTGGCCCGCAAGCCGCAGGGGCTGACTCCCCGCGAGCTGGAAGTGCTCCAGCTAACCACCTCCGGCTACAGCAACACCCAGATTGCATCGGCCTTGGAAATCACTGTAAATACGGTGGATAGCTATAAAGAGCGCATCAAGGGCAAGTTTGGCCTTGACAGCATTGTGGAATGCGTGGCCCGCGCCGTTGCCGACGGCCTTGTGATTGTTTAGTTCGCGGATAATTCATATATTTACGCTTTAAACCCATAAGTGTATATGAAAAGGCTCCTACTTGCTACAACTCTTGTTCTTATAATGGCAGCATGCTGCCGGACAGAAAACCATCAGCCTACCGGAACGGCTGCAGATGGCCCCGAATGGCTTTTCCTTGGTAAAGGCCAGATTAACCTAAGCACAAAGGCAGACACCATCGGCACCTTCTGCCTGACGCTGGTTACAGACCGCTCACTGATGGCCTCGGTTCAGGACACCGTATTCGCGCAGGAAGTCACCATCGGACCGGATAGTTTATTAAACATCGGCCTGGGAGCCATGGAAGCGGGTTTTTATGAGGTTCGCTATGCAGACAGGCACTTTAGCATAGGTGTGCGCCCGGATGAAGTTGTGAGCGTTCCCGATGCAAAGGAGGATTTTGATGCATTCTGGGACTCGACGCTCTCAGAGCTGTCAGGGATTCCCCTTGAGGCGAAATGGACGCCCATGCCGGAGAATTCCAACGACATAAGGGAGAGTTTCAAGGTCAGTTTCAAGTCCCTTGGCGGGGCGGAAGCGGGCGGCATCGTCTGCATCCCCGTTGCGGAAGGAAAATATCCGGTTCATATTCAATATATGGGTTACGGGGCCGATGTCTACCCCTTCGACCCTTCGGCAAATCCGGACAGGATTGACTTCCTTGTCAGTGTCCGCGGTCAGGGAATTTTCCGCGAGAGCGAAGGACGGTGGATAGACCGCGGCCTTGCATCCAAGGAAGAGTTTTATTACCGTGGAGCTTTTGCGGACGTCAAACGGGCCGTGGATTTTGCTGCATCCCTTGAAAAGGCTGATACTCAGAAACTTATAGCTTATGGTGAGAGTCAGGGAGGTGCATTTACCGTTGTTTCTGCCGCCCTTGACAGCCGCATCAAAGCCATTGCACCGGCCGTTCCCTTCATGGGAGACTTCCCGGACTATGGCAGCATCGTTTGGTGGCCCGTCCATGAAGTCCTTGAGGCCGCCGACGCGGAAGGAATACCCCATGAGGCAATTTATGACCTTCTAAGCTACTTTGATGTGAAGAACTTCGCGCCGCGGGTAAAATGCCCTGCCTACATGTCCTTCGGCCTTCAGGATCCCACCTGCCCGCCTCATACGAATTTTGCCATTTACAATAATCTGGGCAGCACAGAAAAGCATTTCCTGTGCGTTCCTACCTGCGGGCATTCAATGTGGCGTGAAGAGGCCTGGCCCCCTGTCCGGACGGAATTCTTCAATGAAGTCTTAGGCCTGGCTGAGCCGTCTCAACCGACCTCTATTCAAAAGAATTAACGTCTATCAGATTATTAAGCAGAGCATAAACTGTAAGGCCGGCGACAGTTTTGATTCCGGTCTTGCGGGTTATGTTTTTGCGGTGTGTAATAACCGTGTAGATAGAGATATTGTACTGGTCTGCAATCTCTTTGTTGAGCATTCCCTTCGCAACTGAAACAAGAATCTCCTTCTCCCTGGCGCTGAGCTCTTCGCCCTCTGTCTTCGGGGAATCATTCTCTGCGCTTATGGCCTCCCTCACTTTGCGGATAACCGTTGTGGGATCATCATACAGGCCGATGATTTCATCGAACTGCTTCAGGCTCTCTTCGTCGCACAGGCCGCTTTGGAAGGCAATCACGGAAGCATCGGAATACTCCGAAACGCGGGCCCTCGCCTTATGGCGGGACTCATAGTCAAGAACGGAAGGGTCAAGTATGATTGCATCTGCGTCGATGGAGCGCAGGCGTGTCAGGCTGCTCTGCGAAAGGTCCCTCAGTATTCCGGCAACCTGGAACTCGCCAAGGTCTGAAAAAATGCTTTCCAGCCCCCTGGCGGCTATGATTGAAGGAACTATTACAAGGACTTTCTTACTCATGGCGCTCAAGTTTGTTAACGGCAGGGACAAGGATGTTGTCCTCTATGGAAGTATGTTTCTCCAAGTCTGTGCGCAGCAGGAACAGCTTCAGCAGTACATTGCTGATAGTCAGGTTGTTGCACTCTGCCGGCATATACTTCATGACAATATTGATGAGGTCTCCAAGCTTCTCGTCAATGTTGGAGTGGTTCTCCTCAAACTGCTCGATGGAGAAGTTCTTGTCCCCGCCCCTCTGGAGCAGAGTCGCCACATAAGGAAATACTACTGTTTCCTCATACTGGAAATGCTTGGCCAGCTCTTCTTTATAAGCGGCAAAGAAACCGCGGATGATTTTTTTATGGGCAGCATCGCAGGGCTCAATCATTTTGCCTATGGCTTCTTCAAGCTCCGTGAGCACTTCGCCGGTATAATAATCGTGGCTCTGGTGCAGATATTTGACGATGTCCTTGATGCTTACTTTGCGCAAAACCTCGTGGGAAGGCATGTATCCGTCAATTGTATAGACGTTGCAAATGAGCAGGAAAGTATCTGCTGATACACCGGCTTTTTCGCATACTTCTTCCACAGTTTCTTCTCCGAAGCCGAAGCCCAGCCCAAGTCTTTGCAGAACACCAAGAAGCAGGGAATTGCCTTCCATGAGCTCCGCCATTTTCATGGAGCTGGAATAGCGTAAAACGGAACCATTCTTTATTGTCATATCTGATATTTTTTGCAAAAATAATTTCTTGCCGCCTTTTGTCAAATCCCAATTTGTGGTTATTATTCTGCCGTTGACATGCTGTAAGGCTTGTCTTCAGGTTCTGTTCCGCGGGTGGTTGACGGAGCGTCCGACATGTCGAAGGTGATATTTGCGCCGCTAACCAAATCACTGTGGCTGAGGTAGTTGTGAGTCCAACTCTTGCCGTTTACCTTCATGCCGGAGATATAGAAGCGGTCTGCCCCGTTGTCATTTGCGGTAAGGGTGAAGGAGCCGTCAGGCCTTTTGACCGTAACCTTGTCAAACAGGGGAGTACCGATTGCATACTGGTCCGATGCCGGGCAGACGGGATAGAAGCCAAGGGCGCTGAATACGTACCAGGCCGATGTCTGGCCGTTGTCCTCGTCTCCGCAGTAAGCATCGAAGTTGGAATTATAGAACTTCTCCATTACCTCGCGAACGCGGGACTGGGTTTTCCAAGGCTGGCCGCTCCAGTCATACAGATAGAGCATGTGCTGGATGGGCTGGTTGCCGTGGGCATAGTTACCCATGTTCATTATCTGCATTTCGCGAATCTCATGAATCACGAAGCCATAATAGCTGTCGTCAAAAACAGGAGGCATCGCAAAGACGGTGTCCATCATCGCATTGAAGGCATCTTCGCCACCCATAAGGTTTTCAAGGCCCTGGATGTCATGGAATACTGACCATGTATAGTGCAGGGAGTTGCCTTCCGTGAAGTCTCCGCCCCATTTTACCGGGCTGAACGGCCTGCGGAACTCCCCGTCCTTTGTCTTGCCGTTCATGAGGTTGTATTCTTTGTCAAACAGGTTTGTGTAGTTGAGGGCTGCCTTCTTGTAAGGTGCCAACTCTTCTTCGCTCTTGCCAAGGGCCTGGCCGAAGCGCCAGATGCACCAGTCGTCATAGGCGTATTCAAGGGTGCGGGCAGCATCTTCGCGTATTCCTACATCGCAGGGAACATAGCCCAGGGAATCGTAGTATTCCCAGCCAAGGCGGCCTGTTGAACTTACTTCGGGGTGAACCTTATGGGCTCCGCTGGTGACGGCTTTCCAAAGCTCCTCGGCATCGTAGCCGCGGATGCCTTTAACGAATGCATCGGCAACGACAGAGGCGGAGTTGTTTCCTACCATGCAGCCACGGTGGCCGGGGGATGCCCATTCCGGCAGGAAGCCGCTTTCTTTCCATGTGTTCACAAGGCCTTCCTGCATCTTGGCGCTCTGGTCAGGATAAATCAGGTTCAGCAGGGGGAAGAGGCTGCGGAAGGTGTCCCAGAAGCCGGTATCGGCAAAGAGATAGCCTTCGTGAACCTGTCCGTCAAAGGGGCTGTAGTGGACGCGGGTACCATCGGCAGCAATTTCTGAAAGGTCGCGGGGGAAGAGCAGGCTGCGGTAAAGGCATGAGTAGAAGGTGCGCAGGTGGTCAAGGTTGCCGTCCTCTGCTTCGATGCGGCCGAGGGTGCTGTTCCAGAGGTCTTTCGCTTCTTTGCAAACGGAGTCGAAGTCTTTGTCTTCCACCTCTTTAAGGTTGATGCGGGCCTGTTCAAGGCTTATGAATGAGGATGCGATTTTGAGGTTGACTTTCTGCCCGCGGGCGGTTTTGAAGCCTACCATTGCAAGGCTGTGGTCTGATGCTGCTTCTTCGCTTGCGGAGAGTTTATCATTGGCGATGGTGCCGATGGTTTCAAATGGGGTGTCGGATTTGACGATGAACCAGTTCCTGAAGTTGTCGGTTACTCCGCCGCAGTTATATGTTGTGTAGCCGATGATGGCATTTTCTTCTTTCAGGACTTTTACGTAAGAGCCTCTGTGATAGGCGTCTACGACAAGGTAGGACTGTTCTTTTTCAGGGTAGGTAAGCCTGACGGCGGCGGCTCTTGAGGTGGGGGAGAGCTCGGCTACTACGTCATGTTCTGCAAGGTAGATGCTGTAGTAATAGGGTTTTGCGGTTTCTGCTTTGTGGGAGAACCAGCTTTGGCGGGCTTCTTCGTCCCATACTGGGCCGGTGGTGACGGGCATGAAGCTGAATGCACCGTAGTCGTTAATCCAGGGGCTGGGCTGGTGGGTTTGCTTGATGCCGCGGATTTTGGTTGCGGAGTAGCTGTAGGTCCATCCGTCGCCGTTTTTACCGGTCTGGGGTGTCCAGAAGTTCATTCCCCAAGGGACGGCTACTGCGGGATAGGTGTTGCCGGTGGACAGCTCATACTGCGATGCTGTTCCGCACAGGATGTTTACATATTCTACAGGGTCTGCCTGTGGCTTTTCCTCTTTACTGCAGCACGCTGCCACTACCGCAGCCATCACTGCTAAAATCGCTGTTTTCCTCATAGTTATTTGTGTTCAGATAAACCCATGTTGCTTCATCAAACCCATGCCACCCTCGGCATTGTTAGAGGGAGGGGCCCATCGCTTGCGATGGGAGGGGTGAGCGAAGCGAAGGTTTGAGAAGCAATATGGGTTTATCTTTATTCAATAATTCTAATGCTAAATTCACAACCGCAAAAATTTTGGTTATAGAAGTTCTGTTCCTTGATGATTTCAGAGCGACGCTGCTGGAGGCCCCCCTTCCGCCAGTTCTGCCCCCACCAATGGACCCCGGGAAAAAGCCCGCAGGCAAAACTGCCGGCCGCATCCACCTGCTCCAAATCCTTCCAGCGGGACGACGCCAGGCTTGTCGTCAAGGTATCCAGACCATGCTCCCGGGCGTATTTCGCCGCCCGTTCCAGGCGAAAACGGAAGCAACGCATGCAGCGCTCACCCCGCTCTGGCTCATGCTCGAAGCCCTTTATGGCTTCCCGCCACGCCGCGTGGTCGTAGTCATCCTCTATAACCTCTATGCCAAATTTGTCGCAATACCGCTTGCATTCCGCCAGGCGCAGGTCGTATTCTACCTTTGGAACAATGTTAGAATTGGAGAAAAACACCACCGGTTTTACCCCATCATTGTCCAGTTTTTCTATAATAGCCCCGCTGCACGGCGCGCAGCAAACATGAAGCAACATCTTTTCCATACCTGCAAATATACTAAAAAGAAAATGTTAGTTTAGCTTTATTTTCCGATATTTGCCGTAGAATTACAGAATACAATGGAAAGCGAAGAATTGAACAAGGTGGAAAATGAGACACGGGAGTATATGGCCCTCATGGTTTAGCCCTATATTGATTATCAAGTACTTACGCATTTCAACTTAGCAAATATTGCCAAGTTGAATCATGTAACTCATTGATAATCAACAATAGCATCCTAAAACGAGTTGTCCCTCAATCCCCAAAGACTTAACCTCGTCCTGGTTTCTGCTTTTATAAGTTTAAGTACTTTTTTGCTGCATCGAGAATGGCCTCATCGCTTTCTGCATCAAACGATGTTAACATGTAATAAGACATTGTCAGAAAACTGTCCGTATCCATATAAGAGATATCTTTCCGAATGTCTTTCTGCGTATGTTTCCAGCCATATATCATTGTCTGATATGCCTTTGTGAGCATAGTACGCAATGGGTGATTTTCGATGGACTGTAATAAGTATGCACGATACCCTAAATTATCTTTCTGTCTTTGATATTCGTAATACCATTTGTTTAAGGAAGGCTGACTGAGCTGTCCTATGCACACATATTACCTGCGTATTTACATTTTGCTACTGAAACACAGAGTCCAAGCACTCTTCAACAAAAGCCCAGTTGTAATAGCACGGAATAATGACAGATATACCTTTATTCAATGACTCATTCCCCATAGGATGACGTTCCATCCTATGGGGAAATCCGTATTTTAAATTATCGTCTTTCATTTGAATCCCTGTTTTAGTGCTTTAGAAACATTCTTGGCAATATTCAGGCGTCCTTCTCGCTGTGTAATTCTGACATTATCCTGCTCTAATAAAGTGATAACATACTCCCAAAGAAGCCTTGCTTCTTCCCAGGCATCATCTGTATATAAAGCATTGGCTACATTTTCTGCCGCGGATACAAGCATGGCCCGTAGCATATCGCTGCCGTTTTTATTCAGGTTGTTGCAAATGGTTAAGTATAGCCCCAAGTGGTTGTTAAACCGCTGCATACACTGGATTTTCTTTTCTTCAAGATCTTTCTTCTTTCCTTTCAGTTCCTTAAGGCGCGCTTGAAGCTTTACCTGGGCTTTTGACCTTGTGCTCTCAAAACAATCTTGCACTTCGAGGATGTCGTCTTCAATATAGGACAGGTATGTATCCAAATATCGTCTTTTTGATAGGAAAGATTCAAATCGATTGATGATCCATCGTGCCGTAAAACTGGTTTCCGCATTCTGCTGAGGGATGGAAAGAATTGCGTAAAATCGCTCAATGTATTCTTCAAATTCACCTAGTACGATTGCTGCATCCCAAGAATAAATGCGCTGTTGGGGAACCTGATGAAAAGCCAGCTCAAGATTCTTTAGGTTGGAAACGACTTGCATATCTGACAAATCGATGCCTTTTTGGACCAGATCTTCCAATGTGTCCAGAACTGCGGTAAGATGTTCCCTTAGGAAGGCTGGCATTTCTGACTGCCCGACCTCCTGCTTTTCAGCCTCCTTTATGAGGCGTTTAATGAATGGCCATCCTTTGTTCATTGTATTTCCTCCATGATAGTTATGCTTGTTTTATAATCAAATGTTATGAGTCGGGCAATCGAAGCAACATGGCCAATATAGTTTATTGACCATGTTTTTGAATATTTCTTTACATTTTCCTCAAGTTCTTTAAGCGAGGTTTGGCCTCTGCTAAGAAGGAAGATACATTTGAAGCAGCATGATGCGTGACAGCTCTTCGGTTGATTTGTCAGGGTATCTTGCTAATAAACTGAGATATCTTTTATCAAGGTCTTTTTCTACTTGTTTTAAGATAGTTTTTGCTTGTTCTGTAGTTGAGATTGTAAACTCTCTGCTAATAACTTTTATCTTTATGCGTGTTGATGGTGCCCCTGAGGGGATATCATGTTTCTTCACTTCTGCCTGAAGAACCAAGTACAAAATCTTGCTCGTTTCATCCATGTCAGGATTGGTATTTGCAAGAGACTCGTAAGCAGAGTTAATAGCGGCAACTGCACTTTCTGTGGCTTCGGACTCTTCCAGTAGGAATTCCTTTCCGACGATAGAATAATATTTCGTAAACATTTAGTTTATCAGATTATTTCTATTTACTATGAATGGAGTATGAGGATGCTGGCTTGTAGGCTGCGGCAGTATGGTTGGCGATAGTCCGGGATGGTAGAGCCGAAAATGAGCCGGGCGCGCTTCCCGAAACAGGTCTTCATCGCTTCACGGAAATCATCGTAATAACAAGCATCCAGACGGCAGTCATCTTCTGATGAGGCAAAAAGGAGCATAACATAATCACCATCGCGGATTACGCCGCTAAGGGCAGCTTCTGCTCCGTCAATCAATTCATCTACCTCCCAACCATCGGCTCCAACCGTCGGAAGTATGACCAGCTCCTTGTTCTTACGGAATAAAGTCCTGAAATCATTCGGATCCACAGTTGGTCTGCCATGATACTTAGATTCCATGTGATCCCAAAACAAATTGAGATAATTCATAGCCTCTTCTTCATCACGGATAATTGTCATTTCATCTATTTTAAGAAGAGCCTCGGTGCTATAGTTGTAAGATTCGTCTAAAGGGATGAAATCGTCAGATATGTAATCTGGATTATTAGTCGCTTTACTCATATAATCTACTTTAAAATTGGTTAAAAAAGAGAAGATGGCTCAGAAAGTACCCCTAGTCCTATTTTCCCCTGCCGGAGGCGGATATCATGCCAGAGAGCTTCTGGGTGAAGCTGCGGTTGGCGATGAGGTCCTCAAGGGTTATGTGCATGCGGTAACGCCAGTAGAAGCGGGGGATGGCAGGCACGTTGATGCGCTCATCGGCCGGGTCTCCGGGATATCGCAAGTCTTCGTCAGTTGCAAGGTAGTCCTGCAGCGGCAGGATGCAAAGCATTGCGGGAGAATCCAGATGCGATTTCACAATCATTTCTGCAACCCAGGGCTCGCAGAACCAAGGCATATCGTCTCCGCGGTGCAGCATATTGCGCCAGAAATGCTCCGTAACCTCGCGGTCTTCCTCCCACCATGCGCGGATGTTGGAAGTGTCGTGAGTACCGGTTGCGCAAACGCAGCGGTAAGGATAAACTGCCGGATTCGCAAACTCTTCAGTAACGCTCTTTGGCATACGCTGGATTTCAAGCGACAAGATTCCAAGTTCGTTCATTACGGAAGGAACGCATTCCGGAATCATTCCAAGGTCCTCGCCACAGGTAAGCATGCCGGTAGAAGAGAGGATTGAAGGCAGTTTGAACATTGCAGAATCCCGCCAGAAGTCATTGTGACGGCGATAGAAGAAATCATCGTGCAGGCGTGTGAAAGCCTCTTTCTGTCCGTCATTCAGGCAGCGGAAAGCATAGGAATTCTGTGCAGAAATCCTCGGGTGCCAATAGCCCTTCTTGCGGGGGTCTTCAACAAACAGGACATCGTCCAAAAGAGCCAGAAGGCCATTCTTAATATCCTCATCCTCAACTGTTTCCACAACCTTGCGCTGGGTGGAGACCTCCGGTGCAAGTGCGCCGTCAACAATGTATTTCTGACGGACCACATCGGCCTTGACGCCAAAAATCTCGTTCAGTATCCAGTCGTAGAGCAGAGGTTTGCTATAAAGTCCTGAACTGATGTTGAATCCGTTTGCAGCCAGCTCGTCCTCAGAGAACGGCAGGGCCGGGTTAAAGTGGCCAAGAAGGCCGTGAACAGCATCCATCGGAATCTCCCAGATTCGGAAGAAACCAAGGATATGGTCAATGCGGAAGGCGTCAAAATACTCGCTCATCTTGTGCATGCGGGCCTTCCACCAGGCAAAGCCGTCCTCTGACATCTTCTCCCAGTTATATGTGGGGAAACCCCAGTTCTGGCCAAGAGTAGAGAAGGCATCCGGCGGTGCTCCTGCCTGTGAATCAAGATGATACAGCTCCGGATAAACCCAGGCGTCAACGCTTGTGCGGCTTATGCCGATAGGCAGGTCTCCCTTAAGGGCAACACCCTTGGAATGAGCATAGGCCACAACTTCCTTAAGCTGCTTGTCAAGATGGAACTGGACAAAATAGTGATAACCTACCTCTTCCTGATGCTCCCTGGCCCATTTTGCAACGGCCTTTGGAGAATAATTCGCCATCTTTCCCCATTTGGAGAAGTCCGGGGTCTTATATTTGTCCCTGAGGCAGCAGAAAACGGCATAAGGCTCAAGCCAGGAAACATTGGCATCGTAGAACTTCTTGAAGGCCGTGCTTGCCAGAACCTTGCGTCCTGAGGCAGACTCATAAACCTCCTTCAGCAGGGCGTTTTTGGCAGAGTTAACCTTCTCATAATCAATTTTCGGAAGGGCGTTCAGTTCTTCCTGAAGAGCCTTGTATTCCTTGTTTTCCTTTACTCCGGCAGCTGGCAGGTGAATAAACTGCGGATGCAGGGCGAAGGTGGTGTTGGCGTTGTAAGGATAAGAATCCGTCCATGAATGTGTCATGGTAGTGTCATTGATAGGCAGCAGCTGAATCACATTCTGGCCGGTCTCTGCTGCCCAGTCAACAAGAAGTTTTATATCGTTGAACTCTCCTACGCCAAAGCCCTCACGGCTGCGAAGTGAGAATACAGGAACGGCAACACCGGCTCCACGCCAGTTGTTACGCTTGAAAACAGGCTCAGGCTCATTAACAATGACATGAGCGCTCCCGGCATCATCGGCATTATAATATCTGTTAACGCCGCTTTCCCACTGAACGGGGATAAAAGGATCGTCACTGATTATCAGGAACTTATATTCAAAAGAAGCATCGCCCGGCAGGCTGATTTTCCATACAGGGAAGGCCGATGAGTCCATTGGCACGGGGCTGCCCCAGTCGTTGAAATCGCCGCTAATGGCAAGGCGCTCGCCGGGGCGCAGGGTAGGTGCGCAAACGTTCAGGGCGAGGTAGCCGGAAGCGGAGCGCTTCCCCTCATCGCTACGCTTGAAGATCACATCCTTGAAAAAGCCGGTCTTGAATGGAGCGTTCTCTGAAACGTCATTCCATTTGTCCTTGATTAGCAGTTCCTTAACGGCCCTGCTGCTGTAGCTGTGGCCGGAAGCCTCACAGCGAAGCTGCTTCCCGGCCTCGTCGCAAAGCAGGAAACAGTACTCACCGCTTGACGGCATATCTTCAAGGGTGAGGGTCCACAAGCCGTCTTCGTGCCCTTCCATAGGATACTGTCGGCCTTCTGTAACCAAGACCAATCTTTGCCCCCATAGGGCCCTGTAATTGAGTGAAATTCTGATGCGCATATATCTAAATATTTATTATTCAACTACTTTCTTATGAAGACGATGCCAAGCTGCAACCGGCAGCAGGAAGGACAGCAGGCAGGCTGCCATCCAGAAATACGCTGTAGCCGTGAAGTCGTATCCGCCGTCGTGGCTGCCATGCTGGATAAGGAAGCCACTCACGACGCTTTGTATCCCCGCGGCCACATAACTGATGATTCCAACTATGCCAAGGGCTGTTCCCGTTGCCTTTCGCGGGACGATGTCAAGGGCCATAAGGCCGGCAACTATGCAGAACACCATTCCTATCGCAAGGCTGAAGAGGGATACGTAAACGATATTTATAAGATATCCGCCCCCGGTAAAGAGGAACATTGACAATGCAAAAAGGCATACAAGACCGGACAGAATTACCGGAATGATGCGGCTTCCCTTGAAGACACGGTCCGATATCCACCCTGCCAGCAGGGTGCCGGCGATGCCGAAGGCCTCAGAGAACGAAATAATCTGCGGAGCCTGAATCTCCGAGAAGCCTTTGCCCTCTTCCAGATACAGGATTCCCCAATCGCTGATGGCATACTGGGTAATATAGACGAAGGCGCTGGAAAGGGCGATAACCCAGATTCCGGGGTTCTTGAAAACATATTTCTGAAGCTCCCTGGTGGGCATTTTGTCTGCCTTGGACACATTGTCCCCGGTGATTTCCTGAATCGACGGAAGCCCCTGGCTCTCAGGATTATCCTTTACGAAACAGAGTATTATAAGGAAGCCTGCAAGACCGGCAATGGCGGACAGTATGAAGCCGAACTGCCATCCCAGCCAGCTTACAATAAAGCCAAGCAGGATAAATGAAACCGTCTTTCCAAGGTAAGGAGTGGAACTCAGGATGCTGTAATATGTACCCCTTTGCTTAAGGGAGAACCATCTGGACAGGCTGATGACTGCCGGCGGCGCTCCCATTGACTGCGCCCAGCCGTTCACTCCCCAGCAAACGGAAAAAAGGATGAACATAATGATGCCGGAGGCGACGGACACCATCGGCTGCACAAGGCCCAACAGACCCATAATAAGATTAATGAGGGCCGATATTCCCAGGCCTGCGGCCATGAACCGCTTAATATTGCAATAGTCGCAGATTATTCCGTTGATAAACTTTCCAGCCGCATATACAAGCAGGAAGGCAGAGCCGATAATGCCAAGTTCCCCGGCGGAAAAAATGCCTTCGTCAATGAGCGGTTTTTTGACAACGCTCATTGCCAGGCGGCACATATAGAATATGCTGTAGGCTGCGGTTACTCCCCAGAAAGTGCTGTTCCTCAAGTGTTTATATACACTTGGCACAGCATCCTGCGACACCTTTTCTGGTGACGGCTTGGAGATTCGGAAGTAACTGTACAGACTCATTTCTTACATTGTTTCCTACAAATGTAAGAAAGTGTTTTGAATTGTTCAAGCCTTTTTGGATTCTGCTGCTCCTTTTGCGAAAACTATGGACAGGCAGGTGATGAAAAACAGCACGAGAGGATAGTACAGATACCTGATGATTGAAAGAGCTCCGACTCCTGCAAGCCCCGCTGCCATAAGGAGCTGGGCGCCATAGGGCAGGATGCCCTGGACAATACATGAGAATGTATCCAAGAGGCTCGCCGTACGGCGGGGCCTGAGGCCATATTTTTCCGTGATGTTACGGGCTATCTCTCCTGTGGAAATAATTGCTATAGTGTTATTTGCAGTGCAAAGGTTGGCAAGGCTCACAAGCGCTGCGATGCAAAGTTCAGCTCCCCTACGGCCCTTGATTCGGGACGTCAGCCGCGCAACCACAAAGTCTATTCCTCCGTTGTAACGGATTATTTCAAGCACACCTCCTGCCAGCATCGTCACAATAATCAAATCGCCCATGGAGGCTATTCCGCGGCCGATGGATTCAAGGTAACCCACCCATCCGAAGTCTCCGCATGCAAAGCCGATGATGCCGTTAATCACGATTCCAAGCAGCAGGACAACCATTACGTTTATTCCGCCAATGGCCAGCGCTATGACTGCCAGGTACGGAAGCACTTTTACTATGTTGATATCTCCGGAAGAGGCAATTTCCGTGGCACCGGAACCGGCTATGACATAAATAACGCAGACAATTATCGCGGCTGGAAGGGCCAGGGCCAGGTTGGCCTTGAATTTTTCTGACATTTTGCAGCCCTGAGTCCTGGTAGCGGCAATTGTCGTATCAGAAATGAATGACAGGTTGTCGCCAAAAAAAGCTCCTCCTGTAATAGCCGCAGCCATCATTGCGATATCGATCCCGGCCGGCTCGGACAGGCCTGCTGCAATAGGCATTAGGGCCGCGATTGTACCGACGCTGGTTCCCACCGCCATCGACACTAAACAGGAAGCCACGAACATGCCTGCAAGAAGAAGGTTTCCGGGCAGTAAAGAGGTTGTCAGGGTCACTGTGGCGTCTACTGCGCCGATTTCCTTGGCTGTGCTGGCAAAGGCTCCCGCAAGTACGAAAATCCAAATCATCAGCAGGACGCTCTTGTTGCCGGCGCCTTCAGAGAATATCACAACGCGGCGGTCAAGGTCTCCGCCGCGGCTTATTGCAATGGCATAAACTGCGGCAATCAGGAAGGCAGAGACGATAGGGACCTTGTAGAAATCGCCTGCAACAATGGAGGATACGAGATAAACCACCAGGAAAACGGCCAGTGGACTTAGGGCCATCCAGTTGTTATGAGGCCTCAGGCTCTGTGGCCGGTGCTGGGACAAAGTCTTGCCCAACTCCCTTAAATATCGGTAAGGAGTAACTGTCATTTATATAGGTGTTCTGTGTGGCTTAGGCAAGGCTCTTGCGGCTGCAAAGATACAAATTATTTGGATTATTCGTCAATCCAGGAGAGGAAGGCTTCGGTGTGGGAGCGGGAGACTTCCGGGGAGGCCGCGCCCCGACCCGCTCCAGTACCGGGTTCAAGGGCCAGTTCTATGCGCAGGCGGCCGCCAAGTAGTTTGGTAAGGCTGCCCACCGCCTTTCTTGAGACGATGGCGCTGCGGGAAATCTTGAAGAACTGCGACGGGTCTAGCTTGGAGGCGATGCTGTCCAGGGACTCGTCAATCATATAATGCTCTCCCTTGCGAGTCAGAATGTGGTTCAGCTTTTCTTCCGAGTAGATATATGCAACATCTGCTGTGCGCAGTGGAACCAAATGGTCCCCGAAGGGAACCAGCAGGGTCTCCTTCCACGAAGGACGCGACGGCTGAAGCGAAGCCAGCAACTTGTCAATGTCTATTGTCTGTCCTTCTGAAATCCTCTCCCGGCAGCGCTCCACGGCCCTTCTTAGGGCGGCTGGTTCCAGGGGTTTCAGGAGGTAATCCACGGAATTCACCTCAAAAGCCTTCACAGCATAGTTGTCGTAGGCCGTAGTCATGATAACCGGAGCCGTAACCCGAATCTGCCTGAAAATCTCAAAACATTTGCCATCGGACAGCTCCACGTCCATGAATATCATGTCCGGCTTGTTAGCCGGGTTGGAAAGCCATTCAACGGCCCCGGCCACGCTCATGGCCGAGCCCACGACGGTAATGTCCGGGAATAATTCTGCAAGGGTGGCTACAAGGGCCTCGCGGGCCATTATTTCATCTTCAATAATAAATGCCTTCATGGTTACAACAGGGGTAAGGAGACCGAGTGAACATCGGCCGTGTCAATAATTTCTATGTCTTTGCCTCCGTTGGCTAAGTAATTCTGTCTTATGTATTTAAGCCCCAGGCCGGTGGATTCAGACTTGCTTACCTTCGGATGCCGGTTGTTGGATACGGTAATCCTGTCATCATCGGCCTTGATGATAATCTTCAATGGGTCGTTTTCAGAGATGGAATTATGCTTGTAGGCGTTTTCCACCAGCATCTGCACTGAATATTTAACAACGTACCGGTTCTTGGCGGCATCGGCAATGACAGTATCCACAAACATCCCGGAGGGGAAGCGCACCTTCAGCAAATCCGTATACATGTTAACGTATTCCAACTCTTCGGAAAGGGGAATCAGGGACTCATTCTCATTGTTGAGCATGTACCTGTACATCTGCGCCAGCTTGCGGTTGAAGCTGCGGGCTTCGGCCGTCTTTCCCTGGGCCACAAGGGCGTCCAGTACATTCAGGCAGTTGAATAGGAAGTGCGGGTTCACCTGCTGCTTGAGATTGTGGTATTCCATCTGGGCGATGAGGCTTTTTGTGCGCTCCGCCTCCATCTCACGCCTTGTCGATGTTACATAATAAATAAGGTAGATGATGGAATATGTGACGACCTGTGCTATAAACGAAAGAATCAGTAGCTCAAGGCAAAGGGGAAGCGTAAAGGGTACTTCATATTTTGTGGGTAAGCCTATCGCCATCATCATTACGCAGACGGCGGGGCTGACCAAGAACAGCAGCAGATGCCAAATAAGGGAGACCCTGCGGCTCTTGAAACCTCCCGCGCTGTGCACGCGGTGAAGAAGTATAACGTTGACGCAAATCAGAATCAGAAGAACTCCTGAATTGGAAACCAGCATTGCTACCGCCTCTGACAGCTGTACGCTTTCAAAAACCTGGCTGGAGGACAGCAGACCTATGATTATCCTGGCAATCAGCACTACCAGAATGGCGACCCACAGCCATCGGTCTTTGATATCTCGTCCTTCACGTTTATTCCCCGGTACAAGCAGTACGATAGACCATCCAAGCACTTCTGTGGTTATAAAAGTTGAGGCTGCATGGGTCAGGAAGCCGATGTCCGTGAGCAGGTTGAAGCCTGCGGCGATGGCCATGCCCAAAACGTAACCCAAAATATTTACAAGGACTACGCTGATTGCCGTGAATTCTACGGACAACTCCTTTATGTTGCAAAGCAGTACCGTCATGGCCATTGTCCAGACGGTAAGGAAAATGGAGTCGTCAACCCCGGCCGCCAGGCAAAGCATGGTTGTGGCGGCGTGCAGAATCGCAAACCCGTGAATCACCAGACTGTTGTCGTACTTAATGACCATAAGAGGTTAGTTTTTAAGTGCTCAAATATAGTTATTTTTTGCATTAAGGAGGGAACTTTGTGCACAAAAAGGTCCCAAAACAATACCGTTCATCCTGAAAAATCAACCGTTCGTCGGAATTAAACCGTTTTTTTAAAACGATGTAGGTATATTTGCTTGTTAAAAACGTTTAAGAGACGATGAAACGTAAACCTAAATTATCATTCTGGCAGATATGGAACCTCAGTTTCGGGTTCCTGGGAGTCCAGATTGGCTATTCACTGCAGAACAGCAATACCTCCGGAATGCTCAAGTCATTCGGAGCAGACCTCAGCAGCCTCAGTCTTTTCTGGCTGGCAGCCCCGCTTGCAGGGCTTGTTGTGCAGCCCATTATCGGTATGTTCTCCGATGGTACATGGACTAAACTTGGCCGCAGGCGCCCTTACATCCTTCTGGGTGCCGTGATATCAACCATAGCGCTGATTCTAATGCCTAACTGCCCCAGCCTGCTGGCCTTTGCGCCGCTGCTGATGGGTGCCCTTGTGTTCCTTTTCATGGACCTTTCGTTCAATATCACCATGCAGCCTTTCAGGGCCCTGGTTACCGATATGCTGGACGACAGTCAGAAAACCCAGGGCTTCGTAGTCCAGACCTTCCTTATCAACCTTGGTTCCGTAATCGGAGCTTTGCTTCCACTCATCATGACCAATGTCTTTGGTGCATCGGACGAGGAGGTGCCCGGACAGGCAATGCAGCACGTTGCATGGTCATATTACGCAGGTGCAGCCATCCTCTTCCTCTCTGTGCTTGTAACCGTTTTCAAGGTTAAGGAATATCCTCCCAAGGAGTTCGCAGAATACAGTGCGGCGGAAGGTCAGGAAGCTGCTCCGGCAGAGCCCAAAAAGAGCTTCTGGCAGCTTCTGAAGACCACTCCCAAGACTATGATTCAGCTTGGCGTAGTACAGTTCTTCTCATGGGCGGCCCTCTTCCTTATGTGGAATTATCTTCAGCCCCTTGTAACGCGCGCCTTCATTTCAGACAGCGCAGTGCTCAACGGTGAGGCCCAGACCTGGACCGGCGTCCTGAACGCCGTATATCCGGTATCGGCTTGTATAATTTCCCTCCTTATGACAAGGCTTGCCGCTAAGTACGGAAACAAGACAGTCTATGCCCTCTGCCTTCTGTGCGGCGCCGTAGGCTATGCCTCCCTGGCTTTCTGCACTGGCAAGGTGGCCATGATTTTCCCTATGATTCTTATAGGTATCGCGTGGGCAGGCGTGCTCGCAATGCCTTATTCAATACTTTCCCGCGCCATTGACGCACGAAGCAGCGGTGCCTACATGGGCATCTTCAACTTCACCGTTACCATCCCTCAGATCTGCATGGGTCTTCTGGGTGGTGTGATGGTAAGCCTGCTCCGCGGCGTGCTCGTACCCGGCGGAAAGGCTGTTTACGAGAGTCTTGACACTGTTTCCAAGGCTCATGCAGACAGCACGGTAGCTGTAGGAATGTTCATCATCGCCGCAATCTTCATGGCAATGGGCAGCATCGCCGTAAGATTCGTGAAAGAGAAATAACTAATACTAATTCAAATAATAAAAACTACACTCCAAATGAAAAAGATTCTAACCGCAGTAGTTGTCCTGCTCACAAGCCTGGCTGCTACTACTATGTCCGCCCAGGGTGGATATCAGGTTAAGGGAGTCGTGGTCGACGCAATGGGTCCTGTAATCGGTGCAACCGTACTGGAGCAGGGAACCACAAACGGTACTTCTACCGGTTTGGACGGAGACTACGTACTCAACGTCTCTTCGGCGGATGCAACCGTAGTTTTCAGCTGCATCGGTTATTCCACCTTGACATTCAAGGCATCGGAAGTTCCTGCAACTGTAACCTTCGCAGAGGATGAAAACTTCCTCAATGAAGTGGTTGTCATCGGTTACGGTACTGTCAAGAAGAACGACATGACAGGTTCCGTTACCGCCATCAAGACAGAAGAAATCAACAGAGGTGCAATCGTTTCCACCCAGGACATGCTCAAGGGTAAGGTTGCAGGTCTGCAGATTATCTCCGGTGACGGCCGTCCCGGTGCAGGTTCCACCATCCGTATCCGCGGAGCTGCATCCCTTAACGCATCCAACAACCCTCTTATCGTTATCGACGGCGTTCCGCTAGCAGATAACGCTGGTGAAGGTATGACCAACCCTCTTGAGGCTGTCAACTCAAACGATATCGAGAGCTTCACTGTCCTCAAGGATGCTTCTTCCGCAGCAATCTACGGTTCACGTGCATCAAACGGTGTCATCATCATCACAACCAAGAAGGGAACTGGTACCGACGGCGAGCCCAAGATTTCTTACAACGGCAGCTTCAGCCTTTCACACAATGTCAACAAACTTGACATTATGAATGCCGATGAGTACAGGAATTTCGTTTATGCTACCTATCCTGCTGATACTGACAACGGTGCCGGTTTCCGCAACAAGCTTGGTCATTATAACACCAACTGGTATGACCAGATTTTCCGTACCGCCCTTGCCCAGGACCACAACCTCAGCGCTTACGGCACACTGAAAGGGCTGCCTTACCGCCTCTCCTTCGGTTATCTTGGTCAGGAAGGTACCCTCAAGACCTCTTATTATAAGAAAGGTACCATCGACCTCTCCCTCAGTCCCAAGTTCCTTGACGACCATCTTTCAGTAAACCTCAACGGCAAGGGTGTCTTCACACAGGAAGACAAGGCCGATGGTGGCGCAGTTGGCACAGCAGCCTTCTACAACCCTACAATGCCTGTTTACGCATACGATGCAAGAGGCCAGGTTGACTATACAACCACCAACGGCTGGTTCAACTATGGTAACGGTTCCGGTGATGCCTTCACCCCTGACAACCTTGCAGCAGCCAACCCTCTGGATATGCTCTATGGCAACCGTGACCTCGCCAAGGCTTACCGCTTCATCGGCAATGCACAGTTCGACTATAAGCTCCACGGCTTCGAAGACCTCCGCTTCAACCTGAACCTTGGTCTTGATATGTCCCACACCAACGGCAAAGTTGGTTCCCTCCCCGGTTCCTACAATGCTTACAAGGATACAGAGAACCCCCGCATTGGCCAGTACACAGACTGGTTCCACCTCAGGAGCAACGCCCTTCTGGAGTTCTATGCAAACTACAACCATGAGTTCGGCAAACACCATGTAGATGTTATGGCAGGTTACTCCTGGCAGCATTTCTATGGCAAGGACCGCGACGTTTCCAAGTTCAATGTAACCAACGAGATTAAACTCAATGTCGGTGAAACCGCTATCGAGCGCTATCCTTACTGGAAGACAGAGAACTACCTTGTTTCCTTCTACGGCCGTATCAATTACTCATACGACTCACGTTACCTCCTCACCTTCACACTCCGTGACGATGGTTCTTCACGTTTCTCTCCTGATACCCGCTGGGGTCTCTTCCCTTCAGCAGCTCTGGCATGGAACGTTAAGCAGGAGCACTTCCTGAAGGATGTAAACCTTCTGTCTGCCCTCAAGTTCCGTGCATCATGGGGTCAGACCGGTCAGCAGGAAATCGGTTCCAACTATCCTTACCTTGCTTCTTATTACCTTTCAACCGACGTTTACCACAGGTATAACATGGGTGGCAATTCATATGCATTCGTTCTCTCCCCGGGAGCTTATGACCCGGACATCAAGTGGGAGACCACCACAACCTACAACGCCGGTTTGGACTTCGGCTTCCTCTCTGACCGCATCACCGGTAGCGTGGATGTTTACCGCCGTGACACCAAGGACCTCCTGAACACCGTTCTTACTCCTATGGGTGCAAACTTTGGTAACTCCCTCCTTACCAACATCGGTTCAATGCGCAACCAGGGTGTCGAGTTCGCACTGAATGTAATTCCTGTCGAGACTGACGACATGTCCCTCTCACTCGGCTTCAACGGTACATTCCAGAATATCGAATTCACCAAGCTGAATAATACCGACGATCCTAATTACGCTATCGAGACCAGCGGAATCAGCGGCGGTACCGGTAACACCATCGCCCGCCACATGGTAGGCTATGCTCCTTTCACCTTCTATCCTTACAAACAGCTCTATGACCACACTGGCAAACCTATCCAGAACGGTTTCGTAGATATGGACGGTGACGGTGAAATCACAACCGCAGACCGCTACATGAGCGACAAGAGCCCTAATCCGGACTTCTTCTACGGTGTAAACCTCAAGTTCTCTTACAAGAACTGGGACTTCGGCTTCAACGGCCACGGCTCAGTAGGCAACTGGGTATTCAACAACGTCAAGGGCGGCGGCTCTTCTGCAAACTATGTTGCAGCCAACGTTTCCGTTGACAACTACCTCAGGTATGTAAAGGAGACCGGCTTCACAGGAACCAACTCAATCGAGCAGTACACAACCGACCTCTTCCTTGAGGATGCTTCCTTCTTCCGCGTAGACGACATCAACCTTGGTTACACCTTCCCTGAGTTCAAATGCTGGAAGAACGCCAAGCTTCGTCTTGCCCTCTCTGTCCAGAACGTATTCGTTATCACGAACTACAGCGGCCTGGATCCTGAGATTCCGAGCGAGAACGGTGTGGATTCATCAATCTGGCCCCGTCCCCGTACCTATTCACTCCGTGTAAATCTTAACTTCTAGGAGGAATGACAATGAAAAAGATATACTACATACTTGCAACAGCAGTTACTACAGTTCTTTTTGCAGCCTGCACAAAAGACCTTAACACTCTGCCGCTGAACCCGACCGATACTACGTCCGAGACTGCTTACACCGCTCAGGAGGATTCATATCTGTCCGGTCTTGCAAAGATTTACTTCCAGTTCGTTTCCAACGATCTTACAGACCTCCAGCTCAGCGACGGTGGTGCATCGGAGCTTATCCGTGCATACTGGAGCCTGAACGAGGTTTCTACAGACGCTGCAAAATGCGCATGGAACGGTGATGCATGGGTTGCCGCAGTCAACACCAACACCTGGTCAGACGCCAACAACGATGCTTCTTACGCCGTTTATGTACGTACAATGCAGGGCGTTACCTTCGTAAACGAGTTCCTCCGCCAGACCACTGACTCCAAGCTCAGTGACCGTGGCTGCTCGGAGGCCGTAAAGGCAAGCGTAGCTGCAATGCGCGCAGAGGCTCGTTTCCTCCGTGCTTACTTCTATTGGATGGCGATGGATGTATTCGGCGCCGTTCCTTTCACAACTGAGGATTCACCCTTCGGTGCCGTTAACCCGGAGCAGGCTACCCGCGCAGAGGTCTTCCAGTACATCGTAGATGAACTGACTGACCTTGCATCAGACGGCAGCGCCCTGCCCGCAGCACGCACCAACTATCCCCGTGCAGACAAAGGTTCAGCCCTCGGTCTCCTTGCCCGTGTTTACCTCAATGCAGAGGTTTACAGCGGCACCCCTATGTGGGCAGAGGCAAAGGCTACCTGCGACCGTATTTTCTCAATGGGTTACGATGTAGCAAGCAACTATGCCGATGTTTTCCGTGGCGACAACGGCCAGAATCCCGACGTCCTCAAGGAAATGCTTTGGGCAGTTGACTACAATGCAGACAACACCCAGACTTACGGTGGCACCACCCTTCTTACCTTCGCAGCCATCGCTTCCGACGATGTTACCGATTCAAGCCACCTCAATGGCGTGAACGGCGGCTGGGGCGGTATGCGTGTCCCTTATGACTATGTAGAGAAGTACTTCAGGGTATCCGGCCAGGATTATGGTACAGGCGAATACACCATTACCGACAAGCGTGGCCAGTTCTTCTACATCAACGGCCGCAGCGAGGTTATTGAAGACCTCTCCAAGTTCCTTGAGGGCTGGAGCTGCTTCAAGTACAACAACATTCCTCACGACAAGACCGCAGAGCAGTTCAACGAGACCGCAAAAATCAAGGGCTTCAGCGACATCGACTTCCCTATGATCCGTCTCGGAGAAATCATCCTTATCTATGCAGAGGCCTGCATGCACACAAACAATGCTTCCGCAGCTCTTCCTTATCTTAAGAAGCTCTCTGACCGTGCCGGCGTTGCAGCTCCTACAGAGATTACCCAGGACTTCCTGGTAGCAGAGCGCGCACGTGAGCTTATGTGGGAAGGACACCGCAGGACGGACCTTATCCGTTTCGGTCTCTACAATTCCTCTTCATTCCTGTGGCCTTGGAAGGGCAATTCAATGCTTGGTCAGGGCTTTGACTCTCATCTTAATATCTTTGCAGTTCCCGCTTCCGAGCTCGGCTCCAACCCTAATCTGAAGCAGAACCCTGGTTACGGAAAACAGCAATAATAACTGACTACTATGAAAATTAAGAAATACATATTGATGATGGCTGCAGCAGTCTTCGGATTTACTGCCTGCCAGAATGAACTGGAAGAGGTTCGCCTTCTGGACCCTTCAGAGGTAGTCGCTCCTGTTCTGCACGAGATTCCTTCAGAGATTGTCATCACTCCTGACAACATGTCGGAGACCTTCACAATCTCCTGGGACAAGGCATACTTCGGCCAGCCCGTACAGTACACATATAATGTTTATGCTACTGGAAACGGCGGCAGCCTTATAAAGCTTTACGGCCCTCTTAAAGACACCAAGGTTGATGTCGTTTATGAAGATTTCAACCAGCTGGTTACTACCGATGCTGCAAAGGGCGGCCTTGGCCTCATTGCCGGCGAAGAGAATGAAGTATCCTTCACCGTAGGTGCAACCGTAGGTAACGGATATCAGACCTTCTACTCAAACTATGCCAATGCAGTGGTTACTCCTACCCAGGCAGAGCGCGTTTACAAGACTGTATGGCTCCCTGGTACAGCCAATGGCTGGGATCACTCAAAGGCTCAGTTCCTCTTCTGCTACGCAGAGGATGACAACACCTTCGTAGGTACCACAGACTTCGGCGAGGACTTCGCATCCAACCAGTTCAAACTTACCGGTGCCGCAGCTTGGGGTGACGATACAGGTAACTGGGGTATGGCAGATCCTTCAGCAGCAGCTGAATCAGCCAGCATCACCCTCCTCAACGGCTCAAATGACAATATCAGCATTTACACAGCCCACAGGTATTACAACTTCACCTTCACAAAGAACGACCTCGTACTCAAGAAGAACGAAGGCTTCGACCAGGTTGGTGTGATTGGCCTTAATGGCGACTGGAATACCGATATCGTCATGACCCTCAGCAAGAAGCAGAAATTCTATGCCGACATCGACGCAACCTCTGACACAGAGTTCAAGTTCCGTCTTGATGCCGCATGGGGTACCAACTGGGGCGGTGACATGGAAGGCCTTGCAAAGGACGGTGCAAACATCGCCGTAAAGGCCGGTCAGTACCGTGTTTACCTTGACCTTAACGACTGGAACAAGCCTACCTGCAAGCTGGATGCTTCAATGTACGGCAAGGACGAGGATGTTGAGGAACCTGAACCTCCTGTAACCTACACCGGATGGGGAATTATCGGTGACTTCAACAACTGGGACGGCGACGCTCGCATGACAGAGAAGGGCGGCGTTTGGACAGGCTACTTCACAAACGTAGAGAACGGTGGCTTCAAGCTCCGTAAGGATGCAGACTGGGCAGAGAACTACGGTGGCAACATGGTATCCCTTGGTGAGCCTTTCGATGCTGTTGCCGGCGGTGACAACCTGTCTACACCTGCTGCAGGCTTCTACAAGGTAGTCCTTGACCTTAGCGGCGATACTCCCAAGATTACCGTTTCCGACGGTACCGTATGGTCACTCATCGGTGTTGGCGGCGACTGGGAGAACGATATCGATATGGAACTGACCGATGGCAAGTGGGTAAGCCCTGCTACAACCATCTCCGGTGAGTTCAAGCTCCGTTACAATCACGGTTGGGACGAGAACCGCGGTGGCGCCTTCGTTTCCGTAGGTACTGCATTCACAGCAGAGCCCGGTGGCTCAAACATCAACGTTCCCGAGGGTGAGTACATAGTTACTTACGATCCTGCTGCAGAGACCATCCTTATTGAGGGAGCCCTTCCTTCAAATACTTGGTCACTCATTGGTGTGAATGGCGACTGGAACAACGATATCTTCATGAGCGAGCTTGGTTCAGGCCTTTGGATCAGCCCTGTAGTTGAGTTCGGCGGTGAGTTCAAACTCCGCTTCGACCATGGCTGGGATGTAAACCGTGGCGGTACCTTCGAGAAGACCGGTGCACGCTTTGCAGTTACCAACGGCGGCTCCAACATCAATGTTCCCGACGGTAAGTACCAGATTATCTACAACCCTGCCCTTGAGACAGTTACCGTTAATACAACTGCTTCCAACTGGTCTGTTATCGGTGAGGTAGAGGGTCACAGCTGGGATTTCGATATCTATATGAGTGAGGTTAGCAACCAGGTATTCGAGAGCGATGTATTCCGCGCAAACGCTGGCTTCAAGATTCGTTACAACGGCGGTTGGGATGTTAACCGTGGCGGTACTTTCGCTGCTGACGGAACTGATTTCACAGCAGTTGATGGTGGTAGCAACATTGACCTTGGAGACTACAAGGGACAGCTTGTAAAGATTTCTTACAACTTTGTAAGCGAAACACTGAACGTTAAGGTTGCATGGTGTATCATTGGTGAAGTTAACGGCACCTCATGGGGTGAGGACTTCGCTATGACAGAAACCTCAAACGGCGTTTGGGAAGGTTCCGTAGTTGTAAATGGTGGCTTCAAGATCCGCAAGAGCGGCAACTGGGACATCAACCGTGGCGGTACCCTTGCAAGCCTTGGTACAGCATTCTCTGTTACCAACAACGGAGACAACATCAGCGTTCCTGAGACAGGAAAGAGCTACAAGATTGTCTATAAGGTGGCTGACGAGACCATAACAGTTACTGAAAACTAAACCTAAACTTCTTTCGGGTCGGAGCCCTTGACCGGGCTCCGACTTGCTAATTATACTTTTTGATATGAAGAAATTACTACTCCTGGCGATTTCCGCCGTCCTGTTGCTCTCCGCCTGCGGCGGAAGCAGCGAACCCGACAAGCCCTCTGTAGTCCCGGCAATAAGCCTGTCAACCACAAGCGTCACCCTTGACGCCAGCGGAGCGGTTTCAACAGTAACTCTTACCGCCAATGTAGCCTGGAGCGCATCGCTCTCTGAAAACTGGGTAAGTGTATCCCCGCTTTCCGGAAACGGCAATGCAACACTCAATGTATCGGCTCAGGCCAATACCGGCACCGCCCGCACCGCAACCGTCACAATCAAGGACGCAGATGGCAAACTGCCCAGAACCTTCTCTGTAATACAGTCAGAGGCTGGTGCAGTTGACATCGTCCCGGCTCCTGACGCCTTCGACGGTACAAAGCGCAGCGGCCTTACTTATCAGATTCTGGTTTACAGTTTCGCGGACAGCGATGGTGACGGAGTCGGAGACTTCAAGGGAATCGAATCCAAGCTGGATTACCTTGACGGCCTGGGAGTAACCGCTCTCTGGCTTAGCCCTGCTCATCCCACTTCTTCATATCACGGCTACGATGTGAATGATTACAATACCCTGAATCCGCTTTACGGTAGCGCCCACACAAGCGCCAGCGCAGAGGAGGACTTCAGGAGCCTGTGTACTGCCGCCAAGGCAAAGGGCATCACCATTTATATGGACTATGTCCTGAACCATTCCGGCAAGGATAATGAGTGGTTCAAGAGTGTGCTCAGCAACCCCACGGGAAGCGAATACAAAGAGTATTATGTGCTTTCTTCCGATCCTGATGCCGATGTTGCCGCTGGCAAAATCGACAATTATGGCGGAGCCTCAAGTCCCGGAATGGGCGGCTGGCACCAGATTTCAGGAGGCGGCAACGTAGGTTACAAGGGCCGTCTGCATTTCAAACTTGACTGGACCGGAGCTACAAAATACATTACCGTAACTGAAACCACGGATGCTGTGCAGAGCTCGAATTCTGCTGCGACAAAGTGGCTCTGGATTGGCACTAACGGCCATCTGGAGGGTCTCTATGAGACATCGGCAAACATCTTTGAAATCACTCTGGATGTAGACACGGACTGGGGCTTCCTCGTCCGCACATCATCTACTTCATGGGACGGCGGCACGAAGTACGGTGGCAAGGCCGGAGCCAGCAAAGTCACCTTCGGCCAGCCACTTGCATTGGATAATTCTACTGCATCCAACATCGTCTTTGGTGAAGCGACATATTATTTTGCAAGCTTCGATACTTCAATGCCTGACCTTAACTATGGCAAGTATACTGATGCCAAGAATTCCAAGGCTTTTGAAGCAATCGCAAAGACTGTTGACAAATGGATTGGCTTTGGAATCGGAGGCCTTCGCCTTGATGCTGTAATCTGGATTTACCAGAGCAATAACGGCAATGCCAACCCTGAGTTCCTGCGCCAGTGGTATGAGCGTTGCAACACGGCATATCATGCAGCCGGACATTCCGACGACTTCTTCATGGTAGGCGAGACCTGGCTTGGGCATGATGTGGAGCGTACTTATTACAAGGGCCTGCCTTCTTGCTTCGAGTTTGAGTTCTTCGGCCAGGTTACCAATGCCATCAACAATAAGAATGCAAACCAGTTTGCCAAGAATGTGGCAGGTTACATTACTTCCCACAAGGCTGTACGTTCCGATGCCGTTACTTCCATCTTCCTTACCAATCACGACCAGAACCGTGCGGCCGAGGACCTTGGTAAGAGCGCTGCAAAGGAAAAGCAGGCTGCTGCGATGCTTCTGACAAGTGCCGGCAAGCCTTATATTTATCAGGGTGAGGAGCTGGGCTACTGGGGTACCAAGAGCGGTGGCGATGAGTATGTGCGTACTCCTATTAAGTGGACCAAGACTGGCGATGTGGCTTCAAAGCTTCTGGGTTCCAAGGTGGATAATTCAATGTTGTCGTCTTCAATCTCTGTTGAGGCCCAGAGTGAGACTGAGAGTTCGCTCCTTAATGTTTACAAGGCTTTTGCAAAGGTTCGCAATACTTATCCGGCCCTTGCAAATGGCACTATGACTGAGCACGGGACTTATAACAGTTCCAATGGTACCTATCCTACTATTGCCTGCTGGTATATGACTTCCGGCAGCGACAAGATGCTTGTTGTCCACAACACTGATACTTCGGCAAAGAATCTTGCTTTCACCGATGACCTCAGCAAGCCGGTGGCCCTTCTGGGTACCGCTGCACTTCGTGGCAACACCCTCACCATCGGCGCAAACAGCTCTGTTGTTTTCAAATTATAATATATGATGGAGTATGGGGGTTCTGAAACCCCCGCCGGCCAAAGGCCGGCACCCCCTAGCCGGGGGTGGCACGATTCAGAACCCCCACACTCCATCAATAAAAGCTGATCGGCTTAAAAAGAATAACGACTGATTATCAATGAGTTATGTGTTTTAACTTAGCAAAATTGACGGAGTTAAAATAAGTAAGTGCTTGATAATCAATGAATATATAATTTTATGAAAAAGATAATAGCAATAGTTGCAGCGGCGGTAGCAGTGCTTGCATGCTGCAAGAAACAGGAAGTAAAGTCACTTCATCCGGAGTGGACATATAACTCAGTAGTGTACGAAGTAAACATCCGTCAGTTCTCACCCGAAGGCACCTTCAAAGGCGTAGAAGCACAGCTGCCCCGCCTCAAAGACCTTGGCGTAGACATACTGTGGCTCATGCCTATGTACGAAATCGGTACCGAAGGCCGCAAGGGCACCCTTGGCTCATACTACGCTATCTCTGACTACAAGAAAGTCAACCCTGAATTCGGAACGATGGAAGATTTCCAGAGCCTTCTTGACGCCGCCCATGCGTCAGGGTTCAAGGTAATCCTGGACTGGGTTGCCAACCAGACCGCTCCGGACAACGTATGGATGACTGAAAAGCCTGCAAACTTTTATGAGCGCGACTCACTTGGCAATGCCATCTGGGAATATGACTGGACTGACACCCGCTCTCTTAATTATGACAACGAGGAAGTTTGGTGGGCACAGGACGACGCTATGCGTTTCTGGCTTGAAAAGGGCGTAGACGGCTTCCGCTGCGATGCCGCCGGCGAGGTTCCTGCTGACTTCTGGCTTGGAATCCTGCCCAAGATGAATGCTGATTACCCGGAGATTTACCTTCTTGCAGAGGCCGAGAGGGAGAACCTTTCAGACCCTACGGTAACCTTCGATGCAAATTACGCCTGGGAGCTTCATCACCTTCTTAACAGCTTGGCAAAGGGCAGCAAGACCGTAAAGGATTTGCAGGAATATGTTGCCCGTGATGCCAGCCGCTTCCCCAAGGAGGCTTACCGTCTTACCTTCACATCCAACCATGATGAGAACTCCTGGTCCGGTACCGAGTTCGAGCGTGAAGGAGCTGCCGCAGATGCCTGCGCTGTGCTTTGCTTCACCCTTCCCGGCAGCCAGCCCCTCATCTACACCGGTCAGGAAATAGGCCTGGACCGCCGTCTGGCCTTCTTTGAGAAGGACCCTATTACAGACTGGTCCGCCAATGACTACACCACTTTCTGGAAAACCCTTGTAGACCTTAAGCACAACAATGCAGCCCTTGCCGCCGGCGAGCGCGGAGGTGATATCGTATGGGACGATGCTCCCGAGGGCATCGTTGCCTTCCACCGTGAGGTCGATGGTAACAAAGTCATCGTAATGGCCAACTTCGGCGTCGTAAGAGCTGAAGCATGTGGTGTCATTTCGAGCTCTTCTTCTGTCATTTCGAGCTCTTCTTCTGTCATTTCGAGCTCTTCTTCTGTCATTTCGAGCGAAGTCGAGAAATCTCCATCCAATGACAACCGCCCAGCAGGCGATGTGGTAGCCGAGCCTTTCCAAAACCTTAAGGCCGCCCCCGTCACTACAACTATCACCCTGGACGGCGAATATAAAGATGTATTCAAGAACACCACTGTAAGCGGCGACACCACCGTCACCCTTGCTCCCGGTGAATTCATCGTATTGACTAAATAATTGAATATGAAACGATTGCTCCTTTTTGCAGCCGCTGCTGCCTTTGCCGTTTCCTGCGGCAGTTCAGTAGTTTTTGACCCCGAGTCAGTACAAGACGCTCCGAAAGGAGCAATTGTCCATGTTGAACCTCCCTGCTGGTGGACCGGTATGAAAACCGGCCTCCAGCTACTTGTAAACGGCCCTGAAATATCGGCATATAATAAAGTCAGCTTTGAAGGGCTCGAAGGCATAAGCGTAGCCAAAGTGACGTCGGCCGACAGTCCTAATTACCTGTTCGTAGATGTGAATATTGCATCATCGGCAAAAGACGGACAGGGGTGGCTGGTCTTTGAAAACGGCGGCGGTGAGAAGTTTAAATATCCCTACAGCATTGGCTTAAAAGCTGGTGGGCAGAAGGAGAGTTTCACCACCGCGGATATGATTTACCTGATTTTCCCGGACCGCTTTGCCAATGGAGACCCGTCCAATGACAGCGACCCGCAGATGCAGGAGACGGCTGCGCGGGATGTGAATTTGGGCCGCCACGGAGGCGATATCCAGGGTATAATCGACCATCTTGACTATATAGCAGGTCTTGGTGCTACCGCAATTTGGTGCACTCCGATGCTTGTAGATGACCAGCGTCGTGAATCTTACCATGGCTATGCCTGTGGCGATTATTATAAAATCGACCCCCGAATGGGCAGCAACGCCCTTTACAAGGAGTTCGTGGATAAGGCTCATGAAAAGGGGTTGAAAGTTATCATGGATATCGTCACAAATCATTGTGGCACAAACCATTGGTGGATGAAGGACCTGCCTTTCAAGGACTGGGTTCATGTGTTTGACAAATACACCGGTACCAATGTGGCCTTCTCTACCAACATGGATCCCAATGCTTCCAAGTATGACCTGAATCTTCAGGAAAGTGGATGGTTCGTGCCCAGCATGCCGGATATGAACCTTGATAATCCCTTCATGCTCAGGTACTTCCAGCAGTGGGCCGCTTGGTGGATAGAGTACGCCGGCCTTGACGGACTGCGTGTGGACACCTATCCTTACAATGAAAAGGACCCTATGAGCCAGTGGTGTGCTTCTGTTACTGCGGAGTATCCTTGGATAAATATTGTGGGCGAATGCTGGACTATGTCTTACCCCCAGCTGGCTTACTGGCAGTCCGGTGCAGCTAATGCCGATGGCTTTGACAGCAACCTTCCTTCAATAATGGATTTCCCCCTGTGTGAGGCACTTACGGCTGCAATTAACGAGGACGGGGACAACCCTGGCTGGGGACGTGGCATGACCCGTATCTATGACTGCCTTAGCCATGATTTCGTTTACGCAGACTTAAGTCACATGATGACTTTCTTTGCAAACCATGACCACGGACGTATGGGCGATACCTTCAATCATGACCCTGCAAAGATGAAGATTGCCCTGGCTCTTCTTGCCACCATCCGCGGAATCCCCCAGCTTTATAATGGCGATGAGATGATGTTCTCTCATGTGCCGGGAAATGACTGGAGTGACGGTGCCAAGCGCATAGACTTCCCCGGTGGCTGGGAGGGCGATGCTTACAATCTGTTTACCCCGGAAGGTCGCGCGGCAGCATCGGTCCGAGATGCCGGAAAGAACTGGCCTTCAGCTGCTTACACTAATGCTGAGGAGCTTTACAACTATACTTCCAGGCTCTTTAACTGGCGCAAAGGCAAGACTGTGCTTCATAGCGGCAAGACTATGCATTTCCTTGGCAGGGACAATACCTACGCCTTCTTCCGTTACAATGATGCCGATGCGGTCTTTGTCTACATCAATAATTCCAACTCAGGGAAGACTGTTCCTTGGGAGCATTATGCAGAGATTGCTCCCGCTTCCGTCCCTGCCCGCGATGTCCTGACCGGAGCCGATGTCACCCTGGATGCTTCTTTGACCGTCCCGGCCCATACAGCCTTTATTGCAGAATATAAAAGGTAAGCTCGTGTTGATTATCAATGAGTTAGACAATTCAACTTAGCAAATTTTACCAAGTTAAAATGCGTAAGTAATTGAAAATCAGTGAAACTATAGAATTACAGTTTGTATAATGAAAGCGATATTTAAGAGCATTTTAGCCGTTTTGGCCGCTACCGTTATTTGCGGATGCGCCGGAACTGTTTCAAGACAGTCAAGCCTTGAGGGCGAAACCCTGGCCAGCCCTGACGGCCATTTGAAGCTGACCGTCGTTCTTAATGCCGATGGTACCCCTATGTACGCCCTTGACAAGGATAGTATTAAGGTTGTACTTCCGTCAAAACTTGGTTTTGAACTCTTTGGAAAAGAGCCTGATTTGCAGACAGGTTTTTCTGTCAAAGAGGTTAAGAGGGACAGCTTTGACGAGGTCTGGACCCCGGTCTGGGGAGAAGAGGCTCAGATTCGCAATCATTATAACGAACTCCTCATTGCCCTTAACCGTGAGGATGGAACGGCCATGGACATCCGCTTCCGCCTTTATGACGACGGTCTTGGCTTCCGCTATGAGTTCCCGGTAGAGAACAAGCTTACGTATTTCTCTATCAAAGAAGAGCTTACGGAGTTTGCTATGACCGGGGATCATACCGCATGGTGGATTCCCGGAGACTATGATACGCAGGAATACAATTATACAGAAAGCCGCCTTTCAGAGGTCCGCGGCAAGTATGAAAGCATGCGAATCCATAACGCATCGGCCGAAGGTTTCTCGCCGACAGGCGTGCAGACCGCCCTCCAGCTTAAGACCGATGACGGCCTGTATCTTAACATTCATGAGGCAGAGGTTGTAGACTATCCTACCACCAACCTTGATCTGGATGACAAGAACTTTGTCTTCCGTACCTGGCTAACTCCTGACGCAGAAGGAGTTAAGGGCCGTCTCCAGGCTCCATGCAAGACTCCTTGGCGTACAATAATGGTGGTGGAAAAGGCTACAGATGTGCTTGCAAGCCGCCTTATCCTTAACCTTAACGAGCCTTGCGCCCTTGAGGATGTTAGCTGGATTCACCCTGTAAAATACATGGGCGTTTGGTGGGAGATGATTACCGGAAAAAGCGCCTGGTCTTATACGAATGACTATCCTTCAGTCCAGCTTGGCGCAACGGATTACTCCAAGGCAAAGCCTCACAGCCGCCACGGAGCGAACAATGAAAACGTCCGCAGACACATCGATTTTGCTGCAGAAAACGGCTTTGACGCCATTCTGGTAGAGGGCTGGAACGAAGGCTGGGAAGACTGGTACGGCCATAAGAAAGACTTTGTCTTTGACTTCCAGACACCGTATCCGGACTTTGACATAGCCGCTCTTAACGCCTATGCCCATTCCAAGGGTATCCGCCTTGTCATGCATCATGAAACCTCCTCATCTACACTTAATTACGAGCGTTTTATTGAGCCGGCCTATGACCTTATGAACAAGTACGGCTATAACTCCGTAAAGAGCGGGTATGTCGGTGATATCATCCCTTACGGAGAGCATCATTACAGCCAGCCTCTTATCAATCACTATCTTCTTTGCATCAAGAAGGCTGCTGAGCATCACATTATGGTTAACGCCCATGAGGCTGTACGTCCTACCGGACTCTGCCGCACGTGGCCTAACCACATCGGCAATGAAGCGGCGATGGGAACAGAGTACCGTGCCGGAATCCATGCAGGTCATGCAACCGTGCTGCCGTTTACCCGTCTCCAAGGTGGCCCCATGGACTATACTCCTGGTATTTTTGAGATGGATATGTCCAAGATTGTGCCCACGGAGCATGGAAAGATGCAGATGACAATTGCCAATCAGTTAGGTATTTACGTTACTTTCTACTCTCCGCTCCAGATGGCTGCTGACTTCCCTGAGCATTACCAGCGCTTCATGGATGCCTTCCAGTTCATTAAGGATGTAGCTGTTGATTGGGACAAGAGTGTTTATCTTGACGCAGAGCCCGGCGCATACATTGTTACCGCCCGCCATCCCAAGCTGGCCTCCCTTAACAAGGCCCAGGAGAGCGTCGCAACTCTTAAAGATGGTAAGAAAAATGCCGTCAGCGGGGCCGCAAAGTATGTTTATGCCCTTCCGGAGAATGCTACGGCCGCAGACCTTGCCCGTACAAAGGCTCATGACGTATGGTATGTTGGCGGCGTGAATGATGAGAACGCCCGCGAGGTTCAAGTTGCCTTTGACTTCCTGAAACCGGGGGTTAACTATGAGGCCGATATTTACCTTGACGGTGACGATGCTGACTACGAGACCGCTCCCCAGTCCTACAAGATAGAGAAGCGGACCCTCACCTCCACCGACCGCCTGACCATCCGCATGGCCCGCGGCGGCGGCTTCGCCATCTCCCTCCGCGAACTCTTTTAAGCAGAAAATTTTGTTTTGAGCGGGGGATTGAGTATCTTTATGGCTCGTTCAAGACAAAATTATGCTTAATATAAAGAAATTCGTTTTTAATCTTCTGGGAGAAAACAGTTATCTCCTGTGGGATGATACCAGGGAAGGCGTCATCGTAGACCCAGGTTGCCTTGTTGAAGACGAGGTCCGCGAGCTCCTTCTGTATATCACAAACCACGGCATCGTTCCAACGAAGATACTGCTTACCCACGGACACTTCGATCATATCTACGGTGCAGAATTCCTGGCAGAAAGGCTTGGTCTTAAGATACTTATGTCCAAGGCCGATGATGACCTTGTGCAAAACGGAAACGTCAAGCTGACAAATTCCTACCATCTGCCTGCCGCACCAACCGGCTTTGAATACGAAGTAATCAAGGAAGGCGATACAGTCACCGTCGGCAACACAACTTACGAAGTGATTGAAACCCCCGGCCACACCTACGGAGGCGTATGCTACTATTGCAAGGAAGAGAAGATATTGCTGACGGGGGACACCCTGTTTGCCGGCACCATCGGCCGTACAGATTCGCAGTGGGGAGACTACGACAAGCTGATACTTAACATTATGGACAAGCTGATGGGACTTGAGGGCGATGTGGAAATCCTGCCCGGTCACGGCCCCTCTTCCAACATCGGCTACGAAAGAACCCACAACCCCTTCCTTCAGCCTTTCAATGAGCCGGACGGGGATATCGACAACGAAGACGGGCTTTATATTCAGGGAGAGATTTAAGGATAGCGGCGATGAAGAAAGAGTATCTTAGCATACGCGGCGCGGCAGCGCATAACCTGAAAGGGGACAACGTAGACATCCCCCGCGGGGAATTCGTGGTTGTTACCGGACTTAGCGGCAGCGGAAAATCCTCCCTTGCCTTTGATACAATATATGCAGAGGGCCAGAGACGCTATATGGACACCCTGAGCCCCTATGCAAAGCATTTCATGGGCATTCTGGAACGCCCGGAGGTAGAGGAAATAAAGGGCCTGAGCCCCATTATTGCCATTGAACAGAAGTCTACCGGCAACAATCCCCGCTCCACTGTGGGCACCATTACGGAAGTCTATGATTTCCTGCGACTTCTGTACGCCAGGGCCTCAAAAGCCTTCTCTCCTGAGACCGGCCTGGAAATGGTCCGCTACACTGACGAACAGATAGTGGAACTCATTCTTTCCGAATACAAAGGACGCAAATGCTATCTTCTGGCCCCGGTTGTCCGCGGGCGAAAGGGCCATTACAAGGAGCTCTTCGAGCAGATGCGCCGAAGGGGCTACACCCAGGCCTTGGTGGACGGAGAAATAGTTGAACTTAAGGACGTTACCCAGCTGGACAGATACAAAGCCCACTTCATAGACCTTGTGGTTGACCGCCTGAAGCCGGACGGAACAGACCTTAAACGCATCCGCGACTCCGTAATGCGCGCCCTCTCTTACGGCAAAGGCTCCGCAGCGGTAATGGATTTGGAAACAGGCAAAATCAGGCATTTCTCAAAGCATCTGGTGGACCCAGAAAGCGGCCTCTCGCTTCAGGAACCAGCCCCTCACAGCTTCTCCTTCAACTCTCCGGAAGGCTACTGCCCGCATTGCAAGGGCATGGGCCAGATAGTCGACGTCAACATAGACACCATCATCCCGAACCGCGGCCTTTCCATCGCCGAAGGCGGCATCGTCCCCCTTGGCAAGGTGCGTGAGAACAAGAAATACGATGTCGTCCGCGCCATCGCCAGAAAGCATAATTTTTCAATTTACGATCCGATTGCTACACTTCCGGACGATGTCGTCAGCCTCCTGGTCTTCGGGTCCGATGACCTTTACCGCATTGGCGACGGTGCCAGTTCGGAAATGGTTTCTTACTCAGGTGTGGTTGCAGATATCGAAGAGAAAGTCGTCTGCCCCGTCTGCCACGGCAGCCGTCTCAATGCCAATGCCGAATGCTTCAGGATAGACGGAAAAACCATTACAGAGGTATCTGCAATGGAGATTAGCGCCCTTCAAAAATGGCTGGACAGCCTTGACAGCGTACTGGACGAAAGGCAGAAAACCATCGCCAGGGATATCCTCAAGGAACTGAAGGAAAGGGTTCGCTTTATGATGGATGTGGGCTTGGAATACCTCTCCCTGGACCGTCCGACGGCCTCTCTCTCAGGAGGGGAGAGTCAGAGAATCCGCCTTGCCACGCAGATTGGTTCCAAACTGGTCAATGTACTTTACATCCTGGATGAGCCTTCCATCGGCCTGCATCAAAGGGATAACCGCAAACTCATCGCATCGCTGAAAAAGCTTCGCGATGAGGGAAATTCCATAATGGTCGTGGAGCATGACACAGAGACTATGCTTAGCTCCGACTGGCTTGTGGATGTGGGACCGGGAGCAGGGGAGCAGGGCGGCAGAATCTGCCTCAGCGGCCCCACAAAGGAGCTCGTCGCCGGAAAGAAGCCCGCAAAAGACGTGGCGGAGCACTGCATCATCGGCCCTTCACTTACTCTTGATTACCTGCAGGGACGCAAAGAAATTGAAATTCCGAAAGTCCGCCGCAGCGGCAATGGGAAATACATCGGCATAAGGGGCGCAAGGGGAAATAACCTCAAAAACCTGAATGTGGATATCCCGCTTGGCTGTTTCGTGGGTATCGCAGGGGTCAGCGGCAGCGGAAAATCCTCTCTCATCGGGGAGACTCTTGTGCCGTGGCTAAAGAATCATCTTTATAATGGCAAAGGCCATGTCCTGGATTGCGACGGCATTGTAGGTCTTGAAAACATAGACAAGCTCATAGAAATAGACCAGAGCCCCATTGGAAAGACTCCAAGGAGCAATCCGGCTACGTTTACAGGCGTATTCGGGGACATCAGGACCCTTTTTGCTGAGACAGTGGATGCAAAGGTGCGTGGTTTTGACGCCGGGCATTTCTCCTTCAATGTGCCGGGCGGGCGCTGCGAGGCCTGCAAGGGTGCCGGAATCAAGGTGATAGAAATGAACTTCCTGCCTTCTGTCAATGTGGTTTGCGACGAGTGCCGCGGCCACCGGTACAAGGACGACACCCTTGCCGTTCATTACAAGGGCAAGAATATCAATGACATACTTGAGATGCCTATTGCCGAGGCTTACGAGTTCTTCAAGCCGGTGCCTAAGATTGCCCAGAAGCTTGGGGCGATGGTGGACGTAGGCCTTGGATATGTTCATCTGGGACAGTCCGCCGTTACGCTTTCCGGTGGCGAAAGCCAGCGTATGAAGCTGGCCGCGGAACTCTTCCGGAAGTCTACCGGCAATACGCTTTACATTCTGGATGAACCTACCACAGGCCTTCATCCGGACGACATAAAAGTGCTGCTTGCAGTGCTGCAAAAACTTGTAGAACAAGGAAATACGGTAATAATTACGGAACATAACCTGGATGTGCTGAAGTCTGTGGATTATATCCTTGACCTTGGCCCGGAGGGTGGCCGTGGGGGCGGCAGGGTAGTCGCCCATGGTACGCCGGAAGAGCTTGCAGAGAATGCTGACTCCGTCACAGGCCCGTTCCTGAAAGAAATACTGACATGGAAAAAGTAGAAATATTGTGTGAGAACCTTGGGCGGAAGATTTCCGTAGACAAGGGTACGTCCTTGCTTGAAATTGCAAAAGAGTTCTGTCCTACGGTGACTGACCCCAAGACTAAGAGGAAGTTCCCGGTGCTTGCCGCTTATGTAGACCATAAGCTTAAGGAGCTGACATTCAATGTAATGACAACTTATAAGGTGGAGTTTTTGGGGTATTGCCATGCCGACGGCCGCCGCACCTACCTCCGCTCTGTCTGCTTCCTTTTGCAGAAGGTCGTCCGTGAGCAGTTTCCGGAACGGACCCTTATCATTGACCATACTCTGCCCAGCGGAATGTACTGCGAGATTCTGGAGTCTCCCCATGGCAGGCCGATGCTTCTTTCGGAGGAGCAGATAGCTGCCCTTGATGCGCGGATGCATGAGCTTGCCGCAGCCGGTCTTCCTTTTAAGAAAGAAAGGAGCATGGCAGAAGATGCCCGTAGCCTTTACCTGTCCCAGGGGCAGCCGGACAAGGCCGCCCTTCTTGACAGCCTTGGCAAATATACCTGCAATCTTTATGAGCTTGATGGCTGCAAAGACTCTTTCCATGGCCCCCTGGCACCATCTACAGACCTTCTTACAAAATTCGCCCTGACTCCTTTCGGGGACGGCTTTTGCCTTCAGCCCCCGGTCATAGGGAATTTCAATAAGCTGATGCCTATGCAGCGCCAGTCAAAGATTGCTGCTGCGCTCAAGGAGTATTCCAACTGGTGCAACATAATAAAAATCAATGGCTTGGGCCAGCTTAACAGCGCAATCCTTGAGGGTCGGGCCAAAGACCTTATCAATATTTCAGAGGCTTTCGGCGCCCGGAAATATGCCGCTATCGCAGATGAAATCCAGAGGCGTGATGCCAAGATAGTTTTCATTGCAGGCCCGTCTTCCAGCGGAAAGACCTCGTCTTCGCTGCGCATCGCCCTTCAGTGCCGCGTGCTTGGCCTTAATCCAAAGGTCATAGAACTTGACAATTATTTTGTAGATCGGGACTGTACGCCCAAGGATGAAAACGGGGAGTATGACTTCGAGTCGCTCTATGCGATGGATTTGGAACTGCTTAACGCTCAGCTTGTTGCGCTTCTTGCGGGAGAGGAAGTTGAGATTCCGAAGTTCGATTTCAAAACCGGCAGTCGCGTTGCCGGCGGCGGCCGCAAGATGCGCCTGGAAGAAGGGGATATCCTCATCGCCGAAGGCATTCATGCCCTTAATCCGGAAATGACGCCGTCCGTGCCGCAGGATAAGATTTTCCGCGTGTACGCATCGGCCCTCACTTCCCTTAACATCGACGAAAACAACAATATTTCAACATCGGACAACCGCCTGCTGCGAAGAATGATTCGTGACAACAGGGTTCGCGGCATATCTCCGGAAGACACAATCCTCCGTTGGCACAGCGTCCGCAGGGGAGAGTCCCGCAACATTTTCCCTTTCCAGGAGAATGCCGATGCCATCTTCAATTCCGCCCTTATTTTTGAACTTCCGATGCTTAAGTATTATGCCACTCCGCTGCTTCAGAGGATACATCCGTCCTCTCCGGCATACCCTGAGGCCGTGCGTCTTCTGAAGTTCCTTGGCTACATTGTGTCCCTGTCTCCAGAGGAGATTGCAGCTATTCCGCCGACATCAATTATGAGAGAATTTATTGGCGGACAGACATTGTAAAGAAATTTTTGCTACATTTGTAGGTAAGCAAAGAAATCATCCGGAAATGCATATAGGAATAGCAGGAAATATCGGCAGCGGAAAGACCACCCTGACGCGAAAACTGGCAGAATATTACGGCTGGACGCCAAAATATGAGTCTGTCACTTACAATCCTTATCTTGAGGATTATTACAAGGACATCGCACGGTGGTCCTTCAACCTTGAGATTTATTTTCTTGAGCAGAGGTTTGCGGATATCATCGATATCGCCAAGAGCCGGAAGGTTATCATCCAGGACAGGACTATCTTCGAGGGCGTGTATATTTTCGTCGCCAACAACTATGAGATGGGAAACCTGTCTAAGAGGGATTTCGATACCTATATGCGTCTGTTTGAGATGATGATGTCTACGGTGAAGTACCCTGACCTTATGATTTATCTCCGTTCCAGTGTGCCGCATCTTGTTTCGCAGATACAGAAGCGCGGCCGTGACTATGAGCAGAGCATCGGGCTTGATTACCTGAAGGGCCTTAATGACAAGTATGAGAAATTCATTGGAGAGGATTACAAGGGCCATGTGCTTACCATTGACGCAGACAACCTGGACTTTGAAAACCGCCCGGAAGACTTTGCTTTTATTACGGACAAGATAGATTCAGAGCTCTTCGGCCTGTTTGGCAAAGAGGGCTTATCAATAGTGTAAATAAGTAAAAATCAATATATTATGCATATCGCGATAGCTGGAAACATCGGTAGTGGCAAAACTACCCTCACCAAGATGCTGGCGGCTCATTACGGATGGACGCCAAAGTTTGAGTCTGTAGACTATAATCCTTATCTGGCAGATTTTTATGAAGATATGGAGCGCTGGTCCTTTAACCTTCAGGTTTATTTCCTGAACAAGCGTTTCAAGGATGTTGTGGATATTTCCAAGACCGATGATGTCATTATCCAGGACCGTACCATCTATGAGGATGCCCGTATTTTCGCGCCGAACCTTCATGCCATGGGGCTGATGTCTACCCGCGACTTTGAAAATTATTCAGATCTCTTTGACCTGATGATGTCCCTGGTTAATCCGCCGGATCTGCTCATTTACCTTCGCAGTTCCATTCCCAACCTTGTTTCCCAGATTCAGAAGCGTGGCCGCGAGTATGAGAAGAGTATCCGTATTGACTACCTGACTGGCCTTAATGAGCGTTATGAGAACTGGATTGCAGACTACAAGGCTAATCTTCTTGTTGTGGATGCCGACAAAATCAAGTTTGGCAACAGGCCGGAGGATTTCCAGCAGGTTACTGATATGATTGACGGCCAGATGTATGGTCTTTTCCCTCAGAAATAGTTTTGGGCCATGAAAAAGTTTTTGCTTGTACTGGGACTTCTGATTGCCGGGGCTATTGCGGTTTCGGCCCAGAATTTAAAGTCTATTACTTCTCAGGTTCGTGAGATTTCCGATGCTGACTGGACCAATTTTAAGATTGTACGTCCGGTCGTGATTGATTTCTATGCCGATTGGTGCGGTCCCTGCCGCAAGCTTGGTCCGCATTTGGACCGCTTGTCCATAGAGTACAAGGGGCGCGTGGACTTCCTTCGCATCAATGTGGACAAGAATAACAAGTGGGCTTCGGAGTATGGCATCAAGTCCATTCCTTACCTTCTCTGGGTTAGTGGCATTGGTGACGACGGAGTCCTTGATTCCAGTAACACCCTTGGCTACATGGACTACGACAAGCTGAAAAATCTGGTAGAAACCCTACTTAAAAACAGGAACAAAACCCATTAAGAGTCCTCTGGCTTTCCAACGCTCAAGAACCATGTATTTTGGAAACTTACGCTCCAGAATACATGGTTTCTTTCGCTCCGCGATGCCCCCGCACTCATCCTGTCATTTCGATGATTTCCTGTCATTTCGACCGAAGTGGAGAAATCTCAGGCCTGCTGGCGTTTCAGGTGGCGGTTTTCTACGTAGACGGCGATGCAGGCCGTTATGAAGTAGAAGACTGTCTGGATGAAGAGGCCGGTCATCTGGGTCTGGGCTGCGGTAAGGTCTCCGCCGGCACTGCTCATGTTGATGTAGGCCTGGGCCCCGAATGTGCTGGGGAAGATGTAGGAGAACAGCTTCCAGAAGCCCGGGAATGCGCTGTATGGCCACGAGGACCCTGTCAGGAACAGGCAAATCGGCGACAAAAACAAGAACAAAACGAAAACCGTCTCCCTCTTGTTTACAAAAGTGCTCCAAGTCATGCAGAAGTAAACGCAGTCCGTGACAAAGAGCAAGATAAGCATCATAATGTCAAGGAACTGGCCCCTCAGAGGCATACCGAAGATAGCCGGAACAATAAAGGAAATATATATTCCTATACCCATGTAAATGAGCCAGTAAGCCCAGCCGCGGCCAAGCACCGTCCTCATGATTCCATGGGTGTAAGGATTCCCCTTCAAAAGAGCAAAACTACGCTTCTGCTCCCTCAGGGTACCTGCAAGCAGGGTCATTCCGTAGAACATAGTCTGCTGAATAATTACAAGCAGGATAGCCGCCAACAGGAAAATACTGTAAGAGAACGTAGCATTGTAAGGATTATTCTCTTCATAAGGAACAGCCTGAACCAGCGCAGAAGCCTCCTGCCCTGTGAACCCGGCAGCCGCATAGCGCTCTTTCTGAATCTCTGAAAGCTCACTAAGCATAACATGATTCGCTGCCATGAGGGCATTCTTGTAATAGAGGAAGCTGCTCATGACGCAGTAAACACTCACGGTAGCCGTTTCCATCCGCGCAAGTTTCTCACCAAAATCAGCCGGGAAATAGAAGATACCGTTCACCTTACGCTCCTCCAGAAGCTGACGGGCCTCCAGCATATCGGCGCATCTGAAGGCAACATCGACCTCACGGGTAGCATCGACCTCGCGTGTGAAACGTCTGCTCTCTGAACAACCGGCCTCGTCTACAACGGCCACCGGAGTATCCTCAAGGACGCCGTTCAGATAAACCACATTGTAAAGGAGCGGATAAATTAGGCCTGCCACAAAGAAAATAAGCAGCACGCCGCCGTCCTTGAAAATGAGCTTCAGCTCATGGACGCCAAGGTCCAGGACATCCTGGCACCAGTCTCGTATGAATGAAAATTTCATAGCCGCTTATTCTTTAGGGTAATTCTGATAAATGTAGGCCTTCTTCAGGCGAATCATAACCGCCAGGGGCAGGAACTGGAAAAGCATCAAGTGAATGGCCTCAGGCCACCATGACGCAGGCCCGGTCCCAAGAATGACCTCGTCTGTATAAATCAGGAAGTAATGCCTTAGCGGGAAGGCCTGGGCAAGACCTCGGATTGCCGGATGCATTGCTTCTATCGGCAATGTAAAACCGGCGAAGGAGATAGCCAGGACGCTGTATAGGGCACCGATACTAAGCGCCAGGCGTGGCACCGGAAGGCAGCCAATAATAAAAATCGCCACAGCCTCGCTGGCAAGAACCAGAAGGATAATGGCCGGGAACATGTTCCATACGCTGCCGGCAATAGGGAAGTGCATCCAGTCGTAAAGCAGGAACACCAGCGACATGCCTATAGCTGTGAAAAGAGCCGTGTAAACCAGCAGTTTTCCGCCAAGGACGGTAACAATCGAACCGCCACCTGTGCGCAGCAAGTGACGGGAAGTCCCGTATTTGAGCTCGCTGCCAAGTGAGTATATAAGCAGGATGATGACTATCATTTCCAGAACGGCCGGAAGCATCATGTTACTTATATAATAATTGTAGCTGGTGTACGCGTTGCCAATCTGGTGAGTGTCCACCTGAATTGGTTTGATACGTCCCATAATCTGGTCTTCGTTCACACCCTTGGCGCGGAGCACCTTGCGCTGCACAGCTCCGTTAGTCAGGTTAATCATCGTCAGGATATCCTTGTAGGCAAGGGAACCGCCAAGGAAGTACATCCCGTTAAGATAATATGTGAACACCGGCTGGCGGCTGGCGGAAACATCGGCATACATGCCTTTGGGAATGACGCAGAAGGAAGTGATTTCACCGCGCTGCATGGCAAGCCTGGCCTCGGCGAAGGTGTCAAACTTCACCGTTTTCCCCAGCTGCGTTGCATCCAGCTGCCTTGCGAACTGCCGTGACATGGAAGAGTTGTCATTGTCTACTATTCCGATGGGCAGGTCATGAGGCAGGCCGTCTCCGAAGAAGGTCAGAAAGAACACCGCACAGAACGTAATAACCCCGACGGAGCCAAGGAAGTACACAGGACGTTTCTTGTGTACTTCAATCTCCCTGAAGGCTACTGCGCGGATATTTTTCCAGAAATTCATTATTCAATACCTTTAAGAATTGCGGACATTCCGGGACGAAGGCCCTGTACAGTCTCTGTAGGAACAGCCCTTACCTCGAAGGTCTTGGCATCGTACATCGAGGTCTCCTTTGTAGCCTTCCAGGTAGCATAAGAATCCAGGACGGCCAGGTAACTTACGGTAGCCTTGATTTCCTTGCCGTCAAGGGCGGGAATGGCAACTGTAATCTCAGCACCCTGGGTAAGGCCGTGAAGATAGTCCTCACGAACATTGAATGTGAACCATACATCGCTGAGGTCTACAACCGTCATGATAGGTGAACCGGTACCTACGAGCTCTCCTGTCTTGGGGAAAATCTCTGCAATGATACCATCGGCCGGGGAAGTAAGATAAAGCTCACCAAGGTAGCCTTCAACCTCCTGAAGGGCGCCGTTAGCCCTCTGTACAAGGGCCTCAGCGGCAGCCTTGTCCTCTGAGCGGGCACCGGCTACAGCCATGTCGTACTGGCTCTTTGCGGCCTTAGCCTGTGCTACGGAAGCATCGTAACGGGCCTTGGTCTCATCATACTTCTGGGCGGAAACAACCTTCTGGTCATACAGTTTCTGAACCCTCTCGAAGCTCTTCTTCATTACATCCTCCTGTACAAGAGCCTGCTGCCAGAGTTCGTAAGCCCCGGTAATCTGCTCCTGACGGGCTCCGTTTGCAGCCTTGCTCTGCTGCGCCTTTGCTGCGGCAACTGCTCCGCGGGCCTGTGCCAGCTTCGCACGAACCTCCGGAGAATCAATGTTAACAACTGTATCGCCTTTGTGGACAGCCTGTCCCTCACGGACATAAAGTTCCTCTATACGTCCCGGAACCTTTCCGGAAACGCGGTACTCGCTGGCCTCAACCTCTCCCTGAATAACCAGAGCCTTAGGTTTTGAAACAATGTAACCGATGATTGCAATAACAAAAATGATGGCGATTAGGGCTATGATGCCTACTGCCAGATTGGCTTGATTCTTTTTCTGTGCCATATCTTAAATATCTTATATTCAATTATTTATGCCGATGTTTTTAATATGCAGAGCCCTGTGCCTGCTTAAGGGCGAGGGTATTGATTTGCAGCTCTATGCCTGCGTCGATGAGGTCTGACTTCGCCTTGAGCCATGCGCTCTGGGCAGCCAGCGCCACATTTGTGGTAATGACTCCTTCTTCAAAGCCGATGCTAGCCTGGCGCATATTCTCTTCTGCGCTTGAAAGGGCGCTCTCTGCCATGTTGAGTTTGTCAAGAGCCTCTTTCTGCTGCTTGCTGAGCTGGCTTACCTGAAGCGATACCATCTCTTTTGCATCCTGAAGCTGGAGCTTGTAGAGACTGGCCTCTGCCTTAGCCTTGCGGGTCTTGTTGAGGCGCTCGAAACCATGGAAGATAGGAATGTTAACCATGACTCCGGCGTTAAGCATTCCGCCCCACTCCTTGTTGAATCCGTTGTACGGGTTAGGATTGGAAAGAACGTAATTGACGGTAAGGGCAACATGCGGAAGCATGTCTGCGCGAACAACCTTCACCTTGTTGTCGTAAATCTCACCTGCAAGCTCAAGGCTCTTGATTTCAGGCCTGTCGGCGTAAACCTGGTCCATGCTTTTCTCAGACGGCAGAACGGGACGGGCAACATCCTCTGAAAGCTCGTCATCAAGGACGATGTCGCTGTCAAGAGGCAGGCCTATCTGCTTGCATAGCAGCATCTTGGCAAGGGAAAGACCGTTCTTTGCCTTGCTCAGGAGCATATCGGCCTCATTGGCCTTAACCTTAACCTGAAGGACATCGGAACCGGTGTACATTCCTTCATCGGCAGCAATCTGGGCATCGCGTTCCATCTTGTGAAGAAGGTCTGCATAAACCTCTGCAGTGCGCTCTTTTGCGGCGATGGAAACAATCTGCCAGTAGGCTTTGTCAACGTCGGAGATGAGCTGGCGCTGGGAGATGTCGTATTTGCTCTTGGAAAGTTCTTCCGCCAGGGCGGCTATCTTGTTGGCAGCTATGATTTTACCACCCATGAAAATGGGCTGCTGCAATGAAATTGCCCCGACGAACATGTTTTCAATGTCTACATGGAAGCTTTTGTCAATTTCCTGTCCAAGGGCGCCGATGGTGCTGGCGATATCCGTCTGTCCCAGCTGTGTCATGACAAGCTGCCACATTGGACTTGACATATATTCCTGCGCAAGAGCCGGGTTGCTCATGATTGCCTGCTGGAGGCTCTGCATGGTGGCGTTCATCTTGCCGCCGACTGCGGTGCCAAGGCCCTGAAGGCGGGCAGACATATCATTGTTAATAAGGGCGATGTCTTGGTTGTTGTGCATGTAAGCCCCTGTAACTGAAATATTTGGGAAGTAATTTGCAAGGGCGATTTTACGATCGTATCCGGCCATTTCTATCTTGGTCTGGGTCTGTTTAAGTTCCAGGTTCCCTTCAAGGGCCATCCTCCTGCAATCTTCCAAAGACAGCCGCTGCTGGGCAGACAAAATTGCAGAACTTGCAATTACTACTGCCAGAGCCGTAGTCAGGATTTTGGATTTATGTATCATGTCTTTATATATTTTTTCTTTTTTCCAAGTTGCTATTTTGCCGCAAAAAGTGGGCCGAATTGCTTCTTTCAAAGAGATTTCTTACCTTTGAAATGTTTTAGTTGCTTATGAAGAATATTTCAGCCCCTTTTGTACTTAGGGAACTTAATACCATCGGCTATAAAGAAGCCCCCGACGAACCTGCACGAGCCTTCGCGCAGTGGTCATTCCTTTATCTGATTTCCGGGGAGGTGCTGACCTACACGGGAGGGGAGTCCATCCTTTGCGGCAGTCACAATATACTGCTTGTTCCTCCCGGCACGGAATTCCGCGTCCGCTGGTACAAAGACAGCATAGGCTATACCGGCGGCTTTGAAGAGGCATCCCTGAAAGACAGGAGCCTGCCGCTGCTGAGGCTTACCAGCCCCAGGAAAGTGAGGATTTCTTATTCCGATGAGATTTTTGCCGATGAGCTTATGGCTGCCCTGTCAAGGCATCTTTCCGTACCTGAAATCGCTGCCTCTTGCATAGATTTGCTTCTCAGCCTTCTTCAGCCGGCTGAAGAAACGGGCAGCACTATAAGCCGAGTATTTCTGGACGATATTTTCAGTGGTGCTCCTGTTTGCGGAGGGCCGCAGCTGTATGCCGGAAGGCAGGGAATCAGGGAGGCGGACCTGAACCGGGTGCTCAAAGAAGAAACCGGCCGTACTGCTGGTGACTGGATTGCCGTTGCCCGTATATCCCTTGCAAAGCGGTATTTACGTGACCCGTCGCTGTCAATGGCGGAAGTAAGTGAGCGCGTGGGGCTTGACGATCAGTCCTATTTTGCGAGGTTTTTTCGCAAACTGGAGGGTGTGACGCCATCTGAATTCAGAAAGGATATTTTCAAAAAGTCCTAAAACTGCTTGGATAATCCTATTGTATCAGGACAAAATGATGTAGTTTTGCATCGTTATGAATATTTTTGCCGCTATATGTTTGTCCTGCGCTATCGCCGCCGGTCCCGGAGAAGGGGACAGGACGGACACATTGTCGGCTTCCGTAGTGACGGTTTCCAAACTTAACGCGGTGCTGGAAATGGCTTCCGCCCCTGTGGTTTCAATTTCCGGACGTGAAGTGCAGCAGCGCAGCCTGAGCAGTCCGAAGACCCTGTCGTCCCTCATTCCGAATCTGCATATTCCGGAATACGGCTCTGCCATGACTTCCACTATCTATGCCCGCGGCCTTGGCTCCAGGATGGAGAACCCTTCCATCGGCCTGTATGTAGATGAGATTCCGGTCCTGGACAAAAATATGTTTGACACGGATTTCCTGGATGTAGAGAGGGTGGATTATGTAAGCGGCCCGCAGGGTACACTCTTTGGCAGGAACGCCATGGTGGGAGTGCTTTCCGTGACTACAAAGAACCCATCGGCATTCGAAACGGGGAGCGCTCATTTGAGTTTCGGAAGCGGCGGGACCTTTGACGCTGCTGCCCTGTGGCAGAGTGAAACCCTTGTGTTCTCGGCCAGGGCCTTCCATACAAACGGCTTATATACAAACACTTACAATGATAATAAAATAGACGGAGGAAGCGGCCTTTCTTTCCGGTTGAAATATCGGCCTTACCGGGGAGCAGGCCGCTCTTCTGACTATTCTCTTTGGGTTTCTTATCTTGATCAGGGCGGCTGGCCCTACCGGTTGTATGACGGTGGCGATGTTGCCCCGGTGGCGTACAATGACAACTGCAATTACCGCCGTCTGTCCGTCCTTGCCGGAGCGGCGGAGGGCTTCAAGGTTGGATTGCATGACTTAAAGAGCGTCTTTTCTCTGCAACTTCTTGGAGACAAGATGAATCTTGACCAGGATTTTACTTCTGCGCGAATGTTTACCTTGGAACAGAGGCAGAGGCAAATAGCTGTTACAGAGGAACTTATATTTCGTCCTTCAATAGATGTTGACTGGTGGGACTCCCAAAGCGGACTGTTCCTGTTCGGAAAGTACAACAGGATGCATGCTCCCGTGCATTTTTTTGAAGATGGCATTGAAAACCTGATTCTTGGGAATGCGAATGCCCATATTCCGCAGTCTATCGGATACCTTGATTTTCAGGAGGATGACTTTGTGATAGGCAGCGATTTTGACCTTTTCTACCAGAATGCCGCTATCTATCATGAGTCGTGGTTTACATTCGGCAAATGGAGGTTTACAGCCGGCCTCAGGGCTGATTTTGAATATCAGCACATGAAGTACGACAGCAATTCCCTGATTCATTTCGCCCTGCTTCCAAGGATGACTGAATTCCGGGAGCTGCCTTCTGTTTATAAGGGTAATACCCATAATTCTTGGCTCCAGATAGTGCCAAAGGTGGCCGTCCGCTACGGCGATGAGCGTGATTACGTGTTCGCATCGGCCTCAAAAGGCTTCAGGGCCGGTGGCTTCAATACCCAGATATTCTCCGACATCCTCCAGGGACAGATGACGTCGGACCTTATGAACAGCATGGGAGTGCATGTGGATGGGATGGGGGAGAGCCAGAATGTGAAAACCACTGCTTACAAACCTGAAGAAAGCTGGAATTTTGAGGTTGGGGGCAGGACATCCCTTACATCCGGAAGCCATCTTTTCGTACTGTCGGCATCGGTATTTGACATTGAATGCAGGAATCAGCAGATAACTGTTTTTCCTCCCGGCAAGAACACGGGCCGAATGATGGCAAATGCCGGTCGCTCACGCAGTTACGGGGCAGAGCTTAGCGCTTCGTGGCTGTGGAACAGCTGGCGGGCAGACCTTCGCGGAGGCTATTCCCACGCCGCTTTCGTCCGGTACGATGACAACCAGAACGACTATTCCGGGAACTGTATTCCTTATGTGCCCTCAGCTACCTGGCATGCCGCCCTCGGCCGGCGGTTCGATGTCGACTGCGGCAGCTTTGAAGGTGTGGACCTGACGCTATCGGCCTCCGGATGCGGAAAGATTTGGTGGAATGAAGAGAATTCACTTTCCCAGCCTGCATATTGTTTATTAGGGGCCGATGTTACCTTGTTATTTTATAAGTTTGATATCTTTGCACACTTTTCCAATCTGACGGATAAGGACTACAGTGTTTTTTGTTTCAAGTCCGTCGGAAATACGTTTTTGCAGAAGGGGCGCCCTCGCTGCTTCAACGCCGGAATCAGAATAAAATTTTAAAAAAGTATACATAATGAAAAAGTTTTTTGCTCTTATTGCCGCAGCTCTGCTGCTTGTTTCCTGTGGTAGCAGCTCAAAAGATGATACAGAGGGGACTCTTGAGACTGGAATTAACAATTTCAAAGGCACCATGGTAGTGACTTTCCAGGGAGAAGACGTCAGCACCCCTGATGTTGTCATCAGTATACATAAGGGAACTTCCACTGCCGATATCCTTTTCAATAAGGTTAAGTTTGTGCCTCAAATGCCTGTAACACTGGATATTACGGTGCCTGGCGTCACCGTTAAGAGAAGCGGCAGTACCGACGTCCTGTCCGGTAACAATATCCTTCCTACCGTAGGTGCCATCCCCTATGAGCAGTACAATGTGACAGATCTTTCCGGAAGTGTTAAGAGCGGCTATCTTGAGCTCCAGCTTAACTTTGGACCTTACCCCACAAGGTTCCTCGGTTCGCAAATTGAGTAACATTCTGCGCTAAAAGTATTTCCTATTAAAAACGTTTTTTGTATATTTGTTCGCTAATTGTGAACAAATAACAATTTAAATTATACGTTTATGTCAAAGAAAAATGGAAATATCGTAGCGGTTATCACTATGATATTCTTGTTCGGAATGATTTCATTCGTTACGAACCTTGCCGCCCCTATCGGCAACATCTGGAAAATGCAGCCCGGTATTGACGGTTCCAATACCCTCGGTATGATGGGTAACATGATGAACTTCCTTGCCTATGCCATCATGGGTATTCCCGCAGGAAGGATGCTTACAAAATTCGGATACAAGAAGACAGCCCTCATAGCCATTGCAGTTGGCTTCGTGGGCGTTTTTGTTCAGTTCCTGTCCGGCGTTTCAGTAAGTTTCGTAGTATATCTGCTGGGTGCATTCATCTGCGGTTTCTCAGTATGTATGCTCAACACCGTGGTTAACCCTATGCTTAAGATTCTGGGTGGTAAGAAGTCCAACCAGTACATCCAGATTGGAGGTACATTCAACTCTCTCATGGGTACCGTTACTCCTATGCTTGTAGGTGTTCTCATCGGCCAGCTTACAAAAGAGTCCGTCATCAGCGACGTAAACCCTGTTCTCTTTATTGCAATGGGTGTGTTCGCAGCAGCATTCGTAATCCTTAACTTCATCAAGATTGAAGATCCTGAAGGTGTTAAGTCCGACGGTAAGGCTGCAAGCCCATGGAAGTTCAAACACTTCATCTATGGCATCATCGCCATCTTTATCTATGTAGGTGTAGAGGTTGGTATCCCCGGAACCCTCAATTTCTATCTTTCAGATACTGCAAATGGTGCAGGTCTTGATTCTTCAATCGCAGTCAAGATTGCCGGTTTCGTAGCAGGTACTTACTGGTTCATGATGCTCGTCGGCCGTTTCACTTCCAGTTTCATCAGCGGAAAGGTTTCTGCCCGTACCCAGCTTACATGCGTATCTGTAGTGGCTATCGTTCTTTGCGTTGCCGCTATGTTCATTCCCGCAGCTAACACCACCAAGATGCCCGTATTCACCGGCAGTGGTTTCGATATGGCAGTTGTTCCTGTTTCTGCACTTCTTCTTGTGCTTTGCGGTCTTTGCACCTCTGTTATGTGGGGAACAATCTTCGACCTTGCAGTTGAAGGCCTTGGCACAGCTACCAACCAGGCTTCAGGTATCTTCATGGCAATGGTTGTCGGTGGAGGTATCCTTCCTCTTCTCCAGAACTTCATTGCAGACAAAGCCGGTTACATGCCCAGCTATTGGGTAATCGTCGCAGGTCTTGCATTCATCCTCTTCTTCGCAGTTGTAGGTTCAAAGATCAAGAAGGCATAACCTTATAAACCACAGTTATTTATGGCACAGGAACTTGTATTGGGAATTGATATCGGCGGACAGACCACCAAATGCGGCGTTGTAGACGCCCGCGGAGCCGTTCTGGCACAGACTGTAATCCGCTCGGACACTTATGATAACGTAGAACCTTATATCGCAGAGCTCGCAGATGCCCTTAACCGCATCATCAAGGAAGCCGGCGCAGAGGGCCGCATCCGCGGTATCGGCGTAGGAGCACCTAACGGTAACTATTATACCGGAACAATAGAGAATGCAGTTAATCTTACATGGGGCGGCAGCAACACCATCGAGTTTGCAAAACTGCTGTCAAAGGCCATGAAGGGCATTCCTGTTTCCCTTACCAATGATGCAAACGCCGCAGCTATGGGCGAAATGACCTATGGCGCAGCAAAGGGTATGAAGAACTTCATTATGATTACCCTTGGCACCGGTGTGGGTTCAGGTATTGTTATCGACGGCAAGATTGTTTACGGTCACGACGGCTTTGCCGGAGAGCTTGGCCACGTTGCAGCAGTACGCCATAACGGACGTCCTTGCAACTGCGGGAAGACCGGCTGCCTTGAGACTTACTGCTCTGCAACTGGCGTTGCACGTACGGCACGCGAGTGGCTCCAGCTCAGCGACGAGCCTTCTCTCCTGCGCGGCATAGAGAACATCTCTTCCAAGGATGTTTACGATGCAGCCAAGGAAGGTGACAAGCTTGCCCTTAAGATTTTCGAGTTCACGGGCCGCATGCTTGGCGAGTGCTTCGCAGACTTCGTTGCATTCAGCGCCCCTGAGGCTATCGTGCTCTTCGGCGGACTTGCACGCAGCAAGGAGTTCCTGCGCGAGCCTATTGAGAACAGCATGAACGCCAATCTTCTCCCTCTCTGGAAGAACAAAGTCAAGATTGTGTTCTCCCAGCTTAAGGAGTCCGATGCCGCCATCCTTGGTGCATCAGCCCTCGCCTGGGAGCTGTAGAGCTTCGCTTAACAATAAAAAAGAGCCTGTCGGTAATCCGGCAGGCTCTTTCAGTTAGTTATTACCAAACCATATTCCAGGCGGCGCTTTGGGCGCGCTGGTTGTGGGTTGCGTTCATTTTTCCGAAGTTCCATTTTATGCCAAAGAGTATGTACCTGCCCATTACAAGACGATATGAATCCTCCTCGTAGTTGGATGTTGTAGTGTGGGTGAGGCTGCGGGTTTTGTTAAGTATGTCGTGAATCGTTACGCTAAGGTTGAATGCGCCGATGTTCTTTGAAACAGAGGCGTTCCACTGCCATTCCGGCCTGCCGTATCCTGCGGAATAACCCTTATAGAAGACATATTTAATGTCCGTGTTAAACTCTAGCTCATGACGGGTAGTGTACGAAGCCTGACCTGTAATCTCAGAATCAAGGGTGTTCATATTGATGTCCGGATTAAGGGAATAGCGTGCGATATGGCCGTTAGTCGCGGCGCCGGCGCTGAAGGAATAATTATCCTGGTTGTATTTGACGCGGAACCGGGCGTACGGGGTAAAGAAGTTGGTCCGGCTCTCCCTGAAGCCGCTTTGGCCGGAGTAGAAAAGGTCTCCGCCGGCGCTGCCCCAGAAGGTGTCCATAAACGCGGTATAATCAAAATTGTCCTTGTCTATACCGCCCAGGATGCCCTTTGCCTGGTAAGTGGTGGAAACCGCGTAGCCTGCGCCGGCGCCAAGGCTCAGGGTCCAGTTCTTCTTAGACTCCAGCGGCATGGTGTAGTTTGCGGTAAGGCTTCCGCTGAAGTTAGGCTTCCTGGAATTCACGGGGATGGAATACATTATACCGTCGGCATCGTACCACTGGGCAGAGACTACAGGTTTCGCGTTCAATTGTCCAAAAAGATAAACCATCAAGGTGGTGAAGTTGGTCCTGTCGTTTCCCTCCCAGTTAGCGCTGAAGTAAGTGTAGCTGTAAGGCTTCAGGTAAACGTTGCCCAGGCCAATACGGGAAGGATTGGTGATGGTGAGCGCCGGGAGCATCCTGGATGCGGAAGGGCGTCCGCTGTATCCGTAAACAGAAGCCGAGATACGGTTGATGCCTGCCATGTGCTGGAAGCGCAGGGTAGGTGTTACGAACCATTGCCACTCATCCTTTCCCGTTGTCTCTTCTATCCCGAAGCTCTTGGAGAAGGTCTCGTTCTGAACACCGCTCAGCTTGGCTCCAAGGGTAATCCAGCTGCTCTTGCCAAATTTGTACTGTAGGGTAAAATCGTAGCTTTGGTTCAGGTAATCGCTCTTGTTCTCTGAAGAATAATAGTCGTTGAAACCGTTCAGGTCAAAGGCGTCTTTGCTCCTTACGGTATGGGCGTAATTCCACATTCCCGTAGCTGCAAGTGTCCATTTTGCGCTTAAGGGTTCAGTAAAGCGTACGGAGCCGCCAAAGCCGTAGGACTTGTCGTCGGTGTCGTACTGCATATACCGGGAATCTTCCCCGCCGGCCACTTTCAGGAGTGAAGACTCGTCGCTGTTGCCGTCCGTAAGGCTGTAATTGACATCCAGGGAAAGACGTACGGAGCGGCCCTTCTTACCCCGGAGATTCCTGAAGGTGGCGTCGGAGTTAAAACCTGTACTCTTGATTTTTTCTACGGAATGTTCAGAACTCTCCGATCTGTTCACAAAGGTTCCCAGGCGGTTCGTTTCAGATGTCCCGTTGCTGAAGGAATCCGTTTTGCTGAACCGGAAAGACGGCCTTACGTGGAACCACAGGTTTCCCTTTTCCTTTTTAAGCTCCGCATTGGCGGCAAACGAATTTGCATACTGCCGCCCGCTGTCGTCGCCAAGCGTAGACAAATCCCCTGATTCATTGTAAGTTGTGCGGTCCGTGCGGGTTGCCGATTCAGTATCGCCATACTTGTAATTGGCACTGACAGTTGTTTCTACATCCTTGACCCGGGAAGTATTGACATTCACTCCAAGTTGCGCGGCCGATGTAATCCCTTGTTGCAATGAAGTCCTTTCACCGTCGGCGTTGATCATCACTATCGCGGCGTTGGCATCATTGACATTCTGCCCGTTGCCTATTACGGTTACCTGGTCCTTTTCATTATACGCCGATACCAGCGCGTTGGCACTGTACAGCAAGCCGCGGTCGTCCCTTAACACATCGTTATTCTTGCCGATGGTCGCTCCTCCCTTTATGGCGGCGTTGCCGAACCAACCCTGTTCATACTCTTTTTTGAGGCCTACATCCAGGACTTTTTCCCTTGTGCCGTCCTGTACGCCTGTGGAGCGGGTGGACTCCGACTCGCGGTCTATCACTCGAATCTTGTCCACCACCGCCGCCGGCAGGTTGTTAAGCGCCGTGGACTGGTCCCCGAAGAAGAAAGTCCTGCCGCCTACGGTCAGTTTGTCGATGGATTCCCCGTTGAACTTCACCTTGCCCTCGTCCGTGATTTCCATACCGGGCATGCGTTGCAGAAGGTCTTTAAGCATTGCATTCGCTCCTACCCTGAAGGACGATGCGTTGAATTCCACCGTGTCCTGTTTTATAACGATGGGATTGCCGACATCGGTGACAACGGCGGCCTGCAGGAACTGCAAGTCCTGTTTAAGCTTTACGGTTCCGATGTCTACCCGCCGCTCACGGAAGTAGCGTTCTTTAAGCATCGGCACATACCCCATCATTTCAATGTGAAGGACATAGCTGCCGTAAGGCACCTCATCCAGCTTGGCCTGTCCTTTGGCATCGGTCAGGGTGAAGTTGGTTATGGTCGTGTCCTTGGACGGAATCAGGTATACCGATGCAAAGGGCACCGGCTCGTTGGTCAGGGAGTCGACAACCGTGGCGCGGATTTCCGACAGCCTTCCCTGGAACATGCTGTCGTTAAGGATTACAACCTGTGCCCGGGTCATTAAGCCCAGACAAAAAACGGCCGTCAGCGATAGTAGGATGCGGGTTTTCATTTCTTTGCGTTTGGTTCGTCCATAAACAGCTGGGCTTTCACGTACCTGATGGCAGTCTCTACGAACTTGTACCCTTTGGTGCCCGGTTTGCCAACCTCAAGGTATTTTTGGTACCACTCAAGGGCGTTCCTGTAGTCTTTTTTTGATTCGTAGCAATAGCCGATGGTGGACAGTATGGAGAATGACTTGGGGTTGAGCCTGTAGGCTTCCTTGAAGTGCTCTATGGCCCGCTCATGGTCTCCCGCGTCCTTAAAATACCCCTGTCCGTATTGCTGGTGCAGGCGTGACAAAAACTCCGGGTCCGGTTGAAGCCTGTCCCAAACCTTGTCCAGCCATGGTTTCACCCCTGTTTCAAAAGGACGGAAGGCCTCTGCTTTTACCGCCCCAATATAGAAGGCCAGGTTTACATCGGAAGAATCAATCTGCCAGGCGGCCAGGAACTCCTTCTCCGCCCTGTATATGACCTTTGTCTGCCAGTAGCAGTGTCCCAGGTACAGATGGACTGGATAGCTGTCATTGCCGATGTCTTCCTGACGCTGGAACACATTTGTGGCGTTGGCATAATCTCCTTTGCGGTAATAGGCGATGCCGCGGATCGGGGCGATTACGTCGTTATCCGGGTCCTCTTGCGAAAAAGCTTCAGTCAGGGCCAGGACCCCGTCGTAATCTTCTGCCTTTAAAAGTATGTTGGCCGCCTTGGACAGTACAGACTCATTCAAAGGCTTTACCGCGAGAGATTTGGAGTAGTACTCAAACGCCGAGTCCGGGCGGTCCATCTGCCGGAAGGCATCCCCTATAAAGCTCATTACAGCCGGTATGGTGTCCAGCTGAAGGGCGGCCTTGCCGGCCATGATGCTGCCTGGGTAGTCCTTGAGGCGGTAGAAGGCCTGCATTAGCTTAATCTTGTAAATTACCTTGTCCGGGAAGCGGGAACTGAGCAGGAAATATGTGCCGGAGGCACTTTCGTAATCGGCACTCTGGAAGTGACAGTCCGCAAGTTCTGCCAGCACTTCCTCATCCATGGAGCCTGGCGTAACGAAGCCGGAGAGCAGGTCAATGGCTTCATCGGTCTTGAAAATACTCTTCAGGTACCGCGCCTGGGCAAGGGCTTCCTTTCTGGCTCCGCCGTCATTTTCCGGCTGGGCCTGGAGTCCGCTTCCGGCAAGCAGAATACCGGCAGTCAGTAAGATATAACGCAGAATACTCATATTACTTAAGTTGGAAGATTACGGGGAACATAAAATGCACTTTTTTGCCGTTCATTCTTTCCGGGAGCCGGAGCTTCAGTTGTTTTGCACATTCGGAGACTGCCCGCAGGGCCTCTGCGTCAAGGTCCGGATGAACGCCCTTTATAACTTTTATGTTGCTGATGGAACCATCTGCATCCACTTCAAAAGACAGGGCTACACGGCCCTGGATTCCGGCATCCATGGCCTGCTTCGGATAATCCAGCACCTGATTAACGTACAGTGAGAATTCCTGGACGTCCTTAACCTGGATTACAGTCATGGTTACGGAATCCGTGTCAACTTCTTCGGCCACCGGTTCCGGAGCCTCTAGAACGTTTGCCGGATTGCAGGCAAAAACTGCAACAGCAAGGCAGGGTACTACGGCAAGGTAAGACCAGCACCGGCTGCGGGATGTGCCCTTGTTAAGCATCATCGCAATACGGTTTTTAAGCTTGGAATGCTTGAAGCCGCTGGCCAGCAGGAAGCGCTCGTCGCCTACGGCTTTGCGCACCAGAAGAAGCTGGTACTGCCGCGCCTCAATACCCTGGCCAATCACCCCTTCATCGGCCTCATATTCATGCAAAAGGCATAATTCTGTACGGGTTATCCAGACTAGGGGATTCCACCAGTAAAGAATCTGAACAGGGGTAAAGATGAACAAATCAAGATAGTGGCGGCACTTTACATGCATTTTCTCGTGGGTGAAAACAGCCGGATTCTCTTCCAGGTCCTGCCGGCCCACAACAATGAGCCTTCCAAAACTGAATGAAGACTTGCATGTGTCAGAAATCACTGTCCTGTAGTTGTCTATAACCTTCCGCTCTCCCGAATTTACAATCCTGTACATCCTGACGGAAGAAACTATTACCGATACCAGCACAGCCACGCAGCCTGCCAGAAAGACGACTGCAGCCGGAAGCGCCCATGTTGTTGCCGATGCTGTCACGGCTTCGTCTGCCGCCGTTTCTCCGCCGGCCATTGCCTGCAGCCGGCCCACGCTCACAAGCATCTCTATTGTGCGTACTTTGAGCAGTGGCAGAAGCATGCAGACTGCCGTTCCGGCCAGGAGAATTATGCGGTTCAGGCGGAAGAACGTAGTCTTTCGCATAACCAGCAGGAAGAACGCGTAGAAGATACCAATATACAGGCCGCTTCTTAATAAATATAAAAGGAAAGTTTCCATCACCTGGTGTTTTCTATGGATTTGATAAGTGCCTTAAGGTCTTCCAGGTTCATCTTGTCTTCCTCTACGAACTGGGAGACAAGACTGGTGTAGGAATTGTCGTAGTACTTGCTTACGACATCGGAAACAGTGCTCCCGCGATACTGCCGCTCGCTGATCTTAACCTTGTACCGGAAAGAGTTTGCCATAGGCTCCCTCTCTACAAAGCCCTTCTCTTCAAGGAACTTGACTAGTGTCGCCACAGTATTGTAATGCGGCTTGGGCTCCGGTATATACGAAATCAAATCACGGATAAACAGGTCTCCGTGCTGCCAGAAGATGGACATCAGCAGCTCTTCCTTTGCCGTCAATTTCTGTTTCATAAAGTCAGTCTAAAACATTAACTGACAGCAAAGTTAGAAAATATTTTCAAATCTCCTAATTTTTTTAGGAGAAATCCTTTGTTTTTTAGGAGATGCCGGTTAATACTGGATGTTTACGATATCCATTATCTCGTTGATGGCCAGGTAGAGGGCGGTGTCGAAGCCGTCCTTCTGGCTTCTTGAATTGCAGAGCAGGACTCCGTTGACGCCGTTTTTGCCGCGCACCCAGATGGTTGCGGTGCCGCTCAGGTTGCCGCCGTGGTAGGAGGCCCAGTTGGAAAGGGTGTTATGCTCTATCCTCCAGCCGAATCCATAGCCTGCCTTGCCGGAAGATGTATAGTTGGTGAACATCAGGTTAAGAGATTCAGTGCTAAGGATATCCGGTACGATGCTGCCGTAATCCTGGGCGCAGAGCAGTTTCATCAGTTCAACAGGCGATGCGATAACCGCCCCGCAGGCTCCCACGACGGACATATCGTTTCCGTAGGCGGTGCTGCTGCCCTGGGGGTAGTAAACGCACTCGTTGGCTCGCTTCTCTGACCTGCCCGTTTTGGCCACCCACATATCGGTTACGCCGGCCTTGGCCACAACGCTCCTTAAATATGATTCGTAGCTCATTACGGAGAGCTTTTCTATGATTTGGCCAAGGATGCAGAAGCCAAGGTTATAATAGGAGCAAACCGTACCCGGAGTGTTGCTGGTGGCTGTCCCTACCATATAGGCGACCCTCTCCTTGAGGCTTTTTCCGTAGAACCGGCTGTCTCCGGTGAACACCGGGTCAACCCCGCCGGTGGTGGCATACTGCCAGCCGGAGGTATGGGTGAGCAGGTGGCGGACTTTGATATCGTCCACACCGGCGCCGTGAGTGCCCGGATACATATCGGCAAGAAGACCTTTCTCCGGGGCGAATACAAAGTCGTCCAGACTGATTTTTCCCTCTTCGCGAAGCGTCATGATGCAAAGGGCGGTCTGCGCTTTGCTCATGCTGGCCAGGCGGAACAGCATGTCCGGGCGGACAGGCTCCATGGGAGAGGCTTCAAGGTTGGCGAATCCATATCCTGCATTATAGGACAGCGCCTCATTTTTGGAGGTTGCTATGCCGATTCCGGGGATATCGTACTCTGCCATAATGGAATAGACTTTTGCGTCGATGCCGGTGTTGCCTTTGCGGACTATTATGTTATAACTTGCATGATGAGTTCCGTCCTCTGCCGTTATGGTGACTTCTGCCGGCTCTGACAGGTTGACGGCTGTCTGCCCGGATACTATTTCTGTACTGCCGATGCGTACTTTTGCATTCTTGCTGGCGCTGAATGTGGGCACCAGACTGCTCAGGTTGGCGTTTTCCGGCACAGTGACCAGAATCATATTCTTTCCCTGGATTGCGGCGACAATTCCTGTGGAGCTGCCGCTCATGCCCGGATTTGAGGAACTGGTAAACTGAAGGGAACTGATTACACAGGCCGATGATTTCCCGGGTTCCTCCGGAGAGTCGGGGTTGTCTTTACCGCAGGAGACAACCAAAAGAGCGATCGGAATAAGAGCAAATAATAACCAGCGTTTCATTGTCTTTTTAGTTATTGCAGGGCAGTCATGTCAAAGACCATGGACCCTTATTATTTGGTCTTTGACATGACGGCCATGCATAAAAGGTCAAGATATCAAAAACTAATGCAAATTTATAAAAACAATTGCTTATCTTTGTCTGACATACAGACAAATGTTCTAAAATTCATAAATAATTAACAATAATAACACTATGGTAAGAGTCAAACCTTTTGCTGCTGTTCGCCCTCCCAAGGGTATTGTAACAGAAGTTGCAGCACCCCCGTATGATGTCCTCAACTCCCAGGAAGCCAAGGCTATGGCAGGAGAGAAATCCCTTCTTCACATCACCAAACCGGAGATAGACTTCGACCCTATCGCAGATGAGCACTCCCAGCCTGTTTATGACAAGGCGGTAGAGAATTTCAAGCTCTGGCGCGAGAAGGGCTGGCTTGTCCAGGATGACAAGGAGAAATATTATGTGTATGCCCAGACAATGGACGGCCGCACACAGTACGGTATTGTCCTTTGCGCGCATACCGATGATTATGCAGAGGGTAAAATCAAGAAGCATGAGCTCACCCGCAAGGATAAAGAGGATGACCGCATGATTCACGTCCGCATCCAGAATGCCAACATTGAGCCCGTGTTCTTTGCTTTCAAAGACAATGCAGAGCTTAATGAAATCGTATCTGCAAAGGTAAAGGAAACACCTGAGTATCAGTTTGTTGATGAGAACAACTTCGGCCATGCATTTTGGGTAATCGATGACGATGCAGTCATCGCCCGCATCACTGAGATTTTCACCAATGACATCGATGCCTTCTATGTTGCCGACGGTCACCATCGTACCGCAGCAGCCGCACGCGTAGGCGCAGAGAAGAGGGCTCAGAATCCCAATCATACCGGAAAAGAGGAGTACAACTATTTCATGACCGTTTGCTTCCCGGAGAGCCAGCTCAAGATTATAGACTACAACCGCGTTGTAAAAGACCTGAACGGCCTTACTGCCAAGGAGTTCATTGAGGCCCTGCAGAAGGATTTCATAGTAGAATGCAAGTGCGATTGCACAAAGGATGGCGGCAAATGCGAATGCGAACCTCCTTGCCATTGCAAGTGTTCAGAGGCTTATCAGCCTTGCGGCCTGCATAATTTTGCGATGTACCTTGAAGGCGTATGGTACAGCCTTACCGCAAAGCCCGGAACATATGACGACAACGACCCTATCGGTGTCCTTGATGTAACCGTCCTTTCCAATCTTGTTCTTGATAAGATTCTGGGGATCAAGGATTTGCGTACAGACAAGAGGATAGACTTCGTTGGCGGTATCCGCGGCCTTGGAGAACTTTCCCGCCGCGTTGACAGCGGAGAAATGAAGGTTGCATTTGCCCTGTACCCTGTTTCAATGGAGCAACTTATGAATATTGCCGACAGCGGCAATATCATGCCTCCAAAGACCACTTGGTTCGAGCCTAAGCTCCGCAGTGGCCTTGCAATTCACCTTCTTGGATAAATTGCTTTCAAACATAAGAGTGAAGCCTGCCATTTGGCTGGCTTCGCTTTTTTTTGAAAAAAGTTATTTTCTGACGCAGTATTTTGCCCTCCCGGGAGACTATATTAATAGAACAGACGGTAACGCCGTCGGCTAAATTTACGATAAGTGTTATGAAAAAGGTATTATTAATTATCTGCGGACTTTGCTGCATGCTGGCATTTTCCTGTAACAAAGAAGATTCTGTCAAAAACGATGACAAAAATGTTACAGATCCTACAGTCGGTAATGAACGCAAACCACTGTCTTTGAACACAAAACAGCAGAACCTTGTAATTCAGGGCAATGACCTCGCTGGCAAGTTTACTGCTGCCGTACAGGCTTCAGAGGAAAGAGACTTCATGGTATCTCCCCTGGGTCTTCAGTTTGCGTTAGGCATGGTCATGAACGGCGCAACGGACGATGCTTATGCAAAGGCGTGCGAAGCCCTTGGATATAAGGATATTACCTGTACTGAATTAAATGAGTATCTTCAGCTCCTGGCGCTTTCCCTGCCCGCCATGGATAAGCTGACACGTATTGAAATTGCCAATGCTGCTATCGTGAATGACAAGTATACACTCAAGGAAGAGTACTCCAAGAATCTTGCCCGCTATTATGACGCCTATATCAAGAACAAGAGCTTTGCCAATCTTCCTGATGTACAGTCAGACATTAATGCCTGGTGCAGAGAGCATACTCACGGGATGATTCCTTCCATTGGCCTGAATCTCAATGACAAAACTGTTGCCATTCTTTTGGATGCGCTGTATTTCAATGGCTCATGGGCCTGCAAGTTTGATAAGAATAATACATCCAAGGAGACTTTTACTCGTGCCGATGGTTCCAAGACCGAGGTGGACATGATGAAGAACGAGACTAAATACAGCGTCTTCGGTTCAGATAAATATACCGGAATACATCTGCCCTACGGAAATGGAAGTTATTACATGACACTTGTCCTTCCGGATGAAGGTTATTCTGTAAGCGATATCTTTAAGGACTGGCATATATTACACTATAGTAGCCGTGCTTATGATGTTGATTTGTGGGTGCCAAAATTTACTGTACATTATACAATTAAACTTAATGACATCCTGAGGGAAATAGGGCTTGGTAGCCTTCTGGGCGGTAATTTCAGCAGGATATCGGATGCTTTATCAGGAGCAGGGCTTGAATATCAGCAAGATACTGCATTAGAAATGTCAGAGGATGGAGCTGAAGCCTCTGCCGTTACTATCGTTAATATGATGTATACGGCCAACGTGGATGACTTATACAAGGACGGTAATAAAATTATCCTGCACTTTGACAAGCCGTTCCTGTATTGCATATCTGAGGCCAGTACCGGAGCCGTTCTCTTTGCCGGTGTATATGGTGCCAGGCCGTAATAATGGATTTAGCCGGAATTGTACAAGGGTGTAAACAGGGGGACTCTGCTGCCAAAGAGGCTCTCTATAATCTTTATGCCCGACGTCTTTTCGGCCTTTGCCGCAGGTATGTCGATTCTTCGGAAGTTGCCGGAGACCTTACACACGACGCTTTCATAATTATATATTCATCCATTGACCGGCTCCAGGACCCGTCAAAACTGGAGCCGTGGATGAGTTCCATCGTCAGGAACATCGCCTTTGATTTTCTGGAGAAGGAAGGCCATCTTGTGCATACGGACGAAGTCCTGGATATGGAAGATGTCTCCGATGAGCCCTTGCCTTATCCGGTTCCGCCGTTTGAGGAGCTCATGAAGATGATAGAGAATTTGCCTGAGCAGTACGGTAAGGTGTTCAGGCTGTCTGTTCTTGAGGGGCTCAGCCATCAGGAAATCGGCAGCATCCTGAATATCGGGGAGAAATCATCGTCTTCAAATCTTTTCCGCGCAAGGCAGCTTTTGCAGGATATCATCCGCCGGTATTGGATTTCGGTGCCGATTCTTCTTTTGCTTCTTGCCGGTGGCGCCTTCCTCCTTTTCCGCGGACGCGATGCTGCCAGGGATGATAAAACAGTCGCCCGGCAGATTCCGCCCCGGGATACAATCGCCACGGAAGAAAAAACCGTTGTTCCTGAGGAGATTACGGAACCTGAGGCTCAAATCACTGCCCCGGAGAGAATTATTAAAAAGGAGGCCTCCCCTGAAGCAACCGCCTCTGTTTCAGATGATTATATGTCGATAGAAGATGTGGTTCAGAATGTGGAGACCGCGGACTCTGTAACGACGGCAGCGACAGTAGCTACGATGGAGACGGCAGAAACGGCAACATCGGCTCAGAAAGAAAAGGAGTGTGATTCAACGTCACTTAAGCCGGTGAAGATAATTCAGCCATGGACTCCTCAGATGTGGGAGGAAAAGGCTCCCGAAAAGAGGCGGAGAACCGGAATCAGGATACTACTTGCCGGCCTTCCCGGCCATACCGGAACAAGCCTTAACGCCACAGCTGCCACCGGGTATGAATCCAAAATAGAAAGCGGAAGCGACAACAGAAGTTCCTGGAACAACTATTATAGCAACGTGGGAGACGCTGTGGATGGGGCTTCTCACGAATCATACGAGGCTATCCTGTCCCTTGAGAAAATCGCTATCGTGAACTATCTGGCGAATGACGCGCCTTACAAAGAGACTACTTATTACAGGCCGGCCGTATCTGCCGGAATTATGGTTAATTATGATATTAACGGAAGGCTGTCCCTTATGACGGGGGCAAGGTATACTGCGCTTTCTTCAGAGACAAGGATGGGAATAACGGAGGCTAATGTTGTCAGGACAGACCGTATCAAGTATATCGGTGTGCCGGTTTCGCTTCTTTGCGATATCTGGAACCCGGGCCGCCTGCACCTTTTCACCAGCGGTGATTTCATGGCTGAATTCCCCGTTTATTCAAGGTGGAAGGTGGTTCATTCCCGCAATTACCTGAGGACTTACCATGCCTCCGGAAGCCTGTCGGCACCTGTCCAATGGTCTGTTGGCGCAGGCCTTGGGGTGCAGCTGGATGTAAGCCCGTCAATAGGCTTGTATGCAGAACCGCAGGTCCGTTATTACTTCAATTCGGGTGGCAGTGTGCACACTGTGCGTACGGAATATCCCTGGGATGTAAGCGTAACCCTTGGTGTTCGCTTAAATCTTTAGAGTTTTTCATCGTTTCTTAGCAGGCATCGGCATAAAAAACCTTTAACTGTCAGGGAAAGTTATTATCTTTGTCAGATAAGGATTATGCGTTTGTGTTATGGCCGGATCGTCAGAAGATAAATATAAAAGCATAGCAGCGCCATCGGAAGGACTTTTCAAAGACAATGGAAGCCGCTTTCTGGCTTTTGCCTACCCTGTTGAGAGCGTGGAAGAGGTGAAGCCGCTGGTGGATGCCCTTAAGAAGGAATATCACGATGCCCGCCACCACTGCTTTGCCTACCGTATAGGCCATAAGGGCGATGTCTTCAGGGCCAATGATGACGGAGAACCTTCCGGCTCTGCGGGCCGCCCCATCCTTGGCCAGATTGATTCCGCCGGACTGAGTGACGTTCTTGTTGTAGTGGTCCGATATTTCGGCGGCATCAAGCTTGGAATACCGGGGCTTATCCGCGCTTACAAAACCTCCACCGCGGATGCTTTGACATCGGCATCGGTAATAGAAAAAACAGCCTGCAAGGCGTTTAAAATTGAATTTGACTATCTGTCAATGAATTCCGTGATGAAGGTGCTGAAGGATATGGGCCTGCCGCAGAGTGACCAGCAGTTCGGGGAAAAATGCAGCATCGGCACAAGGGTTCCGCTGTCCCAAATCGACAGTTTTACCGACCGTATAGCTCATATTGACAATTGCATATTTGCAAAATAATTTGCACCCGAACGACTTGGACCCTTATTATTAGGAGTGCGCGGTGCAAATATATTTTGCAAACCATCATATTATTATAAAATAATTGTAAAATGATTTAATAATTGCTACCTTTGGAGGTATTTTAGAATAATTTATAACACGATATATTAATTTCACTTTAAATCTGATATGGGAAAAGTTCACGTATTCAACGCAGGCCCCTGCATTCTTCCTCAGGAGGCTATCGACAAAACTATTGAAGCTCTGAAAGACTTCAAAGGCACAGGTATTTCCGTGCTTTCCATTTCTCACAGAACCAAAGAGTGGGAAGAGACAATGAATGAGTGCCGCGCACTCTGGAAAGAGCTCCTTAACATTCCTGACACCCATGAGGTCGTATTCCTTGGCGGTGGCGCATCCCTCCAGTTCCTTTATGTCGCAATGAACTTCCTTGAGAAGAAAGCCGCTTATCTTGATACCGGCGTATGGGCTCACAAGGCTCTCCAGCAGGCTCAGGGTATTGGCGATGCTTACGCAATCGCATGCTCAAAGGACAAGAACTACACTTATATCCCCAAGGGGTATGAGATCCCTACTGATATCGACTACTTCCATATCACAACCAACAATACCATCTACGGTACAGAGATTAAGGAAGACTATGACTGCCCTGTTCCCCTTATCGCAGATATGTCTTCCGATATCATGTCACGTCCTGTAGACGTCAGTAAGTATGCCATGATTTACGGTGGCGCACAGAAGAATGTAGGCCCTGCCGGCGTTATCTTCGCCATCATCCGCAAGGACGCTCTTGGAAAGGTCAGCCGTTACATCCCTACAATGCTTGACTACAAGACTCACATTGAGAAAGAGAGCATGTTCAATACTCCTCCTGTATTCGCGATCTATGTTATGACAGAGACCCTCCGCTGGCTCAAGAGCATCGGCGGTGTTGCTGCCATCCAGAAGATTAACGAAGAGAAGGCTGCCCTTCTTTACAATGAAATCGACCGCAACTCCATGTTCGTCGGAACAGCTGCTAAGGAAGACCGTTCTCTCATGAACGTTTGCTTCGTAATGGCTCCCGGCAAGGAAGACCTTCAGGATGAGTTCTTCGCATTTGCAAAGGCACAGGGTATGGTTGGAATCAAGGGTCACCGCAGCGTTGGTGGTTTCCGTGCTTCCCTTTACAATGCTTGCAAGAAAGAGGACGTTGAGGCTCTCGTAGCCTGCATGCAGGAATTTGAAAAACTTCACAAATAGATTTCTCGACTTCGCTCGAAATGACAGTAGAGCGCTCGAAATGACAGTAGAAAGCACGAAATGACAGTAGAAAGCACGAAATGACAGTATTATGAAAGTACTTATTGCAACACAGAAGCCGTTCTCTGCAGCAGCAGTGGCAGGCATCAAAGATATTATCACCAGCAATGGCCATGAGGTAGCTGTTCTTGAAAAGTATCCGGAGCAGAGCGACCTTGTGGCAGCAGTGGCAGACGCAGAGGCTCTTATCATCCGTTCAGACAAAGTAACGGCTGAGGTTCTTGACGCAGCTAAAAAACTTAAGATTGTTGTTCGCGCAGGTGCGGGCTTCGATAATGTAGACCTTGCTGCAGCAACCGCTCACGGAGTAGTTGTTATGAATACTCCCGGCCAGAACTCAAACGCAGTGGCAGAGCTCGCCCTTGCCATGATGATTTTCATGGCTCGTACACAGTTCACTCCTGCTACCGGTTCAGAGGTAATGGGCAAGCGCCTTGGTGTTCAGGCTTACGGAAATGTAGGCCGTCTGGTTGGCCAGAAGGCAAAGGCTCTCGGCATGGATATCATCGCCCTTGACCCCTTCCTTACAGATGAGCAGATTGTTGCCGGTGGCGCAAAGCCTGTTCATTCAGTAGAGGAGCTTTATTCTAATTCTGACTATCTTTCAATCCATATCCCTGCTCTTCCTGCAACTATCAAGAGCATTGGTTATGACCTTATTACCAAGATGCCTAAGGGTGCCGTTCTTGTTAACACCGCCCGCAAGGAGGTTATCGATGAGGAAGGTCTCATGAAGGCTCTTGAGGAGCGCCCGGACCTCAGGTATGTTACCGACGTTATGCCTGATAACTATGAGGCTCTGCGTGAGAAGTTTGGTCTCAGGGTATTTGCTACTCCCAAGAAGATGGGTGCCCAGACTGCAGAGGCTAACATGAATGCCGGCCTTGCAGCAGCACGCCAGATTTGCGATTTCTTTGCAACCGGCAACACCCGCTTCCAGGTTAACAAGTAATCAGGGGGTTGGGGGAGAGAATCTCCCCCAGTATAGGACAATCGAAACAAAAAGGACATCTCTACGGAGATGTCCTTTTTGTTAGTTCTTTGGGGTAAGTTTGTAGGTTATGACGTCGTGGGACTGAATCGTAACCTTCGTGGGTTTTGCGGATGTAAACGGCTTCACGGAATCGTTCCAAAGGTCTTTTACATTGTAGACCGTGGTGGCGAAGAGGGGACTGCGACCACTGATTTCATCTGTGAATTCCAGGTCTTTCCATTCGATGTTCACAGTTTGCGCCTGCTCACCTTCGTTGAGGATGCAGAAAGCCCAGGCACCATCGGCCAAAGGTTTGAACCAATATTGAAGGTCATTCTCTTTCTTGATACGGAGGCCCTGGATGCCAAGAGGATCCTGGTCAATAGCAATCACCTCTTTGTTGGTGATGATGGCAAGGGTTTCATCCGTCATGTTGGTCAGGTCGTTGCCAAGGATGAGCGGGGCGGCCATCATGCACCACAGGGTGAAGTGGGCGCGGTCTTCACTGACGGACATCCCGTTGCCAACTTCAAGCATGTCGGGGTCGTTCCAATGCTCCGGGCCGGCATAGGCGCGCAGGGGCTCGTTCTTTTCTATGATTTCCAGTACGCAGAGGGCCCTCCAGAGGGGTTTCCCCTCTTCATCGTACCTTTGCGGAATGGGAAGGAATGATGCGCCGATGTCTCCCGTTGTGCGCCATGAGTGGGCGATGTCTGCCGCCCATTCCCATGGCTTGGCGGTTCCCCATTCGCACATGCTGAAGAGGATGGGGCGGCCGGCCCATTTAAGGGCGTCGCGCATGATGGTATAGGCACCTTTGGCGTTAAGGTTCTTGGTGTAGCACCAGTCGTATTTAAGGTAGTCTATGCCCCAGCTGGCGTAGGTGTAGGCGTCCTGGTATTCATGTCCAAGGCTTCCTGCGTAGCAGGCGCAGGTGTTTGTGCCGGCGTCGCTGTAGATTCCCAGCTTAAGGCCTTTTCCGTGAAGGTAATCTGCCAGGGCCTTGATGCCGGAAGGGAATTTCTGGAGGTCTTCGTGGATGAAGCCTTGCTGGTCGCGCTCTCCGTGCCAGCCGTCGTCAAGGTTCAGGTAAACGTAGCCGGCGTCTACTAGGCCAAGTTCCACCATTTTGTCTGCCGTGGCCTTGATGAGGTCTTCGTTAATATCTGTGGCGAATTTGTTCCAGGAATTCCAGCCCATCTGTGGCGTCGGGGCCAGGTCCTCCCATTTGGTATACACCGCCGGCCGCCTTTCCTGGGCATTCACGGCAATGGCAACAATAGTAAAGAGAATTACAGCGTAAAATACTTTTTTCATAAAACCTAGGTATTAGAAGTATTTACAAATATAACAACTTTCCTCGATATTTAAAGTAGTTTCAGGGCGATGTGGGCGCAGGCTTCGGCGTCGGCGAGGGCGTGATGGTGCTGGCTAAGGTCGTAGCCGCAGGCGGCGGCAACTGTCTGGAGTTGATGGTTCGGGAGCCTGCAGCCAAAATGCCTGCGGGAAGCTGCCAGGGTATCGTAAAAGACATAATCCGGATAATCCATTCGGTACACACGGAAAACCTCTTTCAGGCAGCCTTCGTCAAACCTGGCGTTGTGGGCTACCAGCGGAAGCCCCTCAATCATCGGCTCAATCTTTTCCCAGACAAAGGGAAACACGGGAGCATCCTCAGTATCATCGGCACAGAGACCGTGAACCTGCTGGCAGAACCACTGGTAGTACTCCGGCTCCGGATGAATCAGGCTGTAGAACCTGTCCGTAATCACACCGCCGCGCACAACCACGACACCCACGCTGCACACGCTTGACCGGCACTCATTTGCCGTCTCAAAATCAATTGCCGCAAAATCATTCATAGACTGCAATTCTTTGCAACTCCTTTTAAAGGCTTAATCCTCACAACAATCGACACTGCTTAATAATAGTGGACGGGGCTTTCTGAAATTATTACAATAATCCGAATTATGATATATATAGTTTGTAAAATTATCAGGGCTAAAAGCCAATTCTTATTTCTGGACCACCATGTTGTTTTAATTACCTTCTTCTCCGTAGGAGCGTTAGTGCAAACAATTCTCCCGCAATTGTGACATTGCTTTTGACCGATGTGAAGAGGAGCATAACACTGGGGGCATTTAAACATAAGATCCTGCGGAGCCCAGGAGCGAAGAATACTGTTCAGGTCGTCAACATATTTTCTGGATTCGCCCTCTGTGCAATTCTTCATATACATGTAGTATCTTACGGCATTGAGATATGCCTTGTCTTCTACAAGGATTCTTGCTACTTCGTTTCTGATGTCCAGATCTGCCGATGCTTCCGGGGTCATTGACATCTCCATGCCCGGCTGATTGTTAATCTGTTCCATGGTGTATAGTATGTTATTGGTTTTTATCGGCAGGGGCCTTTGGTGTTCTCACTCTGTGGGGAATGTTTTCCGGGAGGACCATGGAGAGTTCCATGAAGCCGGCGTAGTCATCGCCATCATACCAGGGGCATTGGAAGATAAGCTTCTTAACACCTTCTTTTTCAACGGTGTAGACGTTGTTACGAGGGTTTACCAGCATGTCTGCCAACATGCTTCTGGCCGGTTCCGGATGGCAATCCAGAACATTTTGTCCGATGATGTCCTGACCGGGCTTCAGGAATGTTTTCCTGGACTTCTGGTTCATGTCCAGAATGGTTCCATCTTTTGCGCAGATGGTCACTGCCACATCTACGCCCTCAAAGTAATCTCGTTTCATGGTTACGAAGATACGAATTTATTTGCTATTTTTGCAAGTAATTATGGAGCAACAGGTAGTACTGGATATGTATATGACAGCGGGAGTGGGCGTTGTGGCCCTGCTCCTGGGAATGTTCTTTACCCGCGTGGCGCCGGTCCTGAAGCGCCTGTGCATTCCAACGCCGGTTTCCGGAGGCCTTGCCATCTCCCTCCTGACCCTTGCCCTCCATTATATTTTCAAGGCCGATTTCCTCTTTGACGGCACCATTAAAGACATCTGCATGATGCTCTTTTTCACCTCCGTAGGCTTCCAATCCAACCTAAAGGTGCTTAAACAGGGCGGCAAACTACTGGTAATCCTTGTAGGCCTGGTCGCCCTGCTTATCATCATGCAGAACGTGCTGTCCGTAGGCATATCCAAAGGCATGAACCTGGACCCCTTGGTAGGCATGGCAACAGGTTCTATCCCCATGGCAGGAGGCCATGGCACCGCCGGCGGCTTCTCTTCCGTCTTGCAAGACCTCGGCCTTGCCGGGGCTCCATCGGTAACGATGGCTGCGGCCACCTTCGGCCTCGTGGCCGGCTCGCTGATTGGCGGTCCCATCGCAGAACTCCTTATACGAAAGCACCATCTTGCCAGTGAATCAGGTTCGTCAGACGTAGTCGTAACCATAGAATCCAGCGACGCCTCGCAGGAAAGCCGAGAGGAACACCTCTCTTCAGAAGAAAAGTCCTTCCGGCGCTACTCCATGGCCGCTTTCCAGCTCTTTCTGGCAATGGCTCTGGGCATGTGCCTTAGCAAAATCCTGGCCCTTACCGGCATCACCTTCCCCACTTACTTCGGCGCCCTTATAGTAGCCGCCATCATCCGCAACATCAGCGAATTCTGTGGTGGCGGAAGTCGCATCAGGCTGGCCCTTGACAAAATAGTCTCCATCGGCAACATCTGCCTGTCCCTCTTCCTTGGAATGGCCATGGCAACCCTCAAACTTTGGGAACTCTCCGGGCTGATGCTTCCGCTTGTTGTAATCCTCCTTGCGCAAACCGCCTTTATGGCCATCTTTGCAAGGTTCGTGGCCTTTCCGGCCCTTGGCAAGACTTATGATGCCGCTGTCCTGGTGAGCGGAGTGTGCGGATTCGGCCTTGGCGCAACCCCCAATGCAATGGCAAACATGTCGGCCGTATGTTACAAATACCATTATGCGGTGAATCCTTTCATCATCGTACCGATAGTTGGGGCGATGTTCGTGGACATCATCAACACCGGTGTCATCACCTTCTTCCTGAACATCATCTGATATGTGGTGGGCTCTGGCGTTCCTGTCCGCCCTTCTTCTGGGCTTTTACGACTCGTTCAAAAAGGCGTCCCTAAAGGGGAATGCTGTTATACCCGTGCTGTTTCTTAACACAGTTTTCTGCGCCCTGATATTGCTACCCTTTGCGATACAGACGGGTTGGGGCAACTGGTACATTCAAAAGCATATCATCCTGAAGAGCGTTATTGTCCTATCGTCCTGGCTGGCAGGCTATTACGCAATGAAATACCTGCCGCTTACAATCGTTGGGCCAATCAACGCCACAAGGCCGGTAATGGTCCTTATCGGCGCAATGATAATCTTTGGAGAAAGGCTTAACCTGTATCAGTGGATTGGTGTTACGCTGGCCATCATTTCATTCTTCCTGCTCAGCCGCAGCGGCCGCAAAGAAGGTATAGACTTCCGGCACAACAAGTGGATATGGTGCCTTGTGCTGGCGGCGGTTATTGGGGCTTGCAGCGGCCTGTACGACCGGTATCTCATGGCCCCTGTGGGCCGCGGGGGAGTAGGCCTGGACCGGATGCAGGTGCTTTCCTGGTACAATATTTACCAGGCGGCGATGATGGCGGTAATGCTCCTTCTGGTCTGGTATCCCCGCCGCGCCGTCACAACTCCCTTCCATTGGCAATGGACCATCCCGTTTATCAGTATTTTCCTTTGCGGGGCCGATTTTGTCTACATGTGGGCCCTCACTGCCGATGATGCCATGATTTCCGTTGTGTCGATGATTCGCCGTGGCAGCGTTGTAGTCAGCTTCCTCTTCGGAGCCATTGCCTTCAAGGAAAAGAACCTCAAAGCCAAGGCCCTGGACCTTGCCCTCGTCCTCCTTGGAATGGTCTTCCTGTATCTGGGCTCCAAATAGATATTATCTGTAAGGGAATGTGCAAATAATCTGTACATCAGCGTGCACATGGACATAAGATTCTTATAATTCGGATAGGAGACTCTCTATCTGTGGTTTCAGTTGTGGGATGTCCTTGTCAATGGTATCCCATAGCTGTTTAGGCTCTATCTGATAATATCCATGAACCAAAACATGCCGCATACCTTCGATAGCATCCCATTCAACTTCTGTATGTAATCTCAACATGCTTAACAAATCCAAAGTAAATAATGGGATCGTTTGCCTGTTCCGGTGTGGCGTACTTGGCGCGGCTCTGTTCGATAGTAATGATTGCGTCCAGAATATGTTGGAGGCGTTCGCGGTCTCTAGCTGGCTCTCTCATAGACTAGGATTTTATCATGATTGGCACTTTGGGCCGCAAAAGGTAAAAGCCTACCCTCTTCAACCAAGTCAACTCTTACGCCCAAAGCTTTGCTGAGTTCTACCATAATGCGAGATATGTCCAAGAGAGATAAACTGCTACCAGCATCGTATTGAACAAGAATGTCGATATCACTCTGTGGGGTCTCTTCCCCCCGGGAATAAGAGCCAAAAATCCATGCTCGAATAACAGGCTTTCCGGAAAGGACAGCTTGGATTTTCGGGACCATAGTATTGACTCTTTTACTTATCATATATGCAAAGATAGTGATTTTATAAAAAATCCCTGCTTTTTTCCCTTAATTCTGCGAAGTACGCAAATAATCAAGCCTAAACTTGCGTATTGCCGGAGTGGCATTGTGCTATTTGTATTCGATAGCAACTGAGGAGGGTACTTTGAGGACTTCAAAAACAGTGTTTTTGGGAAGAATGAGCTTTTTCAGGAAGGGCACAGTGCCGGGATCTTCCCCAAAATCAATCCTGTACATCAGCGGACACATGGACATGTCTATGACTTCTGCTTCAGAGCCGGTAAGTACGAATGTGTCCATTCTGGGGTTGTTTTCAAAGTGGATTTCCTTGAACGGAACGCCGTAAACCTCTATGTTCTCAAGGGCAGGAGCGCCTGCGAAGTTCAGATTGGAGATTTTGGTACCATCGGCCCGGAATTTCTTGAGCAGCGGGTTATCAAAGCCGATGCTTTCTATGTTGTCTCCACTAATGTGTGCGTTGTCCAGTTTTTTAAGAGGCGACAGGTCTACGGTTTTAATTAACGGGCTGGTAAACCAGAACAGGGTTACATTGGGAAACAGTTCCAGGCCGGCACAGGATTCTATGGCAACCCTGTCTTCACTCAGGTTCATATTTGTTACCGCTTCCCGTTCTGCCTGGGACAGATCCCCGTCACCATCGGCATCAAATTTACCTAAAGCCCAACGCCAAAGAGCCTCGTCGCAGGGGATATCCTTGGTGCGGAAGACTCTTTTTGCCAGTTTGCGCTCTTCTTTTCCGTTGGTATAGAAGACCTCATAGTTGTATTGCGTATTCGCCTGCAGGCCCGTCAGGTTGCACGTTACCACTCCGTTTTCCAGGGATCCGGTGATTTTTTTTGTTTCTTCTGCCGATGCCGTCAGATACAGACCCGCGGACAGGATTCTGTCTGCATAGGTGAAACTGGCAGCGATGGTGGCACTGTAGTAGCCTATATCTTCCGATACGCTTGAAAGTGCCGGTTCCGTAACCTCCTGCTTCGATTTGGAACACTGAACAAACAGAGCCAGTACAAATAGGATATAGTAAATATGTTTCATATACTCGATGCCGATATGAAACAAAAATAAGAAAATTGCAGAAACATTCCTGCAATTTTCCTTAAATTCTGCGTAATTCGCCTATGCGAATCTATGATTTACAGCTAAAAGCCCTATTTTCTCTTTGAAAATACGCCCATTGATCTAAGGGTGAACAATATACCACCGATTATAGAGAAAATAAAGTAATCTAAAATATGGAAATTGAAAAGGTCGTTACCCTCAGTAAAGTCACCTTTACCATTTCTAGCTTCCCAAAGCTGTATTGCATAAGATTTATTTTCCATAACAAACATATTTTTCGCAAAAGTATATAATGTGACGTTTTATTTCAAGTCCACAAAAGGTTCATTTTTTAATTATACAATCAATTTCAGAACATAGTAAATAGCAATGACAACGATCATCACAATAATCCATATTTGGTTTCCTAAACTTCTTTCATACTTTACCGAGGTATCCATCGGAATATCATCTTTTGGCAGCTCTTCTCTACAGTATTTGCACTTTGTTGCCTTTGCGGGAATCTCCTCTCCGCAATAAGGGCATTTTTTCGTTTCCATTTTTAACGTAATTGAAAAATAACCGGGAATATGTAAGATACATTTACAGGGAGTCCATCTTGTTTGCCGGGTTCCCATTTAGGAGAACTGGATACAACCCTTATTGCTTCAGCATCAAGATCCTGATCAAGACCTCTAATTATTTTTACATCCTTTAGATATCCTTCTTTATCTATTGTAAATCCTACAATAACTCTGCCCTGGTTACCGTTTATCTTAGCAGTCTCCGGATAATCAAGGTTTTGATTCACCCATTTATTGAACTCGTTGGCATCGCCGCCATTGAATGAAGGCTTCTGCTCTACAAGTTGGAACGGGATTACATCGTCTACGATGTCGTCTTCTGTCTCACTTTCATCTGACAAAACAGGTATCTCAGGGGCAGGGGTCGGCGGTGGCGGAGTGGAGTTCCAGTTGAAGTCTAAAATTTCTTGGGATTCACTAAACCTATAGGTGCTTCCAGAAGGGCCGTATTCAGAATTTATAAGGGAGGATACAATGGAATAAAAACTTTCATTAACACTGTTATCGGCGACACTGGAAATGAAAGCCAATGTTGTAATCAGGTAAGGACCGGTCAGAGTGTATCTTATATAACCCAATGCTCGTTCGCCGTCTAATCTGGCGCTGAAATTCCTGCTGACTGAATTAATGTTCTTCCGATACTCATAGTGAATCGAATCTACGTAATCGGTACTTAAACTATGTTTTTCCCCATCTTCATCATTAATTCCTTCCAGAAAGTCACTGAAATAATCATCAAGATTATCACTTGATAGTGCCTCAGATAAATCTCTTATCGAAGTTTCCCTGTATTCGCTATCCTTATCAATATATATTACTAAAACGTTGTCTTCATTTTTATCGCTGATGGTATAAGAATATGTATTATCCTCATCGTCGTAGTCCTTTTCTATTACGGCGAATCCGGCAGGTATTGTCCATGACAATTTCTCATGAGTGAGTGTGCTGCCATTGAAGTCGTAACAGTCGGAATTATCGAAATTATTCGGATTATCTTTTTTGCCAGATAACAATACAAAAGCTATCGTAATGGCGCCGATAATACCAACGGTAATCATTATCCACAACCATGTTTTACTGCTCTTTGCAGAGGGCTTATTTGTGGTTGTAGGATTTGCTTCCGGAGTCAGCCATTCTTTGCAATGACTGCATTTAACTGCATCTACGGGGATCTCTTCTCCGCAAAAGGGACAAATTTTTGTGTTTTTCATATGATTTAATGATTATGTCTGTAAAATAGCTGATTTGCAGTATGATATTCTACAACTGCTTCATAGATGGCGCTGGCGACAATAAAATGCAAAGCATACTTTGAATTGGAAGACGAGGGATCTTCCAGAAAAGCCAGAAGGCAAATGATGGAGAAAAAAAACAATGCGATTTGTAACCACCACATGACACTTAAATCCTTGTATCCATCGTTGCTAAGAAAACATGTAAATATTATTTGAATGATAATAATAAACACCATTGAGGCGAGAAAAACAATGCCTAGAATCCCGGCAATTAAATCATCATCTATGGAGTCGTCAGGTAAACAACTTATCCAGCCGAGAGCAATAGTTGATGCAAACAATATTATGCCGAAAGTTTTTAATCTACTTGTAATGTTTGATTTGCTAAATGCTATTGTAAACAAAACGCCAAGGATTGAGCAAATAAAACTGTCAATTATACCTATACCGGCAATGGACCCATCTATGTCAAGTGTAGAAATTACACTTGTAATGGCTGCGGCGATGATAAATACAATAATTACCCATTTAGGTATTGGATTGTTTATCATGGCCGGTGTGTAATCTTGCCATTCTTTACAGTATTTGCACTTTGTTGCCTTTGCGGGAATCTCTTCCCCGCAATAGGGGCATATTTTGATGTCAGGTGACGACATGCTATACAAGTCTTAGTGGAATTATCCGTTAAACAATTACAAATATAAGCAACACCATGCTTGAAGGCCGGTCCATAGTAGGTCCATTTCAAATGAATGGTGGTCTTGAGACAGTGGCTTTTTATGCTGAATCGATTACAACTCCAGAAAACCTTTTGATTGTGAGCCTTTAATGCCGCCGTTGCGGATAGTAACGGATAGCGAGAAAGACATAGTATATCAAATTTTGTTGCATATAAAGTAAACTTTTTTTATTTTTGCAGAAAGTAATTGGTTATGATTGATTTGGTGGATATAAAGGCACTTCGTAAAGCAAGGAAGATGACACAGGAGCAGGTGGGCATCTTGGCTGGAATGAGTAAATCTCAAGTATCCAGAATGGAAAATGGAACTTTAGGAAGCCCTGATACCTATCAGCGTGTTTTGTCTGCCCTGGGGTATAAAATCAGTGTAAAGATTGAAGATGTCAGAAAGGACAAACCGCTGAATACTGATCGCATTCTTTCTATGTTAAAAGTTTACTATATATGTAACTTTAATAGATTGGGTATAGAAAGAATCGGCTTATTTGGTAGTTTCGCAAGGGGAGAAGCCGGGGCTGACAGTGACATCGATATAATCATATCTCTTAAGAAGCCTAATCTTTTCTTGTATTCGCAAATAGCTGATAATCTGGAAACAGTATTTGGCCGTCGCGTAGATCTTGTGTCTGCAAAGGCTCACCATACAGAAAAATTCAAGGAGCAGTTAGAGAAGGAGGCGATATATGTATCCAAATAAGGACAGGGTTGAGACTTTATTGGAAGCCGTACTCAAGGAAATGCAGTTGCTTGCTCAAATGAGCATTGAGGTGAAAACCCCGGACGATTATGTATCCAGTACGCACGGACTGATCCTATTCAGAGCCTGCGGAATGAGCATTCAGTACATAACAGAAAACTTTGTGAAAATCAGGAACTTATGCGGAGCGGATATTTTCACTCCGTACAAAAGCATACCCTGGAAGAATGTTTTCGGTATGCGGAACTTCCTTTCCCACGAGTATGGGGATGTTGACGCTGAGGGAATTTTCAACACGGTTAAAACAAACATCCCAGAGTTGCAAGTTGTAACTGAAAGAATGCTGGAAGACCTGCACGCAGGAAAACTTGACATATACCTATCTTAGCGTAAATGTTATTGGACCTTAATTGAACCTAAAACTATCTTTCGTTATGAGTAATTTTGAAAAAACAAAACTTAATGCTCTATTGATGAAAGATTTGCAATTGACCTTTTTGAGACGTGCCGTAGAAAGGAAATTTGACAAAAGACTGTCTACCACAGCAGATTTCACGTCATTATCGGAAGAAATGGATGAGAGAGTATCCCCGTCTACGATTAAACGACTCTGGGGCTACGTAGGCATGCATGTCACCCCCAGGAAATCTACACTTGACGTATTGGCAAAATATGCCGGATTTGACAGCTACAAAGCCTTTTGCGACAGCCTTCGCAGCACGGATTTAAGATCTTCGGAGTTTTTCCAGACAGACAGGATAGACTCTGCGCAGCTTTCTGCAGGGGACAAGGTATCCATCGGCTGGCAGCCGGACCGTTTTGTGACAATGGAATATATAGGAAACAACCACTTTAAGATTCTTGAGGCCGATAATTCCAAGTTGCAACCCGGAGATATCTTCGAGGCTATTACCATTATGAAAGGATTCCCCCTGTACATTTCCGGAGTAGACAGGGACGGTAAGAGGTCTGATCCTTATGTGGCCGGCCGCGATGGCGGGATTGTCTTTGTCAAGAAGGTGTAGCCACCTTGCGGGTAAGATTTATCAGGTCCAGGAAAATATCGTACGCTGGCTTTGCAGGCAGAGCCGGAACCGAATGTGGCTCCGGTTGTAAAAACAGCTGCTGAGCATGTAGAAAAGCATGTAGCGACTGCCGTGACCCGGGTCGGAAAGTCCTTGGAGCCACGTCTGGTTGGTGCTGATATCCCATCCGGCAGGGTTTCTTACTCTCGTCATGCTACAGAGCTGGTTCACAAAAAGTCCGTAGCTGAGGCTATTGCTGGTTTTTCCGGGTTTGCCGTACTTGTACGCGCCGCCCTTGACTCTCCTTTGGAGGTTGGCGCAATGGCACTTTACCGCGTTGAGGGCCTTGGAGTATATGCTTCATATATGACTTCTATCGGTGGAGTCTCGTCTAGCTACGAATGTGCATCGGACGGAGCTACCACTTTCGGGTATTTCTGGGCATCCGGGAAGGAAAAGAAGACAGCAATGTCACTTTCTGCCGGAGCTGTTCTTCCGGTCTTTAATAATGTTGAAATCTATGCCGGAGCAGGCTACGGGAGCTATTCTCTCTTTTGGGAGGATACCTCTGCAGCCTGGGCCAAGGTTACGGACAAGTCTTACGGTGGGGTGTTCTGTGAAGCCGGGGCTGTCATCCAAACAGGACCCTTCAACCTTATCGGCGGCATCGGAACAATCGCCTTCAAATCCGTCATACCAATGGCCGGAATAGGAATTAGTTTCTAAAAATATCAAAAAAAATCCATTGAACCCCGAAAAATTGTATATTTGTGCCGCAATTTTAAAAAGACTATTCAGCAATGGCATTAAGATACAGAGTTTCATTGGCAGGACTTAAAGGTTTCGCACGCGTATATGACCTTAAAGCTACCACCACTCTTTACGAATTTCACAAACTTCTTCGCAGTGAGCTTGAGTTCCCCCAGGACCAGTTGATTCAATTCAAAGCCCTTGACGCAGACGGAGGCCTCGTGGCCCGTTACGGCCTCTTCGACCTTGGCTCAGGAGCAGTGGACGCAGTATCGGTAAAGCAGACTGTATCAAAAGGAATCGCCTCATTCATATACTTTTACGATGTCGCCAACCGCAAGAGTGTCATCATCACTTACGAAGGTGAAGTGGCCGATGTCCCCGGTGCCGAGTATCCGCTTCTTGTAGAAACCAAGGGCCCCGTACCTGCAGAATTTGAGAACGGTTACGTCGCTTACGAAGACCTTCCGGATGACCAGAAGCATCTGCGCAACCTCAAAGCCGTCTCAGACGATGAAGATTTTGACGATGACGACGAGGACTTTGACGGCGATGAAGAGGACGATGCAGCCGATGAGGAAGGAGAGGAGCTTTACGACGAGGAAGAAGGTGCCCTCTAAAAACCTCATCCCATGGGCCGAAAACTCATAATTGTCTCCGGACCCACAGCTGTAGGCAAGACCGCCTGGAGCATAGGCCTTGCACAAAAATACAATTCTCCCATTATATCCTGCGATTCACGGCAAATCTATAAGGAGATGTCGATAGGCACTGCCGTGCCTTCCAGGGATGAGCTGGTCGCGGTGAAACATTACTTTATTCAGGACCACAGCATCCATCAACCATATACGGCCGGTGATTATGAAGCTGAGGCCCTTGATCTGTTGGAAAAACTTTTTGCCGATGGTCATGAAACCCTTGTTGCCAGCGGAGGCTCCGGTTTTTTTATTGAAGCCCTGTGCAACGGTCTTCCGAATCTTCCGGAAACAGACCCCGAGCTTCGTGAAACCCTTGACAGAAGGATAAAAGAAGAGGGCCTGGGCTCTCTCAGGATGGATCTTAAACGTCTTGACCCAGAGGCTTATGACAGTATTGACTTGTCCAATCCCCAGAGGGTTTTAAGGGCAGTTGAGGTATGCCTTCTTTCCGGAAAAACCTTCTCTTCCTTCAAGCAGCATCCGCAAAAAAGGGATTTTGAAATAGAGAAAATCTGTCTTGTCCGCCCCCGTGAAGAAATGGCGGAAAGGATTTCGCTTCGCGTGGATGCCATGATTGCCGATGGTCTTGTGGACGAAGTCCGTTCATTGCTGCCGTTCAGGAACCTTCCGGCTCTAAGGACTGTAGGCTATTCAGAAATCTTCGACTATCTGGATGGTAAATGCACGCTCCCGGAAGCCTCGGAAAAGATAAAAACAAACACCAGGCGATATGCCAAAAAGCAACTCACCTGGTGGCGTCGTGATCCTTCTGTCACTTTCCACTCCCTGTCATCCTGAGCGGTGCGAAGAATCTAGTTGGCTACTTCGCAGAGGAACTTCAGGCGAACCAGACGAACCTCAAACTCTTCATAATCAGGACCTAAGTTCTTAATCGCATCCTCAATGGAATCAGACTCAGCCTCCTCTTTGAAATAAGAGTAAATCTCGTCAACAACATCCTCATCAAGGTTGGCCTTTATATAATAGTCAAGATTCAGCTTGGTGCCATACTCTACAATATTCTCAATCTCTCCAAGAAGCTCGTCAAAATCCATTCCGCGAGCCTCTGCAATATCCTCCAAATCCATCCGGCGGTCTATGCACTGGATAATGTAAATCTTGCCCTCTGACTTGCTGGCCATGCTCTTGACCACAAAATCATCCGGACGGGTGATTTCATTTTCCTCTACATACTTGCGGATGAGCGACATGAATTCTTCTCCGAACTTGCGCGCCTTGCCTTCACCAACACCCTGGCAATTCTTCAGCTCGTCAATAGTAATAGGGTAGGAGAGGGACATGTCTTCTAGCGACGGGTCAGAGAAAATCACCCATGGCTGAAGCTTAAGTTTGCGGGCGATGTCCTTCCTGAGGTCTTTCAGCATGGAAAGCAGCACGGGGTCACCACCTCCGCCGCCACCTCGCATAGCTGCGTTGGCGGCAGCCGCCTCTTCATCGTCCTCGGCCTCTTCCGTACCCTCTGAGAAGACCCTGTCTTCCGTAAGCATGATGGTCCATGGATTTTCCCTGAATTCCAGGCCGCCATCGGTAACATAAATCAATCCGTAGCTCTCTATATCCTTCCTAAGAAGGTGAAGAATCATTCCCTGATGGATTACCATGCACCAGAACTTCTCCCCGTGCTCCTTGCCCGCTCCGAAGAATTTAAGCTTGTCGTGTTTGTATGACTTGATAAGGGCGTTGGAGGTGCCGGCAAGAATACAGGCCAGATGCTCCAGCTTGAAGTGCTCCGGAAGCGAAAGGATAAGGTCTATCACCATCTTCATATCATTCCTTCCATCAAAACGGGGCTTCGGATTCACGCAGTTGTCACAGTTGTGGCAGTTGTCCTGGGGATAATCCTCTCCGAAGTAATTGAGCAGCAGCTTCCTGCGGCATTCCCCGGACTCGGCGTAAGCAACTGTCTCCATAAGCAGCTGACGGCCGATTTCCTGCTCTGAAACCGGTTTCCCCTGCATGAACTTCTCCAACTTGCGGATGTCTTTGTAGCTGTAATATGTGATGCACTTGCCTTCAAGTCCGTCGCGGCCGGCGCGCCCTGTCTCCTGATAATAACCCTCAATGCTTTTGGGAATATCGTAATGAATGACAAAACGCACATCGGGTTTGTCGATACCCATTCCAAAGGCGATGGTGGCAACGATGACGCTGGCCTCCTCCATAAGGAAGGCATCCTGATTCTCTGAACGCACCTTGGCGTCCAGGCCGGCATGGTATGGCAGGGCTGTGATGCCGTTAATGACAAGCAGCTGCGCGAGTTCTTCAACCTTCTTGCGGCTGAGGCAATAGATGATGCCGGACTTGCCGGGGTTCTGCTTGATGTACCGTATTATATCTTTTTCCGGTTCCACCTTGTCCCTTACCTCATAATACAGATTGGGACGGTTGAACGAAGATTTGAAAACCTTTGCGTCCTGTATGCCCAGGTTTTTGAGGATGTCGCTCTGCACTTTTGGCGTTGCCGTTGCCGTAAGGGCTATGATCGGAGCCGGATGAATCTCATCCACGATGGCCCTGATGCGCCTGTATTCCGGGCGGAAGTCATGACCCCATTCAGAGATGCAATGAGCCTCATCTACGGCATAGAAAGATATGTTTAGCTCTTTCAGCAGGGCGATGTTCTCTTCTTTTGTGAGAGATTCCGGGGCTACGTACAGCAATTTTGTGCGACCTTTCAGGAGGTCTTCTCGCACAGCGGCAATCTGGGCTTTGTTCAGGGATGAGTTCAGGAAGTGTGCTATACCCTCATCGCCGGCCACGAAGCCGCGGATTGCATCTACCTGGTTCTTCATCAGGGCGATAAGGGGGGAAATCACTATTGCTGTTCCATCCAGAACCAACGCAGGCAACTGGTAGCAAAGGGATTTGCCACCGCCGGTTGGCATAAGGACAAAGGCGTTTCCGCCTGAAATCACATGCCTTATTATCTGTTCCTGGTCTCCTTTGAAGGTGTCATATCCGAAGAATTCCTTCATAAAAGCGGAGAGCGATTGTTTATCGGTCATTGTTTTAGAACTGGTTTGATGTTCCAATATACGAAGAATTTTCCTACAATGCAAAACAAATTGGAAAAAACACTCAAAAATTGGCATTCTGAGAAAAAATCGCCAACTTTGTACGATTATACGCTTTAAGCGGCAAAAGCCGTAAAAAAAGCACATATCGACCATTGAAAAATGTTATAACAAATAAAATTTTTTAAAGATGAAAGCATTTAAGTTTCTTGCAATTGCAGCTGCCCTCACAATGGTTGCAGCTTGCGGACAGAAAGGTGGAAACGCCGCAGAAGGCGCAGATTCACTGGCAGTAAAGAAAGAAGTTGTAAAGAAGGCCTCTGAGCTCCTCCCTTCAAAGGCCCAGAGAGACTCTGTAAGCTACCTTATCGGTTATGTATTCGGTGGCTATATCAAAGGTTACAACTTTGGTGACGACCTCAACTACAACAGAATCAAGGCTGGTATCGAGGACCTTCTCAAGGCTAAGAACACTCCCGGAACTCCTGAGTTCGACGAGGAATTCAAGATTTCTCCCAAGGAGATTGACAGGCTCTTCAACGATTATCTTGGCAAGAGGTTCGAGTATGTAAAGGCTAAGAACCTTGAGGACGGCCAGAAATATATGGAGAAGATGCTCAAGAAGGGCTACCAGATGAGTGACAAGGGCTTCGCTTACAAAATCAACAACCCTGGTTCAGAGCGTAAGATTGAACTTACCGATACTCTTGAGGTTAACTATAAGGGTACCTTTATTGACGGTACTGTATTCGACCAGACCAACGAGCAGCGCGGAGCATTCAAACTCAATCTTTCCGAAGGTTCAGTTATCAAGGGCTGGATTGAGGGTCTTCAGCTTGTAGGTGACGGTGGTTCCATCTCCCTCATCCTCCCTTCAGATCTTGCTTACGGTCCTCAGGGCAACCGCGGAATCGAGCCTAACAAGACTCTTCTCTTCGATATCGACGTTGTTTCCGTAAAACCTGTTGCAGAAGTTCCTGCAACTGAGGATACTCCTGCAGAGTAATGCCGTCGGGATTTGAATTAGAAGGCCGACTTGCCGGGAAACTGGCTGTACAGTCAGGCCGTTCGGCAAAAGGCGACTGGGCTCGCCAGGACTTCCTTCTGGAAGTTCAGGACGGGAATTTCCCTTCTACGATTTGCTTCAGCCTGTGGGGCGCAGACCGTGTGAAGGAACTTGAAAAATACCAGGTGGGGGACACTGTTAAAGTGTCCTTCAACCCGGTAAGCCGCGAGTACAACGGCAAGTGGTACACAGACCTCCGCGCGTGGAGGCTCAGCGGCGCTTCTGCGGCAGCACCGGTGGCTCCGGTGCCTCCGCCTCCGGCGGCAGAGGATATTCCTTCTGCCGATTTTGGTGAAGACCTTCCGTTCTAATTGACGGAAGCCCGTAAGAAATTTATAATCAAACAATTATGATACTTTTTGGATACAAGACAAATCATGGCTCAATCCTCAGGGCACTTTGTGCCATAGGTGTGGGCGCCGTAATGATTTGCATGCCCAACAGGGGCACGGAGCTTTTGGTAAAGATAATCGGAGCTCTCATCTTTGCTGCGGGCCTGGTGTCGCTTACAATAAGCTTCATCAACCGTAAACAAATGAAGCCGCGTCAGTTCACCTTCAGTGAAATCAACGCCTGCCTTATCGCTATTATTGGAGGCCTCCTTATCTTCTTCCCGGAGATGCTTACAAAGGCTATCATAATTGTGGTTGGCCTGGCTCTGGTATTCTTCGGCGGCCTTCAGATGCTGGTTCTTGGCGGTGCGGCCAACCTTCTTGGCCTTGGTTACGTTTCCCTGTGTTACGGAGCCCTGGCTATCGTAGGCGGTATTGTCATTCTCTTCAATCCTTTCACAGAGGTTGTCATGAGCATAGTTGCAGGCAGCTTGCTTGTATATTATGGTCTTTCAGAACTGCTTTCGCTTAAGAAAGTATCCTCTGCCCGCAAGGAATATGAGATTCGATATGCCAAGCCGGAGCCTGAGAGCAATAACAACGGAACCGTAGCCAAGAAATCATCCATTGCAGACTTCAGTTCTGTTAAGGATGCGGATTACGTAGAGGTTGACGACCAGTAACAAGCGCCGATGATTCCACAGGACACTGTAAATAAAATATTGGATGCCGCGCAAATCGTAGATGTAGTCTCGGACTTCGTCTCACTGAAAAGGCGCGGCGCCAATTTTGTTGCATGTTGTCCGTTCCATAATGAGAAGACTCCGTCTTTTTACGTCTCTCCTTCAAAAGGCATTTACAAATGCTTCGGCTGCGGAAAAAGCGGCAGTGCCGTGGGCTTTGTAATGGAGCATGAGAATCTTTCTTACTCCGAGGCTCTTAAGTATCTGGCAAAAAAATATGGAATCCCGGTAATCGAAAAGGAAGAATCGGCAGAGGATATAGCAAAAAGGCAGCGTTCAGAAAGCCTGCTGCTGGTGTCGGAATTCGCTCACAAGTTCTTCGTCTCCAGTCTTGATACAGATGAGGGACGCACCATCGGCAAAGCATATTTCAGAAGCCGCGGTCTTGAAGAAGAAACCATCCGCAAATATGGTCTTGGATGGGCTCCAAGGGACAGGCAGGCCCTTTGCAAAGAGGCTCTTGCCAAAGGCTATAAGGAGGAATATCTTGTAGATGCCGGCCTTGTCATCAAGTATGACGACGGGCATCTTGCAGACCGATTCTTTGACAGGGTTATGTTTCCGGTGCACTCAGTCAGCGGCCGTGTCATCGCCTTCGGTGGCAGAACTCTTCGCAGTGACAAGACGGTTGCCAAATACGTAAATTCCCCGGAGACAGAGATTTACGACAAGAGCCGCTCGCTCTACGGCATCTGGTTTGCCAAGGGAGAGATGTCCCGTCAGGATAAATGTTTTCTTGTAGAGGGATACCTTGATGTGCTTAGTATGCATCAGCTTGGTATTCAGAATGTTGTGGCTTCAAGCGGTACTTCGCTTACGGTGCCCCAGATTCGCCTTATCAAAAAATTCACAGAGAATGTAACCATCATGTACGATGGCGATTCAGCCGGAATCAAGGCGGCTATAAGGGGTATTGGCCTGGTGCTCAAGGAGGGCCTTAATGTGAAGGTGGTACTGCTTCCGGACGGTGACGATCCTGACTCATACAGCCGTAAGCATTCCCTGGAAGAGGTTCAGTCGTTTATAGCAGCCAACGAGCAGGATTTCATAGAGTTCAAGACGGAACTTCTGCTTGGTGAGGCCAGGGGAGACCCGCTTAAGAAGGCTAACCTTATAAACGATATTGCAGATACAATTGCGCTTATTCCCGATGCTGTCAAGCGTTCCGTTTACGCCCAGGCCAGCGCGGACAAATTTGACATTGACTCCGGAATCCTCTTCAGCCGCATCCGCCGTACGCGGGAAAAGATGATTGAGGATGACCGTAAGGCAGCTGAGCGTGAGAGGAGCCGCTCTTCGGCCGGCTCGCTGGCTCCGGACATTCCCGGGCCGCAGGATGTTCCCCTGCCGGACTACGAAGACACGCCGTCATATCAGGATGAGCCTGCTGCTCCGGGCCTACAGGGATTTGAATACCCTTCGCTGGCGGCTTCGGAAAAGGACTTATTAACTTTCATCCTTCGCCATGGCCGCACTTTGCTGGAGTTTGAATCAGACTCTGATTTCTATTCCCCTGACGGCCAGTACAGCGTTGCTGATTTTATCAGGGACTGCCTTGAGGCCGATGGCTTCTCTATGGAAAATACGGCCTACAGGCGTCTGTACGACAGTTATTTCAATCTTTATGATGCCGATGATAACTATTCCCAGGAGGAAATCATCCGCATCATGCTTAACGGTCCTGACCGCATCAGCGCGGATATGGTGGCCGATATTACTCAGGAAAAACACATGCTTTCCGTGCGCAGCTTCGAGGCTGCGATGACGGCCCAGGCTACGATGCTGGTTACTTATGTGCCAAGGGCTATCCAGGTTTATCAGCTAAAGCGTATAGACGTGGAAGTCAACAACTTGAATAGGAAATTAAAGGATGCTCCGGAAGAGGAAATGCTTCCCATCCTGGGGCAGATACAGGAATATATCGGGCTTCGTAAGAAGCTGGAAGAAGAATTGGGCAGGGTGATGTAAACATCGGCCCCAAATAGAAAAGGTATGGAAAAAAAATTCAAAAGAACTTTGGTAACATGCGCGTTGCCGTATGCTAACGGTCCGGTTCATATCGGACATCTTGCAGGTGTTTACGTTCCTGCCGATATTTATGTCAGGTACCTGAGGATGAAGGGCGAGGATGTGCTCTTTATCTGTGGCAGCGACGAGCATGGCGTGCCTATCACCATAAAGGCCCGTAAGGAGGGTGTTACCCCCCAGGATATCGTTGACAGATACCATAATATTATAAAGAACAGTTTCCTTGGCCTTGGAATTAATTTTGATATCTATTCCCGTACCTCATCGAAGGTGCATGAAAAGAATGCTTCCGAGTTCTTCCGTAAGCTGTATGATGACGAAAAATTCATCACCAAGGAGTCTGAGCAGTTCTTTGACCCTGAAGCAAAGGTTTTCCTTGCAGACAGGTATATTACCGGTACCTGCCCTAAATGCGGCAACCCCAACGCTTATGGAGACCAGTGTGAAAAATGCGGCAGCACCCTTAGCCCGGATGAGCTGATTGAGCCCAAGTCGGCCCTCAGCGGCAGTGCTCCAGTAAAGGTTAAGACCAAGCACTGGTATCTGCCTCTGGACCAGTATGAGCCCTGGCTCCGTGACTGGATTCTTGAGCAGCATAAGGAGTGGAAATCAAATGTTTACGGCCAGTGCAAGAGCTGGCTGGACGGCGGGCTTCAGCCCCGTGCGGTAAGCCGCGACCTTGACTGGGGCGTACCTGTTCCTGTTGAGGGAGCAGAGGGCAAGGTCCTTTATGTCTGGTTCGATGCTCCCATCGGCTATGTTTCCAATACTCAGGAGCTTCTGCCCCAGAGTTGGAAGAAGTGGTGGAAGAGTGACGAAAGCCGGCTCATTCATTTCATCGGCAAAGACAATATTGTATTCCATTGCATCGTATTCCCTTCAATGTTAAAGGCTTACGGCGATGGTTACGTTCTTCCGGACAATGTTCCTTCCAATGAGTTCCTGAATCTTGAGGGCGATAAGATTTCCACCTCGCGCAACTGGGCCGTCTGGCTTAACGAGTATCTGAAGGAGTTCCCGGGACAGGAGGATGTGCTTCGTTATGTCCTGTGCGCGAATGCTCCTGAAACCAAGGATAATGACTTTACATGGAAGGATTTCCAGCAGCGCAATAACTCAGAGCTGGTGGCTATCTTTGGTAACTTCGTGAACCGTGCGGTTGTGCTTACGCAGAAGTACTTCGGCGGCGTGGTTCCACAGAATCTGAAGCCGGAAGATGTTGACCGTCAGGCTCTTGAGGAGATTCTGCCAAGTAAGAAGGCCCTTGAGAACTACATTGAGACCTTCCATTTCCGTGAGGCTCTGAAGGAGGCTATGAATATTGCCCGTATAGGTAACAAGTATATTTCTGATACTGAGCCATGGAAGGTTGCCAAGACGGATATGGACCGTACGGCTTCCATCCTTTACACTTCTCTTCAGATTTGTGCAGACTTGGCGATTGCTTTTGAGCCTTTCCTGCCTTTCTCTGCAGAAAAGCTTCGCGGTATCCTGAACATGGATGTTGCTGCCGGTTTCGATCACCGTGCCGGTGAGGGTGAGCCTACCGTCAACTTCTTTAAACCCGGTGAGGCCCGCGCCCTTCATACTGTTGCATGCAACAGTATGCCTGAACATGTTGTCATTTCGAGCGAAGTCGAGAAATCTCTATCCTGGAACGACCTTGGCTCCGTCGAGCTTTTGGCTCCCGGCCATAAACTTGGAGAGAACACCCTCCTCTTCGCCAAGATAGAAGATGCAGTAGTCGATGCCCAAATGGCTAAGCTGGCTGCAATCAAGGCTGCAAATGCCGCTGCCGCTGCTGCAAAAGCAGCTGCCGAGGCCGCAGCCCATATCGAGCCGCAGAAGCCGGAAGTTGAATTTGACGACTTTGGCCGCATGGATATCCGCACTGCAACGGTTCTTGCCGCTGAGCGTGTTCCCAAGACGGATAAGCTCCTGAAACTCACCATTGATACTGGAATAGACCAGCGCACCATAGTCTCTGGTATCGCAGAGTATTACAGCCCGGAAGACATGCTTGGCAAGCAGATTTGCATTCTTGCGAACCTGAAGCCCCGCAGCATTCGCGGCATTGAGTCCAAGGGAATGATTCTCATGGCCAAGCAGGGTGACGGCCGCATGCGCTTTATCACCCCCGCCGAGGCCGGAACCGCCAACCCCAGTCCCGATGCCCTCGTCAACGGTGCCCAGATAGGGTAATCATACCCCTCTCAAAACACCCTTAACGCCCGGAAACAGCTGTTCCCGGGCGTTAGAGGGTAATGGCACACAAACTTTGCGACTATTCTGCGGAGGCCCCTGCGATTATTTTACGCGAATGAGGAAGAGACCGTCGCGGAGGGGCAGGAGGACGGTTTCAACGGCGGGGTCAGAGGCGACCCTGTCGTTGAAGCGGACTATGCCCTGGGTCTGCTTATCCTGGGGGACGGGCTCCTGGTAAACCTTGCCGTCCCACAGGACATCATCGGCCAGAATAACCGAACCGCTGTGAAGCAGCGGCATGACAAGGTCATAATACTCGCAGTACTCGCGCTTGTCGGCATCAATGAATACAAGGTCGTAAGGACCGGTCAAGGTCTGGAGCGTCTCTTTGGCATCGCCAAGACGAAGGGTAATCCTGTCGCTGACCCCGGCTCGCGAGAAGCCTTCAAGGATAAGGCTTTCAAGCTCGTCGTTGACCTCAAGGCTGTCTATATGGCCGCCGGAAGGGAGCCCGTATGCCATGCAAATTGTGGAATAGCCTGTAAAACAGCCTATTTCCAACACACGGCTTGGCTTAAACATCTTAACCAAAGTGGTAAGAAGTGCCCCCTGAACGGGACCTGAAAGCATCTGGGGATAGTTAGTCCTCAGGTGAGTCTGCTTTTCAAGCCATGCAAGGGCCTCTGACTGGGCTTTGCTGTGAAGGCGGAGATATTTGTCAAGCTGGGATTCCATTATATAAATAATAACGATGAGTATTTTCCGGGAGTGAATATCCGTTCCGCCATAGCCCGCATTTCTTCTGCCTTAATGGATGTAACGGTCTCGCGGATGGCTTCGTCTGAAAGCACGTATCCGAAGGCAAGCATGCTCTTTCCAAGTCCAAGGCACTCGGCTTCTCCGTTTGCTGTGGATACAGCCATCTGTCCAAGAAGCTGTTTTTTGACCGATGCGAAGGTTCTTGCAGCCATGGGCGCATCGCAAATTTTGTGGAGTTCACGATGCACGGTTCTCTCTACCTTTTCAAGATTCAACGGGTCGCATCCAAGAGAAATCGCCATAATACCGCTGTCAGAATATGGGGTGTAGGATGCTTCTACGCCGTAGACCCAGCCGTTTTTTTCACGAAGGACATTGCCAAGAATGGAGTTTGATGCGGGGCCTCCGATAACGTTTGCAAGAAGGCCGGCGACAAGTCTTGAGCGGCCTTCTCCAAGTGAGGGAGCGTAGCCTCCGTACACAGCGTTGGCTTCGTGGTTGTCTTTCCGGATTCGGTCATTGAAGTATTGCGGGACGGGGGATTTCTCCACTCGCTGCGCCCGGTCTAAATGACAGCCACCGTGCTCTAAATGACAGCCACCGCGCTCCAAATGACAATCGGCCCTGGTTCCGGAAAGGCGGGAACAAACCCTTTGAATCATAGCCACCATCTTCTCTTCCGAAATATCCGCAACCATGCTGAAGACCATCCTCTCCGGGCGGAAGCCTCCGGAAGAATAGGCCCTGAGATGCTCCGGAGTGATACTTTTTACTGATTCTTCCGTGCCGAGGATAAGTCCGGACAAAGGGTGCCCCTTGAAAAACATCTCCTCAAAGCAATCGTAAATATCATCAGCCGGATTATCCTTGTAAGACTGAATCTCTTCTATGACCACACCCTTTTCAATTTCTATTTCATCTTCCGGAAAAGAGGGCTCGGTAGCCAGTTCCAGCAGCAGGCGCAGGGCGCGGGACAGGTCATTTTTAAGGACCGTTGCATGAATGACCGTCTCTTCCTTCGTAGTGAAAGCGTTCAGCTCACCGCCCAGCATTTCCAGGCAGGAGTTGATGCTTCTGGCACTGCGATGAGCGGTACCCTTGAAAACAGTATGCTCCGTAAAATGGGCGATGCCGGATGGGAATTCTCCCTCATCCCTTGTACCGCAACCAATTGAAAGTGCGCAATATCCGACAGCAGAACCGGCACGGCGTACAGCGTAGCCGATACCTTCAGGTGTGTATCCAGTAATCATACTCCTCTTATCTTCCTTTAGCGAATGCCTTTAAATCTTCTTTCAGCAGTCCGCAGCCGGCACTGCCAACCTTGTGTTTCTTATTATAATATAAGCCATACGTGTCAGCATCGGCCAGAAATACATAGAAAACCTGCCCCTTCCGGGGGTTGCGGGGTCCGACAACATAGCAAACCGCAGCCTCTGTGCCGTCCACAAAAGCCTTGTCAGCATCGGCCGCCGACACAAATTCAATCCTCTTCGCCTCGCAGTCTTCAATCTCCTTTGCACCGACCACTGGTGAAAGCTCATCCTCAGAAATCATCAGCGGTATGGACGCTGCCTGCTTAGGGGATGAATACGGCTTCCCCGGGCCGTGATAATTGCTTCCTACCGCCTTTGCAGCTACATTTTGCAAATTGCAGAGAAGCACCGGAAGCAGAAAATCTTCCCGCCCCGTAAAACCATCAGCAGGGCAGACCGGCACTGTCGCAACCGTCAGCATGGACGAAAGGCTCTTCTTCCCCTGCCCGCCTTTCACAAGATGCCAGTAACGCAAGCCATCGCCACCATCGGCCACTGCAAGAAAATAACAGTCGCTGCTGCCGCTTCGGGCGATAAAATCTTCGCTGCTGCAAAATTCATAGGCCGATATTGACCAGAAGTCTTTAAGTGCATGTCGTATAGGAATGTCCAGGGAGTCGTTTCCGGTCAGGACAACCATTGTGGTCTTTTGTACAAAATCCGAAATCTTCTCTTTGTGAGTGCGAATCTGAAGCTGGGCAAAAGCCAGCATCGGCACAAAGAGAGTAAAAAACAATATGGCGGATAATTTCTTCATAATCAAGCAAAGTTGTGCAAAGTTATTAAATGATTTGTGAAATTCAATCGGGCTTGCTAAATTTGTAGACTATGTAACAAAAGTCACGCCTATGTCGCAATATATAGTATCTGCAAGAAAGTACAGGCCGGACTCTTTTGAGTCGCTTATTGGACAGGACAACATTGCAAGGACCCTGAAAAATTCCATTTTAAGGGGCCAGTTGGCTCATGCTTACCTATTCTGCGGGCCTCGCGGAGTGGGAAAGACCAGTGCCGCACGAATTTTTGCAAAGACAATCAACTGCTCGAATCCGGGGCCGGACATGGAGCCTTGCGGTGAGTGTGAATCCTGCATTTCCTTCAAGGAAGGCCGTTCTTACTGTATCCATGAGCTTGATGCCGCTTCCAACAACAGTGTGGACGACATCAAGATGCTCATAGACCAGGTGAACATTCCTCCCCAGGTTGGAAAATACAGCGTCTTTATTGTGGATGAGGTTCACATGCTGAGCCAGGCCGCCTTCAACGCCTTTCTTAAGACGCTTGAGGAGCCCCCGGCACATGCAATTTTCATTTTGGCAACCACAGAGAAGCACAAAATTCTGCCTACCATCCTGTCCCGCTGCCAAACCTACGACTTCTGCCGCATCAGCGTTCCGGACATAGTGCGCAACCTTCGCGACATCGCCGGCAAGGAAAACATCACCATCGACGACAAGTCTCTTCACATCATTGCCATCAAGGCCGATGGTGCCATGCGTGACGCCCTTACCATTTTTGACCAGACGGTGGCGTTCTGCGGTACCGAGGTTAAATATGAGGATGTGCTTAAGAACCTGAATGTCCTGGATTACGACCATTGCTTCAACCTGGTAAATGCTTTTCTGTCCGGAGACCATGTTTCTGCATTGCTTCGGTTCGATGATATCCTTTCAAAGGGCTTTAACGCCTTGCATTTTATAGGCTCGCTGAGTTCGCATCTGAGGGATTTGATTGTAGCAAAGAGCAACGGACTAAAGGCTCTGCTGGAACTTCCTGATACACTTATAGATAGCTATAAGGAGCAGGCTTCAAGATGCAGCCTGAAGTTCCTGTACGATGCGCTTGCCATTACTACGGCCTGCGAGGCCGGGTACAAGGCCAGTATAAATCCCCGCCTGCATATAGAGTTCTGCCTGATGCGTCTCTGTGCCCTTTCCGGCGGCCTCAAAGACGCCTCGGAGGCTACGGCTGTGGCCACACCGGCCTCCGCTGCCAAGGCTCCAGCAACTGCCCCTGTTGCCGCCCCCGCCCCTTCTGTCATTTCGACCGGAGGCGAAGCCGTAGCGGAGAAATCTCCTTCAGCTCCGGCGCCAACCGTTGCACCATCGCCGCGTAAGCATGTTGCGAAAACACCCGGAGCACTTTCGCTTGCCGCCCTTAAGAAGCAGGACAGCGAACAGGAAGCAACTGTCACTGCCGATGCAAGCGCGGAAGGCGTAATTCCTTCGGATGAATTAATAACGGAAAAATGGAAAGAACTGGCCGAAAAGTATTCTGACAGGCCTCGTCTATATACAACCCTTAGCGGTTCCAGCCTCCAGATTACAGAAGAAGAGGGCAGGAAAAGGGTTGTGTTCTTTGTTACCAACAAGGCCCAGATGGACTGGATTAGGGAGAAGCTTCTCAAGGATCTTGACGGAAATCTGCGCAAATTGCTCGGAACAGGAAGAATACTTCTGGATATTGACGTAACGCCGGATGAGGAGCAACCCCAGAAAAGCTATACTCCAAGGGAGCAGGCACAGGAACTGATTCATGCAAATCCGGAAATCAGGAACCTCGTGACAGATATGGGCCTGGATGCATAGAGACATCGAAATAAAAATGAAAGTATGAAACTTTATTGCGAAAATCTGGTTAAGAAATACGGTGTACGCACCGTTGTAAAGGGTGTTTCAATGGAAGTGGAGCAGGGAGAGATTGTGGGTTTCCTGGGGCCTAACGGCGCCGGAAAAACTACAAGTTTCTATATGATTACAGGCCAGATTACACCTAATAACGGCAAGGTATTCCTGGACGGGGAAGATATTACGGACCTGCCTATGTTCAAAAGGGCACAGAAGGGTATCGGCTATCTGCCACAGGAAGCATCGGTATTCAGGAAAATGTCTGTAGAGGACAATATAATGTCTGTTATGGAGATGTCGGACATGACCAAGGAGGAGCGTCATGAGAGGCTTGAGTCGCTAATTGACGAATTCAATCTTTCCAAGGTCCGCAAGAGTCTGGGTATCCAGCTTTCAGGAGGAGAGAGACGCCGGTGCGAAATTGCCCGAGCCCTTGCCGTAGACCCTAAATTTATCCTTCTGGACGAGCCTTTTGCCGGCGTAGACCCTATTGCCGTGGAGGATATCCAGTATATCATCGCCAAACTCAAGTACAAGAATATCGGAGTAATCATCACAGACCATAACGTGGGTGAGACCCTGGCTATTACAGACCGTGCATACCTTCTTTACGAAGGCACCATCCTCCAGCAGGGAACTCCGGCGTCCCTTGCCGCCGATGAGGATGTTCGAACCAAGTACCTTGGCTCCGGCTTCGTTCTCAAGCGCTCCGTCTCCATCGAGCGCGCCCAGCGCGAGCACGAAGCGCAGGTTGCAGCAACCGCCGCCACTGCTGCCGGCGCGCCTACACCCCTCGCATCGGCCCCTGTCACTCCCGTCGCTTCGGCCTCCAGCACGGCCCCCGATACCTACTCCGCATAATAGTCGCAAAGTTTGTTGTCATTACCCTTTAACGCCCGGGAACAGCTGTTTCCGGGCGTTAAGGGTGTTTTGAGAGGGGTTTAACGCCCGCGGTGGCTGGGTGGATGGGCGTTAAACGGCCTTCCAGAAGGGGTTAGCGCCCAAAAAGTGTCTCTTTGTGAATCATAAGTTTTACGAATCTTATAATTCACAAAAAACTAAAAAACGTCAATTTTACGAATCTTAGCCTTTCTTTTAAGTGTTATACGTATAATTACCAAAAAAAGAATTATATGGAAAAATACTATCATCTTTATTCATCGCCATTGAAATCCCCTTTATTCGTCAATGATGATGACAGAAAGTTCTTTCTGAACAGACTTGCATTAAGTCATATCAACAAAGAATTCAAGACTTTGGTTTATTGCCTGATGGATAACCACGTTCATCTCCTGGTCCTCGGCGAAGAAGAAAGGATAATCCAATCATTCAAAGGGATAAAGCGTTTGTATAGCCGGCATCTAAACAGAAGGGAGGAATCTGTTTCGGTGGACATCGGCAATTTTAACATTTCTCTTCGTCTTATAAATGGAGAAGAAGATTTCAAAGGAGTCGTGGCTTACATATTACGCAATCCGCTGGTAGGTGGTATCAGCAGCCCGGGGAGTTATAAATGGAACTCGTATTTCCTGTATTTTAATGTCTGGAGAGACCTTTATAAAGGCGTTGACTTGCGGGAATATGGAAAGAGGAATGCCAGACACTCCATTGGGACACGTACGGGCATTAATGATGACTATTCAATCTTGGACGGGATAATAAGTCCTCTGTGCTGGTGTGATTATAAGAAAGTTGAACAAGTGTTCAGAAAGTCTGCTGACTTTTTCAGGCAGCTTGGGAGATGGGATACAGAGAAGGAGGAGGAATCCCGTATAACCGGAGCCGAAATGAACAGCTATTCTGACAGTGAATATCTTGCGAAAGTGAAAGAATACTGTGCCCTTTATGGGGTAGACAGCGTGAATGATTTAAGTGTAACTGATTTGCGCAATTTGATATCGATGTCTCACAAGCGTTGGGGCGCCTCCAAAAAACAATTGGAACGCACCCTCGGCCTCTCCCTCTCCATGATAGAACGAAATTACTAAAAAAAAAAGGAAAAGGCTATTAATTCCAATCAGTAGTTAAACTGCGATAAAAGTTTTATAAAGTATAGGCTCCGAGGAGCCGAAAAAAGTTGGTAACTACTCAGGTGCCCCTGACCTGACTATAAACTGTGGTTGGCGCGGGGCCTTCGCTAACCGGGTATAACTTTTTTCAAAATATTTACTCATGCCGCAAGGCGTGTTTTTTAAGTCGCTCAAAATCAGTCGATTGGCACCATTTTGGGGCCCGTTCAAGGCCTTCAAAAACTTTGCATCTGGACCTCGAACAAAGCCATATCGTCCTCGCCAGAAGGCTCGTAAATAGTCTTTAATCCATTGGTAATCAAAGTGTTAAATTTGTATATGTTAAATTAAATATTTTCCCTACCTTCGTGGTATGGAAAGGGACTTCAATACTGGGCTCCGCAAGAGCCTCGAAACGGACCGGGTGAAACTCACCCGCAGGCGCAAGCAGCTCCTGCGGAATATGGGACTCTCCGAAGACCTTGACTCCACGGAACTGGCGGAGAAATTGCACGAGCAGAGTCTTGTCGTTGATGTCTTGAATCGTAGTCTTGTCCGCAAGGATGCGGAGATTGAAAAGTTGAAGGCCCGTATCGCTGAACTTGAAAGCGGCGTGAAACACGTTGTCAAGACCAGTGCAAACAGCAGCATTCCTCCTTCCAAGAACCCGATAGGTGTTCCTCACACGCAGTCCCTGCGCAAACCTTCCGGCCGTAAGACCGGTGGTCAGAAGGGGCATCAGGGCAGCACCCGGCTCCAAACCGAAAACGTCACCGGAGTGGAGCGCTGGTATCCTGCGGCAGTGTGCCCGCAGTGCGGGAAACTGCTTGACATGGACACAGCTACAGTCAGCGCCAAGCGCCAGGTGGTTGACATCCCGCTCCCGATTGCGGCTGAGGTGTTCGACCATCTTCAGATGCAGGTCAAGTGCACTTGTGGCCACTGCTGCAAGGGGCAGTTCCCGGAGAATGTTAACGCTCCAGTGTCCTATGGCCCCAACATCATGGCCATGACCTCGTACCTTAGTACCTATCAGAACGTCCCGTTTAAACGGCTCACGCACTTGTATGAGACCATCTTCGGGCTTCACATCAGCGAAGGGTCCGTCTCCAACATGCTGAATGCCATGCGCAAACTCTCGAAGACTCCATATGAGATGATCCGGCAGAAGGTCGCAGGCGGCAAGGTGGCCGGGGCGGACGAGTCCGGGGTCAACGTCAGCGGCAAGAACAACTGGCTGTGGGCATTCCAGAATGAGGTTGCGACCTACATCGCTTTTGACAAAAGTCGTGGCCATGAAGTTGTCAACAAGCACTTCTCCCAGGAGGAGCAGAGTGGAACGGTCTGGGTTACAGACCGCTGGCCGGCCTACTTTATGGACGAAGTCGGTATGGATGACCACCAGATATGCATTGCGCACTTGCTGCGGAACCTTACCTATACGATGCAGGCCTTCCCGGATGATGCCTGGAGCCTGGACATGCTGGACCTTCTCAGATACTCCGTCCACCAGCGCAATAAGGGCATCTTGGGGCCGGAGGTCCGACGGAAGATGGAATCCAAGCTTGACAAGTTGCTTGCGAGACCGCCCATATACACCAGCGAAGACGGGAAAGATACTGCATTGGATAAACTCAAAAAGAGCATTGCCAAGCACAAGGACCACGTCTTTACCTTCCTTACTAACCCGGCCGTGCCACCTACCAACAACGACAGCGAGAAGGCGCTCCGGCCTGCCAAGACCAAAGTCAAGGTCAGCGGATGCTTCCGCTCGGAAATCGGTGTGGAAAACTACGCCACCGTGGGCTCTGTTATACAGACTGCCATCAAGAACAAGCAAAACCCCTTTGAGGTCCTGCGTGTAATAGCGACTGCTGCTTTGGCGTAACGGCGTTGCGTAAATCATCTTATATTGGTGGTCAGGGCCTACGGACTATGACCCAGGTACCTGAGTAGTTACAAAAGTTGTAAAAACGAAGTGAAAAAATGCGGAAATATTTGCAAAAGTCCCTGAAAATCAGTAACTTAGAGATTATTGTACCACCAATTTTCTCGAGTTATGATTCCCAAGGACAAAGCTCTAAAGCTTATCAAAATCTACATGTACGTTTGTTCACAATACCAAGAGACTTTGAATTGCTACTGCCAAAGATACAGCAATAATTCGAAACCTCAATTCTCCGACGAGGAAATCTTAACGATTTTCCTCTTTGTCGGTAGTGAGCAGCGTTACACGCGGATCAAGGAAATCCACTCCTTCGCCAAAGAGTACCTGCTTGACTGGTTCCCCGGGCTGGTCTCCTACCAGACGTTTGTTTACCGTCTGAACCGGATGGTCGGTGCCGTACAGGAACTACTCAAGCATCTCATAGTATCGCATAAGCCAGATGACTGTGATGAGGACACGTTAATCGTTGATTCAATGCCGATTATGACCTGTTGTGGGCGCAATCGTCAGGGTAAAGTTGCCCGCGAGATTGCCGACAAAGGGTATTGCTCAACCAAGAACCAATACTATCACGGTCTCAAACTGCATCTTGTCGGTTACAGGCGGAAAGGGCATCTTCCGTTCCCGTTCCAGATTGTTTTGTCATCAGCTTCAGAGAACGACCTCTCCGTATTCAAACGGGAGTGTGTCCCTGCAATTGCTGGCAAGACCATCTTCGCAGACAAGATTTATCGTGACAATCCCTACTGGAATCGGGAGAGAGAAGCCAAATACAATGAACCCCTCACTCCCGTGAAGGCTATCAAAGGGGCAACTGAGGAAGAAAAGCATAGAAACAAGGCCGCTGATGACCTGTATTCTGCCGCAGTCTCTTCTGTCAGAGAGCCCGTGGAGGCCTTCTACAGCTGGCTTATCGATAAAACAAACATTCAAAGAGCTCAAAAGTGCCGGTCTACCGCCGGACTGCTTATACATACGCTTGGCAAACTTGCCATTGCGTTCATTTTCTTAATTTTCAACTACTGATTCAAATTATTAACTAAATATGCTATTCAAGTTGTAATAATTATCCTTTTTCGTTATATTTGCAAAGCCAGTAAATACTGGCGACATAACAGCGAAAAGTGTTTTCGCGTTATCCTCATATGAAATCTGGTAAATTTTTGAGAGGGATGACGACAAAACACTCCGCTCGGCTATGGTTATGCAGACGGTCGAATCTGTACCGTTCTCCATATCGGTCGAGTGTGGAGTAACGGTTGTCTTTCATTCTCAAGGTCCTACCAGAACCTCATATGGTGGAAGCGAAACGGCTCCACACTTTTTTTTGAAAACAATTGTTACGCAGGAGCTAGTGACGATAAACAGATGTTTTATTATGAAAAAGTTTATCATCTTTTCTCTCTTCTTACTCGTTTTGCCTTTTGTTGGATGCAAAAAAAGCAATTCAGATCCAGTTGAAAAACAGTCATCAGGAATTGATTTTCTATCTGGGAACTACTCTTATACCGGAACACGAAAAATAAAGTGGGGACATGAAAATGATATTCTTGAAAAAGTACAGGGCGTATTTACAATAAAAAAGACTGGAACCAACCAATTTAAAATAAGCGGAGATAACATCGTTGAAACAGAAGGAAGTATTTTAGCCTATGATAAAAATACCAAAAGCATTTCCGCAACGCTACAAGAGGCATCTCTTATTGATGAAGATAATAATCTTATTTATACCTATTCTGGTCTGAGTGTAATAAAAGGTACGCTTATGTTTCCTTTCATAGTTAACGGGGAATTACGAAAAAATGGAGAACTCACAAGAGTACTTATATCATACGATCTAGAAGCCGTCAAGAAATAATAAAACTATGCTTTCTATTTCAATGGTAGATACTATAGGTTACATATGTGCTTTTACTGTTGTCCTGTTTTTTATAATATTCGCGATTGCTATAGAGGTCTCTAGGAAAAAACAGAGAAAAGCTGAGTGGGAGAAATATGTCAAGAAATACGACGAATGGGTACAATGGATGAATAATGCAATTTCGCAGTACAATAACTATGTTGCAAGTTGGGGGACTCCTGACAACATCATTCTTATAGATCCGTCATACCAATGGGCGTATTATGGAGAGATCCGTATATATTCACGAGTCGAAAAACTGATTGTACAAGGTCTGGAACTGGATTTTTCATCTATAACTTCCTGTAAAATTGATACTTATAGGAAGTGGATACAACGAGGTGGAGCCACGATAGTGACTACCGGAAGCATCAGGACACATAGTTCTGGCGGAATACTGGCTGGAAATAGTATTGCGGGTTCTATTTCCAGTACCCGAGGTGGCATAAATGCAACCAGCAATGTCTACTATAGACCTGATACCATAAATGAAGAATGGGTCGTAATAATATCCACCCGCTTCTATTCCATGCCGATGATTCCTATTTATTTGGGATATAATAAAATGAAAGCAGATACTATAGTTTCACTTATTAATGCCATTTTATATAATCAACAAAAGAATTGATTAATCCAATTCGATATATAAAACCTAAATCTGAAAATATGAAATACAATTGGTTTCTTTTCTTAGCAATCATTTCAATGATTATATCTTGCAATTCCCAGAATATTAGTGGAGAATGGAATATTGCAGAAACATTAACTGAAGAATCTGATGGTGGTCAAATGTCGATGGACGGGCATTATGCTTTCACGGAAGTTACTAAAAACGCCGGTGATTTAGTATTATCGATTAAAGGAGTCATAACCATTGATATGATGGGAGACTTAAACTTTTCATTCATTACACCCGACATTATACTAAAAACGGGGATGACTTGACTTTGACTTACAATTTCGTAGAATCTGATTACGAATCAAATTTTAGGGCTAGCGGTCTTTTAGGATTATTGGGAGAAAATTACATTAATCAACTAAAATCACAGATGAAACTAGAAATCCTTAGATTACGCTTTTCATCCGATTCCACAGAGATCTGGAAGATCAATAAAATATCAGACGAGGAACTTCTTTATACCAAAGGTGAAGAAACTAAAGTAAATAAACTGGTTCGTAAAAAGGAACAATAGTCCTACTCCGCAGAATAGTCGCAAAGTTTGTGTGCCATTACCCTCTAACGCCCGGGAACAGCTGTTTCCGGGCGTTAAGGGTGTTTTGAGAGGGGTTTAACGCCCACGGTGGCTGGCTAGCCGGGCGTTAAACGGCCTTCCAGAAGGGGTTAACGCCCAAAAATCCAGGGTTTCGTGAACATGGGGCAACTTTTACTCGTACCCAGGGGCAACCATAATCAAAAAGGACCGCTGTAATGACAGAAAAAGCCCCTCCGGAGGACTAAATGCCTTCGGAGGGGACTATGTTTTAGGCTGAACTATGCTGAACGTCAGGCCGGACTAGGCCTGGCTTAGCTAGACGTAGAGCTTGACGTCGTCGGCGGTGACGGGGTTGCCGCCAAGGATGAGGAGGCGTTCAACCACGTTGCGGAGCTCGCGGATGTTGCCGGTCCAGGAGCGCTGCTGGAGCTCACTAATGGCTTCCGGCGTGAATTCCCTGGCGGGCTTGCCGGCTTCGCTGCTGATTTGAGCAGAAAAGTAGTTCACAAGCTCCGGAATATCTTCCTTGCGGTCATCCAGCGAAGGAACGTGAATAACAATCACGCTAAGACGGTGATAAAGGTCCTCGCGGAAGTTTCCGGCAGCAATCTCTGCCTTAAGGTCTTTATTTGTAGCCGCAATCACGCGCACGTTAACCTCAATATCCTTGTCACTTCCAACGCGCGAAAGCTTCTTTTCCTGAAGCACCCGGAGCACCTTGGCCTGGGCAGCTAGAGACATGTCTCCAACCTCATCAAGGAAAAGGGTGCCGCCGTCGGCCTGCTCAAATTTACCCTTATGCTGCTTGATGGCGGAAGTGAATGAGCCCTTCTCGTGGCCAAACAACTCGCTCTCAATCAGTTCGGAAGGAATAGCGGCGCAATTAACCTCTATGTAAGGCATTGCACTGCGGGCGCTTTTCTGGTGCAAACTCCTGGCTACCAGCTCTTTGCCGGAGCCGTTGGAGCCTGTTACAAGAACGCGGGCGTCTGTAGGCGCAACCTTGTCTATCATCTCCCGGATATGCGTCAGGGCACTTGAATGACCAATCATTTCCTGGCCATAGACCTTCTTTTTGAGGATTTTATTGTCTGCGACGAGTTTTACCCTGTCTGTGGCATTCTTGATGGTAATGAGGATGCGGTTAAGGTCCAGAGGCTTCTGTATGAAATCAAAGGCTCCTTTTTTGATGCATTCTACTGCGGTGTCGATGTCTCCGTGACCGGAAATCATGACCACTGCGGAGTCGATGCCCTCTGCGACCAGCTTTTCAAGTACCTCGGTGCCTTCCATTCCGGGCATTTTGATGTCGCAGAAAATTACGTCGTATTTCTCTTTGGATGCGGCGTCAAGGGCGGTGGGGCCGTCTTCGGCAACATCGACCTGATAACCTTCGTCAATCAGTATTTCTTTTAACGAGTTTCGGATTGCACGCTCGTCGTCGATAATAAATATTTTCATAATATAGTATTTAGATTTCTCGACTTCGCTCGAAATGACAAGTTGGAACTCGAAATAACAAGTTAACGCTCGAAATAACAGGTTAACGCTCGAAATGACAAGTTGGAACTCGAAATAACAAGTCGAAGTCAAAGATTATATTACAAATATCGGACAAAAATTTCAGTTTCTGAATAATATGCGTTAAATTTGTAAAGATATGACCAAAGAAACAATGAACAAAGTACCGGACATTATTATCGCGATAGACGGCTATTCCGCAACAGGAAAAAGCACGCTCGCAAAACTGATAGCCAAGGAATTCGGTTTCACATACCTGGATTCAGGTGCAATGTACAGGGCCGTCACCCTCTTTGCCATGGAACAGGGCTTTGTGCCCAAAGGCGAAGGGAAAATAGACGAAAAAGCCCTTCAGGATGCACTGGACAAGGGATTTGACATCTCCTTCGGAGAAGGAAACAAAGCTTTTACAGGCGACAGGTGCATAGAGAGCGAAATACGCTCAATGGAAGTGTCCTCTCATGTAAGCCCTGTAGCCGCCCTCCCGTTCGTCCGCGCCTTCGTAGACGACAAATTGCATGCATGGGGCCGTCGCGGCCGTGTAGTTATGGACGGAAGAGATATTGGTACTGCGGTATTCCCGGAGGCCCAGCTCAAACTTTTTGTAACGGCTTCGGATGAAGTACGCGCCCAGCGCAGGTACGACGAACTGCTGTCAAAGGGCCAGGAAACGCCGATGGCAGACGTAATGGCCAACCTTAAGGAACGCGATTACATAGATTCGCACCGCGAAACAAACCCCCTCCGGCAGGCAGCCGACGCCTTTGTCCTTGATAACTCAGACATGAACCTGCATGAGGAGCTTGTATGGGTCAAAGGCCTTGTAATGGGACTCTTCAGAATATACGAAGGCGTATAATGAACCTTACTGTAGAAATAGACGGTAAATCCGGTTTCTGCGGCGGGGTAATCCGCGCAATAGGCCGTGCCGAGACCTTCCTTCAGGAGAACCCGGGGACAACCCTGAGTTCCCTTGGCGCCATTGTCCATAATGAAGAAGAACTCTCCCGCCTTTCAAAAAAAGGCCTCAGGACTATCGAAACCCTGAATCAGGTAAGCAGCGGCCCGGTATTGGTCCGTGCCCACGGAGAGCCACCGGCAACTTACCGCCTTGCAAAGGAAAGGGGAATAGAGATTATCGACTGCACCTGCCCGGTAGTCCTTCAGCTTCAGAAAAGAATCAGGGATGCTTATGCCGATGTTTCCCCGAAAGGAGGAAAAATCATTATCTTCGGCCGTATCGGCCATGCGGAAGTCCTTGGCCTTGTGGGGCAGACGGACGGCCATGCCCTTGTGGTGGAAACCTCCGAAATGCTTCAGAAAGCATTGTCCGAAGGCAGGCTTGACCCTTCCGCCCCGGTAGAAATTTTCTCACAGACCACCGGAAGCCCGGACACCTTCGCTGAAATTTGCAAAATGCTTGAAAATGTGGTTGCGGACAAGTCCTTGCTTAAGGTTCACAACACCATCTGCTCCCAGGTTTCTTCGCGCCATAGCCAGCTGGCTGAATTTGCCGCGTCGCATGATGTAATTATCTTTGTATCAGGCAAATACAGCTCCAACGGAAGTGTGTTGTTCCAGCTCTGCAAGGGGGTGAATGAACGTAGCTTCAGAATCAGCTCGGAAGAAGAAATAGACCCCTCCTGGCTACGTGACGGAGACCGCGTGGGAGTATGCGGCGCAACCTCCACTCCCAAGTGGTTATTAGAGAAAATTGCCGGTGTTCTTGGCGGATTCAAAACAGTTTCTTAAATTCGCAGTCTGAAACAAAAACAGGCTATGGTCCTGTGGGCCAGCCAAAAACAAATAATTTTATGGCAACAACAGCTGATTTTAAAAACGGACTTTATCTTAGTTTCAATGGCAAACCGTGCTCTATCGTATGGTTCCAGCATGTTAAACCCGGCAAAGGCCCCGCTTTCGTGAAGACAAAACTTCGCAACCTGGAGAATGGTCGTATCCTTGAGAACACCTTCACCGCAGGTGCAAAGATTGATACCATCACAGTGGAGCGCAGACCTTATCAGTTCCTTTATGACGATGGTGAAAGCTTCAACTTCATGCACGAAGAAACTTATGAGCAGATTACCCTTCCTCACGAACTGGTAGACAATGCAGACCTTATGAAAGAGGGACAGCATGTAGAGATGATGTTCGTTACGGAGCCGGAGGAGAGATGCCTCACCTGCGAGCTTCCTACATACGTTACTCTGGAAGTTACTTATTCAGAGCCTGCTGTCAAGGGCAACACCGCATCCACCAGCGCACTTAAGGAAGTTACCCTTGAGACCGGTGCAAAAATCATGGTTCCCCTCTTCATCAACACAGGAGAGAAGATTACCGTAAACACAACGGATCGCTCATACGGACAGCGCGTATAAGAAAACATTCAATGAAAGAGACTCCGGAGCCAAAAGCTCCGGAGCTTTTTTATCCCTTAAGGGGAAGGCGAACGGTGAAGCAGGCTCCGCCGAGAGTGAACGAGCGGCTGTAGAAAATCTCGCCCCCGCAACGCTCCAGGATATTCTTGCAGATGGCAAGCCCAAGGCCGGTACCGCTGCTCTTCGTGGTGAAATTGGGAGTGAACAGGCGGGCCCGGTTCTCATCCTTTACGCCGGGGCCGTTATCCTCTACCACAACATCGTAGAAGCCGTCCCGCGTACTCTTTCGAAGTGAAACATAAACCTTTGCGGCAGCCGGCTCTTCTCCTTTCTCTTCCTGCTCCTTCACACTGTTCTCCACCGCCTGTACGGCATTGGTCAGAAGATTAACGAACACGCGCGTAATCTGCGGTTTAGGCCCTTCAATCACAGCCCCCTGCAAACCAATATACTGGAACTCAATATTGCTTCTTCCGTCAAACAAGGCAATCTGCTCTGCAATAAGACGGTCAAGGTCAATCGTTACCGGCTCCTCACTGTAAAGCTTTGCAAAAGTAGAGAATTCATTTGCCGTATCTGTCAGAGTATCAATACTTTCAAGAATAACAGGCGCCATCGAATCGAACCTCTCACCCCAGGAAGCATCCCCGCGGCTCCGGAGCATTATCAGCCTTTGAATCTGAAGCTTTATCGGGGTAAGCGGATTCTTGATTTCATGGGCAACCTGACGCGCCATCTCACTCCAGGCCTTGTCCCTCTCAGCCCTTGCCAGCTGCCGGCTGCTCTCCGACAGGTCATGCACCATCAGGTTATACGCCCTCACAAGAGACGAAATCTCATCCTCCCTTTCATAGATGATGTATTCCAGGCCTTCATCCCTTGCAGACGTCATCTTACGCCCCATTTCCAAGATAGGAATGAACATTTTGTCGATGATTCTGGTCGATATCAACCTGGCTACCGACAGCAGTATGAAGAACAGGGTTATAATGAAAAGCGAGTGGAAAACGGCTTCCGTGCGGAATTCCAGGCCGGTATCGGTATAAGGAGCGCAGAGGATTGCCAGCACTTTGCCGTCGCCGTTGGACAGCGGTGCGTACATCGCATAATACTGTCGGCCTGAAGTCCTCTCCTTATGGATATAGTACCGTTTGTTCTCGTACATTATGTTGCGATACGCGTCCTCATCGGCCCTCATACCCCACAGCAGGCGCTCGAATACCTCCGGCCTAGTGCTCTTGAACACCCGTCCGTCGGCGGTGTAAAGGGTAAGGTCGGACTGTGTATGGTCGCCGATGGCGGTAAGCATCTGGCCTGCCTGCTGGGTATCGAAGTCTTCGTAAGAAGTGTAATAACGAATCTCTGACTGTACAAGGGCCTGGATGGTGCTTATCTTGCTGGTCATCAGGTTGTTGATGTTGGCCTCATTTCGCCTGTAGACGAAGAATACGCTGATGAGGGCCAGCACCACCATCGTCCCGACAAGAGATACGAAAAGTATAGTATTGAAGGTGGATTTGTAGTAGTTCTTGGTAAAAGCAGACCGGCGCTTCCTGTCCATGGAAACCATGCTAAGGATAAACAGCATGGCCAGGGCAACCATGAAAGATGCCACCAGATAATTGGTAAACTCCACTTCCGGCCGCGAAATAACTATGAATTCCCCGTCGGACACCTTCTTGAAGAAGTGCTCGTAGTCATCATAATTAAGGCTGGACGCCTGTGAAGTGGCCGATACCTCCTTAAACCTGTCCTTCAGGACGGTAGGGTAGGCATAATTGCCTTTATAGCTTACCAGCTTGCCATTCAGGTACTTGGCGTATGAATAAGTATGCGGAAGAATCACGTTTCCGGGAGACGAGTTCTCCAGGATTGCGTAATATCCGATATCGTCATTATCTGTCTTTGCGTCGATGGTGACAACCATCCTGGTCATGCCGGTGGAAGGGGAGTAGTAGGTGAACTGCCCCGCGTATCTGGCCATTCCGTTGGCGGAGCGGGTGTAGATGAAGCGGGAATCGTCGGCAATAGGGGAGCCTTTGGAGAAAAGGTCTGACAGATAGGACATTACGGCAGCATCGCCATCCTTGTCATTGAAAATAAAGAGGCCTAATTCATATTCCTGGGACATCCTGCCAAGGAAGCCTTCCGTGATTCGGTTCAGGATGATGCGGTAATCTGCATTCTGAAGCACCAGATTCGCCATTACTGCATCTGAGGCGATGGCGTTTTCCACTCCCATCAGCTGAAGTTCGAAGGCCAGGTTCCTCTCTACGGCAAGGCGGTTCGCCCATATATTCACCCTCCTTTCCTCTCTCTTCTTTCCTTCAATGGAGGAGAATGTTACAAGGGCGGCGGCGCACACAATCATTATCACCATCCTTCCGGTGTGCGACAGGAAGTTAACCCTTAGTCCGAAGACGTATTTGAACCATGGCCTGAGCAACTGAAGCAGCATGACGCAGGCCGATATCAGGAAAATATAGGATATGTAAACGTAAACCGTGAAACTGCTGAGCTCGGCAATTTTGTACAGCTCCAGGCAAATTACCGAGTTTACGATTATGCTCTTGAATGATATGTAAGAATATATCAGGATGGCGGCCAGTGCCAGTATCGGTACAGCCGGAAGAATCATCCTGGCCTTGCTCCTGTTTATGGCCCTTGTCAGCGGTAGTCTGACGCAGTAAACAGTGTAAACCAGCAGGGAGATGGCAAGATTAATGAGGAGGACGGCTCCAAGGGAGTAGAACACGGAGCCATCGGCATAAACGGCGGGGGAGAAAATACTTTCAGTTCCTGAGAGCCATCGGCCAAGGATATAAAAAGCCCCGAGGACCAGAATCAGCCAGACCTGGGTGATTAGCATGCCTTTGATGGTTCTGTGTGTGAACAGGTAGACAAAGGCCGCAATTATCATTATCAGGAGGGCAATCCATACAATCAGTACATTCGGTACCAGCGGCGGCACCTGGGCGTTCTCCTGAATAACCTTCATCAGAGGCTGGCCGTCTACGCTGACCTCCGCGCCGCCGCTGTAGCTCAGCGGGTACACGGAAAAGCGGTCTGACAGCCTCAGGACCGGGTTTACACCGTTGACGGAAGGTGTGTTGATAGTGTTCTTGACTTCCAGGCCGGCAACTACCCTGACTTTTCCTTCCTCGGCAAATTTGGCAAGATACCATTTAGGGCCGATGTTCCTGAATGACAGCTCTTTGCCGATGTCTGCAAGGGGCATATACCAGGTGTTGCTAAGCGATGGCGCAAGGCGGAAGAGGCTGCGCGTGTCAATCTCGTCATCGTTAACCGGGAACTGATGGCACCATGACTGCAAGGTGTCGCCCATGTACCGGTAAATGACCATGTCCTGCGGCAGGTCTTCAAGCTCCATCCAGGGGCTGTCGGTTCCCTTAAGGGCCTGCTCCATGTAGGTTTCCAGCAGTTTCACCCTTGACGACAGTCGGGAGGAAAGGTCGCGGGCGGCGGTGTCCGTGTAGTCCGAACTTCTTCCGAAGAGTATGGACAGGCCGATGAAAATAACGGCTGCCAGCTGGAGGACTATCGCCATATTGTCCTTCAGTGAACGTGCTATCTTTTTAAAACTCAGTCCCGCCATTGTTACTCGTTATGGTAAGGCTCACCTCTCATTATGGTGAATGCCCGGTAAAGCTGCTCCGCAAAAACAGTCCTCACCATCTGGTGAGAGAAAGTCATGTCAGACAGCGACAGCATGGATGAGGCTCTTTCATACACTTTTGCAGAGAATCCATATGCTCCGCCGATGATGAATACAATATCCTTGCCGCTTCCGGCCATTTTCTTCTCAAGGAAGGCTGCGAATTCCAGGGAACGGTATTTCTTGCCGTGCTCATCCAGCAGGATAACGTCGTCCGATGGCTTAAGGGCGGCCAGAATCTTCTCTCCTTCCTTTTCTTTTATCTGGGCGGGGGAGAGTGAGGCTGTGCCTTTAAGCTCAGGAATCTCTGTTACGGAGAATGGTATATAGTGCACCAGGCGGGACCTGTACATTTCCAGGCCCTCTTTTACCCAGGACATATCTGTTTTTCCTACCGTAAGAAGAGTCAGTTTCATGCCTTCCGTTAATTTTCTTCAAAAATAAGATTTTATTTATAATTATCAAAAGGTGTCCCGAAGATATGATTGCGGCTCGGAATTTGCATAAATACAGGCAGAACTTAAGATGAAGCTGAAAAAATTCATAATTGCGGCTTTCGCCGCCTTGCTTTGTACGGCCGTTGCGTCCGCGCAGAAGCCTGTTGTACGCAATTCATCTTACGATGTATTTAATCCGATTACCAAATACATCCGTCTTGGAGACGTGGAAAAGCTTTCCGCCTGGTTTTCTGACAATTTGGAGATAACTGTATTTCATGTTACCAACGATGCCAGCAAAAGCCAGGCGAAACAGATTCTGAAGTCCTTCTTTGACACCTATACGCCCCGGGCCTTCAACATAGAACACACAGCAGGGCGCGAGACAATGAAATACGCCCTCGGCTCCATGAAAGCAGGCGGCGATGTCTTCAGGGTTACAATCTTCGTCAGCCTTGAAGGTTCCAACTATCTCATCCAGCAAATCAAAATAGAAAAACGGGACTAAGTAATATTTTTTTTCTATCTTTGCACTGCCTTATGAAAATTATAGAAGCCATATTCGCCGGTAGCAGCACAAGGGTAGAACAAAAGCCCAAGGAAAGACTCCCGGAAATTGCGTTCATCGGTAGATCGAACGTCGGTAAATCCTCCCTGATAAATATGCTTACAGGCACAAAGAAGCTGGCGATGACTTCTGCAACTCCCGGAAAGACAAAGCTGGTTAACCACTTCAGAATCAACAGGAAATGGTATCTTGTAGATCTTCCGGGCTACGGTTATGCCAAGATGCCGGTCAAGGAAAAAGAGAAGTTGGAAGCCATTATCCGGGATTACCTGAATCATTCAGAGGAGCTGAAGCACCTGTTTGTCCTTGTAGACTCAAGGCACGACATGCAGAAGGCGGATATTGATTTCCTGACAGAGATTGCCGGTAGCACCATCCCCTTCTCCATCATTTTCACCAAAGGCGATAAAATGGGCCCTGTGGCAAGGGAAAACCAGATTCAGAGTAATCTGAGGCAGATAGGGCCGATGCTGGACGGGGCCGAGCTGGAGCACTTCGCCAGTTCCTCCGAGACGAGCCTTGGTAAAGAAGAAATTCTTAACTTTATAGATAACCTTCTAAAAAACTAATTATTCCGATGATGAACAATAGCAGAATGGAACTGTTCTCCTGCACAGCCTCAAGAGAATTTGCAGTCAAAGTGGTTGACGAACTGAATAAGATTCGCTACCCCGGAGAAGAAGAACTCCACCTTGGCTCATCCATTGTTACAAAGTTCAGTGATGGCGAATTTCAGCCTGCGTTTACGGAAAGCGTCCGTGGTGCAACGGTATTCATCCTCCAGTCTACCTTCCCGCCTACAGAGAACCTAATGGAACTGCTTCTTACCATTGATGCAGCCAAGAGAGCATCGGCAGACAAGGTGATTGCAGTTATGCCTTACTTCGGATGGGCCCGCCAGGACCGTAAAGACAAGCCCAGGGTATCCATCGGCGCAAAGTTGGTGGCCAACCTTCTTAAGGCAGCCGGCGCAGACCGCGTCATGACCTGCGACCTTCATGCAGAGCAGATTCAGGGCTTCTTTGACTTCCCGGTAGACCATCTTTACGGAAGCAAGGTCTTCCTTCCCTGCATCAAATCGCTCGGACTTGAAAACCTGTCCATCGCAGCACCTGATATGGGTGGCGCAAAGAGGGCCAACGTTTATGCGAAGGAACTTGCCTGCCCTGTAATTATCTGCCATAAGTCCCGTGAGAAGGCCAACGAGGTGGCTTCCATCACCGCTATCGGAGAAGTTGAGGGCCGGAATATCGTTATTGTCGATGATATGATCGACACCGCCGGTACCCTTAAAAAGGCTGCCGATGTCCTTATGGAGAAGGGTGCCGCTTCCGTCCGCGCGTGCGCAACGCACGCCGTCCTGTCCGGAAAGGCATATGAAAACATTGCAACATCGGCCCTTAAGGAAGTGTTTGTCACTGATACCATTCCTTTGACTTCTGACCCTACAAAGGATACCAGCAAGATAAAGGTTGTATCAATGACAGGTACTTTCGCAAATATTATTCACAGAGTATATCATTACGAGCAGATTAGCTCTGAATTTGTTCATTAAACCATGGTGAAGGTCTTTCTGGCAGCACTTATAATCGTTGGCTTCGGGGTATTTATAATGAGTTTCAATATAATATTCCGGAAGAAGGAGTTTCCCAACAGCGATGTGGGATCCAATGAGAATATGCGGAAGATGGGGATCCGGTGCTTCAAGGAAGAGGACGCAGAGATTCACCGTAACCTTAAAAAGGGGAAGAAGGCCGGCTGCACCGGCGAGTGGTCTGAGGATTGCGCCGGCTGTTCCCTTTATAATTTTGACAAACTGAAATAGATTATGAGCCTTGTAGCAATAGTAGGAAGACCTAATGTAGGTAAATCCACCCTCTTCAACCGTCTGGTAGGAATGCGCCAGGCAATTGTAGACGAGACAGCAGGCGTTACCCGCGACCGCCATTACGGCAAGTGCGAATGGTGCGGCCATGAGTTCTCCGTAGTAGATACGGGCGGCTGGTCTTCTGGCAGTGACGATGCCTTTGAGCAGGAGATTCGCAAGCAGGTGGTAATTGCCATCGAAGAAGCAGACCTTGTGCTTTTCATGGTTGAGTCTGCAGCCGGCATTACTGACTACGATGCAGAGATTGCTGATCTTCTGCGCCGCAGCGGCAAACCTGTCGTACTTTGCGTCAACAAGGTTGATAACGGAGAGAAGATTTTTGATACCTACCAGTTCTATTCGCTGGGGCTCGGAGAGGTATGGAGTATTTCCGCCGCCAACGGCAGCGGAACAGGTGACCTTCTGGATGAGGTTGTGCGCCTGCTTCCGGAGGAAACTACCGCTGAGGACCCTTATGCAGGGCTCCCTCATATTGCCATTGTTGGCAAGCCTAACGTTGGAAAATCTTCCCTGACCAATGCCCTTCTTGGAGAGGAACGAAACATTGTTACCCCCGTAGCCGGAACTACAAGAGATTCTATTTCAAGTCATTACAATAAGTTTGGACACGAATTCATTCTTGTTGATACCGCCGGTATGCGCCGCAAGAACAAAGTGTCTGAAGATCTGGAGTTCTATTCCGTTATGCGTGCCATCAGGGCTATCGAGCATTCCGATGTTTGTATTTTGATGATAGATGCCGCCAACGGCATTGAGGCCCAGGATATGGCTATCTTCAACCTTATTCGTAAGAACAAGAAGGGCTGCGTTGTGGTTGTGAACAAGTGGGATACTATTGAGAAGGATTCCAAGACGATGAATGTTTATACCGAGGGTATCAAGGCCCGCCTGGCTCCGTTCAATGATGTTCCCATTATCTTTACTTCTGTTATTAACAAGCAGCGTATACTTGACGTGCTTGATGCAGTAGGCAAGGTTTACGATAATTACAGCAGGAAGATCCAGACTTCCCAGCTGAATGAGGTCATGCTGCCGGAGATTGAGAATTATCCTCCGCCGGCATGGAAGGGTAAATACGTGAAAATCAAGTTTATAACCCAGCTTCCTACGGCTTGCCCGTCTTTTGCTTTCTTCTGCAATCTTCCGCAGTATGTCAAGGACCCTTACAAGCGTTTCTTGGAGAATAAGCTTCGCGAGCATTTTGATCTCACCGGCTGTCCCATCCAAGTCTTCATTCGCCAGAAATAACTAAAGGAAGGAGGCGGGGGTCCTGCAGGGCAATGCCCTGACAGCGTGGAAAGGATGAAATGGAAATAATCACAAAAAGGACATCTCCACAGAGATGTCCTTTTTGTGATTCGGTTGGGATTCGAACCCAAGACCCACAGCTTAGAAGGCTGTTGCTCTATCCAGCTGAGCTACCGAACCGTACCCAAAACCCCTTTAAAAGGAAAAGGGACTGCAAATATACGACTTTTCTTTAAAAAACCGCATATTTGCCCCAAGATTCATTAACTCAGCAGACAATAACAATAATTGCCATGGCCGATAATTACTTGGAAAACAAATTTGAACAGCTTCAGTCACGCCGCTCAATAAAAGTAGTGAAGAGAATCAACATGTCATTGGACACACTCCTTAAGAAAAACCGCAGTTACCGCGGTTATGACCCGACAAGACTCGTAACCAAAGAAGAACTAAAGGAACTCGTGTCCGTTGTCTCCCTTTGCGGCTCCGGACAGAACCATCAGACCCTGAGATTCCGCTTGGTAACAGCAGAAGAATCAGACAAAGTCTTGCCGCTTAAACCGCTGGCCGTAATCGCCATCGGCAAAGGGGCGGAATCCATCTTCCTGAAACCGGTCGGGGCCGGCGAAAGCCTTACCTACTATCGGACCGATGGCGTCCACTTCGTCCCAAAACTCCAAGTGGACGACCTGATTATTTGATAAGACCGTCGGCCTTAAGTTTCTTCTGGATGCGGGTGATTCTGGTTGCAGTATCCGGGTGAGAAGAGAACAGGTTGCTAACCATATCGCTGGTCTGTCCGCCATTGTTCTCCAAAGACTGCAACTTCTGGAAACTCTGCATCAGGCAAGCCGGATTCTTCCCGGCACCTTTAAGGAAGGTATAGGCATAGTCGTCAGACTCCGTCTCCTGCTTCCTGGAATACTTGGCATTGAGAATAGCCTCTCCCATTGCGCCAAGCTGAGACTGCGTCAAAGCGCCAATCTGCCCGCCGACGGAAGAAATACCCGTTCTTGCAGCCGATGTCAAAATAGCATTCTGCATCTGCTTGCGGGTATGCTTCTTGGCTACATGGCCAATTTCATGGCCGATGACTCCGAGAATCTCATCATCAGTCATAAGGTCCATAAGACCCGTGTAAACGCGCACGCTGCCATCGGCGCAGGCGAAAGCATTAACCTCGCTGGTCTGGTAAACCTTGAAGTTGAGGGGAACTCCATCCACGGACGTAAGACCGGAAGTAATCCTGCGGAGACGCTTTGTGTAAGCGTTACTCTCCGGAAGTACCTTGCTCTGGGCATCCAGCTGCGAAATATACTCGGCAACATAAGCCCTTACTTCAGAATCACTTAAAGACATCGCCTGTGCAGCCTGCAAACCCCCTTGCAGAAGGGCGTCGGTATTGAGTGTGCCACAGGCAGAAACCGCCATAACTATTGCGGCAAATACGGGGATAAGGAGTCTTTTCATATAGTGTTAGTGTTTTGTTTTCCCAAAGGTATGAAAAAAACGGGTTACTTCCTAATGGCTTCGGACAGATAGCTTGCTCCGCCGCACAAGATTTGGACAAGAGCCTGCGATTCGTGGGACAGGACGGCGAAGATAATGCCGCTTTCTGCCGGAATGCCATAAATGGTGCTTAATGCAAGGGTAGTAAGATAATGATATGCGCCGAATCCGCCGGGAACAGGGATGATAGAACTGATTGACCCAACGGACATAAGGAACAGTGCATCAAGAGGCCCCAGGGTCTCGAACCCCATTCCGGCTCCGGCAAGGGAACCAAGGATGCAGGCGCTGTTTGCCCAATAGGCGAACCAAAGCAGGAGGGTAAGCATCAGGAACTTCCACCATGAAGGCATCCTGAAACATTCCTTCACGCCAGTCAGGATTCCCTCTACAAAGCCCAAAATCTTAGCGAAAAACCTGTTTCGGCCGCGCAGGAACCAGCAGGCGCCAAGAAGCAGGGCTACCAAACAAAGGCCTGCAAGCAGTATTCCGGTAGAAGAAAAGTTGACGGCTCCAAGCTTCTCGGAGAAAGACTCGCCCAACTGCTTGCTGAATACAAGCCAGACTACAGCCAAAAGAATAAGCATGACCATGGTATCCCAAACCCTGTCTACAATGACGGTACCAAGCACTTTGTCAAAGCTGGCAAGACGCTTTCCTTCAGCGTCTTTCGCCGAATGCCGTGTAATAATACCGCAGCGTGCAATTTCCCCACCACGGGGGATAACCATATTGACTATATAGCTGATATTCACGGCATTAAGAGTGGTAAGCCTTCCTGTAGACGGGTCAATAGGCAGGAGGGTCTCCCGCCAGCGGCGGCTTCGAATCCAGAAAGCATAACCTCCTATAAACATGGACAAAAGCACATACTGCCAGGAGCAGCGGCCAAGTCCGCCAAAAAACAGGTTCCAGTCGATGCCCCTGAAAGAGAACCACAGAAGAGCCGCGGCCAGCAGCGCTGACAGCGAGTATTTCAGTATATTTCCAAGCCTTTTATCCATATCGGTGCAAAAATAATCATTTCTATCCGAAGAAATCCGATAATATTCATTATTTTTGTTAGTTGAACATTAAACAGACTAAGTATGAAATCCATTCTTGGAATAGGCAACGCCCTGACCGATATTCTTGCCGTCCTTCCGGACGACACCCTTCTTTCCAAATATCATCTTCCTAAGGGAAGCATGCAGCATGTGGACATGGAAACCGGAGACAAAATCTGGAGTGCCCTTAAGGAAATAGGGGTAAAATACGTTCCTGGCGGCTCGGCAGCCAACACAATCACCTGTACTTCAATCTTCGGCATGCCATCAGGCTACATCGGCAAAATAGGAAACGATGAACTTGGAAACCTTTTCAAGAGTACAATGGAGCAGTTCGGCGTAAAGACAACAATGCTCTACGGTACAAAGTCTTCCGGAAGATGCATGGTGTTCATTTCCGGCGCCAATGCAGAGCGCACCTTCGCGGACTATATGGGCTCCGCCCTTGAAATGGGCCCAGAAGACCTTAAGCCTGAGTATTTCCAGGGATATGATTACTTTCATATAGAAGGATATCTTGTTCAGAATCAAGACCTTATCTCTACCGCCGTACAGATGGCTAAGGAAGCCGGCTGCATCATCTCCATCGACATGGCATCTTATAATGTGGTAGAGTCAAATGAGGCCTTCCTTCATAACCTGGTAGACAAGTATGTAGACATCGTCTTTGCAAATGAGACTGAGGCGAAGGCTTTCACCAAAAAAGAGCCTCGTGAGGCTCTTGAAGAGCTTAGCCACCACTGCCAGATTGCAGTTGTGAAGGTAGGAAAAGACGGCTCCATGGTTCAGCAAGGGAGTGAATACTATTTTATTGAGCCTTGGCCGGCCGATGCAATAGATGCAACAGGAGCAGGCGATACTTATGCGGCAGGATTCTTGTATGCACATGCACTTGGAATGCCTCTCAAGGTCTGCGGAGAGATAGGCTCAATAATCGCAGCCAAGGTTGTAGAGGTAATAGGAACCAAGATTGATGTTCCCAGGTGGAAGGCTGCCAAGCAGGAAATCAGGGAGCTGATATCTGCAAACGAGAAGTAATGATTTTAACGGAATATTTCAGGAAAAACGCGTTGCGAAGGCAGCGCAGCAGCATTCCTACTACCATTTTGCCGCTGGGCAAAGTGTCGTCGGCAATAGCATTCATTGACGTTGAAGACCCCTCTTTCAATGAGTGCAAGAACTCCCTTATGATTTTTTTCAGGGAGAATAAGATAAAGGGAGAGATTTTCTTTTTTGACCTTCGCAGGATTGGCAAGGGGGAAAGGCTTATCACCAGCGTTACCAATACCATACTTAAGAGGGATTTGAACTGGTACGGCCGTCCTTCTTCCGAAAAGCTTGCCTGGCTGGACAGTTTCCAGGAAGTGGATATGCTCATCTCTCTTCTGCCCGACAGCTCCTTCCTTTCCATCTTTACCGCCGGCTACTGCAAAGCCAGATGCAAGGTAGGAAGGGTACAGCTTCGCGGTGGCATTTTTGACATAGTTGTAGCTGACCCTTCTGGGCGTACGCTTTCAGAAGCTGAGAGCTTCGAGGCTATGAAAACCATTTTAAAAAAGATTCAATAAACTGATAATCTGATGTCTGTAAAACCATTTTTGGACGATATTGTCAATGGACTGAAAGGCTTCGCGATGGGCGCGGCAAACGTAATTCCCGGAGTAAGCGGCGGCACCATCGCCCTGATAACCGGCATCTTCGGCCGAATCATCGGTGCGCTTAACGCGCTTAGCAGCGTCTCTACGTGGAAGCTGCTTTTCAAAGGCCGGTTCAGGGATTTCGTGACCAGGATTGACGGTCGTTTCCTGCTTGCCGTTGGCATCGGAATGGTTCTGAGTGTCTTCTCCCTGGCCAAACTCATGACCTTTGTCCTTGAGAATTATCCCGTTCAGACGTGGGCCTTCTTTTTTGGGATGATAGCTGCATCTGCGATTTACATGCTTGCCGATGTCAAAGGCTGGAAGATTTTCTACCTTTTGTGGATGATTATAGGTGCCGCTATTGGCGTGGTTCTGTTTACGGTTTCCCCAGCGCAGACTACAAACGACCTCTGGTTTATATTTATCTGCGGTGCGATAGCTATCTGTACCATGATTTTGCCTGGCGTTTCCGGAAGCTTCGTCCTCCTGCTCCTTGGCAAATATGAGTATATAATGGAAGCTATTGGCGGCCTTAACTGGCCGATACTGGCCGTCTTCGGCCTTGGCTGCGTTATTGGCCTTGCTGCTTTTTCCAAGATTCTTCACTGGCTTCTTGGCCGATGGGAACAGCAAACCATGCTTGTGCTTATCGGTTTTGTAATGGGCTCACTTATAAAGGTTTGGCCCTGGAGCGCAGAGTCTCTGGACAAAGCTGCCGATGCTGCTGGAGCCCCAGTAGGCCCCATGATTGTCTCTGGAATAATATGGATAGTCATTGGCATTGCAGCAGTAATAATAATGGAGCTTGCGGGCCGTGCCACAAGCTCCAGGAAATAGTCTTTAACAGTTTTCTTAAAAAATCCTGATTCCGAAGAAGCTCAGATTCTGAAGGACAAGCCATATAACAACCAGGGCAATCAGAATGAATGCAAAAGCCTTGGTTCCGCTTTTCTTTATGCCAAGGGGAACAAGGATGAGTGAGAGGCTCTGGATGATTGCGAGTACTCCGTATACGATGGTAATAGTCTTGGAATAGCTGAATACGTACTGTATCAGGGTCATAAGGCCTGTTGTCACAAAGAAAATGATGGCGAAGGTAAGTATTGCGCCGTCTGAACCTTTAGCCTTTGGTGCTACGGGAGCAGGCTGCTGGTACTGGGCAGGCTGCGGCCTGTACTGTGGAGCCTGCTGGTACTGGGGCTGAACGGGCTGCTGGTACTGGGGTGCCTGGGGACGCTGTGGCTGAACGGGCTGCTGATACTGGGGTGCCTGAGGACGCTGGACTGGCTGCTGATACTGTGGAGCCTGGGGCTGCTGCGGAGCCTGCTGGGGCGCCTGAGGCTGGGCCGGCTGCTGGTATTGAGGCTGTTGGTACTGGGGTTGCTGGTACTGCGGCTGCGAATACTGTGGCTGCTGCGGAGCCTGCTGCTGGTTTGGGTCGAAATTGTTGTTCATGATATGGAGGATTTAAGGTTAATCTATGCTAACCGGAAGCTGGCCTTTTGCCCCGCCTCTTGTTATTGCGCGAGCTGCCGCCCGGTTGTTAAAGGCTGTATCCGAATAAGCTACAATAAATGTTTTGAAGAACTTATATGCTTGAAGGTCAATTAGTTTATACGGATTTCCAAACAGTATTCCGGTAACATTCCCGGCCTCTTTCGCCCATTCTCCCATTGCCTCAAACTGCTCTTCTGTAATTAGAGTCTCCCTCCTTGGGCCTCCGGAGCGCTTTACCGGCGTTCCGCTGTGAAGGCCGATGATGACTTGGTCGTAGCCTTTAAGTTTCTCTTTCAGCGCCTCAATTTCCGGCTTCCCGAAGTCTCCTTCAAGGCAGAACCTGTCGGCGGGGAAGGTTTCCTTGCACAGTTCCAGGAAGAATTGTTCGCTTTCAGGCGTTGCGGAGTTAACTGCAACGTAAGCTGTTTTCCCTTTCGGCATTGGCAGGACCTCATTACCCTTGACTACTGTCATGGATTCGTCAGAAATCCTCTGAATCAGGGCTTCTGTCTTGGGGCGGAAGGAGTACCGTACGGCCTCCGACGGGGCTACGATGGGGGAGTAGCCTTCTGCAAGCATTCCAAGGCGTTTCTTAAGCGATAGTACTTTGCGCACGCGGGTGTCAAGTTCGGCCTCTTCAAGTTCTCCGTTTTTAAACAGTTTGTCCAGGTCTTCAATAGTCTTGGCTGCGTTCTGTGGCATAAGAAGGATATCGGCTCCGGCTTTGTAGGCGGCTACGGAAGCATCGCCATAATCTGTTGCCACACCCTTCATGCCAAGAGCATCGGTAATGATAATCCCTTGAAAACCAAGTTCTTTGCGCAGAAGGCCCGTTACGATGGGCTCTGAAATTGATGCCGGGGTACCGCTGGGGTCAAGTGCCGGAACGCTAAGGTGGCCCACCATTACCATATCAACTCCGTCCGCAATCAGGCGGCGGAAAGGGTAAAGTTCAAGGGAGTCAAGCCGGCTTCGGTTGAATTCCAGTACGGGAAGGCCTTTGTGGGAGTCTACGTTGGTGTCTCCGTGGCCCGGGAAGTGCTTGGCGGAGCCTGCTACCCCTCCGTCTTTCATACCTCTCATGTAGGCGCTGCCATAAGCGGCTACTTTTTCACGGTCTTCTCCAAAGGAGCGGACGCCTATAACCGGGTTCGCAGGATTGTTGTTAATGTCCACTACCGGGGCGTAGTTTGCAAATATCTTAATCTGCGCAAGTTCTTCTCCGATGGCTTTACCGGCCTCGTACACAAGTTCTTCCGACGGCAGGGCGCCCATTTGCATGGCTTTGGGGAAGGATGCGAATTCGTAAAAGCGCATTGACGCTCCCCATTCGCCGTCGATGCTTACCAGCATGGGTATCTGTGCCTTCTGCTGCAGGGTGTTGAGCATTTCCATGCAGGGTGCAAGGTCGTCATCCATGACGATGAGACCTCCGAGTCCGCTCTGGGCCAGTTTTTCATGGCTGGCGAGTTTTTCCGGGCTTTCTTTGCTGTATGCGGCGTCAATTATTATCTGGGCTATCTTTTCCCTGCGGGACATTCCTCCAATCATGGAGTCAATGTCCTGCGCCATCGCACCGAATATTGAAGCCGATATTGCCAACGTTATTGCAAATATTCTTAACATATGGTTAATTCAACAGGACAATGGTCGGAGCCGAAGATTTCATCGTGAATTTCTGCTCCTGCTATGCGATTTTTGAGGGAATCAGAGACAAGGAAATAATCAATACGCCAGCCAACCCCCTTCTCCCTGGCCTGGAACCGATAACTCCACCAAGAATACTTAGCGATGCCAGGATTAAGGCTACGCCAGGAATCCGTAAAGCCAGCCCCCAGAAGGGTGCTGAACTTACTCCTCTCCTCATCGGAAAAACCAGCATTTTTGTGATTGGTAGCAGGATTCTTAAGGTCAATCTCCTCGTGCGCCACATTAAGGTCTCCGCAAACAATTACCCCTTTCTTTGCAGCCAGGCCACAAAGGTAATCCCTGAAAGCATCCTCCCAGGCCATCCTGTAATCCAGCCTTTTAAGCCCATCCTGCGAGTTCGGCGTATAAACACATACAAGATAGAAATCCTGCATCTCCAGGGTAATGACGCGCCCCTCTGTGTCATGCTCCGGAATACCCATCCCATAGCTGACTGAAAGGGGAGTGCGCCTGCTGTAAATTGCCGTGCCGGAGTAGCCTTTCTTCTGGGCGTAATTCCAATATGAAGTGTATCCGGGGAATTCAAGGTCCAGCTGGCCCTCCTGCATCTTAGTCTCCTGAATACAGAAAAAATCCGCATCCAGGGCATTGAAAACATCGGCAAATCCTTTGCCGGCGCAGGCCCGAAGGCCATTTACGTTCCAAGATATAAACTTCATAACGGCTTATTTATGATGTGTTACTCAATAGTCCACTCTGCTCCGTTCTTCGTGTCTTTTACGGTGATTCCCAGCTCCTTAAGATGGTCGCGGATGGCGTCGCTTCGGGCCCAGTCCTTGGCCGCCTTGGCCTGCGCACGCTCCTCAAAGACCATATCCATAAGGCCGGAAATGACTTTTCCGGAAGCTCCGTCTTCTGCGGCAGCATCGTCCTTAAGACCCATGACTCCGATTACGGTGTCGCTGAAGAGCCTAGCAAGTGCTTTCAGGTCTGCATCGGCCACTTTTTCCTTACCCTCTTTTGCGGTGTTGATTATTTTCACTGCATCAAAGATTCGTGCAAGGGCGATGGGGGTGTTAAGGTCATCGCAAAGGGCTGTGTAAACATCGTCAATGATGGCGGCAACGGTGTCTGATACGCCTTCCGGTTTTCCTTCCGGGGCGATGGTGCCAATCATTTGGCCGTAGGGCAGGTCAACGGGTTTCTTTCCGGCAAGGGAGCAAAGGTCTTTGTATGCCTGCATCACTCTTTTAAGGCCTTTTTCCGCAGCCTGAAGGGCTTCGTTGGAGAAGTCAAGGGTGCTGCGGTAGTGTGCCTGAAGGATGAAGAATCTAACTGTCATCGGGCTGTAGGCGCGTTCCAGCTTGGGATGTGCCCCGGCGAAGAGCTCCGGCAGGGTTATGAAGTTGCCCAGGGATTTGCCCATTTTCTGGCCGCCGATGGTTATCATGTTGTTGTGAACCCAGTAGTGTACGCCGTCAGTGCCCCTGGAGGCTACATTCTGTGCAATTTCGCATTCATGGTGGGGGAACATGAGGTCCATTCCGCCTCCGTGGATGTCAAAGGTATCTCCGAGATATTTCTCGCTCATGGTAGAGCACTCAAGGTGCCAGCCCGGGAAGCCTTCTCCCCAAGGTGATGGCCAGCGCATGATATGCTGGGGCTCTGCCTTTTTCCAAAGGGCAAAGTCAAAAGGAGCGTGCTTGTCACTCTGGCCGTCCAAGTTACGGGTGCCTTCAAGGGTGTCGTCCAGGTTGCGTCCGGACAGGATTCCGTAGTGATGCTCCTGGTTGTATTTCTGAACGTCAAAATAGATGGAGCCGTTGCTCTCGTATGCGTAGCCGGCTGCGAGTATTTTCTTGATGGTTTCTATCTGTTCGATGATGTGTCCCGATGCCCTTGGTTCGATGGAGGGGGGAGCTACGTTCAGCTGGCGCATTGCCTCGTGGTACAAAAGCGTGCACTTCTGTACGACTTCCATAGGCTCCAGCTGCTCCAGACGGGCTTTTTTGAGGATTTTATCCTCTCCTTCATCGGCATCGTGCTCCAGGTGGCCTACGTCCGTGATGTTGCGAACGTAGCGTACCTTGTATCCAAGGTGGCGCAGGAGGCGGGCCAGGACGTCGTAGGTTACGCCCGGGCGGGCATGGCCCAGATGGGCATCGCCATAAACAGTTGGGCCGCAAACATACATGCCTACGTGTCCGGGGTTAATGGGCTTGAACAGTTCTTTCCTGTGGGAAAGTGTATTAGTCAGGAACAAAGGTCTCATACTCATATGTCTTTTCAAGACTACAAATATATAAAAAATACCGTCCCTAAACAAGAGACGGTATTTTGATGAAAACCCTTAGTTAAATATCCGGGTTATAAATGATGTTTCACATAAGAAACGATGAAAAAATCCTAAAATTTTACGCCGAACAGAAGATGCAGAGTTATGAAATTGTAGTAGTCGTATGTTTTGTCGCGGTCCATGTTGATTTTTAGGAGATTATGTGTGTATCGAAAACTAAAATCGATAGTATCGTTTTCAAACAGGTGTATCGTTCCGGCCCGTTGCCGCTTGTTTTAAAACTTCCAGGCAAGGCCAAGTGACAGGGAAGAGGAAAATGCTCTTTCCTCTCTTTTGGTTAGACCAAAGTTGGCATCGGCACCAAAATAAAGCTTGTCGCTGATATCGGCCCCAATTCGCAAGGCAACGCCTCCGTATGTCTTCTTTACATAATCCCTGTCGTCCAAAGCAGCAAAGGTTACGGACGGGCCGGCTCCAATGTAGAAGAATCTACCCTCTTTCGCAAGCGGAATTTTAAAGTTTACAGGAGCGCTTAACTGAAAGTCGATGGCTGCGGAATTCTTCGAATCTGGAACATATCCGCTGTCTTCGACTCGTGCGATGGTGACAGTGGCAACGGGTGAAACGGATAGCCAAGACAAAAGTTCGAACTCCTTTCCAACACCAGCGTACAAGCCTACGCCGCCATATTCATCCCTATTTAAAGAGAAACGTTTTTCAGCGTCTTGCTGTATTTTGATTCCGGCGACTCCAAATAATCCGTTCTGGGCAAAAGCCGATGTAGAAACAGCGATCAGGGCTGTTGCAATCATTAAAAATTTTAAGCGCATAATCCTGTT
>JAFUDQ010000042.1 GCA_017459075.1 Bacteroidales bacterium
AAATGAAAGACGAATAAGATGGAAGATTATATCCTCAGAGAGATTGACCGCCTGGGCGAGATGCTGATGCTGATTGCCCGCAGGCTGGGCCTGCTGGACGGCGATACGCTGGATTATTCCCTGGCGGACGTCAAGGACGAGTTCGACAAAGCGGCCTGTCCGATCGATTTGGATGCCATGCTTGCGCAGAAGAATCCAGTATGGTATCTGGTAGAAACAGAGAAGATTTCGGACCGCGGTCTGGAAACGTTCATCGAGATCCTTTTTCATTCAGACCTGGATGAAGAACGAAAAACCGCTCTTCTCGATGATGCTCTCTCATATCTGGACGGCAAGGGATACTACTCTTTCAGGCTCCATTTATTGAGCAACAGTTAAATTCGAATTTACTGAAATCTTATATCGACGCCCTATATTCTTTTGGAGACAGCGCCGTCATCCGCTTGAAGAAGCGGCAGAACTGGGAGGAGGTGGCAAAGCTCAGATAGTCCGATATTTCCGTGACCGTCTTCTTGGTTGACCGCAGTTGAATCTTGGCTTCCTGTAGCAAAGCATCATTCACCCAGTCCCTGAAACTGCGGCCGCTGAGGCGTGGAATCAGGGCGCACAGGTAGCCGCTGCTCACACAGAGTTCATCGGCATAGAAGGAGAGCGTCCGCTGCTCAAGGAAATGCCGGTTCAACAGGTGGCGGAACTCTTCCAGCAGACTCCTTGAGGACGACTTGGAGGCAGCGACGTCTGCCTTTGCCATACGTATGAGACTGAATCCTTCTTGAAGAAGAGCGGCACTGAGGTATTTAACCGTTTCCGCCCCGGCTCCTTCCGAAAGGGAATCCCAGATTAGACTTATCATTCCCTCAAGCCTGGAGAATTCGGCACCTGTCAGAGGGATTGCCGCTTCTCCGCACTCCGGTACAGCTGCCGTCAAGTCGCCAAAAGGCAATTCATTCACCAGGACGCCTTCTACATCAAAGTCCTCCGATATCTCCACGGGGTTGATAACCGAGCCTGGGGCAATATACAGCATCATGCCTTTGGCTATGCGGCAATCCGTAAGGTTCACCCCGTACAGAGCTTCTCCGGAGGTGGCAATCACCAGGCGCGTGCCGTCTATCCGGTAGGGACGGTCAATCTCTTCGGCCGAATAAGTGCTGCTGCCCCGGCTGCGGATAACGGAGACAAGTTCGCTGAAGATGACGTTCCCCTTCTTGGATACGTCCAGCCGTCGGTCGATTTCGGACAACGAAATATGGCTGATTTCTTCTTTCATAACGCAAAGATATTAATTTCGGAACGTAAATACATAATTCCGGGTCATTTTATTTGGAAATAAAGCCGGACCTTTGTATCCGGAATTAAAAGACAGACGAAGTGAAACAATCATAATAAAATCCGATAGCCATGAAATCGAATAGTTCTATCCGCATCATGAACAGGCCCGAGGACTTCAAGGCCCTGGGCATCAATCCCGAAGTAGTAGAGCCCTGGGAGGACGGCCGCCGCAACGACGACGCTCCCGGCTGCGTCGAATGGTGGTATTTCGACGCCGAGACTCCCGACGGCATTACCGTGAACGTGAACTTCGCCACCAACCCGCCTACCATGCGTTCGGCCCAGCGGGGGTACAAGCCCTTTGTGTTTTACAACGTGCAGTTTGCCGACGGCACCTGCGAGACCGATGTGATCCAAGTGGATGCGGCCGAATGCGCCCTTGGCGAAGGCCAGTGTGACGTGAAGATGGGCAAGAACTACTTCCGCGGCGACCTGCAGGACTATGTGCTGCACATCGAAAACCCCGAGAGCAACGTGACCATCGACCTCAAACTCTCCAGCACGGCCCGCTCCTTCCGTCCAGGTACGGCCTTCTTCCAGCGGGAGAACGGAGACATTTTCACCTGGCTCTGCGCCGTGCCGCGCGGCAAAGTGGAAGGCACGGTGGTATGCGGCGGGCGCACGCTCCAGATTCAGGGCAGCGGCTACCACGACCATCAGTGGGGTACAGCCGAGAACCAGGAGTTCTGGAACCGCTGGATCTGGGGGCGTCAGCAGGTGGCGGGCCACACCGTGCTGCTCTTCGATTTTGTGAGCACACGTGAGACCGGAGCCATCCAGTATCCCGTCTTCGCTGTGATCGGCCCGGACGGAAACGTAGTTATCCGCAATGAGGAGCGCACTCCGGACGTAGATATCACCATCGAAGGCACCCGCCCCGAACAGGGATGCGGAAAGCCTTTCCCCGACAAGTCACGTTACTGGTTCCGCTCCGGCGACGTAGAGGCCGTCTATGAGCTGCAGAGCGAGCAGGAGTACACCTGCAACAACCATTACGAGATGTTGGACGCCGATGGCAAGGCACTCTATGACCAGCGCGGCATCTATCCCACCATCAGCCGCTACTATGCCAACGGCCACTTGAAACTCACTCGCTCAGGCGAGGTTCTCGTCGATGCCGGCGGCCGCATGCACTACGAAGTGGAAAGCCTCTATGCCAACTACATCCTGGACGCCTCCGACCGCGAAGCAGCGTTGGGTACCGACCCGGCAGAAGCATCCAGGCAGATGCGCTCACGGATGGCAGCAAATGCCGCATCAGAGGAGAAGGGACTTGACGCTACCGGTGCTCCTGACCCGGAACTCGCTGGCACCTATGATGCGCTCATCAATACTCCCATGGGAAAGCAGCGCGGAAAGATTGTATTCGCGGTGGATGGCACCACCCTTACCGGCACGATGGACTTCATGGGCCGCACCTACAAGGTTGAAAGCGGCATCGCCACCGCCGAAGGCTATTCCTACGAAATCAACGCCAAGGTGATGCTCCGCCGCCTGAACGCCAAGGTTCGCGGCACACGAAGCGGAGATGCCATAGAAGGCACTCTCACCGCCCCGATGGGCTCTATTACTTTCAACGGAAATAAGTCGAGATAATTGTATGGCAAAAGCAAGAGGTTCGGATTCGAACGGATTCCCATTCTGGGCATTCTCGATGGCAGCGGAAAGGTGATTTTCGACAACACCCAACCCGTGGAATGCAAGATGACCACGTATGTGCAACCCGAGCTGCAGCGTGCTTTCCCTAAACGGAGTCAATACGTCTTCAAGGATTGCGGGAAAGAAGTCCGTCTGGATATTGAATGGTTGCAGGAAATCGAGGTGCGCCGCAGCGCCAAACTGCTACCCTGGTATGGGCGAATGGCCATGAAACTGTTGGGCGTTGATCCTTTCTATATGCGCTATTTTGCCAAAGCAGACCTCACCATCATCGGGGAAGATAAGACTGTACACGAATCCGGCAATATGATTTACGAGTTTAACTACATGGGAAAGTCCGATCCGAGGGCGCATCTTAAATAACATGTCCATAAGAAGGTCGCATTAGCAGGGCATTCTCCCGTAACAGCAAGTCACCTGTAGCCCATACAGACTTCTGGTGACTATTCTTTTCGATAAACGGGGAATTTAGTTTTACTGTCATTCTGAGCGCCAGCGAAGAATCTATTTGTCCATCAGTTTATTGTAGATTCTTCACTTCGTTCAGAATGACATGCTAATCCCGATTTATCGAACGCAATTTACGCATTCTCCATGAAAACTCAATAAAGCTCCGGTAACAAATACGATGCTGCCGGAGCTTGTTTATGCCAATAAATTGGAATTACCTCATCGGATTCTTCTTCGCCTTTGGTCTTGGAAGCGCGGGGATCGCAGGGATCGTGGCTGTGATGAGCGTAGTCAGGTAATCTCTGTCATCTACACGCCAATACCCGGGGCCGCCTCAGCGGAAGAGCCGCTTCCGTTTATAAGAAGAATCCCGCTGCAGGACAGCGCTTTCAAAACAAGACAGACGATTTACACTTCTCGCTCTCCCCAGAATAAAAGATCCGCCCCGGAGGATAGATTCCGGAGCGGCGCAGAAAAGCAAGCGGGAGCGGAGAACCTGCTCCCCGGCGGGTTATTGGCAAGCCCCGGATCCATGGCGACAACGTGATGAATAGCACGCCCATCGCTACCGGCGGAAAAAATGCTGGAAGCGGTGCCGATTCACCGACGGGTGTGGAAAGTTGACAGAGAGCCAGGGGAACAGGAGCCGGTTCGGTTGGAAAGAACGCCGGGGTGTAGGGACTACTCCGACTTGTCGGAGAGCTTTTGTCCCATCCGCTTGAAGCGTTTCCGGTCGTAGACCTTCTTGGATTTATGGACGGCCTTACGGAAAGAGACTGGCCGGCCATGCTCGGCTATCTCTTCGAGCCGGGCAGCCCTGCGGTTGGCGAGCATGAAGTCCGCCTCGGTGATCCGCAGTTTCTTCTGTTTCGTCTTCGGTCTCATCCCTGAAGGGTTTCATTCATTCTGGACTCAATCTTATTGAGGGTGTCAAAGAACCGCTGCGTCGCAACGGCCGGGCCCATCAAAGGTAATCCGAAGATATTCCAACCAAACATGTGCCACCAGGATGTGTACGGACCATCAATGCCGATCTCGATGGCCTTGGATTTCAGTTCCTCTGCAATCCGGGACATCCAGACCAAGGGATATATGAACAATGTGGGTATGCCCAGCAGATAGGCAACCCAGTATCTCTGGGTTCTGCGATCCAGGATATAATCCAGCTCATCCTGCAGACCTCCCAAAGGCATATACAGCAGGAAGAAAAGCCCGGCCGTGAAGAAATCGATGAAGCCGAGCCAGAATCCGGGCCTATGTGTATGCTGGAATCTCAATTCTGGGAATCGTATTCACCATATTCACAGCCGATATTCTCGGCGTGAATCCGGTCGACCAGTTTTCCGTCCGGATCGAACAGCTGTATGGTTCCGACACCATTGCCGCCGTTCCAGAGACGATTGTGCCGTTTGGTACCATCCGGGGCTTCATAATTCACGAGGAGCATGTCCTTCTTCTCGCATGTGACATCGGTAATCATCCTGCCAGAAGAACTCCTTTGCTCCACGTGCCAGATAATCCGGGTATCGGTCTCCTGGCAGTCGAATTCCGTATGGACGCGGGTCCATACCTTCGAGAAATTGAACTCATAGGGCTTCCCTTCGTACCAGAACGCGGAGAGGAGTTTTCTTGGAAGAGCCAGTGGTCCTACTTTCGGCCGTCCTCCTCCGATATCGAAAACACTGTCCGTCAGTTTCCGGCCGGTGAGCTCGCTAGTGAGGTTGCAGGATGACAGCCATACCCAGGGCGAAGTGAAGTCGCGCCCCCAGTTCTTGTCGGCATAGCCGAAGCAGTCCTCGGGACGGACGAGATAAAGGCGTCCGTTCCAGTAGACCTCACCAGAGTACTCCGTCTTCATCCCTTCGGCGTGCCAGAACATTTCGAACGCCTCGGCGTGGCGGAACAACTCGTCGGCTCCGAAACCGACGTTGAAAGCCGTGATCTTGCGGATCTTCAGATCCCAGGAGATACGGCCATCCTCGCACATCCATTCCGGATGGTCGGAGGATCCTTCCACTTGGACACATCCTCGGGTACGATCTTCGGTGAGGAAACAGTCGTCTGCATCGATGCTGAAAGGAACACCCCAATCCACGGAGATCTTCTTCCAGCCCCAGAAGCGATGCAGCTGTGCCGCATCCTCTCCCCAGGCTCCGGCCTTCACCATCAGATAGGACGGCCGGATTCCCGCAGCACGGTTTTCGGGTAGTTGACCGAACACGGGAGCATCCCCGCCGCTTGCGGGATTACAGAGGAAGAACTCAATGAAAAAGGGCTTTGCCTTTCCGGTCTGCGCGTCGTATCCGGTGAAGGAATGCCACCACCAGTCGTAGCCCTGATGCGCCTGTGCTCCGAAGAGCTGGCAGGCATCGCGTGCGATATCGTGTCTGTTGAACATGGAAAGCAATGAAATTACAATTTATCGAACGCAATTTACGCATTCTCCATGAAAACTCAATAAAGCTCTGCTAACAAATGCGATGCTGCCGGAGCTTGCTTATGCCGATCAATTGGAATTTACCGGAGGAAATCCTTGATATAACCTGCGATTTCGCTATGATGGGATTCCAGGGCAAAATGGCCGCTGTCTACGTATTTCACAACCGCATTCGGCAGGTCTCGCTTGAAGGCTTCAGCTCCGGCAGGGATGAATGAAGGATCGTTCTTCCCCCACACGGCGAGAAGGCGCGGCTGATGCTCCCTGAAGTACTTTTGAAACTCCGGATAGAGTCTCACATTGCTCTGGTAATCGAAGATGAGGTCGTTCTGCATCTCTGCCCGCTCCGGCAATTGGACATAAGCATAATCCAATGTGTATCCATCCGGCCCAACGCTTCCTTCCGGAGTACCAAAGCAGTACTGCCCCTTGATAGTCTCCAGCGCAAAGGCCGATTCATACTGCTTCCTAAGTTCCGGTGTAGGATGTGCCCAATACGCTTTGCGAGCTTCCCATTTCTTGCCCAGGCCTTCTTCATAGCAGTTGCCGTTCTGGGAGATGATGGCGTCTATCCGTTCCGGATGCCAGAGCGCCAGACGCATCCCCACAGGTGCACCATAGTCAAAGATATACATCGCAAAATGTTCCAGACCGACAGCTTCCATAAAAGCATCCATCACATGGGCCAGATAGTCGAAAGAATAGGACTGACACTCTCTGGAAGGGCACTCCGTCTGCCCAAAAGAGGGCATGTCAGGAGCAATCAAATGATACTGATCGGCCAGTTCCGGTATCAAGTCCCGGAACATGTGGCTTGCCGAAGGGAAACCGTGTAGTAGCAGGATGGTGGGATTCTCCGGATTTCCGGCTTCGCGATAAAAGACTTTACAGTTATCGACAGTTGTAAATTGATATTTCATTTTCAAATTGGAATTTACACGTCCAGTAGAGTTTCCATTTCCTTTTCAAAGCTCTCATCAATCAAGGTCACGCGTTCTCCGACCCGTTGGAATCCCTCACAG
>JAFUDQ010000043.1 GCA_017459075.1 Bacteroidales bacterium
CGGAACGATACACCTGTTTGAAAACGATACTATCGATTTTAGTTTTCGTTATACACATAATCTCCTAATAATCAACATGGACCGCGACAAAATATACGACTACTACAATTTCATAACTCTGCATCTTCTGTTTGGCGTAAAATTTTAGAATTGGTAAAAAATTATCCGCTTCACTTTCATAGCCTTTGCCACCCTCGTACTCACCCCAAAAATTAGAAATTTTCGGGGTCCCCGTAGCGGAATAAGAGGGAGGGGCCCATCGCTTGCGATGGGAGTGGTCGCCAAAGGGGCGACGGCAGGGAAAGTGAAGCAGATAATTTTTGGCAATACGAAACTTTCGTTCCCGGAAAATACAATCTTTGGTTGTTTACACCAGCCGACTATGATGAAACGGAAGAAATAATGAACCGTCAGGATTTGACGGAATTGAATAATTTCCGGTTGCCGATGTACTTCAGGGTGGATGCCGGATACTCGTTCACCTGGGTAAAGGAGGGCTCGGAATATGAATTGTTCTTGTCAGTAATGAACTTGCTGAACAGAAAAAACGTTTACCAGTACTTTTTTGAGGACGGTAAATGGAAACAGCTGAGTATATTGCCTGTTATGCCAACGCTCCGTTTTACTTGGCGGTTTTAGAGGTTTGTCATCGCCTCTACCTTCCCCGCTGTTCAATTGTAACGGGGAAGAACTTCTCGTTTTTTATGGCAGGTTTTGCGGTTTTATAAAAAAGATTTATCTTTGCAGTCCTTAATGCCAGAGATGGCAGGCTTATCGGGGTGTGGCGCAGTTGGCTAGCGCATCTGCTTTGGGAGCAGAGGGTCGTAGGTTCGAGTCCTATTACCCCGACTTTTCTTTAAATCCGGACCGGAGGCAATCTATGATTATTGAGGCAAAAGGCATAGAAAAAAGTTTCGGCTCTCTCAAGGTTCTGAAAGGGCTGGATTTTTCTGCCGACAGTGCTGAACTCGTTGCCATTATGGGAGCGTCCGGAGCAGGCAAATCAACTCTGCTTCAAATACTTGGAACACTTTCAAAGCCGGACTCCGGCAGCCTTTCGATTGACGGAACTGACGTTTTGTCCCTTGGCAGGAACGCCCTTTCTGACTTCCGCTGCCGCAAAATCGGCTTCGTCTTTCAGTTCCACCACCTCCTGCCAGAATTCACTTCCCTGGAAAACGTAATGATTCCGGCGCTTATCGCAGGCTGCAGCAAGGCGCAGGCCAGGGAAAAATCCGTGCAACTACTTGATACTCTTGGCCTTTCAGAGAGGCTGAAGCATAAGCCTTCTGAACTTTCAGGAGGCGAGCAGCAGAGGGTTGCCATTGCCCGTGCCCTTGTAAATTCGCCGGCAGTCATACTTGCAGACGAGCCTTCCGGCAATCTTGACAGCGTTACAAAAGCAGACCTTCATAACCTTTTCCTGCAACTTCGCAAAGACCTTGGTCAAACTATCATTATAGTAACTCACGACCCTGAACTCTCTGCAATCTGCGACCGCACCTTGAATATGAAAGACGGCCGTTTCGTTTAGCTCCCGGCCTTTGGACATGTTCACTTTCAAACAATTCTCCGTTCAGAACGATGGTGCCGCCTTCAAGGTGGGGACCGATGCGGTGCTTCTTGGCTCTGCCGCCAGCCTTGTCGGGAACGAAGTCCGCATCCTGGATGCAGGCACCGGTACTGGCATCATTGCCCTTATGCTTGCGCAGCGCCTCTCCGCCATAAGCGCCGATGCTGATTTTTATATCGATGGTATTGATGCCGATGCGGCCTCGGCTGACGAAGCGACACTGAATTTTGGTGGTTCCCCCTGGGCGAAACATCTGAACGCCAGGCATTTATCCCTTGAGGAACTAGCCAAGTCCTCTCCCGAGGCTTACGACCTTGTCATTTCCAATCCGCCTTATTTTGAGAATTCGCTTCTGAACCCGGACCAGAAACGCCGCACGGCCCGTCATGCCTTTGAAGACAGCCTCTCTTGGCGTTCCCTTATGGATTTTTCAGTAAAATACCTGGCCGCATCGGGCCGACTCATAATGATTCTGCCCTCAGACATCGCCGGGAAGGCAATCGCAGCAGCATCGGCCCCGGAGAGTCCTCTTTCCATCAGCCGCATATTGAATATAAAAACAAATTCTGGCAAACCTGCTACCCGCGCCATCATTGAAATGTGCCGCACAGCAGCATCGGACCGCAAAACGGAGGTACGGGAACTGGTTATCCAGGAAGGAGGAGAGTACACCCCGGCCTACAAAGCCCTCACCAAAGATTTTCATCCATTCCTATAAAAACGATAAAGTTTACGGGGGTGTGCTGATTATTCGCAAAAGATGCTTATTTTTGCGGGACGCAAAACGGCAAACGGGAAAACCGCTAAACGACAAACGATAAAACTAATTATAAAATACTATGCAACAGCACATTGATTCGTACGACTTTACTGGCAAGAAAGCCATTGTAAGAGTTGACTTCAACGTTCCTCTGGACGCAGAATTCAACATCACAGACGACACCCGCATCCGCAGGGCAATCCCTACACTCAAGAGAGTACTTGAAGGCGGCGGCTCCCTCATCATCATGAGCCACCTTGGCCGTCCCAAGAAAGTAGAAGACAAATTCAGCCTCCGCCACATCGTCGGACGCGTAAGCGAGTGCCTTGGCGTTCCTGTACAGTTCGCAGACGATTGCATGAAAGCCGCAGACAAAGCTGCCGCCCTTAAACCCGGAGAGGCCCTCCTTCTTGAAAACCTCCGCTTCTATGCAGAAGAGGAAGGCAAACCCCGCGGACTCGCAGAGGATGCAACAGACGAAGAGAAGAAAGCAGCAAAAGCTGTTGTAAAGGCATCCCAGAAGGAATTCACCAAGACCCTGGCTTCTTACGCAGACTGCTATATCAACGACGCCTTCGGTACAGCACACCGCGCACACGCTTCAACAGCCCTCATCGCAGAGTACTTCCCTAACGACAAGATGTTCGGCTACCTGATGGAGGGCGAAATCAAGGCCATCGACAACGTACTTAAGAACGCAGAGCGCCCTCTTACAGCCATTATCGGCGGTTCAAAGGTAAGCTCAAAACTCGCAGTCCTCAAAAACCTCATCGGCAAGGTAGACAACCTTATCATCGGTGGCGGTATGGGATATACATTCATCAAGGCACAGGGTGGCCACGTAGGTGCTTCCCTTCATGAGGATGAACTTATTCCGGATGCTCTTGAGATTTTGAAAGAAGCAAAGGAGAAAGGCGTAAACATCTCACTGTCAGTTGCTACCGTTTGCGGCCAGGCATTTGACAACGAAACACCCCGCCAGATTTTCCCTATCAACGAGATTCCTGACGACTGGGAGGGTATGGACGCAGCTCCCGCTTCACTTGAGAACTGGAAGAAGATAATCCTCAGCTCCAAGACTATCCTTTGGAACGGCCCTGTAGGAGTATTCGAGCTTCCTAACTTTGCAAAGGGAACCCTTCAGATTGCAGAAGACCTTGCAGAGGCAACAAAGAAAGGAGCTTACACCCTTGTAGGTGGTGGAGACTCAGTTGCTGCTGTTACCAAGATGGGTTACGCAGACAAGGTCAGCTATGTTTCAACTGGCGGCGGCGCAATGCTCGAAGCTATTGAAGGAAAGATTCTTCCCGGAATCGCTGCTATTCAGGAATAAACAAAAAAATTTAGCACGATTATTGATAGTAGTTTAGGGCTGTCCTCTGTCATTCTGAGCAAGTCGAAGAATCCTACAGAGGCGGCCCTGAACCGTAAAAGAGAAATAAAACACTTATGATAGATTTTCTGGCAGTGAATTGGAATGCAGACCCGGTGATTTTCAAGATTCTGGGCTTGTCTATTAGATGGTACTCCCTGCTTTTTATTTCGGGATTCATACTGGGCTGGTTCATATTCCAATGGTTTTTCAAGAGAGAAAGAATAAATCCCAAACTTCTGGACTCACTGCTTGTAACCCTTATCGCTGGCACTATTGTGGGCGCCCGCCTGGGACACTGCCTTTTCTATCAGCCAGACTATTACCTTGGCAGCATCCAGGGTTTCCTGGAGATTTTCATGCCTTGGAAAGGCGGCCTTGCCAGCCACGGAGGCACTATCGCCCTGTTTATAGCAATGTGGTGGTACGCGAAGAAATACGGCAAGAAGAATAAATTTGACTTTGTGTGGCTGCTTGACCACCTGTGTATAGCGGTTTGTTTCGCAGCCATGTTCATTCGCCTTGGCAACCTCTTTAACTCAGAGATTTACGGAGGACCTACAAATCTTCCCTGGGGATTTGTTTTCTTAAGGAACGGAGAAACTGAGCCGCATCATCCCACCCAGCTTTATGAGGCCCTGAGCTACCTGCTTCTGGGAATCATCCTGCTGTGGCTTTACAAAAGAGATAAAATATACCGCGGAATGCTCATAGGCCTGTTTTTCATAGGCTGCTTCGGTTCAAGATTCCTTATAGAATTCATTAAAAATGACCAGGTGGACTTTGAGGCCGGAATGGCACTGAATATGGGCCAGCTCCTCAGCATCCCCTTCATTCTGCTGGGAATAGGCTTCCTTGTATATGCCTTCAAGACAAAGAAACCGGCCCTTATAGACGGCGGATACATTGAAATCGGAAACAAAAAGAAATAATATATACAAATGAAAGTAATTGGAAAAATTCTGATGGCGGCGTGCACATTCTTCATGACGGGAGTCATGGCAAGTGCACAGGAAGAAACCACCGTTCTCACCCTTGACGACGCAATAAGGATTGCGCTCAGCGAGAACACGGCGGTTCGCGTCGCCGACAAAGAAATTGAAAGAGCGGAATATGCCAAGAAAGGCACCTACGCCTCCCTTTTTCCCCAGGTAAACGGAACAGGCACATTCCAGAGGACCATTAAGAAACAGGTGATGTACATGGACGGAATGTCCGGCGGCAGCATGTTCGCCAGCATCTTCGAGCCCATCATCACGGCTCTTGAGCAGAACGGCATCCACGTAGATATGAGCGCCCTCACCGGCGGCAACCAAGATGAAAACAAATCCTCTTCAAGTGAAGGAATTTCCGTAGGCCGATGGAACACTTTCAACGGCGGAATCTCCGCTGCGATGCCCCTTGTGAACGCCCAGCTTTGGGAAAGCCTCAAGGTTAGCAAGCAGAGCGTGGAACTTGCCGTAGAACAGGCCCGCTCCTCCCGTCTGGATGCTGTTACCCAGGTGAAACAAGCCTTCTTCAGCGTGCTTCTTGCAAAAGAAGCATTCAATGTATACAAGGATGTCTATGAGAACGCAATGGAGAATCTGGCGCAGGTTCAGCGAAAATTCGACGTCCAGAAAGTATCGGAACTGGAACTCACCAGGGCAAAATCCAATGTAGCATCGGCAATACCAAATGTTTACAATGCAGAAAGCTCTGTAATGCTGGCGCTCTGGCAGCTTAAGGCTGTCATGGGCGTCGACCTTGAAATGAATATGGACGTTGCCGGCAAGCTGGAAGACTACGCCCAAAGCATGTTCTACGATATTCATGAGAATGACGACGTTAACCTGGACCGCAATACAACCATGCGACAGCTTGCCATCCAGGCAGACCAGCTGGCATCGGCAGTGAAGATGCAGAAATACGCATATCTTCCCACCCTGTCGCTGTCCTTCTCTTACAGCATGAACGCAATGACCAACGACTTCAAGTTCAGCCAGTACAAATGGACCCCTTATTCCTATCTTGGACTTAGCCTGAACATCCCTATCTTCTCCGGCGGAAAGCGTCACGCAGACCTTAAGGCCGCCCAGATTCAGGCAGAGTCGCTGGACCTCACCCGCAGCAACACGGAGCGTCAGCTCAAGATAGCCATCCGTTCATACCTGAATACGATGGAGACCAATATGAAGAGCTATGCTTCATCCCAGGAGGCCGTAGAGCTTGCCCAGAAGGCTTACGATATTTCCCAGAAGTCTTACAACGTAGGCAAGAGTACCCTTACAGACCTGCACGATGCAGAACTGGTGCTCACCCAGGCCCGCCTTGGAAGCAGCCAGGCAATATTCAATTTTGTAAACGCAAAGGCATCTCTTGAGCAGGTGCTTGGCAAAGATTTCACCGTAGAAGAAAAATAGACGAGATATGAAACAGACAACATTCAAGACAATTATCCTTGGCCTTGGCGCAGCAGCCATGGTATCCTGCGGGGGTAGCGGCAGCTCCAATACAGCCCAGACAGCCGTAGCCCCGACTGAGGTGACACACAACGTAGAGGTAGTTTCCGCATCTTTCTCCGATGTTCCCCAGCAGAGCTCATACTCCAGCACCATAGAGGCCTTCGCCGTCAACAATATCGCTCCACAGAGCGCCGGCAGGATTCGCAAGATAAACGCAGAAGTCGGTGACTATGTAACTAAGGGCCAGGTACTTGCAGAGATGGACCGCATCCAGCTTGACCAGCTTAAGCTCCAGCTTCAGAACGACAGTACTGAGTATAGCCGTATCAAGGCCCTCTTCCAGCAGGGCGGAGTTTCCCAGAGTGACTTCGAGGCTGTTGAACTGGCATACAAAGTACGCAAGACAAACTACAAGAATCTTCTTGAAAACACCGTCCTGCGCGCCCCTATCACCGGTTTTGTAACAGCCCGCAATTATGACGAGGGTGACATGTACAGCATGGCCCAGCCTCTCTTTACCGTTCAGCAGGTACTTCCCGTGAAGCTTCTGGTAGGTATCTCAGAGAGTGAATACACCAAGGTTAAGAAGGGAGACAAGGTTGAAATCACTGTTGACGCCCTTCCCGGCCGCACTTTCACAGGCAACGTGAACCGCCTTTACCCTGTAATTGATGCAGCAACCCATACTTTCCAGGCAGAGGTTCAGGTGCCCAACGCTGACAGGATCCTCCGCCCCGGAATGTATGCCCGCGTTACCGTAACCTTCGGCGTAAACCACAGCGTGGTTCTTCCGGATCAGGCCGTCGTTAAGATGGAAGGCACAGGCCAGAAATACGTTTACATCGTAAATGACAAGGGGACAGTAAACTTTGTTCCCGTGGAACTTGGCGTTCACAACGGCTTCAACTATGAAATCCTCTCCGGAGTAAACGAGGGTGACATCGTGGTTGTAAAGGGTGCAGCAGCCCTTAAGGAAGGTGCCAAGGTAAAGATTATCAACAAGTAATCAGGAGGAAGACAAATGAGTATATATCGTTCATCGGTAAACAAACCGGTAACAACGTTCCTCATCTTCCTGGCCTTCGCCATCCTGGGCCTCTTCTGCCTGTCCAGGCTGCCGATTGACTTCTTCCCGGATGTGGAGTCCAACACCATCATGGTGATGTCTTCCTATCCCGGAGCAAGCGCGGAGGATGTGGAGAACAACCTTACCAAGACGCTGGAAAACACCTTGAACGGTGTCAGCAACCTTAAGAACATCACTTCCCAGAGCAAGGAGAACCTTTCCTTCCTTACCCTGGAATTCAAATACGGAATAGATATCGATGAGGCTACGAACGATGTCCGAGACAAGCTGAGTATGGTTTCATCCAACCTGCCGGACGGAGCTTCCACCCCCGTCATCTTCAAGTTCAGTGCGGACGATATCCCTATCCTTATGCTGTCTGCTTCTGCAAGGCAGAGCGTTTCCGCCCTGGATAAGATTCTGGACGATAAAGTGGCAACCCCTCTTGCCCGTGTAAGCGGAGTCGGTACCGTCAGCGTAATCGGTGCCCCCCAGCGTGAGATCCAGGTTTACTGCGACCCTACCAAACTTGAGGCTTACCATCTGTCGATTGCCACAATCTCCGGTATGATTGCGGCGGAGAACAGGAACGTACCTTCAGGAAACATCGACATTGGTTCCGAAACCTATACGCTTCGCGTAAAGAAAGAGTTCAAGGACCCGTCAGAGCTTCTTGACCTTGTAGTCGGCCACTTCGGCGGCAACACCATCTACCTCAGGGACGTAGCCCGCATCAACGACGGTCTTGAGGAGCGCTCGCAGGAGGCTTTCACAAGCGGAGTCCGCGGAGCCCTTATCATGATCCAGAAACAGTCCGGATTCAACTCGGTACAGGTTGTAAAGGATGTGAACAGGGCAATGGAAACCATCAAGCCTACCCTTCCTCCGGACATCAAGTTCGGTGTGGTAATGGATACATCGGACAATATTATCCGTACCATCAACACCTTGAAGGAGACCATCATGATTACCTTCCTGGTGGTTATGCTCATCGTTTACATCTTCCTTGGCAGATGGAAGGGAACTTTCATTGTTATCCTGAGTATCCCTATCGCCCTGCTGGCATCGCTGATGTACCTCTTTGCAACAGGAAATTCGCTGAATATTATTTCAATGTCGGCCTTAACCATTGCAATAGGCATGGTGGTGGACGATGCGATTGTGGTTCTGGAGAATGTTACCACTCACCTTGAAAGAGGTGAAAAACCCAAGGAGGCTGCCGTACACGGCACTTCAGAGGTGGGTATCTCCGTTATCGCATCTACGCTTACCATGCTCTGCGTGTTCCTGCCTCTTACCATGATTCCCGGTATGGCCGGTATCATGTTCAAGCAGCTTGGCTGGATTGTGAGCATCATCATGATAGTGTCTACTACCGCGGCTCTGTCCCTGGTGCCTATGATGTGCTCCCAGATGCTTGGCAACGAAAACAAGAGCGGAAAGATTTATCACATCATCTTTGATCCTATCAACAGGTTCCTGGACAAGATTTCCCACGGTTACTCCAAGATTATCTCTTGGTGCATGGGGCACAAGAAGCGCATTCTTCTTGGCGCATTCATTGTCTTCATCGTTGTGATGGCAGGGCTTGGCTCAAGGGTCAAGACAGAGTACTTCCCCCGTTCAGATATGGGCCGTGTCAGTGCGTCCATAGAACTTCCTATAGGAACATCCCAGGAAGTTACAAAAGATGTTGCTGCCCGCATATATGATAAGATTGTTGCCGATGTCCCTGAGATTCAGGTGTTTAACTACCGTTTTGGCCAGGCCGATTCCGACAATGCCTTTGCAAGCATGCAGAACAACGGTACCCACATCATCTCCATGAACATCAACCTTGGAGCGAAGAGTACGCGTAAGCGCAGCACGGCGGAAATCCTGGATATCGTCCGCGCCGACATCCTTACCTTCCCTGAGGTACGCAAGGCTAATGTCTCTGAAGGCCAGGGCGGAATGGGCGGCGCTGCATCAGTTTCCATAGAGGTATACGGATACGATTTTGAGGAAACGGAAGCTGTTGCCAATGAACTCAAGAAGCATCTTGACAGTACAGGGGTATTCGCACAGATTATCCCCAGCCGTGACCAGTACACTCCGGAATATCAGGTAGACTTCGACCGTCACAAACTGGCCCTGAACGGCCTCACGTCAACATCGGCCGCAAGCGCACTCAGTTCTGCAATGAACGGCAGCGTCGCATCTTACTACCGTGAGGACGGAGAAGAGTACGACATCCGCGTACGTTATGCTCCGGAATTCCGCAACAGTACCGAAAGTATCGGCAATATCGTTGTTTACAACGCCACCGGTACCGGAATTCGCATCAAAGACCTGGGCGACGTTGTGGAAGACAAGGTTCCTCCGACAATCCAGCGTAAGAATCGTGAAAGGGTTATCACCCTTACCTCTATCATCGCAACGGGTCGTGCCATCAGTGAGGGTGTTGAGGCAACCAATGCCGCCCTTGCCAAGATGGAGATACCTTCAAACATCAACGTTGTCATCGGCGGTGACTATGAAGACCAGCAGGATACTTTCTCTGACCTGATTCTGCTTATGGTGCTGATTGTGATTCTGGTTTACATGGTTATGGCTTCCCAGTTCGAGTCTTTCATGGGACCGTTCGTAATCATGTTCTCCATCCCCTTCGCCCTTGTAGGTGTGATTCTGGGTCTCTGGGTTACAGGAACTCCACTTGGAGTTATGGCCATGATTGGTATCATAATCCTTCTTGGTATTGTGGTTAAGAACGGTATCGTGCTCATTGACTATACCATCCTTTGCCAGGAGAGGGGAATGGACGTAAGGACATCATCCGTAACTGCTGCAAAGAGCCGTCTGCGTCCTATCCTTATGACAACCCTCACCACAGTTTTGGGTATGCTGCCTATGGCTATCGGAAACGGCGATGGTGCAGAGATGTGGCGCTCCCTTGGTATGACGGTGGTATGGGGTCTGTCCATTTCTACCGTCATCACCCTTGTGATTATCCCTACCCTTTATTGCGGAATCTATGAGCATAAGACCCGCCGCAAAGAGCGTAAGAAAGCCCGTAAACTTGCCAAAGCAACAGAATAATTAACATCATGAAAGCGATATTCATAGCATATAACCAAGCTTACAATGAAGAAATTGTAGAGCTTCTGGAAGAGTTCGGCCAGAGGGGCTATACCAAGTGGGAAGATGTTGGCGGACGTGGCAGCGTAGATGGGGAACCCCATCTTGGAAACCACGCCTGGCCTACCCAGAACCACGCCCTCTTTACGGCCGTCCCTGACGGACATGTTTCAGATATCATGTCTGCCCTGCGTCGTAAGGACGAGCAGTACAAGGACCTTGGCCTCAGGGCTTACACCTGGACAATTGAACAGAATATATAATAACCTTTAACCACACAATATCATGGCAAAAGTAGCTACCAACAACAATTTTGCAGAAATTCTTGCAACTGACAAGCCCGTAATGGTTGATTTCTGGGCAGTATGGTGCGGTCCCTGCCGCATGCTTTCTCCCACAGTGGATGATATCGCCACCAAATATGCAGACAAGATAGAAGTTGCAAAATGCAACGTCGATGACTGCCAGGACATCGCCATCAAATATGGCATCCGCAGCATTCCTACCCTCATCTTCTTCAAGAACGGTGAGCCTGTACAGAGGACGGTTGGCGTAGTTTCCGCTTCAGAGATTGAGAGAATTCTTGAAAGCCTTATCTAACAGGGTTTGCGTATGGCACGTAAATTATTCATAGCCATTCTGTTGCTGGCTTTGGCAGGCGCTGTTGCACCGGCCCAGGTCCGCTTTGGAGCAAAGGCGGGATTTACATCGTCAAACGCATCCATCAAAGATATTGACACCAAGTCTGTAAATGCCTTCCATATAGGAGCGGTTGCCGAAGTCGGGCTGCTGGCGGGCTTCTCCGTCCAGAGCGGAGTGCTTTACCAGGTGAAGGGCGTTTCCCTTGAAGGGGATGACAACTCGCTTTTCAACCTCCCGCGAATTGCAGACAAGAGGTATCAGTTCCTTGAAATCCCGGTGCAGGTGCAGTGGGGCCTGGATCTTATTTTTGTCCGGCCTTTTGTCCTGGGAGAGTATTATGCAGGGTACTCCCTGAACGAGGACAACGCCTTTGAGCATGGATTTGCCTTTGGTCTTGGATTAGACGTGATGCAGACCCAGTTCTCTGCCAAGTTTTTCCGGAACAAAGACGACATGAAAGGCTTGCAAATATCTGCTGTATTATTCTTCTGATGAAGGAATTAAAGGCTTTTATAAAGAACGATATGGACAAGGTGGCGGCTCTTATTGAAGAGTCGCTGCTGTCCGATATCGACCTTCTGTCCCGTTGCAACAGGCATGTCCTGGACCACTGCGGCAAGCAGGTAAGGCCGATGCTGACCATCCTGATGGCTTGCGCCACCTGCGGAAAGGCCAATGCCGATACCCTTCGCTATGCCGCTGCGGCCGAACTTATCCATAATGCGACCCTTATGCATGACGATGTTGCCGACAGTTCCATCAGCCGTCGCGGAGTGGCCACTGTGAGTTCCCTCCTTGGCCCGAGGCCGTCCGTCTTGCTGGGGGATTTCTGGCTTGTAAAAGGCATCGCCCGCATCCTGGAAGGTGAAAGGGAGTCAGCCAGGGTTATGAACATCTTCGGAAAAACCCTCTCTGACCTTGCGGAAGGGGAGATGCTTCAGCTTGAAATGGCCCGCTCCGGGGCAACGACTGAAAAGGAGTATTACAGGATTATCTACGATAAAACCGCCAGTCTTTTCGTGGCATCGGCTCTTGGTGGAGTTATCTCCGCAGGAGCATCGCAGGAGCAGGAAAAGGCTGCGGAGGAATTCGCCTCCTGCATCGGCATTGCTTTCCAGATTAAGGACGATATCCTTGATTACATGGGCGATGAGGCGCTTGGAAAGCCCGCGGGTCAGGATCTAAGGGAAAAGAAAATCACCCTTCCTCTTCTTGGGGCTATGAAGTCCGAACCGGCATCGGAACCGGCTGTAAGGGAGTGGCTCAGGGACATCGGCCCGGACAAAATTGAAAAAATCCGCAGTTTTGTTTTTGAAAAAGATGGGATTCGCTATGCAAAGGAAGCAATGAATGATTATCTTTGCAAAGCGGTGGCCGCGCTGGAAGCTTTCCCTGACGGCAGGTCAAAGTCTTTCCTGAAGATGCTGGCTGCCTATATTGGAGAGAGAAATTATTAAGATAAACACTTGAAAATCAATGAGATTTGCAGATATACCGGGGAATGAGAACGTGAAGCAGGCTATGATTAACATGGCCCGTAGCGGCCGCGTTCACCATGCCCTTCTGCTTTATGAAAACGAAGGTTGCGGGGCCCTTGCCCTGGGCCTTGCCTTTCTGCAATATCTCAATTGCCAGGACCGTTCAGAGGAAGACTCTTGCGGGCAGTGCCACAATTGCAGGCAGATTTCCCGCCTGACATATCCTGACATGCGTTTTACCTTCCCCATAACTTCGGGGACCAAGGTGAGCGGGGCGGCCAAGGATTTGACCTGCGATGATTACGCCCCTCTTTTCAGGGAACTGGTGCAGAAAAACCCTTATTTCCTTGAAAATGAGCTCTCTGCCGCTCTTGGAATAGACAAGAAAAGCGGTCTTATTTCAGTGGCTGAGGGCCGTGCCATAATGCAGAAGCTATCGCTTGCCCCTGTTACGGACGGCTGGAGGGGTATATTTGTATGGCTGCCGGAAAAGATGAACCAGCAGACGGCCAATATGCTGCTCAAGTCATTGGAGGAACCATCTGAAAAGACAATTTTCATACTGATAACCCATAATCCGGAGAGCGTGCTCAGCACCATTACGTCCAGATGCCAGGGGATGAGGGTGATGCCGCTGTCAAAAGAGGATGCAGCCGCTGTCAGGAAGTTGTCCGATATTGGCGATGCGCCGCTTTATAATGATTTATTTAAATCCTTGATAGACAGCGTGATAGCCCGCGATTTGCAGGCGGCTCTGGAGGTGGGGGAGGCGCTGGCTTCAATGGATTCGCGTGAAAAACAGAAAGCTTTTTGTATATTTGCAGGAGAAGGCGTCCGAAACCTTATGCTCTTTGGTCGTGGCCTTGAGTCTCTCGCAGACTGCGGGGATGATGCTGACTGGTACCGCAGCGCCGCTGCAAAGCTGCCTGCCGGTTTTGCGGAGTCTGCTTCTGCGATTCTGGGCCGTACCGAGACTATGCTTGAGAGGAACGTCCTGGCTAAAATTCTGTTCTGCAACCTGGCCACAAGGCTGTATGTGATTGCCGGACAGCGCTGATACTGATACTTTTATGCAAGATAATGAAAATATAAAGTTCGATTGCTTCAGGGGCTGCGCCGTTTCCCGCGGGGAGGACGACCAGCTTCAGTGCGAATATCGCCGTGGCTGTTGTAAGCTTGAGGCTTATGACTGGCTGTCGGGGGTTAACCAGGAGCAGTATGACCCTTATTTTGAGGTCCGTTTCAAGAATACCCGCAAGGGCTTTTACGTGAATGCTTCAGGGCAGAACGTGAAGATGGGAGATTTGGTCATTGTTGAGGCCCAGTCCGGCCATGACCTTGGAATTATCACTCTTGAGGGGCCGGTTGTGGGCCGTCAGATGAGGGCTAAGGGCATCGACCCTAAAACTTATGAGTTCAGGAAAATCTACCGCAAGGCGAAGCTTTTCGATATTGAAAAGTGGCAGGAGGCTATTGCGCGTGAGCAGGATACGATGATTCGCGCCCGCCAGATTGCCGCAGAGCTCGGCCTTGAGATGAAGATTGGCGATGTAGAGTTCCAGGGCGATGGTACAAAGGCTATCTTTTACTATATTGCCGACGGCAGGGTTGACTTCCGTCAGCTTATCAAGGTTTTCGCAGAGGAGTTCCGCATTAGGATTGAGATGAAGCAGATTGGCGCCCGTCAGGAGGCCGGTCTAATAGGCGGTCTTGGTGTATGCGGCCGCGAGCTTTGCTGCGCGAATTATATCACTCAGTTCAAGTCAATTACCACTACGGCGGCCCGTGTCCAGGATCTTTCCCTGAATCCGCAGAAGCTGGCCGGACAGTGCGGAAAGCTTAAATGCTGCCTTAATTTTGAGGTTGCCAATTACCTTGATGCCCAGAGCCGCCTGCCCAAGGTTAGCGAGCCTCTGGAGTTTGAGGATGGCCTGGCTTATCTTGTGAAGACGGATATCCTGCGGGAGCTTATGTATTTCTCTTACGACAAGAATTCACTGGTCGATATTTACCCTCTGGATGCTTATGAGGTTCGTGAAATCATTAAGATGAACCGTAACGGTATTCGTCCGGAGTCTCTGAAACTTGAACCGGAGCCTGTTTCTCCGGAGTTCGTGACTTCCGTCGGGGATGACAGCATTTCCCGCTTCGACAAGCCAGACAGGCCTAGGAAGAAGAATAATCATTCCAAGAATGGAAACCGCCGCAAGAAGCAGGGTGGCAACCAGAATAATTAAGGACGATGGGGCACGGCAAACTTAAGAAATTTGCAGAAAATGAGACTTTTCGCTGCCTGCTTCAGCCGGCGGCTGATGAGGTCCTGGCTGGGCGCGGGCATGATTTCCTGCTTAAGGATCATCCTGTGAAGGGGCATTGGAATGAGCAGGTGTTTGATGCTGCGAGGCCTATTGTCCTGGAACTTGGGTGTGGCCGTGGGGAGTATTGTATCGGGCTTGCCCGGCGTTCTCCGGAGTGCAATTATGTCGGTGTGGATATCAAGGGTGCCAGGCTTTGGAAGGGGGCTAAGGAGGCTACTGTGAATAATATGGGGAATGTGGCTTTCCTGCGTACCCGTATTGAGTTTATTGAGGCGTTTTTTGCTCCGGGTGAGGTGTCTGAAATCTGGCTTACTTTCTCTGATCCGCAGCTTAGGCATGAGAATTCCCGCTTGTCTTCTCCTATGTTTTTGGAGCGTTATCGTAAGTTTCTTAAGCCGGGTGGTTTGATTCATCTTAAGACGGATAGTCGTTTCCTTTATGAGTACACTCTTGCCTTGTGCAAGGAAAATGGTCTTGACATAGTGGCAGCAACGAATGATTTGTATGGTCATGACAGCCGAAGGGGCTGCAGGACCCCCTTGTCACCTGACGGTGACGTTCCCCCTGTCATTTCGACCGAAGTCGAGAAATCTCCTTCCTCTGTCATTTCGACCGAGCGAAGCGAGTGGAGAAATCTCCGACCGGAGGTGCGGGAAGTGAAAACTTACTATGAAACGATGTTTAGCCGTCAGGGATATAAGATAACATACCTTTGCTTCCGGCTACCATCTTCTGTCGTGCCGGGATCTCCTTCTGTCATGTCGAGCGAAGTCGAGACATCTCTTCCACTGCGCAGCCCCGCCTCCTTTGATGCCGACTACTGGCGCTCCGTTGAGGGCCCGCGCCACAGCGTAGCCCTTCCGGACTTTGACTTTTCCGACAAGAAATAATCAGAAACCGTGACCAAGCTCACGCTTGAGGTCTTTCTCTTTGATTGACTGGCGTTTGTCGTACTCTTTCTTACCCTTGGCAAGAGCGATAAGGAGTTTGGCGTAGCCGTTTTCTGCGATATACAGTTTGACGGCAACTATGGTATTGCCTTTGAGTTTGACTTCCTGGCGAAGATGCCGGAGTTCGCGCTTTGTGAGCAGAAGCTTACGGTCGCGGACGGGTTCGTGCTGGCCCCAGGAGCCCCAGAAATACTGGGCTATGTTCATGCCCTTTACAAAAAGCTGCCCGCGGGAATCGAAATAGCAGAAAGCGTCTACCAGTGAAGCCTTTCCGGCCCTGATAGACTTAATCTCCGTGCCTACGAGCTGGATTCCGGCTGTGAATGTCTCAAGAAATTCATAGTCGAACGAAGCACGGCGGTTGCTTATTTGTATCTTACTTTTAGCTTTCATGTAAATATCGGCCACACAAAAACAAACTGCGGGCTGCAAAGTTACAAGTTTTGTTTTTTTTCTCACCAAAAAAATCGCTATATTTACAAATTGATGGAAAAGGCTAAGCCCGCTCCGACGGAAAATGAAAGTTAAACAATTAAAAATCAAATAGTTATGAAAAAATTTATTGCTTTTGCCCTTTGCGGCCTCATTATTCTCTCTGGCTGCGATGTTCTTAATAATTACACCAAGAAAGGCGCTGCCATAGGAGCAGGTGGCGGCGCAGCAGCAGGTGCCGGAATCGGTGCCCTCATCGGCAAAGACGGAAAGAGTGCAGCTATCGGTGCTGCCATCGGTGCTATCATCGGCGCTGGAACCGGAACCCTCATCGGCAATAAGATGGATAAGAAAGCAGAAGAGCTCGCCGCTCTTGAGAATGCAAAGGTAGAGACCATCAAAGATGCCAACGGCCTTACCGCAATCAAGGTTACCTTCGATAGCGGAATTCTTTTCGCCACTGGTAAGAGCGACCTTAACAACCTGTCAAAGACCCAGTTGCAGAACTTCGTAAGCAAGATGAAGGATATGCCTGACACAGACCTCGCAGTCTTCGGTCACACAGACAACACCGGCAGCGCAGCAGTTAACGAGAAACTTTCCGTAGACCGCGCAATGAGCGTTGCTAACTACCTCCAGGCTTGCGGAATGGCCGCTTCAAGAATGACTGTAGACGGCTTCTCTTACACCCAGCCCGTTGCAAGCAATGATACGGCAGAGGGCCGCGCACAGAACCGCCGCGTGGAAATCTACATATACGCAAACGAGGACATGATTAAAGCTGCAGAAGCTGCACAGAACTAAAGCAACTGCCAATACCTGATTCTATGAAGAAATTCTTTCTGGCTATAGCTTGCGGCCTCGTCGCACTTAGTGCGGCGGGTCAGCAGCCTGATTACGAGCAGGCTGCCAGGTTTACGGCAAAGAGGGTGAACCAGATGGTATTTTCTACCAGGATTACCCCCAACTGGTTCCGTTACAGCAACAAATTCTGGTATTCCTGGAGCACTCCGGAAGGCACAAAATACTATATCGCAGACCCTGCGGCAGGCAGTCGCAAGGAGGTATTCGACATGGAGCGCCTGGCTATGCAGATATCAGAAATCGTCAAAGACCCTTTTGAGGCTAAGCATTTGCCTATCAAGGAATTGCGTCTTGAAGAAGATAAATATTTCCTCTTCGACATCAGCAGTTCTGCAACGACCAAGGATCCGAAGGACAGCAAAAAGACCATAAAGAAAGTCTTCCACTTCAGGTATGACATCGCCTCTGGTGCCCTGACGGAGGAAAAAGACGGCAAGAAGGACAAATATCCGCGCTTTGCAAATGTTTCTCCGGATGGCACAAAGGCTGTTTATGTAAAGAATCACAACCTCTGGTGGGCAGATTCAACATCGCTCCGAAAGATGGCCGAAGACCCCAAGGATTCCACCATCGTAGAGCATGCCCTTACAAAGGACGGCACCGCAGACTTCAGCTGGAACGGAAATAACTACAGCGGAGACACCCAGAAAGACAGCACCAAGAGAACCGGCGCCTTCAGCGTTGCTTGGTCTCCGGACAGCAAGCACTTCGCAACCATGCGCTGGGATATGTCCAAGGTCAATGAACTGTGGGTGATTAACTCCGTTAAGAGCCCTCGTCCGGAGCTTGAGACTTACAAATACCAGATGCCAGGTGAGCCCGGCCCCGTTGGTACTTTGTATATCTTTGACATGGCCTCCGGAGAGTCCCGCAAAGTTGCAACCCACGCTTTCAAGGACCAGGACACAGACCTTTATTCTGCCCGCGAGACGGCTGAGGACCGTTATAAGGACTTCCGCAGCAACCGCTGGCTGGGAGACAACAACGGTTTCTACATGCTTCGCACCAGCCGTGACCTCAAGCGCCATGACCTTTGCTACGTTGGCCTGAATGCCGACTCCACCCACGTTGTGGTCAAGGAGCGCAGCAACACGTACGTAGAGAACCGCACCCCCTTCTTTATCAAGGGCGGAAGCCAGTTCATCTGGTGGAGCGAACGCAACGGATGGGCTAATCTTTATCTTTACAATGCCGATGGTTCCCTGGTGCGCAACCTTACAGAGGGCGCCTTCCATGTGAACGACGTGCTTGGTGTGAACGAGGCTGCCGGTTACGTGCTCTTCAGCGCCTGCGGTGTGAATAAGGATGAGAACCCTTACCAGACCCACAACTTCAAGGTTTCCCTTGGCGGAGGCGCCATTAAGCAGTTGGATATGCAGGACATGGATGTCCTTGCAACTCCTTCCTTCGACGCCAAGTACTTTGTAGCCAATTATTCACGTGTCGATGCCAAGCCTGCAGTCGCCCTGTACGATGCGGCCCAGGGACGCAAGGTGTGCGAACTTGAGGAGGCGGACTTCTCCCTTCTTTTCGCTGCCGGCTACAAATTCCCGGAGCGATTCAAAGTTAAGGCCGCCGATGGCGTTACAGACCTTTACGGCGCGATGTACAAGCCTTTCAACTTTGATTCTACAAAGACTTATCCTATAATTGATTACGTTTATCCCGGCCCTCAGGTGGAGGCTAACAATATCTCCTGGAGCAGGGGCTTCCTGCGTCTGGACCGTCTGGCCCAGGTGGGCTTTGTTGTAATTACCGTAGGTAACCGCGGAGGCCATCCCAACAGGTCCAAGTGGTATCATAACTATGGTTACGGCAACCTTCGCGACTATGGTCTGGAAGACCAGAAATATGCCATCCAGCAACTTGCAGGCAAGTATTCTTACATCGATGGCACAAGGGTAGGCATTCACGGACATTCCGGTGGCGGATTCATGTCTACCGCCGCTATCCTCAAGTATCCTGACTTCTTCAAGGCCGCCGTTTCCTGCGCTGGCAACCATGACAACCGCATCTACAACCGTTGGTGGAGTGAGCAGCATCATGGTATTTTGGAGAAGATAGAGAAGGCCGATACATCCTTTGTTTACAGCATCAAGACCAATCAGGAGCTTGCTTCCCGTCTTAAGGGCCATCTGATGCTGGTTACCGGAGACATGGACAATAATGTGAATCCGGCCAACACCATAAGGGTTGTGGATGCGCTGATTAGGGCCAACAAACGTTTTGACCTGCTTGTTCTTCCCGGCCAGAGGCATGGCTTCGGCGATATGAACGAGTACTTCTTCTGGAGGCTTGCAGATTACTTCAGTGAGTGGCTGCTTGGTTCCAGCAAACGTTGGCAGCCGGATATCATTGAAATGAATAATGATTAGACCCCTCGACTTCGCTCGGGGTGACAATCATGTCATTTCGACCGAACGAATCTCATTGTCATTTCGACCGAACGAAGTGAGTGGAGAAATCTAAAAACTATTGGTATGGAAAGAGAAAAGACCTGGATTATAACCCGCGTAGACGGGTTAATCGCTTCAGTATCAATTGATTATAAGGGTGCGGCCGCCCTGCTGGCCAAAATGTCCGCCTTTTCTCCGTCCAAATATGCCAAGGTAGAAACGGCCAAGATATCAACACCGGAGCTGTTTGACCTGGCAGCATCGGCCCGCTGGGAAGACCTTCTGCTCTTTGGCACACCCTTCCAGCAAATGGTGTGGAAGGCCCTTTTTGACCTTACGCATCCATCGGACCAAAGCGTACGGCTTATCAGTTATTCAGAATTCGCAGAGTCCCTTGGCAAAGGCCCCGGTGTACGCGCTGTGGCCCATGCCGTGGGGCTGAATCCTGTTTCCGTCATCATTCCCTGCCACCTTATAATTCCCAAGGAGAGCATCGAGCGCCTTCATGACCTTAATGAAGAGGAAAACGGCCTTTTCAAAAGGGAGACTTTGTACATGGTAGACCGTTACATAGATTACGGCGAATACCAGTTTGGCACCGCCCTTAAACGCGATCTGATACACATTCACTTGAATCGATAGCCCTTCTGTCATGTCGAAGCTCCCTTCTGTCATGTCGAGCGAAGTCGAGACATCTAATTCCTTATAACATGAAAAAGACGATAGTATCCATAATAGCCATCGCCGTCATTGCCACGGTAGCATCGGCGCAAACACTTAACAGACAGCTGTTTAACGATGGCTGGACGTTTACCAAGGATGGCAATGCCAAAGTGGTGAACCTGCCTCATGACTGGGGCGTTGAGGGCCCTTTCCGGCAGATTTTCCCCGGCGAGACCGGCAAACTGGAGTGGTGGGGACAGGCTTCATACAGCAAGACTTTCACCGTCCCGGGAGAGCTTCTGGCCGCACGCAAACAGTTTGTGCTTGAGGTCGATGGTGCCTTTTCCAATGCCCAGGTATACTGCAACGGCGCCCTTGCAGGCGGCTGGCCCTATGGCTACGCCTCCTTCGCCGTTGACCTGACCCCTTTTGTCAAAGCCGGTTCCAATGAAATCAGGGTAGAACTTGACAACCCGGAAAATTCAAGCCGATGGTATCCCGGAGGCGGCATCTATCGTAATGTATGGCTGGATATACTTTCCCCTGTGGGCGTAGCGCACTGGGGAACGAACGTAACCCTGGCGGAGCTCACGGAAGCATCGGCAAAAATGAAAATGGAAATAACGCTGCGGAGTGCGGTGACTGCCAAAGGTGAAAAGCATCCCACAAAGGTGACGACGGCGGTTTATCCCCGTTCCGTGCATGGGGGTGCAGGGCGGCTTGCCCCTCTTGCAAAGGCAACAACAGAGTTTGCGGATGTTGCTGATGGTCAGGTGCTTACGCAGGAGCTTGCAATAGAAAACCCTTCTCTTTGGACTCCTGAATCGCCTACTCTTTATTATGCTTTGACGACGGTAGAATGTGGTACCGATGTTGAAGAGTATCAGACTCCGTTTGGCATCAGAACTTCTGAATTCCGCCCCGACGGTTATTATCTTAACGGCACCAAGACCTTTATGAAGGGCGTTTGCCTGCATCATGATGCCGGCGCTCTGGGTGCAGCTTGGAATACTACCGCATGGGTTCGCAGGCTCCAGCTTCTCAAAGAGATGGGCTGCAACGCAATCCGCACCTCGCATAACCCTCCGGCACCGGAACTTCTTGCCCTTTGCGATCGGCTTGGCTTCCTGGTGATGGATGAGCTTACCGATACCTGGACTTATGCCAAGAAGCCTAACGGCTATGCAAAACTGTTTAATGAGTGGGCGGAAAGGGACCTTGTTGCCATGATTCACAGGGACCGCAACCATCCGTCGGTGGTTATGTGGAGCATCGGCAATGAATGCGGTGAGCAGGGTGATACCCTTCGCTGGTGGGTACCCGTGAAGCTTTCCGATATCTGCCACCGTGAAGACCCTACCCGCCCCACAACGGCCGGAAACGACAATCTGTGGGCTTCTACCCAGCCTTATGCTGCTACGATTGATGTCTATGGATTCAACTATAAACCACATGCTTACGAGGCTTTCCATGCTGCCCGCCCGCATCAGCCGGTGCTTGGCAGCGAGACTGCTTCCTGCATTTCTACCCGTGGCTGGTATCAGTTCCCGGTGACAGAAGACAAGGGTTCCGGCTGGCCGGAGGCTGCGCCTTTCCAGGTTAGTTCTTATGACCTGTATGCTCCCGGATGGGCTTCCTGCCCTGATTACGAGTGGTTCTATGAAGACCAGGCTCCGTATGTTTGCGGTGAGTTTGTTTGGACCGGTATTGACTATATTGGTGAGCCAACTCCTTACAATGTTGACTGGTCGATACTTACCAATTTCCATGACCCTGAGGAGAAGGCGCGTGCAGAGGCTGCCCTTCGCGAACAGGCGCAGACGCCTCCGCCTTCCAGGAGTTCTTATTTCGGAATTATCGATTTGGCTGGTTTCCCTAAGGACCGATATTGGCTATATCAGGCCAGGTGGCGTCCGGAACTTCCTATGGCTCACATACTTCCGCATTGGAACTGGGCTTCCCGCAAGGGAGAGGTTACCCCGGTTCACGTGTACACTTCCGGCGACAGTGCAGAGCTTTTTGTGAATGGTGTTTCGCAGGGCCTCAAGGTTAAGGAGCCGCTTACTTACCGTCTTCGCTGGGACGATGTTGTCTACCAGCCTGGTACTGTAGAGGTTGTGGCTTACAAGGATGGAGCCGAGTGGGCGCGTGACAAGGTTGTTACTACGGGTAAGCCTTACAAGGTTGTTCTTAAGGAGGATTTTGCTGGGGATGACCTTATATATATACGCGCAGAGGTTCAGGACCGCGACGGCAACGTAGTTCCGGATGCGTCCAACCTGCTTAAGTTCACGGTTTCCGGCGGCGCATCCTTTGTTGCTGCCGATGCCGGCGACCCTACCAGCCACATTCCGTTCTACAGCCCCGAGCTCCCGGCCTTCGCCGGCCTCTGCTCCGTTATTGTCCGCCGTACCGGTTCGGGCCCGATAGAGGTCCAGGTTACCTCCAAAGGCTTAAAAAAAGGATCTTACAAAAAATAGCGTCGTATTATAGTAGCTGCCGGAGGTCGCATATTCCGGCAGCGGCATTTTTGCCAGGTGCAAAAGGGTCGCTCCTGCACCGCGGGCGATGGCTTTGAGTGGCTCCAGGTGCAAAAAAGGCCTTCCTGCACCTGGAACCCTTATTTTTCCACCTTCGCGGTGCAAAACCGCCCTCTCTGCACCTGATGCATCCATTTTGTATTCTCTGCCATCGTCACAATCCATACGCACACTTTCTTTTCGAGTAAAGTCGAAGAATCTCTACACAAAGACATGTTTTTTATAACCTGGTTTTGAAGAAAGTTTTTACGAATTTTATGTTTTGCAAGAAAAAGCCACCATCGGAGGCGAAAAGTGTCTCTTTTCGCGTTTTATAAAATTCGTAAATTTTTTCATAAGATTCGTAAATTTCACGTTTTGCCACCTTTTTTCGTATATTTTTGATGTCACCTCGATCTTGTTTGAGGTGGATATCCATGATACAACAAAGAAAAAAACTTAATCGAATTCCAAAAGAAGGAAAAATTCTTCAGGTTCAGCAGCAACAGGAAGAACGCCAGCCACATGGCCGATACGCCAACCTGATGCTGGACACAAGCTTTAAACGATCTTTCGGCTCTGAACGCTACAAGAGACTACTTCTGCTACTGTTGCAGGAACTGCTCCCGGAGCGGCAGATAGTAGGACTGACGTATGCATCCCAGGAACACATCAATCCGTTCAATGGGAACAAGGATTCCAGAATCGACGTAGAATGTACCGATGCTCTTGGCCATCGGTTCGTGGTAGAGATGCAGCTCAATAAGCAGGAGAGCTTCTACGACCGTGCTGTCCTGTATTCTACTTATGCCGTTCAGCAGCAGGCGATCAAGGGAACGGATAACTACTTCTTCCCGAACGTCTACTTCATCGGCATGATGAACTTTTCATTCCACAAGGGCTCGGACCAGGTTCTGTTCAAGTATTCAATCCGTAGGGACGATGAGCCGACGGAGGTGATGAGTACGCATCTTCAATACCTCTTTCTGGAACTGCCGAACTGCACGAAGGCGCTCACGGACAAGGCCAGTAAGATTGACAACATCTGCTATGCGATTCGAAACATCGAGTATATGGATGAA
>JAFUDQ010000044.1 GCA_017459075.1 Bacteroidales bacterium
GGGCTGCTGCCAGAAGAATGGGACCTGAGCCAATGCCTTTTCGGCGAGCACCTTCTGCAACGCTATCCTTGGAAAACCGTCGCGCTGGTGGAATCCGAAAAGACCGCCGTCATCTGCGCTGGGCTCTTGCCGGAATACATCTGGCTTGCCACCGGCGGGAAGAACGGCCTCGAGAATAAACTCGGCTGCCTTGCGTGCCGAAAGGTGGTTGTTTATCCCGACGTGGATGCCTACGACTACTGGTGCGAGCAATTAGCGGGGTATCCTAATATCAAAGTCAGTGACCTACTACAGAGGGTTAAGGGGCCAGGGGATGAGAAGATGGATTTGGCAGATTGGTTACTCACCCATCTGGCACAACAAGAAGCACTTTCTTCTCCTATCTCAACTCTTTTTCAGAGGATTGCACAGTTCTTTTCATCTGAGTATCATACCGAAATCAATGCGCTGATGAATGATTTGGATTTGGTTCCATTAATATAATCACTGCCGCCACCTGGGCAGGATGACGGCAGTTCTATTATACAGTCAATATGCCCGAAATCTACTTGACCCTCACAAAGTGCCGATAGTCTGAGCCCCACGTTCCCACGGAATACGTCGTTCCTTCCTTTTGCCAGACCATCTCCTTGGACGTCAATTTGACCAATGTATAAGTGACGTTGCTGTAGTCCGACATCTGCGGGTTGATGGTAATGGTCCCCTTATTGATCAAGTCAATGGCATAGCTGCCGCTGTAGTCGTGAGACTCTCCGCTAAGAGCGTCATAGACATGCATCTGATAGTGACCGTTCCCGTCAAAGGTGTACTCCAGGGAGCCATCCATCGCAAATACCGTAGGGTCATATTGCTCGGACCAGGTGCCTTCCAACTTGTTCACATCAATTTTCTCACACCCGCACAGCCCCGCCACCAGCAGCGCCGCGCACAAAAAAGTCTCAATCTTTCTCATCGTATATCGTTTACACTATAAATCTTGGTAATCGTTATTCCTTGCATAGATTCTTCACTTCGTTCAGAATGACAAGGCTGTCATCCTGAGGTGAAGCCGAAGGATCTACCCCTCAATCTCTATCGTCAATTCCACCCGGTGCCCCTCACGGTCCCGGAATATCCAGGAGGCCGTTTCCGAGCCCACCGTCACGACGAAAGTGTCATAAGCAAAATCATCAAACACACTGCTCTCGTGATAGACAAAGATTTGCGGACCGGTTTCGCCCTCGACCACCTTCCACCCCTTGCCGAACTTGAAGGGGAAAGTCAGCCTGTCCCCGGCCTTGGCCTGTACCGTCAGGGCTTCCTCCTCAATGTCGTAACCGCTCCGCACGTTAATATCAAATTTACGCACGGTACCGCGGCAGTCCTCGATCAGATACCAGTGGCTGCCAGGCAGGAGGGCACCCGTAGTCAGCATGGCGCCATCCATCGATGCGTCGGCAGCATTCATGTCTGAATAGCCCACAATCCGGTAAGGCTCTCCCGCTCCGAAATCGATAGTGCTTTTCGTGGGGCAGCCGTAGGGCACACATTTAGACCAAGTAAAGTATTGTAAAGCAGGGTGACTGCTGTAGATAAACACCTGAGATTCTGCTCCAGAACGATCAGAGACTACCACCTCCACGGCAGTATCCAGAAGATCCACCGTAACAGTTTTACCCTCAATATGGGCCGTTCCTCCAGACAGGGTGATATGCCGGCTCGGCATAAACTCATACTCCAAGACTGTGGCGGTATAGCCTCCGGCTCCGGAAAGGATGTCGAAAGAGACGGTCAGCTCGTCGGTATGGAGCGTATAACTCGGAACGTCCCCGTCCGCGATATGGTGCGTATCCTCCGCCGGAAAATCCAGCCGGAGCGACAGGTTTTCTTCATTCAATTTCTCGGTGCAGGATGTCAGTGCTATCACAGCAGCCATACTCAATAAAGCAATCTTCCTCATAATCAATCTCTATTATCATTTACTTCGCCTTACCCAGGCGAAAAAGGACACGAATTTACAATAAATCTGCCTTTCACGCAAGCCTGAGGCCGATTTATTCTTTCTTCAACGCCTCCGCCGGATTAGTCCGGGCAGTCTTGACGCTCTGGTACAGGACAGAGATGATGGCAATCAGTGCCACCGCTGCCCCTGCAACCGCGAACACCCACCAGTGCAGACTGATGCGATGTCCATATCCGGACAGCCAGCGGTTCATGATCCACCAGCCAATAGGCACGGCAATCACAAACGCGATTCCCACCATCTTCATGAACGACAGCACCAGTTCCTTCAGCACGCCGGAATACTCGGCTCCGAAAACCTTCTTCACCGATACGCTTCGGATCTCCTGCTGCATATAGTAGGAACTCATCGCAAAGAGCCCCAGGGCCGATACCAGCACAGACAGCAGCGTGAAGAGGAGGACGATCTTGAGCACCCGGCTCTCATCGGCAAAACCATCTTCAATCATCTCCTCGATATACTGGGCTTCGAAGAGCCTGCCGGGAAACACCTCTGCGGCAATGGCTTCTACCCGTTTCCTGGCTGCTGCGTGGTCTCCGGTGGTCTTTACCAGCAGTATCCAGGGATAATCGTCATCGGGATTCTCCCCACGATTGTAAATCATCGCGGCGCTCTGGTCCTGCTCCAGCGGGCGGATTTTGAAATCGTAATAGACGCCGCCGATTCCACGCGTTCCATTTTGGGCAGTTACGAATTCCGTCGCACTCTCCTCAATGCCAATCTGCTTGAAGGCATATTCATTGAGCCACCATTTGTTCGGCTGATGATTATCTTGCTTCTCTTTCAAGCCAAGAATATCGAAGTACTTGTCATCTCCCTGAATCTGCTGGAACGACACCCATCGGCCATCCGGCATCTCCATCGTCCAGTTATTGGTCCCGCCCAGCGGAATACCGTCGCCTTGTCCGACCTCCTCCACGCAAGGCTCCTCCCTCCACTTATCAAGTAGTGGCCGGATCTGCCCGGTCTGGCCGAAGGCATTGTCCACCACAAGGATGTCTTTGGTATTGTAACCCAAATCGGCCGATATCAAGTGCCGGATTTGCAGGGCCATCGTGAGGGCGCTCACCAGCATCACCACGGCCACCACATTCTGGAGCACGATGATAACCTTGCTATAAACCGTCTTTGTCTTGAGCCGGAGCGTACCCCGGACAATCTCGATGGGCTGCGCCTTCTGGATAAGCAACGCCGGGACAATACCGGCAAGGATACCCAGCACCAAGATAAATCCCAGCACCAACAGGATATTGACTGGTGTAACGGCCTTGAAAACAGACACCTGATACTCCAGAATTCGGGAAGCTGTCGGCGCAAGCGCTTCGGCCAGCAGGATGGCCAGCAGCATCGAAATGCCACAGATGGTTGTGCTTTCCGCGATAATCTTGAAGAAGATGCTCCGTTTCTCGGCTCCTACCAAACGACGGGTAGCCATCTCCTTGGCGCGGAAGCCCGTAAGTGCCGTAGTCATGTTGATATAATTCAGCACGGCAAAGGCCAGCAGCAGGATGCACATCGCCAGCAGCAGATTCACGAAACTGCGGTTGCCGAACTGGATGGTATCAGAACCGTACCGTATTCCTTCATTCAGGAAATACATATCCTTCAGCGGAATAATCCGGACCTTGTCATATTGACTTTTGTAAACCCAGAAATTCTCTTCGCACCAGTTCAGGATGTCGTCCTGCCTGCCTTGGAGGTCGGCGCCAGGGTATGTCATCACAAAGCAGATTCCGCCTCCGGCGTTCGACATATATTCATCGTGGGAAGAATTGGTCTTGGGCATCATCTCGCCGCGCACCAACACGTCGGGCGCCTTCAAGATGGAATTGCCGAATTCCTTGTAGATGCCACAGACCGTAAGGGGAAAA
>JAFUDQ010000045.1 GCA_017459075.1 Bacteroidales bacterium
TTGTAGGTGTAGCCGCCACAGCTCCTTATGAGAAGGCTTTCGAGGCCGTTAAAGCCGCCAAGGCTGCTGGCCGTCCGGTCCACTTCCTGCCCCCTTCCCGCTACTATAACACGATGGTGACAGAGAAACTCTTCCCCGGAGAAAAACCATCTACCGTGTTTATAGAAACCGTTGTGAGCCAGCGACTTGTAAAAGAGCCTTGTGAAATTGAGGCTATTGACGATGCCTGCGCCCTTGGCTATGAGATGCACTCCGTAGGCCGCGACAACATTCGCATCGGCATTGTTGAACAGGAAATCGTAGGAAAGATGGAAGGCCTTACCCTCAGCAAAGGTTGGGGCGTATCATTCCCTACCATCCTTACCCAGCATGGTGAGACCCTCCATAACCATCTGCATGACAAGGTGATAGAGCCCGGCAAACTCATGGTAATCGACGCAGGAGCAGAGAGTAATATGCATTATGCATCGGACTTCACCCGTACCTATCCTACCAGCGGCAAATTCACTACCAAGCAGCGTGAGATTTACCAGATTGTTTGCGACTGTAATGAGCATGCCTTCAGCATCACCCGCCCTGGAATCACTTACAGGGAGGTTCATCTGGCCACCATGCACAAAATGCTTGAGGGGCTCAGTGCCCTCGGCCTTGTGAAGGGAGACCTTGATGAGATGACTGCCGACGGCATTGCCGGCCTCTTCCAGCCTCACGGCCTTGGCCACAACATGGGGCTTGACGTGCATGATATGGAGGACCTTGGTGAGAATCTTGTTGGCTATGACCGCGGCCAGATTCGTGCAAAGCAGCTTGGCCTTGGCAGCCTGCGTATGGCCCGTAACCTTAAGCCCGGCTTTGTAATTACCGATGAACCAGGTATTTACTTCATCCCTGCCCTTATTGAGGAGTGGAAAGAGAAGGGCCTTGGCAAGGGTATCATCAACTTTGAAAAGCTTAAGGATTACTACGACTTCGGCGGAATCCGCTTGGAGGACGACGTTCTTGTAACAGAGACTGGTGCCCGCCGCTGCGGTCCCAAGCGTCTTCCTATCCTTCCGGACGACGTTGAGGCCGCTATGGCGAAATGACTGTCATTTCGACCGAGCCCGAAGGGAGAGTGGTTGTCATTTCGACCGAGCCCGAAGGGAGAGTGGAGAAATCTGTAAACAATGATAGGTGACATTCTACTGGCAGCCCTGGGAATATTCCTGGGAGTCTTCGGAATCATCGGCAGTATAGTACCGGCACTGCCCGGCCCGCCAATTAGCTGGCTTGGCATGCTGGTTATGTACCTGCGTTTTGAAGGCTCAATCTCCAGTACCCAGCTCTTCATCTGGCTGGGAATAACCGTCGTCGTTACCATCCTTGACTACATAGTCCCCTCAAGAATCACAAAATACACCGGGGGTAGCAAGGCCGCGTCCTGGGGCTCCACCATAGGAATGCTACTTGGAATGTTCCTGACGCCCATCGGAATGATTCTTGGCGGCCTCATCGGTGCCTTCGTGGCCGAATACGCGTTCGGCAGCAAGGATACCCTCAATTCAACTACCGCCGCCCTGGGCGCCTTCCTCGGCTTCCTCGTCGGCACCGGCCTTAAACTTTTCGCCGCTGTCTGGATGATAACCATCATCATCGGCGCCATCTTCTAAAAAGCAAAAAAATTCTAAAAAGTCCTTTACATCCAGTAACCGACGCTGGCTTCATCTTCCAGTAGTATAAGCCTGTTCTGATTATCAATAACTTACGCATTTCAACTTGGCAAAAACGGCTAAGTTGAAATGCGTAACTAGCTAATTTTCAATGGCTGGTTTTTTATGGAAGAGATTTACAAGGATGCTGCCAAGCAGGCCGGCGCAGAGGGAGCCCATGAGCACAGCCACCTTACCCATGTTGCGCAGCTGCTCCGCCACCTCTGGATGGTCTCCGAAGGACAGGGTATCCACAAAGATGGACATTGTAAAGCCGATACCGCCAAGGCAGGCAACGGCAAACAGCATCTTCCAGTTGGCCTTTGCAGGCATCGCCCCAACCTTTGCCTTAACGGCGATCCAAGACGCCAGGGTAATGCCAATCGGCTTGCCAAGGAGGAGGCCAAGGAATATACCCATGCTGACGCTGCCAAGCTCAGGGCTGAAATTGAATACATTGAAATATTCCACACTGGGAATGGTTACACCGGCGTTCGCAAGGGCGAAAATCGGCATAATCACAAAATTAACCCAAATGCCAAGAGCATGCTCCAGACGGTAACTCATGCCGATGCAATTGCGGCTGGTCCTGCTGAGCTGGCGCAGAATATGCCTCTGGGGGCCGTTGGGGAAGCCACCTTCCTCATGAATGTTGTCGTATTCAGAAAGCAGATGGCGGTAATGGTCGCGCTTGTGGAAGTAATACTCTTTTGTATACCTGGGAGTCATCGGCACAAGGAAAGCCATAACGACACCGGACATGGTGGCGTGGATTCCGGAATAGTAGAAAAGTATCCATATTGCCACGGCGGGAATGATGTAAAAAATCATCCTTTTCTCTCCTAACTTATTCATTATCAGCACAAAGATAATGAGAAGCACGGCGATGCCAAGAAGCAGGAGGTTGATGCTGCCGCCATAGAACAGGGCCACCACAAGGATGGCAATAAGGTCATCGGCAATGGCAAGGGCGGTAAGGAAGACCTTCAGCGAAACTGGGACTTTGTCTCCAAGAATGGAAAGGATTCCAACCGCAAAGGCGATGTCTGTGGCAGTGGGGATTCCCCAACCGCTGGAAGCGGCGGCGGGACTATGGTTGACAAGGGTGTAAATGAGGGCCGGCATAATCACTCCGCCAAAGGCTGCAATGATTGGCATAACGGCCTTCTGGCGGCTGCTGAGTTCCCCGTTTACTACTTCTCGCTTGATTTCAAGGCCAACAGTGAAGAAGAAAACCACCATAAGAATGTCGTTGATGAACTTTTCAACGGTCATTCCCTGGGGGAATTCAAAGCTGCCTATTTTGATGGAAAGAGTGGTCTCAAGCACCTCTTTATAAGCCTCGCTGGTCCAGGGCAGGTTGGCCAAAAGCATTGCAACGACAACGCAAAGCAGCAGCACAACGCCCTGCGCCCAGGGCCTTTTAACGAACCTTTCCTGTTTAGTCTCAAAGATGTGAACGCCCTTGTTCCAGGCGTAAATTGGAATCAGTTTCATGATTTATTCCCCGTAAAGGTAAAGTCTTTGTTTTTCTGTGAGTTTGTCTATGCTGATGCCCCAGGCTGCCAGTTTCCTGAAAGCAACGGCGCGGTCAATTTCTTCCGGAACGTTAAGGAGCATATCGCCCTTTTCGCGCTCCTGGCCGCGATGGTCTGCAAGATATTTGGCGCTGAGTGCTTGGATGGCAAAGGACATATCCATGATTTCCGCGGGATGGCCGTCGCCAGCCGCAAGATTCACAAGGCGGCCTTCTGCGATAACATAGAAGGTCTTTCCATCCTCCATTGTGTAGGCCTTAATGTTTTCCCTTGCGGGAGATGTCTTGACGGCCGATTTTTCCAGATAAGCGACATCGACTTCACAGTCAAAATGGCCTGCGTTGCAAAGGATTGCCCCGTCCTTCATGATGGCGAAATGCTCTGCCGTTATAACATCGTCGCAACCGGTGACGGTAACGAAAAGGTCTCCCTTCGGAGCGGCCTCCTTCATTGTCATGACCTGGAAACCGTCCATCACAGCCTCTATCGCCTTTACAGGGTCGATTTCAGTGACGATAACCTTTGCGCCCAGGCCTTTGGCCCTCATGCTGACGCCTTTGCCGCACCATCCGTAGCCGGCTACGACGACGGTTTTGCCTGCGACGATAAGGTTGGTAGCCCTGTTGATGCCGTTCCAGACAGACTGGCCGGTGCCATATCTGTTGTCAAAGAAATGCTTGCACTGGGCGTCATTAACAAGCATCATGGGGAATGGAAGCTCCTTGGCAGCATTCAGCCTGCGAAGGCGAAGGATGCCGGTCGTTGTCTCTTCACATCCTCCGATGACTCCGGAAATCAGGTCCCGGAACTCCGTAAGCATCAGGTTTACAAGGTCTCCGCCATCGTCAATTATGATATTCGGTCCGATTTCCAAGACCTTCCTGAGGCAGTGCTCGTATTCCTGCGGCGTGGCGCCGTGAAGGGCGAATACATTGACTCCGCTGCGGTCAAGTGCGGCGGCTACGTCGTCCTGGGTACTCAGGGGGTTGCAGCCGGTGGCGTACATTTCCGCTCCGCCGGCAGCGAGGACCTGGCACAGATATGCAGTCTTGGCCTCCATGTGAACGGAGAGGGAAACTTTCAGCCCCTTGAAGGGCTTAGTCTTGGAAAAATCGGCCTCCAGGCCGTTTAAAAGCGGCATGTGAGCGCGCACCCAGTCTATTTTCAGCTGGCCCGACGGGTAAAGGTCCTTGTTTCTGATTTCGCTCATAATATTTTTTTCCTCCGGAAAAAGGCTTGCAAAATTAGCCAAATATTTTGGAATTGAGGACATAAGAGTTAATTTTGCGGAATAAATATAGTTTGAAACTGTAAAAATACACGTAATATGGGACTTTTAGAAGGTAAGGTAGCCCTCATTACAGGAGCTGCCAGAGGTATCGGAAAAGCCATCGCCCTTAAGTATGCTTCAGAGGGTGCAGATGTAGCTTTTACTGATCTTGTAATTGATGAAAACGCTCAGAAGACCGTAGAGGAAATCGCCGCTTACGGTCATAAGGTTCAGGCTTACGCTTCCAACGCAGCCAACTTTGAGGAGACTCACGAGGTTGTAGAGAAGATTAAGGCAGACTTCGGCAAAATTGACATCCTTGTCAACAACGCCGGTATCACCAAGGACGGACTTATGCTCAAAATGACTGAGCAGCAGTGGGATGCGGTTCTTGCAGTTAACCTTAAATCTGCATTCAACTTCATCCACGCATGCGTTCCCGTCATGATGCGCCAGAAAGGCGGAAGCATCATAAACATGTCTTCCGTTGTAGGTGTTCACGGAAATGCAGCCCAGGCTAACTACGCAGCCTCAAAGGCCGGCCTAATCGCCCTTGCAAAGAGCATCGGCCAGGAGATGGGCCGCAAAGGCATCCGCGCCAACGCCATCGCCCCCGGTTTCATTGAGACCGCTATGACCCAGGCTCTCCCTGAGGAGGTTCGCAAAGAGTGGATGGAGAAGATTCCGCTCCGCCGCGGCGGTACCCCTGAGGACATTGCAGACGTTGCAACCTTCCTTGCAAGCGACATGTCTTCTTATGTCTCCGGCCAGGTTATCCAGGTCGATGGTGGCATGAATATGTAATTTTGCTCCGGCCGGCAAGCAGGTGTTGAGTCCACAGCCTCAGCACAGCACGCCAGCACTGAGTATCAACGAGTTACGCATTTCAACTTAGCCGAGTTTGCCAAGTTGAAATGCGTAAGTTATTGATAATCAGAACCAGTAGCCGACGCCGAAGGTTAAGGCGTGGACGCGGTTTGCATCGCAATATGGAAGATTGCTGGCATCACTCAGGCCGTACTCGTATCCAACGCGGAGTTCATAATGGCTTAAGGCTATTACTCCGGCGGAAATTCCGCCCTGAACAAAGAAGCGCTTCATGCCGTTATCGCCAAAAATATCCTTATTTGTGACCTCGGGGGTAATCGGCATAGTGTAAATCAAGTTGTTAAGAGCAGTGAAGTCGCTTCCAAAAAGACCAATATTGAAACTTGGTCCGGCAGCAACATAAACTTCCAAAACCTTGCCAAGTCCGAAGGTGTATTTAATCTGTACAGGAATCCTTAGGTAATGGGCTTTAAACTCAACGGCAGCCGGCGATTTGAAGTTTTTATAATCCCAGTTTGCCGATGCAAATACAGAAAGGTAACTGACCGGCAAGGCAATCTCTGCCCCTGCGCCAACGTAGTACCCGTCAAAAGAGGTACTTTTAATATTTTTTGCGCTTTTGAAAACAGACTCTATCCTGCCGGAACCAACGTTCCATTTTACCGGAACCTGAGCAAGAGAAGTAATTGAAAACAGGCCTGTTAGTAGAACAATAACCGCTATCTTTTTCATATTTGCTTGAATTAATGGATTAATCTAAAGTTTTTTTTTTAATTTGAGGCAAGTTATCAAAAACTTTCGAATTATGAAACCCCTTCATACTTTAAAGTTCCTTTCGATGCCTTTCCTGATAGCATTATTGCTCTTCGGACTCGCTTCGTGTGTGGAATGGGTTAGCTTGAATACTGATGACCCGCAGGAGATAGTGATTAGTGCTGTGCTGACGGATTCTGATGAGCAGGTTGTTGATTTGTTTTGGACAAAGCGGAACGATGATTCAAAAGAAAGTGAATATAAAAGGATAAGAGAGGGTTCCGTAGAACTTTTCATAAATAAAAACAACAATTGGGAACTTGTAGGCGGCTTTTCTTGCCGGAGCGATGGCGCCTGGGTCATGAATTACAAGGCGGAATATGATGCTTCATACAGACTTGTAGTCTCTGCCGGAAGTCAGAAGGCTTACGCCGAGACAACAATGCCGGGGGACATAAAATGTGTTTTCTGGCCTAATCCTACATTCCTTGCAAGCACAAGTCTTGTACCAGCTGTTCGTCCATCCCGCAGAATTGTCAGGACAGATGGCCAGGAGAGAGACATATTATGTATTGCTTATTTTATGCAGAATGGGAAAATCTGGGACAAGATTACTACAAGCCATACCGATATTGACATGTTCAATGTATTGGGTGAATGCGGTTCATATAAGAAAAATTTGCTGCCTGCGGACTTTACCGAAGAGGATTTTATTATAAGGGACGGTATTAAATACGTGGAGTATATTTATGACAACCAATACACTCTCGTTCCAGAATATTCTTTTAACAGCTATGCTTTCATTCACCAGCGAGTTGGCAATACTAATCCATATAAGTTTAACGGTTATTCTGTTCTATTTAGTTTATCTGATGAATACGATGAACCGATGCGCTATATGGATTATCCGCAATACGGGATGTATGTAAACAAAGAGGAGGAGTATATGCTTTGGGGACCGGCTTTTGATTTTAGAAAAGTCGGTGATGATTTAGGAGATTATGACCTGCACCTAATATATCCGTCCCAAGAGCTATATGACCATCTGAAAGATGTAATAATCCGCATAGGAGAATCTACTGAAAAGGATTTTTCACTTATTCTTCGCCGGGAATCTCCTTATTCAAACGTGGTCGGAGGCCGGGGCATTTTTGCCGCGGCTAAATACGAGCACGAATATCATGAGAACTACTTAAACTACCTTGTGGAAAAATATGAAGAACTTCGGCAGACTCTTTAAAACCCTTCTTGCGGTTGCCATGCTCTTCATCTCCGGAGCAGCGGTTTACGCCCAGGAGCCACAGGGGATGGTTGACAGCCTTAATGCTTCCAAAATTACGGCAAGGCGTCCTTTTGGAAGCAGCATTAGGGAGGTTTCCTCCAGAAAAATCCGAAGCGTCGTAAGCCCTTTGGGGACAGGAGATGTCATTAAATTCGTTCAGACCCTGCCTGGCGTTTCTTTTGGCATGGAAGGCACTTCCGCTTTTTATGTAAGAGGCGGTAACAATGGAAACAACCTTATTTCGCTTGATGGCGTAACTATTTATGGTACAAGTCATTTGATGGGACTGCTGGCTCTAATCCCGGATGAGATTATTGCAAAGAACGAGTTTATCGTAGGAGGCTTTGATGCCTGGGACGGAAATTTGCTCTCTTCTCATATCAAGATGACAAGCCACGGCATTAAAGACGGAGGCTTCGGCTCTATCGTTGTCAGCAACATGAATGAATCCCTGATGTTTTCCCTTCCCGCGGGGAAGCACTTCTATTTTCTTGGAGCCGCCAGGGTATCGCCAGCCCAGTATGAATACAATGTGATTGCCAAAGACATAATATCAGACAAACTGAACCTCCCGAACAAAATAAAGGCCCAGGTTTATGACTATTATGGCAAAGCCTCTTACATACCTTACAACAGGCTGACTTTTAATTTCTCTTATCTTTCCAGTTACGATGCCTACAACTGGGACACCCGGGATGAGAGTTCGCACGATGAGATGGGATGGCAGAACAAGATTTTTATTGCCGATGCCGACTGGACTCCCATCGACAAACTAAACCTGTACCTTTCTTACTCAGACAACTATTTTCATTCAGACCAGTTGCAGAAGCGTTCGGTGAATGAGAAGAACAGCACTCTGATGCACATGTTTTCCGGAATCAGTGAAAAAAAGACGCAGGTTAGAATCTCCTTCGAGCCATCGGAAACCATTAAAATTGTAGCAGGGGCAGATTTTAAGAAAGCCTCATTTACTCCGGCAGCTTTCGCCGCCAGAAAAAGAGCGCCATGGCTTACGGATACACTTAAGGCCAGGACAAGTATTTATTATGCACAGGCGGAAATCGGCAATCCGGACGAGGCCTGCATTAAACTAGCATCAAGATTCAACCTTTACAAAGGCCATGATGGTATAACAAAAAAGGTCCCTGAATTCAGGGTCAAAGGGAATTTGGCTGTAAGTGAGCATCTTGGGATTGAGCTTACGTATGACCGCCTGGCACAATTCTATCACACATTAGAAGGCGTTCCAACGGGTTTTTCCATCGACTTGATTGTCCCTTCAAGAGACAGTCTTTCATACGAAAAGGCAGACCAGTTCTATGCCGGAATTGTGTCTCGCGGAGAACTGCCTGTCAATTTCTCAATCGGCGCTTTCTGGAAGAAAATGTCTGGCCTTGTGTTTTTTGAAAAGGCCGATAAGTTTTTTACAACCAGCGCCATGGAGTGGGAAGAGAACCTGCTGATTGGTGACGGCTCCTCCCGTGGTCTGGAAGTATCGCTTGACGGAAACTATAAAAAATTTTCCGGACGGCTGGCCTATACTTTGTCCAAAACAGACCGGACGTTTGACAAATTGAATGAAGGAAAACCCTTTCCCTTCAAATTTGACAGGCGGCATATCCTGAGTCTTTCCGGCAAATACCTCATTAAGGACAACGAGCGTGTAACACATGCACTAAACGGCTTGTTTACATACACAAGCGGACATAAAGAGTCACTTCGTGCCGGCACATACCCGGTATGGGCAGACCCTTACGATTTCTTTAAGTGGAAGGGGCAAAACTTTGATTTAGACTATTTTACGCATCCTAATAACTACACCATGAAGCCCTATATCCGCCTGGATATTTCTTATAGCCTTACCCTTAAGAGAAAGAGTGTAGACCATGAGTTCGTGCTTGGGATTTACAATGTTTTCAACAGGCATAATCCCTACGCCCTTACCTGGGATATGGAGTCTGAGCGCTGGATGAAAATCAGCATTTTCCCCATCATGCCCTCCATCTGCTACCGGATGACGTTCTAAGCCCCGTAGCGCGGCGCTATCGAATGCCGACAGCTTCGTGAGACTGTCATTTAAGCTGGTTCTGATAGAGCCGCACTGGTTTTTCCCGAAGCCTCCAGCCTTCCACCGAGACCACACCACCGTGACTTAGCTTTCAGCGTCGCACAGCACGCCAGCACTGAGTATCAACGAGTTACGCATTTCAACTTAGCCGATTTTGCCAAGTTGAAATGCGTAAGTTATTGATTTTCAATAAAGCTGAATTTTTGTTGAAAAAATCACCGCTAGTCTTTGATATGAGCACGGGGCTTCGTATCTTTGTAGGTAAGAGGGGCTTGTAAGTCCTGCCCCCTTGTGAGAGATGATTCGCAGAAGATTTAGTGCCGATGCCTGGATGCACATTTACAAAAGACGTCATGATGGTTTTTTGATCTTTTATTCGATCAAAGATTATCTTGTTTACTTCACGCTACACTCCGTTTTGTCAGTCAAATACGGAATAAAAGTCTATGGCCTTTGCTTTATGCTTGACCATATTCATTCGATAGTTCAGGCAAATAACCTTAAGCAATTATCTTTGTTTGAGCATGAAGTCAGCCGGCTTTTTTCTTTGGCATGGAACGAGGAATATGGCAAAAGCGGACAAATGTTCGGGCCGTTTGGCAGCGCACCAAAATATGGCAACAAAGAGAAGCGTTCGGTTTTTGCGTATGTGGTGAATAATCCAGTAGAAAGACATCTTTGTAACAAGCCAGAACAATTCAAGTGGAATTTTTTGCACCCCAAACTGCCGTCAGATAGGGGTAATTCAGGGGAATTCTTGTATGCTAAAGATCGAGTGAACGCCCTTAGGCATCGGCTACGTCCTCTGACGTATGCTGTCCTTAACAATCTTGTAAAAGATTTGGATGAGAAGGAAACGGGCGCATTGGTTAATCATATCATAAATACCTATAACGTAATTGATTACGATGCCGTCGTTAGCCTTTATGGAGATTACAATCAGTTACTTGTGGCGGTAAATTCCAATGTTGGTGGAGAGTATGAAATAAGAGAGCATTTCATCGGTTTTTCTGATAAAACGTATGCTTCTTTTAGCGCTAGTCTTCAGCGGCGATATCCCCGTGCGTCCGTCAAAGAAATTTTGAATTGGGGTACGGATAAAAAGTTGGAGGCCTTGTTCTATCTTGAAAAGACGACTTATGCCTTAGACAGGCAAATTGCAAAATACCTTCACCTGAGGGTCGTTGAAAGTGCCGATATTGATTATCAGCTAGTTACGTGATTTAACTTAGCAAATTTTGCCAAGTTGAAATGTGTAAGTAATTGATTTTCAATAGAAGCTTATATCGGAGTGTGTGAGGAGATTTCTCCACGCGCCCTTCGGGCTTGGTCGAAATGACAAGGGGAAAGGTTGAAGTTGTTGAATTATGTGGTTTGTTGAGGCAAAAAGAATATAGGTGCTATGAGGCTATTCGGGGCGATAAGGGATGTGCTGATTCCGGCGAAGTGCGCGGTGTGCGGGCGGGTGCTGCTTCGCGATGAGTGGCATCTTTGCCTTGGGTGCCTTGCGGATATGCCGCTGACGTTTTTCTGGATGACCCCGCACAACAAGATGGCGGATGCCTTCAATGATTTGATACAGAGGTCTTTGGCCGATGACGCTCCGTATGAACCGTATTCCCGTGCTACGGCTTTGTTCTATTATCAGGGGGAGTACGAGCATCTTACCAAGGCGGTAAAATACGGCGGCAACGCCGCGCTCGGCATCTGGCTAGGCCAGATGCTGGGGCGGCGGCTGTTGGCTGCCGGCTTTTCCGGGGCGACAGCCCCGACCGAAAAGCCCGCGGCGTTGCCGCCAAAGCCCGGAGGGATACCTTTTGGGGTTGGCGGAATGCCGCCGGTGACGGCGGTGGTGCCAGTGCCGCTGCACTGGAGGCGGCGCTGGAGACGTGGCTACAATCAGGCGGAGCTTATAGCAAGGGGCGTGGCGGAGGCCATCGGTGCTCCGCTGCGGACGGACATCCTGCGCAAAGTACGGTCTACCGGCAGCCAGACCAAGCTCAGCCACGAGGAGCGCCTGGCGAACGTCGCGTCCGCCTTCAGGGCCGACGGGGCGGCACTGGCTTCGCTCCAGAGTAGATTTCCGGTCAAGCCGGGAATGACGGAAGCGGTGCCCGGAATGACGGAAGCGGTGCCCGGAATGACGGAATCTGGCCCGGGAATGACGGAAAGGGAACCGGGAATGACGGAAGCGGAACCGGGAATGACGGAAGGGGTGCCGGGAATGACGGGGAATGTCATTCCGAGCGTAGTCGAGGAATCTCATATCCTTTTGGTAGATGATGTGTTTACCACGGGGGCGACCTTGTTTTCCGCCCGGCAGGCCCTTTTGGCGGCAATGGGTGACAGATTCCCGGTCAAGCCGGGAATGACGGAAGCGGGCCCGGGAATGACGGAAGCGGCCCCGGGACAGACAGCTGTCAAGCCCGGATTAAGGATTTCAGTAGCGACCCTGGCTTATGCCCAATAATTTTGGAAACTTAAGGATTTATCCTTAGTTTTGTGAACACACAAAAGAAACAACCATGAAGAAGACACTCGTTTACCTTGCAGCACTGCTCCTGACAGCACTCTCATGCGGAACCAAAGACCCCGGCGCACCCGCCCCCTACGGAACCCTCCCCACCAAAGGCCAGATAGACTGGCAGAGGCAGGAACTAATTATGTTCTACCACTTTGGCCAGGCCACATTCTCTGGCTGGGACGGAGAGAACCCCTCCTGCAACGGAAAGCCCTGGACCGCTGAACTCCTGCTCCAGAACTACGCACCGGCCACCATCGACGCAGACCAGTGGGTAAAAACAGCTGCAGACAACGGCTTCAAGGAAGTAATCATCACCGCAAAGCATCACGACGGCTTCTGCCTCTGGGATAATCCGGAGAGCACGGTAGACATCGCCAATGAAAAATGCAAAAACCACACAGACGTTGTGAAAGCCGTTTCAGACGCCTGCGCAAAATACGGTGTAAACCTTGGCATCTACCTCTCCCCCTGGGACAGGATGATAGAGGCTGCGGGTTATGATATTGATACTTATGAGGTTATGTACAAGAACGCCCTTAAAGACCTCATGACAAAATACGGCAAGGTAACAGAGATTTGGTTCGACGGCAACCATGCCGGCGCCTTCAACTGGCCCGCAGTGAACGAGGTAGTCTTCGGCATCAATCCGGACTGCGTAATCTTCTCCAACGGAGGCCCAGGCTGCCGCTGGGTTGGCAATGAGCAGGGAGAAGCCGGCGAAACCAACTGGTCTACCCTTGACGCCGTCGGCCGCAAACTCACTCCCGGTCACATGGAAGGAGACTACAAGACTTTCCTTGGTTCAGGAGACGAGGGCGCATCCCGCTGGGTACCGGCGGAAAGCGACTTCAGCATCCAGCAAATCGGAGACCCCAACGGCTGGTTCTACGGGGCCGATGACCCCAGGAAGACGGCATCGGACCTGATGGACATCTATTACAAAAGCGTCGGCCGCAACTCCATCTTCCTCATGAACGTTCCGCCGTCTGACAAAGGCGTCATCGACGCAAAAGAAGTTGCAATCATGGAAGAATTCACCCGCATGCGCACCGCCGTTTTCGGGACTAACCTGGCCGATGGTGCCACCGTTACCGCCACCAATGTCCGTGGCAGCAAATATGCCCCTGCAAACCTTCTGGACGGGGATTATGATTCATATTTTGCAACAGAGGACGATGTCACTGACGTGGATATAGATTTCACTCTTGACGGTGAAAAGACTTTCAACCGCGTAATGCTTCAGGAGTATATCCCTCTGGGACAGCGCGTGAAGGCCTTCTCAATAGCAGTGAAATTTGACGGAGTGTGGACGGAATGGGGTAGCGGAGAAACCACAACAATCGGACACAAGCGCATCATTCTTGGGGAAACCGTAACTACGGATGCTGTCAAAATATGTATCAATGAATCAAATGCTTGCCCGGTATTGAACGGTTTCGGCCTCTTTAATGATACCGTCTCCGGACTCTAATGACAGATTATCCGTTTTTGTTACTGGATTTTCCGGAATTTTAAACAGAAAGCGGCTAATAGATTAAAAATACTATGTATTTTCTAAAAAAACGTTTAATTTTGCACCCTATGGTACAAAAAGCGAACGTTTTTTTAATGTGCATTGCCCTTTTTGCGACAATGTCCTGCAGTAGTAAAGACTCTATTCCAAATGAGCCTGAGTATAAAACAGTTGCAGTAACCGGCGTAACAGTAGGACCAACATCCCTGGAACTGAAAGTTGGGGAAACCGGCCAGCTCAGCGCCAGCGTAACCCCCAGAAACGCCACCAATCCCGGAGTGAAATGGAATTCAGGAAACACTTCCATTGCAACCGTCGATGGCAACGGTCTTGTAACGGGAATCGGCGCCGGCAGCACTGTAGTCGTTGTTGTAACGGACGATGGCAGCTTCAAGGATAAATGCTCCATCGTCGTCAAGGAAGCAGAAAAACCGGTTGTTCACGTTACCGGAGTCAGCCTTGACAAAACATCCCTGACAATGGAAATAGGGGAGAGTGCAACGCTTACCGCCACAGTTGAACCTGTAAATGCAGAGAACAAGGCTGTCACATGGTACAGCTCTTCTTCTACCGTTGCTACGGTTTCAGCCGGCAGGGTAACGGCAGTCGCCGCAGGAACAGCTACCATCGGCGTATCTACCGTTGACGGAGGATTTACTGCAAGCTGCACGGTTACAGTGAACGCAGGTGCGCCTTCAGACCCAGGAGCACCCACAGCCTACGGCGCAGTTCCTACCAAAGGACAGCTCGCATGGCAGCGCCAGGAACTCCTCATGTTCTATCATTACGGCCAGGCAACCTTCTCCGGCTGGGACGGTGAGAATTCAACATGCAACGGACGCTCTTGGACAGAAAGCCTTCTGCTCCAGAATTATACCCCTACCACTATCGATGCTGACCAGTGGGTAAAGACTGCCGCAGACAACGGCTTCAAAGAGGTAATCCTAACCGCAAAGCATCATGACGGCTTCTGCCTCTGGGACAATCCTGAAAGCACAACAGACGTCGCCAATTCCAATTGCAAGAACCATACAGACGTTGTAAAGGCCGTTTCAGACGCCTGCACCAAGTACGGAGTGAACCTTGGTATCTATCTCTCACCTTGGGACAGGATGATTGAAGCAGCCGGTTACAGCACCTCCCAATATGAGGATATGTACAAAAAGGCCCTCAAGAGCCTTATGACCAGCTATGGCAAGGTAGTTGAGATGTGGTTCGACGGCAACCATGCCGGCTCCTTCAACTGGTCTGCAGTGAATCAGGTTGTGTACGATGCCAACCCGGACTGCGTAATCTTCTCCAATGGCGGCCCCGGCTGCCGCTGGGTCGGAAATGAGGCCGGCGAGGCCGGAGAGACCAACTGGTCCACCCTGAACATCAGCGGCCGCGGCCTTTCTCCGAGCAACCTTCCTGGCAACTATGAGTCATACCTTAGCCAGGGAGACGAGGGCGCTTCTTCATGGTGCCCCGCAGAGTGCGACTTCAGCATCCAGCAGATCGGAGACCACAACGGCTGGTTCTACGGTGCATCGGACAGCCGCAAGACCGCAAAGGAACTCATGAACCTTTATTACAAGAGCGTGGGCCGCAATTCAGTCTTCCTAATGAACGTTCCGCCGTCCAACAACGGCGTCATCGCCTCACAGGAAAAGACTGTCATTGAGGAGTTTACGAGCATGCGTAACAGCATCTTCGGTACCAATCTTGCCGATGGTGCCACGGCAACCGCCACCAACGTCCGCGGCAATGTGACGGACAAATATGGCCCTGCCAACATGCTTAACGGCAACTACGATTCTTATTTTGCAACCGACAACAACGTCACAACAGTCGAAATCGAATTCAATCTCTCAGGCAGCAAGACCTTCAACAGGGTGATGCTCCAGGAATACATTCCTCTTGGCCAGCGCGTCAGGAGCTTTGAGATTCAGGTTAAGAGAAACGGCAGCTGGACGTCATGGGGAAATGGTTCAAAAACCACCATCGGCCATAAGAGAATCATTCTTGGCAGCTCCGTTACCACAGATGCCGTGAAGATAAGAATCACTGGCTCAAAGGCTTGTCCCGTCCTGAACGGCTTTGGATTGTATAACGACACCGTTTCCGGTCTATGAGAAATCTGATCCTCCTGCTTGCCTTGCTTGGTCTTATGGGCGCCTGCGCACCCAAAGACGGTATCCGTACAATGCGTGCATCCACAAGCAAGGAAGTGGACCTTGGAAAAATCAAGGAGATTGACGGCCCTGTCAAGGTAAGGCTCCTCCTTAGGAATGACTATAAGGATACCCTTTATCCCGTGCAGCTGTACACCCCGTGCGGGTGCACGCAGGCCAGTTTTGACAAGAAGCCTGTCGCCCCCGGTGAAGATGAGGTGCTGGAAGTAGTCTATAATCCCGCCTACAACCCCGGTCCAATGATGGAGCAGATTCAGATACTTTATACAAACTCTCCCACGCGCGTGCGCATAATAACTATTAAGGGAGAGGTCATCGGTTACAATCATCCCATAGAAGAAGACCGCCCCTATGCCTTTGGCGAGGGTTTGTACATGAGCCATAAGGTTCTGAGCTACGGCCTTGTGCGCCCTGGCGACACTTCTGACATGTTCTTCCGCTACGGGAACGGAAACACCGGCTCCGCCACCGTTGAATTCGAGATTCCGGAGGAGTGGAAGCCCTTCTTCCGCCTTCGCCAGCCCGGTAAGATGAAGGCCGATGAACGTGATACCCTCCATGCCCGTTTTACTATGCCGATGGGTGTGGACAGCGCTTATTTTGCAGTACGCCCCATTGTGGACGGAAAATATACGGATGAAGTCCTGTCAGTGCGGGCTGTATCCAGATAGATAAATGAAAACAAAACCTAAACAAATATTACTACTAATTAAAAACCTTATGAGTTTCCAACTAAAGAAAGTCTTTGCAGGCGCCTTCGCGGTGCTTGCCGGGCTGTTCCTTGCAGGTGGGACCGCTTTCGCCCAGAACAGGACGATTACGGGTACTGTCACCGACGAGTTCGGTGAACCTCTCATCGGCGCAAGTGTCATCGTTGAAGGAAACACCAGCGTAGGTGTAATAACAGACCTGGACGGTAATTATTCCATTTCCGTTCCGGCAGACGCTGTTGCACTCCGCTATTCCTTCATCGGACAGGAAGACGCCGTAGAGCAGATCGGAGACCGTACGGTTATCAATGTCCAGCTTGCGACGGCATCTACCGTCCTCAATGCGACAGTGGTAACGGCTATGGGTATCCGAAAAGAGGAAAAATCCCTTTCCTACAATGTTCAGCAGCCGAAACTGGAGAGCGTAAGCCCTGTTGGATCCTTCGTCAACAGCCTTAACGGTAAGGTTGCCGGAGTTTCCATTAACCAGTCTTCTTCTGGTGTGGGAGGAACCTCACGTATCGTCATGCGTGGTTCCAAATCCATCTCAAACAACAACAATGCACTGTATGTGATTGACGGTATCCCTATGCAGTCCCTGCGCGGCTCACAGCCGGAGGGTACCTATGCGGGAGCAGGTCAGACCGGTGACGTCCTCGGTACTTTGAACCAGGAAGATATCGAGTCTATCTCCGTCCTCTCAGGCCCTTCAGCAGCGGCTCTTTACGGTGCAAATGCAGCAAATGGTGTCATCATCATCACCACAAAGAAAGGTGGAAAAGACCGTTTGGATATTGACTATTCAAACAGCACCATCTTCTCACGTGCCTATGTGATGCCTTCATTCCAGAACACTTACGGCCCTACTTCTCCCGGTTCATACTACAGCTGGGGAAGCAAACTGGACACCCCGTCCTCTTACAAGCCGCGTGATTTCTTCCAGACAGGTGTAAACGAGGTTAACTCTATCGCCCTGTCAACTGGTACCGACCGCAGCCAGACCTATGTTTCTGCAGGTGTGGCCAATGCCCGCGGTATCATCCACAACAACAATGTAAACAGGTACAATCTGTCCTTCCGCAACACTACAGACCTTCTCAAAGACGTCCTCACCATGGATATCAATGTAACTTACGGTCGTGTAAGCGAGCAGAACATGATTTCCCAGGGTGAATATGGTAACCCTGTAGTTCCTGTATACCTCTTTCCTGCAGGAGACGACTTTTCCAAGCTTCAGGTTTACGAGCGTTACGACGCCGGCCGTAATTTCAAGACCCAGTTCTGGCCTTATGACTTCATCCAGTCAATGCAGAACCCTTACTGGATTACGGAACACCAGAAATGGCAGAACCTGAAGAACCGTCTCATGGGCTCCGCACAGCTCTCTTACAAGCCTCTCAACTGGCTCACCCTCTCTGCCCGCGCCAAGTTCGACCGCACGGACGAGAAGCAGGAGCAGAAGTTCGACGCCGGTACCAACACCCTGTTCACAGAGGGTTCAAAGCACGGTAAATACGGACTCAACAACCAGTACACAGAGCAGAAGTTCGCAGAGTTCCTTGCCTCCTTCAATAAGTACTTCGGAGACAACGCCTTCAATCTTACCGGTGTAGTTGGTACGAACATCGATGACATCCGTTTCCGTTCAGATTATATCAACGGACCTCTTGCCATGGTTAACAACAAGTTCAACCTCAACAACATCGACCGTAGCAGCACCCATACCAATCTTGGTTCAAGCGGATGGCATTCACAGAACCAGTCTGTCTTCGCCAACGCCCAGCTTGGATGGCGCAGCAGGGTTTACCTGGATATGACCTACCGTATTGACTGGAACTCTACGCTGTGGACAGCCGGTGCCATTACTTATCCTACAGTAGGTCTCTCCGGTATCGTCACAGAACTCCTTCCTTTCCTCAAGAGCAGTTTCTTCCCTTATTGGAAAGTACGCGCTTCTTATTCGGAGGTAGGTAATACTCCCAACCCGGCAGACTTCGCCCTTTATCCTACTTATGCACAGACCAACGGAAGCATCAGCACTGATATCCGCCGTCAGAATACGGACCTTGATCCGGAGCGCACCAAATCTTGGGAACTCGGTACCAATATCCACTTCTTCGACAGCAAACTCCAGATCGATGCTACCGTTTACAACTCCAACACTTTCAATCAGTTCTATACCGCTCGCCTGAGTTCTACTTCTACAAACAGCGGCATGTTGCTGAATGGTGGTAAGGTAAACAACAAGGGTATTGAGCTTGCACTCCGCTATGATGATTCCATCGGCAAAGTAAACTTCGGCACTTATGTAACATGGACATGGAACAAGAACACCATCAAGAGCCTCAGCTTCGTAGATCCTACCGACGGAAAGGTTTACGGACGTGACGGTATCTCCGTAGGCGGCTTCGGCGGTGTGAACAACGTTCTTTATGAAGGTGGTTCCCTTGGCGATGTTTACGTAACTACAATCGCTACCGATGAAAACGGCTTCTACAAGCAGAATTCTGACGGTATGATTATAGCCGATTACGATGAAAAGGATATGATTTTTGCAGGTACAACCGATGCCAAGCACCGCCTCAGCTGGGGTGGCCATGTTGGCTGGAACGGTATTACCGCAAGCTTCCTCTTCACCGGCCGCTTCGGTGGTGTGGCTATCTCAAAGACCCAGGCTGTCATGGATTACTACGGTATCTCCCAGAACACAGCCGACGCCCGCGAGCAGGGTTACTTCATGATTAACGGCATGAAGAACTACGACATCCAGGGCTACTATCAGGTAATCGGTGCAAACCAGGGCGTAATGAGCCAGTATGTTTACAGCGCAACCAACGTTCGCCTCGCAGAGGTTTCCGTAGGTTACGACTTCCCTTGCAAGAACTGGGGATGGATCAAGGGCGTCAATGTTTCTGTTGTCGGAAACAACCTTGCAATGCTTTACCTGAAGGCTCCGTTCGATCCTGAAATGACCTCAAGTGCAGGTACTTACAACCAGGGCATCGACTACTTCATGCAGCCTTCTACAAGAAGCGTAGGCTTCTCTGTAAAACTTAAGTTCGGAGGCAGCACCGCATCCAAGTCTGATGCAGTAGCATCCCACGACACCTATCGTCCCGCCAGAAGCGCCGTAGAGGAGCCTAAGGTAGTGGAGAAGGTGGTTTACAAGGACAAGGTAGTAGAGAAGGTGGTAGAGAAGGAAGTTATCAAGGAAGTTCCTGCCAAGACTTTGACAGAGACCTACTCTGATGATTTGTACTTCATCATCGGCAAAGCCGAAATCCGCCCGGACGAGGCATTCAAGCTCGGCCGCATCTGCCAGATCCTCAAGGACAATCCTGATGCAAAGGTTACCATCACCGGCTACGCCGACAGTGGTACCGGAACAGATGAAATCAACCGTGAACTCTCCGGTCAGCGCGCCGACAAGGTTGTTGACATGCTCGTGAGTGCCGGTATTTCCCGCAGCAGGATAATCAGCTCTTCTTATGCAGGAGACCGCGACGCTTCCAAGAGTCCTGAATTCAACCGTGTTGCTGTATGTATCGTCAAATAAAGGAGAGCGCTATGAAAATGAAAAATATTATCCTTACCCTTGCCGCTGCCGCTTTTGTTTTTGCAGGCTGTACCAAGGATTTTGAGAATATCAACAAGAACGATTTCGGCGTAAACGAAGAAGAACTCAGCCAGGACGGTCTTGCCGTTGGCGGTATGCTTCAGCAGCTGGAACGTTCCGTGATTATCTATCGCGACGGCAATTATCTGGATTCAGACTATCAGATTATGTACAACCTTTGCGCAGAGACATGGTGCGGTTACATGGCACCGACACTGAGCGATGGTCATCATGCAGGCTGGGATGTCAATGATGGTTGGCATCGCCGCATGTTCACTGTTAAGTATGAGTACGGAATGGCCGGATATACCGCATTTGTTGCCAAGGCAGAGCCTCTTGGTCTTGCAAATGAGCTTGCTCTTGCAAAGATCCTGAAGGTTACCACCATGCATCAGGTTGCAGACTATTACGGTCCTATTGCTTATTCTAACATTGGTTCCATTACCAATATCTATGATCCTCTGGATCAGGTATATACACAATTCTTCAAGGAACTGGACGAAGCTATCGAACTCCTTGAGAAAGTAGCCGGAACAGGTGCTAAAATCCTGGAAGACTACGATCTTATCTATGGCGGCGACGCTGTTAAGTGGGTTCAGTTTGCCAATTCTCTCCGCCTTCGCCTGGCAATGCGCGTAAGCTACGCAGACCCTGCCCTGGCACGCGAGGAGGCAGAAAAGTCCATCGCCAGTCCTTTTGGTGTCATCACTTCCAACAGCAACAATGCTGTGATTGCTGAGGCCGGTGTTCGTCATCCTGACTATACCATCAACGTAGATTTCAACGATGCCGATACCCAGATAGGTGCTTCCCTGGATTGCTATCTTAACGGATATAACGATCCCCGTAAGTTCCTGTATGCCAATCCCGCAGGCGACGGAAACCTTCACGGTGTACGTCCCGGTATCACTCCTTCCACATGGTCAAACTACAAGAACTCCGCTGCCAAGGTGTCTGCTCCCAACGCCGCAATCTACAAGATTTGCTGGCTGAATGCTGCAGAAGTTGCCTTCCTGCGCGCAGAGGGTGCCCTCAAGGGTTGGAACATGGGTGGTACTGCTAAGGATTTCTACGAGGAAGGTATCAAGCTTTCCTTCGAGGAATGGGGTGCAGAGGGTGTTAACGCTTATCTGGCTAACAACTCCGCAAAACCTGCCGCTTTCGCAGACAATGTAGGCCGTTCAAATGCAACTGCTCCCTCTACCGTTACCATCGCCTGGAACCAGAGCGACCCGGACGAGGTTAAACTGGAAAAGATCGGTACCCAGAAATGGCTCGCCCTCTTCCCCAACAGCGCAGAGGCATGGGCAGAGTACCGTCGTCTTCACTATCCGGTTCTCGTTCCCCCGGCAAACAACTATTCCAATGGCGTGGTCAATACCAACCAGGGTATCCGCCGTGTACCTTATCCCGTATCTGAGCAGACCGATAACCCGGAGGGCTATGCAGCCGGTGTCGCAGCTCTCGGTGGCCAGGATAACGCAGGTGTACGCCTTTGGTGGGATGCAAAGCCTTTTAATAACTGATAATGCTGAAGGATATGAAAAAGATATTTTGTTTACTCTCTATCGCCCTTGCAGTCGCAGCTTGCGACACAAAGGAAGAGACTCTTGAACTCCAGCATTTCAAAACGCCGGGTGTAGAGGAAGATCTTACTGAATCTGATCTGGCTTATTATAAGAATCTGCGTGAGTGGAAAGAGTCCAAGCACACTATTTCTTACGTATATTTCGCCGCATGGGCTCCGCCGGAGGGTGCTACCAGTCTGTTTATTGAGTATCAGACAATGCGTCCCCGTCTTATCTCCCTTCCTGATTCACTTGATATCGTGAACCTTTGGATGGGTACTCCTATGAAGCAGGAGTCTACCGACGCATGTTTCTATGGCAACGTCAAGAATCCGGAGACCGGAGAGATTGAGCGTAAGCCTATGAATACTTATGATTATTCTCCCAATGCCTATGCAGACCTTGAGTTCTGCCAGAAGTACAAAGGCACCAAGTTCGTTATGCACGCCGACGCCTCTCACTACGGCCAGGAGTTCGAGCTTGACGGCCAGTACTGGAAGGTAGAAAGTAACAATGAAGAGTCCATCCGCGCATACGGCCGCCTTGTTGTTGACATCGTCAACACTCACGGTCTTGACGGCGTAGACTTCGACTATGAAGGTTGGGGTGGAAATCAGATTTTCTGGGTTATCGATGAGGTTGGAAAATACTTCGGTCCTCAGGGCAGCGATCCTTCCAAGCTTCTTATCGTTGACTACTTCGGCGGTTATCCCGGCGGAAACATCGAGCCTTACATCAACTATCTTGTAAAGCAGGCTTATTCCGCCCAGGGTTCTTCTACCGGCGGTCCCAGCTGGTGCCCTGCAGAGAAGATGGTCTACTGCGAGCAGTATGAGCAGTCTTCAGGCGAAGGCCCCAACTACCTTAACGGTGGTTATCCTACCGGAAGGACAAACGAGGCCGGAGAAAAAATGTACACACTTGAGTCTTATGCCCGCTATGCTTCAGAGGCTACTGAAGGACTGGGCGGCGGCTTCGGTGCTTACTACATCGACAATGATTATGCAAACGGTCAGGAAGCCCTTAAAGCAAAGGGTTATGCCAACTATCACTTCGATACCTATGGTTTCCTGCGTCGTGCCATCCAGATTGTAAACCCTGCCAAATAATGAAGACTATGATGAAAAAATACATGTTCATTGCTTTGGCAGCCGCTTTCTGCATGACTGCATGCACTCAGACTGCCGATGATTTCGAGTATGGAAAAGAAATCGTCCTCATTACCGGAACAGATTCTTCTCCTATTTCTTCAGACCAGATCCTGGCCGATGAGATTCCCGTTTCCTACAACTTTACCGTTTCCACTACCGGAATCGTAAAGAAGGATACAAAGATTCACATCAGCTATGACAGCAAGGCTGTGGAAGAGTACAATGCCCGTTACAAGACCAGCTATGTGGCAGTTCCCCGTGATGTATTCGTAATCAACGACGAGTATGTTACCATCGCCGCAGGTACCGCAACATCGGCAATGACTTCCGTAACCCTGCGTGACAATACTTTCATCGAGGAAGGTGTCAATTATGTAATTCCTCTTGCTGTGGCTTACTCAGAAACCGGCAAACCGGACATCCTCAATGCTTCCAAGAACCTTTTCATCAAGATTGGAAAGACTATCGAGAGCTACTCCCTGGATATCACCGGTACCGGCATCTACAGTACTTACAGCTATGGAAACAATGGCTACGACCTTAACAACTGGACCCTTGAAATCAAGGCTCATCCTTACAACATGAAGAGCCGCGGCAGCGATCAGCTTTGCCGTCTCTGCTGCTGGAATGAGGATGGCGGCGGCCAGGTGCTCCTCCGTTTCAACGAGAACGGTAAGCCTTGGAAGACCCTTGATATCGTCGCTCCTAACGGCCGTTATGTTACCGGCGCCATCGGCGAAGGTGATGAGGCTGTGGGTGCTTTCGACCCTAATCAGTGGTATATGATTTCAATCGTATGGGATGGCAGCAGCATGTCCGTATACATCAATGGCCAGAAGGATACTCCTTGGCAGAACACAATCTCCGGCAACCAGGGCTTCAAGCTCAACCGCTTTGAGATTGGTATGTCATGGGGCGGCTACGGCAGCTCACAGAGTTACACCGGCCGTATGGCAGAGATGCGTATCTGGAATGTTGCACGCAGCCAGAGCGACATTGCTTCTACCCTCTGCTCTGTAGACGCCAAGTCTGCAGGTCTCCTTGGCTACTGGAAGATGAACGAAGGCGAAGGCCATATCTTCCACGACTCTACCGGTTCCAACGATATGGACTGGGACCGCTCAGAGCGTCAGGCCGATGAAACCAATTACACCAACACCGGTGCCGGAAATTCCGTATCTTGGGTGAAGGATGAAAAGAACAAGTGTGCACAATAACGAAAAACTCATAATTCAATGAAAAAATTTCTTACAGCAATCGCAATGGGTCTTGTCCTGTTGGGCTGCAACAAAGAGTATGATGATTCCGAGCTCAAGAACAGGATCACTACTCTTGAAACCAAGGTAGGCAACCTTGAGGCTAATATGAAGGCCATCCAGTCCGCTACCAACGACGGTATGTTCGTTCAGAGCGTAGAGGAACTTTACGAGGATGGAAAAGTAGTCGGTATTACCGTTACTTACACAACCGGAACTGTATATACTTTCCAGATTTCCGGAGCCGGCGCAGAGAACAACATCTCTGTAATTCGCAACTCCAGCGGTGCTCTTTGCTGGGCAATCAACGGAGAAATCATCAAGGTAGACGGCAAAGACCTTACCGTTGGCCAGACTCCTTCATTCTCAATTGAGAACGGTCATCTTATTGTTACCATCGACGGTAACAAGACCGATGTGGGTCCTGTTTCTGGCGGCCTTGGCGATGCTATCTTCAAGGACATCAAGGTTACTGACGATGCAGTTATCCTCACCCTTGATGACAACAGCACAATTGAGATTCCTTTTGCAAAGGCTTTCCGTCTTGTTATTGCAAAGACTCAGTATGCCGTTACTTCCACCGACCCCTTCGACATTGAGTATACCGTAGACAACAAGACCGCAAGCACTGTTGTTGACGTATTTACCGATGCCAACTATGAGGCTACTGTAACCGACAGCAAGATTACCATTACTCCTCTCGCAGTAGTAAAGGGTACCGCTCTGGCTTACGCAGACTCAAAGACCGGTCTTACTTCTATCGTAAAACTCGTCTTCGACCAGGAAGGTGAGCCTGATACTTTCGAGCCTACAGACGACAAGGCCGATCCTACCAATAACATCGACTATATCGCAGAGGCTGCAGACGGCAAGGTAGAGGCACACGTTGTTTCCAACATCGCATTTGACGTTGCTCCTCAGGTTGACTGGATTCACTATGTTTCTACAAAGGCCCAGTCTTACACTATCACCCTCTCTCTTGATGACAACAAGACTAAGGAAATCCGTACCGGTGAGGTTAAGATTTTCCGTGCAGGCACAGACCAGCTCCTCCAGACCTTCGTAATTGCCCAGAAGGCTTCCGAGGTTGAGATTGAGAACTACAATCCTGCCGGCTGGACAAAGGTATTCGACATGTCCAACTATAAGGTTAACTCTACCTTCAAGTGGGACGGTATCCAGCTTAACCCTGGTGCTGTTACTCTCCAGTGGAAGTTCTACTCCAACAAGTGGAATAACCATAAGTTCAATGACAGGGATGCCAACAACAACCAGCTTTACTGCAACCGTCTTGGTGAGTTTGCCAACTCTGACGAGTCCCAGTCTGTACTCCTCCGCTTCTCCAACGATGGTGACGCTGACGGACAGCTTTGCCTCAATGCAGGTATTCTTGGAATCAACCAGGTTCAGATTGCAAAAGATGGCAAGGCTTATGTATGGCCTACCGGCGAATGGGTAGTTCTTACTATCGTTTCCGATGGTTCAAAGGTTTCTATCTATCATAACGAGGAACTCGTAAATGCTTATAATGCTAACCCTGGTACTTCATGGAATCTCCAGCGTTTCGATCTCTCTATGACTTGGGACGACGGCAGCAACTGGCCTCTCAAGCAGGCATTCAACGGTTACTCTGCTTATACACGTGTTTGGAGCCGCGCTCTTAGCGTAGAGGATATCGCTGCAACTCTTTGCGACGTTCCTTCAGACAAGACAGAAGGCCTTGAGGCTTACTGGAAGTTCGACGGTTCTACAGACAAGTACGTTACCAACTCTGCTCCTAAGAACAGCAGTATGGAGCTTGACTTCACAGACTGCTGGGACGGAAACGGAAAAGCTCAGGATAACAGCGACGCTGCTGTAGCTGCTTGGAAGGCTCTTGAGGGCGCAGACTTCACCGGTCTCTGCTATCGTGAGAAAGGAACAGGCGACGACAACCCTGGCGGTGGTGACAACCCTGGTGGCGGTGATGAGAAGGTTAAGGCTACCTATTGGGGCAATGCTCAGGCAGCTGCCTGGTACAAGGCTTTCAACAGGGCTGTTTCTCTTCCTGACGGCTATTCAGTAACAATCCACTTCTATTATGATGCTGCAAGACAGCAGCGCCTTGGCAACTTCGGTGACAAGAACGAGGCTCCTTGCAACATGCTTCGCTTTGGTGAGGCTGGCAACAACAACCAGCTTGAGTGGATGGTTGATACAGGCGGTGGCCGTGTTAAGATTCGTGCAAGCAAAGAAGCTGTTCCCGGCCAGTGGAATGCTGTTACCCTTACAGCAGGCGCTGATGGATACAAGATGTATATCAACGGTGAGGCTGCCGGTTCAGATGCTTCTGCTTATCGTTCTGGTACTTCCTTCCAGGCTATCGAGTTCGCTAACTCATGGGGTACTGCATACCGTTCTTCATTCGAGGGCGCTATCGCTTACATCTCCCTGTGGAGCAAGCAGCTCAGCGAGACTGAGGTTGCAGCAAACGTATTCTGCGAGCCTAGCGGCACCGGTCTTGAAGGCTTCTGGCCTATGACCGAGGGCGAGGGTGCTACCTTCTATGACAAGACCAAGAAGTATGACGATATCGACCTCCGCTACATGACCCGCTGCGATGATGAGACCAACTATGTTGATGTTGACGTTTCCTCTTACGTAGAGTGGAGAGAGTATCCCGCTATCAAGAAAGCTGCAAACTAATCAGTTTTCATAATTACAAAAGGACCGGCCCTTCTGGACCGGTCTTTTTACGCTTACATAAAGGCGCAGATGTTTTTCGTACCATAATATTGCATTGTTTGTTTATAACGGTGATGTAAACAGGTTCCTGGCCATCGTCAGAGACTGCAAATGCTGCGCAAATGCCAAGACAATTGATAAGTTCCATAAGATTATTTCATATATTTGTGGCAAATAATGTTTGAAATGAAAACAACTAGCAGATAGACTATCAAAAGCATCTGTAAAGGATGAAACGGTTATTATCAGTATTGATAGACAAATTTGGTGAAAAAAATTAAAGACTTTGTAAGTGATTGAAAATTATCAACCTACAAAGTCTTTTCTGTGCCTCGGACGGGACTCGAACCCGTACAGACCTTGCGGTCCAAGGGATTTTAAGTCCCTCGTGTCTACCATTCCACCACCAAGGCTGCAAAAGCAGGGACCGGAGGTCTCCTGCTTCGGGGTACAAAGATAAGAAGTGGATTTTAATTTTGCAAAATGGCGATGTGTTTTTGGGGGGTTACTATTGTAGAAATGGAATTAAATATCTAAATTTGAACGTTTTAACCAATTGTAGGCCTTGCACATAACTAAAAAAATATAAATTCAAAACACTTATACTCTATGAAACTCATCAATTGTCTTGGAATTTGCGCAGCATTTGCAGCGGTACTTTCCTGTGGCGGCTCAAAGATTACTCTGGACTCTTATGTAGCAGAGGAAAGCGGCCTCAACATTCAGAAAATCACAGACGAGAGCAAGAATGCCGTTTGCGGTAACAACTTCAGCTATGCTCCTGCCAACTTCGGTCGTTCCAGCGTGGGCGGATGCAGGAAACTCGGCATGTATTGGGGAACACAGAAGGTGCTCTCAATTTCTCCTGACGGCCAGGATATCGCCTATCTTACCGTTTCAAACAAGCAGAGGAACGTTATGATTCGCAAGGCCTCTTCTGCAGGAACCAGCACCCAGCGTACCTTCCGCGATGTATATGACTTCAGCTATGGTCCTGACGGCAACATCTACTTCACGGATTATGTAGGAAACGGCAAATGGCAGATTCATTCTGTAAACGCAAAAGCCGGCAGCGTCATGCGCCAGCTCACCAGCAACAACAATGATGAAACCCCTGTTATGGCAAAGAACGGCCACAGCCTCTTCTTCACCCGTCATGACAACACCGGTTCAGCCATCTGGTGCCTTGACGTAGAGGACGGAACCCTCACCTTCTGCTCAAAGGGATACAATGTTTGCCCTGTTGGCGATGGTAGCAGCGAATTCCTCTGCGCCCGTAACTCCGACGAAGGTGTAAGCCAGATTTGGCTCGTAAACTATGTTACCGGCATCGAGACTCTTGTACTTGCAGACAAAGAGCGCGGCTTCTCAAATCCTGCTCTCTCTCCTGACGGAAAATGGATTGCTGTCCAGGGCAGCTCAAGAACTTCTGCCGGCAAGGTTAAGAACCTTGACCTCTTTGCAGTCAAGATTGACGGCACCCAGTTCATCCAGCTCACCTATCACCCTGCAACAGACTGCAACCCTGTCTGGTCAGCTGACGGCAAAGCCCTCTACTTCATTTCTTCAAGAGCTTCCAAGGACCGTTCATACAATGTTTGGAAGATGAGGTTCAACCTCTAATTTCAGGACGCGTTTTTTGCAACTACTTGAACAGTAAGTCATTAAGTAAAAGCCTGGTACGGGATTCCGCACCAGGCTTTCGCTTAAACAACTATTATTCAGCCACTTAAAAAAAACGGCCAAGTGTCAACCCTACGGCATAAAATACTCCAACAGGGCCTGAATAATATTCTGCCGGGAAACCTCCGGCTTTAAAGCCTCAGACACGGGAAGGTCTTCAGGCGAAACTTGAATAAGGGATTCAAAGCCCATCGAGTCCAGCTCCGGACAATGAATGACCCTGCCGGCAATCAAGATGACAGGTACTCCCTTAGCCTTGGCCCGCCTTAACACTCCCGCCGCCGTCTTCCCCTTCGGGGTTTGGCTGTCTGCGCGCCCTTCCCCTGTAATAACAAGGTCTGCCCCTTCCAACTTTTTATCAAAGCCGATGGTATCCAGAACCATTCCGGAGCCGCTTTGCAGGGTTGCCCCAAGGAACACCTTGAAAGCCCCGCCAAGGCCACCGGCTGCGCCGGAGCCCTTTTCAGAAACAACATCCTGTCCTGTGCACTCCCTGATTATTCCGGCAAGATGCCTCATGCCCGCGTCAAGCCTCTCTACCAACTGCGGCCCAGCCCCTTTCTGCGGAGCAAAAACCTTAGCCGCTCCATCCGGCCCGCAAAAGACAGTGTTTACATCACAGGCAACAGTAAAGGTGGCCCCTCTTAGGCCCGGAACAAGGTCACTTAAATCAATACGCTCTATCCTTTCAAGATCACAGCCGCACCCCTGAAGCACCTCGCCGTCTGAACTAAGGAACCTCGCGCCAAGAGCCGTCATCATTCCTGCCCCGCCGTCATTAGTAGCGCTGCCTCCAAGCCCTATAAGGAAATTACGGCAGCCACGGTCCAAAGCATCCAGAATAAGCTCTCCAGTGCCAAAAGAACTTGTTTTCCAAGGCTCCCTTTCGCCTGCGGACAACAGCGTAATCCCACTGGCGGAAGCCACGTCAATCACCGCCGTATTATCCGGAAGAATGGCGTAGGAAGCCCGTATGGGGCGCCCGAGAGGGTCTGAAGCCTCTGCCTGAACCAAATGGCCTCCCGTAGCGGCGGCAACAGCCTCAGCCGTTCCCTCGCCACCATCGGCAACGGAAAGCTTTACAATATCCGCATCAGGAAAAACCTGCCTCAGGGCCACGGAAACAGCATCGGCCACATCGGCCGAAGACAATGAGCCCTTGAAAGAATCAGAGGCAATAACAATTTTCATTTAGTCTCCGTAAGGGTTGGCCTCATCCCACTCCTTAAGCTCATCACCATGCTTCAAAACGCAGTGGTCATGTATTTTAACCTTACGTGAGCTTTCAAGAGAGTTCCACCAGCGGGTGCAGGCCGGGTAAAGCACGTCAGCCTCATCTACAGCAACCCTGCCGGATTTGGACAAACCCTTTCTGGCGATTCTTTCTTTTTCTGTTATGGGGAGCGATGTCCACCAAATCTCTATCTCGTTCATAGTCTTTTTATAAATACGCAGCAAAGATAATACTTTTGCTTAAGAAATAATTTTTTACCAATTCTAAATTCTAGAAGTACTTCTTTTCTTGACGGTATAGGACGACAAATATGAAAATAAGTATAGTGAAAGCCCAGAGAGAGGACCCGCCATAGCTCATCAGTGGAAGAGGTATGCCAATCACAGGCATCAGGCCTATTGTCATGCCTATGTTGATGAAAAGATGCATGAAAAGGCACGAGGCAACGCAGTAGCCGTAAATCCGCGTGAAATTCTCGCGTGACTTCTCTGCATCGGAAATAATCCTCCAGATAAGGGCCACATAAAGGCCTATCACAAGAAGGCAGCCAAGAAAGCCCCACTCCTCTCCGACTGTGCAGAAAATAAAGTCAGTGCTCTGCTCTGGAACAAAACCGTAAGTCGTCTGCGTACCCTGCAGGTAACCCTTGCCCGTCATTCCTCCGGAACCGATTGCAATCATGCTCTGGTTAACATTGTATCCAACCCCGGCAGGGTCATCCTTCATGCCCAAAAGCACCTCTATACGCTTGCGCTGATGCTCCTGCATCACATTATTAATGATGATGTCGGTAGAAAAAATAAGGACAGTCCCCGCAACTACACCCACAATGGAATAGAACAAAAACGTGTTTTTATGCTTGTAGGCCTGAAAACAAAGGACGGGAATGGCAAGAGCTATAAGGCCGATGACAACATACATCGGCTTTGAAAAATAAGACGGCAGTAAGGCCAGTGCCGCCACAATGGCAGCGCAAATCGCAAGGTTGCGGAAAACCGCCCTCTGCCGCAGGCAATTCGCAAGCATGAAAATGCCAAGCAGGGTCAGAATCGCCGCGTAAGGCGATGCCGTCAGGGTAAGAATGAAAAGCAGTATGCTTATGCCGATGAAAGCCAGGATCCAGCCGGACAGCCCCTCCCTGTAAAGAACAAACAGGAAGCCCACATACACAAGGGCCGAGCCCGTTTCCTTCTCTCCGAGGATAATCAGCATAGGCAGTCCCACAATAAGGGCGACTTTGAAAAAATCCTTAAACCTGCCCATCTGGAAGCCGTTTCGGCTCAGCACGAAGGCAAGAAGAAGGGACGTGGTTATCTTGGAAACCTCTGCCGGCTGAAAGCGTACCGCCCCGAAGCTGAACCAAGAGCGGGAGCCTTTGACCTCTACACCCAGGAAGATAACCGCCACCAAAAGGAAAACAACGCCAATATACAACGGGATGGCCGCCCCTTCCCACATCCTCGCGGGTAGGGCGAACAAGATAAGAATCGCCAGGACGAAGGCCGTAGCAATCCAAAGGCACTGCATTCCGCTTCGGACAGAAATGTCAAAGATAGAAGACGGCTCGGAGGAATGAACTGAAGCATAAATATTTACAAGGCCGATGAAGACCAAAGCCAGGTAAATCCCTATGATTCTCCAATCAAGGGACTGCTTCATGTTTCTTCGTTTGAATGTATTCTCCATGCTTAGTCTGTCTTAACCCTCCACATAAGGTCTCCTTCCATTACACGCTTCTCCATGTCCGGACGCGAAATCTCCCCGGTCAGGTATTTCTCTACCAGAAGCGAAGCGATAGGAGCTGCCCAGGTTGCCCCGAAGCCCGCATTCTCTACATAAGCAGCCACGGCAATCTTTGGATTATCCTTTGGAGCAAAGCAGATGAAAACAGAGTTGTCCGCTCCGCGGGGATTCTGGGCCGTACCCGTCTTGCCGCAAATATCCAGCCCCGGAACCGCCGCGATGCTTGCCGTTCCCCCGGAGCCGAAGCCGCTGTTCACGGCCTTCCACATTCCCGGAATCACTTTCAGGAACTGGGTGGTATCAACCATCGTGTAATGCTTCTCCTTGAACTTCTCATCTATCGTAATCTCCGGCGAATCCTTGATGATATGCGGAATCTTATACCATCCCCTGTTGGCAACCGTTGCACTTAAATTGGCAATCTGGAGTGGTGTAACGCCGATTTCTCCCTGGCCGATGGAGATGGAAACAATCGTCGTGAACTTCCATCCGCCCTTGCCGTAAAGCCTGTTGTACAGTTTGGACGTAGGAATGGTTCCGCCAAGCTCGGAAGGAAAGTCACTCCCCAGCTTATGCCCGAAGCCGAAGCTTTCTACATACTCATGCCATTTGTCAAGCGCCTCTGCGATGGAGCTGTATTTCCTGTTTTCCAGAGTATTTCTGAGGGCATAGCAGAAGTAGGCGTTGCAGGACATCATTATTGCCTGTTCCAGCGGAATGGGCGATGGGTGCGCGTGGCAGCCAAGTTTATGTTTTCCGAAATGATATCCCCTGCTACACGGATAGCTGTCCGTCGGCTTCAGCGTCCCTTCCTGAAGGCCGATGAGGCCGTTTACGAGCTTGAATACAGAGCCCGGAGGGTACGATGCCTGCACGGCCCTGTTATACATCGGCCTGTAAGGATCTTTGAGGATGTCTTCATAATTACGCCTCATGTCAGCAAGCTTGTTCACATCAATACCGGGGCTTGACACAAGGGTCAGAATCTCGCCTGTGGCGGGCTCTATCGCCACAAGGGAACCAACTTTGTTCTGCATCAGTTCCTGTCCGTACTGCTGAAGGACGGCGTCGATGGTAGTGACGATGTCTTTCCCCGGGACAGCCTCTTTGTCAGAGGCACCATCGTTATACTGCGACTGAATCTGGTTTTTGGAGTTGCGAAGATAGATATGATAACCCTTTTCACCGCGGAGCTCCTCCTCTCTGGTAGCTTCGATACCCGTCTTTCCGGCATAGTCCCCGGGACGGTATTCGTCAGGATGCTGTTTCAGGTATTTGGCATCGACCTCTGCCACGTAGCCGAGCAGGTTGCCTCCGGCATTGAAAGGGTAGTCCCTGATGCTTCTTGTCTGCCCCTTGAAACCCGGGAACATGTAGGCGATTTCCGCGAATCGCATATAAGACTCCGCGGGCATCTGCTTTATCATTACAACGCCCTGGAAGCCTATCTTGCGCCTGTCCCTTTTGTACTCCGCCATCTTGCTGCGGATGAAATCCGGTTCAACGCCAAGCACTTCAGCAAGCAGCAGGGTGTCAAAAGGCTGGACCTCGTGCGGGGTAACCATGAGATTGTAAGACACCTTGTTACCTACAAGAATGCGTCCGTTCCTGTCGTAGATGACTCCTCGCGTCGGATAAATGATATCGTACACCATGGAGTTGTTGGACGCGTTAATCTTGTACTTGTCATCTATAATCTGGATGATGAATAGTTTGACAAGCAGGATGCCGGCAGCAACAACAAGCCCGGTGAGCAGTTTATTCTTCCTGGAGGCCATGTCAGCGGTCCTCCCTTGTTAGCATGTTTGCAATCATTACGGAGAGCATCGTTCCGGCAATAAGAGAAACAATGAAGCGGGTCAGGTTCTCTTCCAAAGTCCGGGTGACGCCGCCATCGGCCCAGACATAAATGAAAAGGAAGATGGCCTGGGCTATTGCCACGGCAAAAATCACCTTGGCCGGCCCGTATTTTTTTATGGAGAAATCTTCATCCCTGGCCCTTACCTCTTCTCCGAAAATGGCGTTGCAGATGGTTTTGCGAAGCCCTGCAACCGGCAGGAGGGCCACGACATTAAGCCCCAGTACACCCTCGGCCGCAAAGTCAACGGCGAAGCCGGCCGCAAAGGCAATGAGCATGGCCTTGATTGTGCTAATCCTTGAGGGGATGCAAATAGCGATGGCGGGAAGAAGGCTTAGAGTAAGGTACATGCTGATATGCAAGTAATTGCAAATCAGCGCCTGGGCTGCCACAAGAAGGGCTACTGAAAGGAAGGAATATTTCATTTCCGCGCCTCCTTTTTCTCTATGGACTGGATTTCCTCCCTGTCCTTGTTGGTTACAAGGGTGACATACCTTACGGCGGAATAGTCCTGGAATAGCTTCACATCAATGTCGTATGTGGAGCCGTTGATGATTTTGGAGCCCTCTATCGTACCCAGCGGAATGTCCGGGGGGAAGATGGAAGAATGGCCGCTGGTGTAAACCGTATCGCCTTTTTCAAATTTGTGCTGAAGGCTTATCTCCCTAAGCGTAGCATGCGATAGGCTCTTACCGTCCCATGCCATCGGCCCTACGGCACCCTCCCGCCCTATGCGGGCGCTAAGGTTGAAGTTGCTGTTGAGGAAGGAGATGGCATACGAATAATTCGTGCTTACGGTATCAATGATGCCGATGATGCCGCGGCTGGTTATGACTCCCGAGTGCGAGGCTATGCCGTCTTTTGCTCCCTTGTTGATAATGAGGTAGTTATGATGCTTGTTGCGGCTGTTTTTTACTACCTGGGCCCATGAGAACGTGAAGTTCCCGGCGGTAAATGGACGGCCGGCTTCGGCTTCATTCAGGGAGTCAGCCGCCGCGTCATATTTTGCCAGTGCGCACTGCAATTCAAAATTCTCCTTGGAGAGGCTCTCGTTTATCTGCTTCAGGGCAAAGTAATCTCCTATGCTCTGGCTCCATCCCCAGACCGTGGAAATGACGCTATGAGAGAGCCGGGACAGGAAAAACTCCTGTCCTGAGGTACTGCGGCGCAGCAAACCCAATGCGGCAATCTCCAAAGCTATGAAGATTGCCACATTAATCCCGGAGCGGTATATGTTCCGCTTCCCGGCCATTTTACCTCATAAGGAATGAGTAATTTTCTACATTCTTAAGGGCGATGCAGGTTCCTCTTGCTACAGCGCGAAGCGGGTCCTCTGCTACGTGGAACTGGATATTTACCTTCTCTGAGAACCTCTGAGCCAGGCCGCGGAGCAATGCGCCGCCACCAGACAGGAAGATACCGTTCTCTACGATATCGGAGTAAAGCTCCGGGGGAGTGTTTTCCAGAACATGCAGGATGGAAGCTTCCAGCTTGGCAATGGACTTGTCAAGGCAGTGGGCGATTTCCGGGTAAGTAATGGTTGCGTCAACAGGGTGCGCTGTCATGAGGTTAGGACCCCTTACGATGAAGGGCTCCGGCTCATCTTCCAACTCCGGAATAACGGCGCCGACGGCAATCTTGATTTTCTCTGCCGTGGTTTCACCTACGCGGATGTTGTGCTGCTGGCGAAGATAGTACTGGATATCGCTTGTAAACACGTCACCTGCGGTACGGATGCTGTCCTGCTGAACGATGCCGCCCAGTGAAATAACGGCGATTTCAGTTGTACCGCCTCCGATGTCAACTACCATGTTGCCTTTAGGCGCCTCTACATCCAGGCCGATACCCAGGGCTGCTGCCATAGGTTCGTAGATAAGGTAAACGTCGCGGCCTCCGGCGTGCTCCGATGAGTCACGCACGGCCCTGATTTCCACCTCTGTACTGCCGGAAGGGATGCCTACCACAATCTTGAGGCTGGGAGAAAACAGGCTCTTGTGTTTGCTGTTCACCTGCTTGATGAAGCCGCGGATCATCATCTCTGCGGCGTTGAAGTCTGCAATTACACCATCCCTGAGCGGACGTACGGTCTTGATTCCGGGATTGGTCTTTTCGTGCATCAGCTTGGCCTTCTGACCAAGGGCGATGCACTTTCCTGTATTGTTATCAATAGCGACGATACTTGGTTCGTCCAGGACGATCTGGTCGTTCTGGAAGATAACGGTGTTGGCCGTTCCAAGGTCAATCGCAAGCTCCTGCGAAAAGAAAGAAAATGCCATTTTTAAAAATTTTTGTAAAATTACAAAAAAGCGCGAATTCTCCGATAATATCGGACTGAAAAAAGATAATATTTCTTATTTTTGCGAAAATTTGACCTTTCGATATGCTTCCAGAGGAAAAAGAGAGCAGAAGATTCTATCTGATAGTAACCGCCGGCGGGCAGGGAACAAGGATGGGGGCCGATGTCCCCAAGCAGTTCCTGTCCCTTGGAGAGAAGAACATACTTCACACCACCATCTGCGCCTTTGCCGATGTCTTCCCAGACATGAAGGTGATAACCGTTCTGCCGAAGGAGCATATTACATTCTGGAAGGAATATTGCCTTAAAAGCGGGTTTACGATGCCGCAAACACTTGTTAAGGGGGGCTTTACAAGGTTTCATTCTGTTAAGGCTGCCCTTGCCAAGGTGCCGGACGGAGCCATTGTAGCCATTCATGACGGCGTGCGCCCCTTCGTTTCTCCCAAGCTGCTTAAGATGATGAAGGCAAGGATGGATGCCGGATGCCGCGCCCTCATTCCCTGCATGCCCACGACAGACACCTTGAAAGTACTCAGGAAAAACGGGGCTGGAGAGCTTGAAATTGTTCCCGGAGCCAAGGCGGACAGGAGCGAAATCTTTGGCGTGC
>JAFUDQ010000046.1 GCA_017459075.1 Bacteroidales bacterium
TCTACATTGGAGCCGGCCCGTCCGTAACCTTTGCTGCTTTGGACGACAGGGATTATGTAAAGAAGACATACGGAGGCGTTGCCTTGCGACTTGGGGCCGATATCAGCGACAAGCTTTATTTTGGTGTCGATGCCAACTTTGGTCTAACCAAAAGAGAGGAAAGAACATTTTCCTCTTCCCTGTCACTTGGCATTGCCTGGAAGTTTTAAAACAAGCGGCAACGGGCCGGAACGATACACCTGTTTGAAAACGATACTATCGATTTTAGTTTTCGTTATACACATAATCTCCTAAAAATCAACATGGACCGCGACAAAATATACGACTACTACAATTTCATAACTCTGCATCTTCTGTTTGGCGTAAAATTTTAGAATTGGTAAAAAATTATCCGCTTCACTTTCATAGCCTTTGCCACCCTCGTACTCACCCCAAAAATTAGAAATTTTCGGGGTCCCCGTAGCGGAATAAGAGGGAGGGGCCCATCGCTTGCGATGGGAGTGGTCGCCAAAGGGGCGACGGCAGGGAAAGTGAAGCAGATAATTTTTGGCAATACGAAACTTTCGTTCCCGGAAAATACAATCTTTGGTTGTTTACACCAGCCGACTATGATGAAACGGAAGAAATAATGAACCGTCAGGATTTGACGGAATTGAATAATTTCCGGTTGCCGATGTACTTCAGGGTGGATGCCGGATACTCGTTCACCTGGGTAAAGGAGGGCTCGGAATATGAATTGTTCTTGTCAGTAATGAACTTGCTGAACAGAAAAAACGTTTACCAGTACTTTTTTGAGGACGGTAAATGGAAACAGCTGAGTATATTGCCTGTTATGCCAACGCTCCGTTTTACTTGGCGGTTTTAGAGGTTTGTCATCGCCTCTACCTTCCCCGCTGTTCAATTGTAACGGGGAAGAACTTCTCGTTTTTTATGGCAGGTTTTGCGGTTTTATAAAAAAGATTTATCTTTGCAGTCCTTAATGCCAGAGATGGCAGGCTTATCGGGGTGTGGCGCAGTTGGCTAGCGCATCTGCTTTGGGAGCAGAGGGTCGTAGGTTCGAGTCCTATTACCCCGACTTTTCTTTAAATCCGGACCGGAGGCAATCTATGATTATTGAGGCAAAAGGCATAGAAAAAAGTTTCGGCTCTCTCAAGGTTCTGAAAGGGCTGGATTTTTCTGCCGACAGTGCTGAACTCGTTGCCATTATGGGAGCGTCCGGAGCAGGCAAATCAACTCTGCTTCAAATACTTGGAACACTTTCAAAGCCGGACTCCGGCAGCCTTTCGATTGACGGAACTGACGTTTTGTCCCTTGGCAGGAACGCCCTTTCTGACTTCCGCTGCCGCAAAATCGGCTTCGTCTTTCAGTTCCACCACCTCCTGCCAGAATTCACTTCCCTGGAAAACGTAATGATTCCGGCGCTTATCGCAGGCTGCAGCAAGGCGCAGGCCAGGGAAAAATCCGTGCAACTACTTGATACTCTTGGCCTTTCAGAGAGGCTGAAGCATAAGCCTTCTGAACTTTCAGGAGGCGAGCAGCAGAGGGTTGCCATTGCCCGTGCCCTTGTAAATTCGCCGGCAGTCATACTTGCAGACGAGCCTTCCGGCAATCTTGACAGCGTTACAAAAGCAGACCTTCATAACCTTTTCCTGCAACTTCGCAAAGACCTTGGTCAAACTATCATTATAGTAACTCACGACCCTGAACTCTCTGCAATCTGCGACCGCACCTTGAATATGAAAGACGGCCGTTTCGTTTAGCTCCCGGCCTTTGGACATGTTCACTTTCAAACAATTCTCCGTTCAGAACGATGGTGCCGCCTTCAAGGTGGGGACCGATGCGGTGCTTCTTGGCTCTGCCGCCAGCCTTGTCGGGAACGAAGTCCGCATCCTGGATGCAGGCACCGGTACTGGCATCATTGCCCTTATGCTTGCGCAGCGCCTCTCCGCCATAAGCGCCGATGCTGATTTTTATATCGATGGTATTGATGCCGATGCGGCCTCGGCTGACGAAGCGACACTGAATTTTGGTGGTTCCCCCTGGGCGAAACATCTGAACGCCAGGCATTTATCCCTTGAGGAACTAGCCAAGTCCTCTCCCGAGGCTTACGACCTTGTCATTTCCAATCCGCCTTATTTTGAGAATTCGCTTCTGAACCCGGACCAGAAACGCCGCACGGCCCGTCATGCCTTTGAAGACAGCCTCTCTTGGCGTTCCCTTATGGATTTTTCAGTAAAATACCTGGCCGCATCGGGCCGACTCATAATGATTCTGCCCTCAGACATCGCCGGGAAGGCAATCGCAGCAGCATCGGCCCCGGAGAGTCCTCTTTCCATCAGCCGCATATTGAATATAAAAACAAATTCTGGCAAACCTGCTACCCGCGCCATCATTGAAATGTGCCGCACAGCAGCATCGGACCGCAAAACGGAGGTACGGGAACTGGTTATCCAGGAAGGAGGAGAGTACACCCCGGCCTACAAAGCCCTCACCAAAGATTTTCATCCATTCCTATAAAAACGATAAAGTTTACGGGGGTGTGCTGATTATTCGCAAAAGATGCTTATTTTTGCGGGACGCAAAACGGCAAACGGGAAAACCGCTAAACGACAAACGATAAAACTAATTATAAAATACTATGCAACAGCACATTGATTCGTACGACTTTACTGGCAAGAAAGCCATTGTAAGAGTTGACTTCAACGTTCCTCTGGACGCAGAATTCAACATCACAGACGACACCCGCATCCGCAGGGCAATCCCTACACTCAAGAGAGTACTTGAAGGCGGCGGCTCCCTCATCATCATGAGCCACCTTGGCCGTCCCAAGAAAGTAGAAGACAAATTCAGCCTCCGCCACATCGTCGGACGCGTAAGCGAGTGCCTTGGCGTTCCTGTACAGTTCGCAGACGATTGCATGAAAGCCGCAGACAAAGCTGCCGCCCTTAAACCCGGAGAGGCCCTCCTTCTTGAAAACCTCCGCTTCTATGCAGAAGAGGAAGGCAAACCCCGCGGACTCGCAGAGGATGCAACAGACGAAGAGAAGAAAGCAGCAAAAGCTGTTGTAAAGGCATCCCAGAAGGAATTCACCAAGACCCTGGCTTCTTACGCAGACTGCTATATCAACGACGCCTTCGGTACAGCACACCGCGCACACGCTTCAACAGCCCTCATCGCAGAGTACTTCCCTAACGACAAGATGTTCGGCTACCTGATGGAGGGCGAAATCAAGGCCATCGACAACGTACTTAAGAACGCAGAGCGCCCTCTTACAGCCATTATCGGCGGTTCAAAGGTAAGCTCAAAACTCGCAGTCCTCAAAAACCTCATCGGCAAGGTAGACAACCTTATCATCGGTGGCGGTATGGGATATACATTCATCAAGGCACAGGGTGGCCACGTAGGTGCTTCCCTTCATGAGGATGAACTTATTCCGGATGCTCTTGAGATTTTGAAAGAAGCAAAGGAGAAAGGCGTAAACATCTCACTGTCAGTTGCTACCGTTTGCGGCCAGGCATTTGACAACGAAACACCCCGCCAGATTTTCCCTATCAACGAGATTCCTGACGACTGGGAGGGTATGGACGCAGCTCCCGCTTCACTTGAGAACTGGAAGAAGATAATCCTCAGCTCCAAGACTATCCTTTGGAACGGCCCTGTAGGAGTATTCGAGCTTCCTAACTTTGCAAAGGGAACCCTTCAGATTGCAGAAGACCTTGCAGAGGCAACAAAGAAAGGAGCTTACACCCTTGTAGGTGGTGGAGACTCAGTTGCTGCTGTTACCAAGATGGGTTACGCAGACAAGGTCAGCTATGTTTCAACTGGCGGCGGCGCAATGCTCGAAGCTATTGAAGGAAAGATTCTTCCCGGAATCGCTGCTATTCAGGAATAAACAAAAAAATTTAGCACGATTATTGATAGTAGTTTAGGGCTGTCCTCTGTCATTCTGAGCAAGTCGAAGAATCCTACAGAGGCGGCCCTGAACCGTAAAAGAGAAATAAAACACTTATGATAGATTTTCTGGCAGTGAATTGGAATGCAGACCCGGTGATTTTCAAGATTCTGGGCTTGTCTATTAGATGGTACTCCCTGCTTTTTATTTCGGGATTCATACTGGGCTGGTTCATATTCCAATGGTTTTTCAAGAGAGAAAGAATAAATCCCAAACTTCTGGACTCACTGCTTGTAACCCTTATCGCTGGCACTATTGTGGGCGCCCGCCTGGGACACTGCCTTTTCTATCAGCCAGACTATTACCTTGGCAGCATCCAGGGTTTCCTGGAGATTTTCATGCCTTGGAAAGGCGGCCTTGCCAGCCACGGAGGCACTATCGCCCTGTTTATAGCAATGTGGTGGTACGCGAAGAAATACGGCAAGAAGAATAAATTTGACTTTGTGTGGCTGCTTGACCACCTGTGTATAGCGGTTTGTTTCGCAGCCATGTTCATTCGCCTTGGCAACCTCTTTAACTCAGAGATTTACGGAGGACCTACAAATCTTCCCTGGGGATTTGTTTTCTTAAGGAACGGAGAAACTGAGCCGCATCATCCCACCCAGCTTTATGAGGCCCTGAGCTACCTGCTTCTGGGAATCATCCTGCTGTGGCTTTACAAAAGAGATAAAATATACCGCGGAATGCTCATAGGCCTGTTTTTCATAGGCTGCTTCGGTTCAAGATTCCTTATAGAATTCATTAAAAATGACCAGGTGGACTTTGAGGCCGGAATGGCACTGAATATGGGCCAGCTCCTCAGCATCCCCTTCATTCTGCTGGGAATAGGCTTCCTTGTATATGCCTTCAAGACAAAGAAACCGGCCCTTATAGACGGCGGATACATTGAAATCGGAAACAAAAAGAAATAATATATACAAATGAAAGTAATTGGAAAAATTCTGATGGCGGCGTGCACATTCTTCATGACGGGAGTCATGGCAAGTGCACAGGAAGAAACCACCGTTCTCACCCTTGACGACGCAATAAGGATTGCGCTCAGCGAGAACACGGCGGTTCGCGTCGCCGACAAAGAAATTGAAAGAGCGGAATATGCCAAGAAAGGCACCTACGCCTCCCTTTTTCCCCAGGTAAACGGAACAGGCACATTCCAGAGGACCATTAAGAAACAGGTGATGTACATGGACGGAATGTCCGGCGGCAGCATGTTCGCCAGCATCTTCGAGCCCATCATCACGGCTCTTGAGCAGAACGGCATCCACGTAGATATGAGCGCCCTCACCGGCGGCAACCAAGATGAAAACAAATCCTCTTCAAGTGAAGGAATTTCCGTAGGCCGATGGAACACTTTCAACGGCGGAATCTCCGCTGCGATGCCCCTTGTGAACGCCCAGCTTTGGGAAAGCCTCAAGGTTAGCAAGCAGAGCGTGGAACTTGCCGTAGAACAGGCCCGCTCCTCCCGTCTGGATGCTGTTACCCAGGTGAAACAAGCCTTCTTCAGCGTGCTTCTTGCAAAAGAAGCATTCAATGTATACAAGGATGTCTATGAGAACGCAATGGAGAATCTGGCGCAGGTTCAGCGAAAATTCGACGTCCAGAAAGTATCGGAACTGGAACTCACCAGGGCAAAATCCAATGTAGCATCGGCAATACCAAATGTTTACAATGCAGAAAGCTCTGTAATGCTGGCGCTCTGGCAGCTTAAGGCTGTCATGGGCGTCGACCTTGAAATGAATATGGACGTTGCCGGCAAGCTGGAAGACTACGCCCAAAGCATGTTCTACGATATTCATGAGAATGACGACGTTAACCTGGACCGCAATACAACCATGCGACAGCTTGCCATCCAGGCAGACCAGCTGGCATCGGCAGTGAAGATGCAGAAATACGCATATCTTCCCACCCTGTCGCTGTCCTTCTCTTACAGCATGAACGCAATGACCAACGACTTCAAGTTCAGCCAGTACAAATGGACCCCTTATTCCTATCTTGGACTTAGCCTGAACATCCCTATCTTCTCCGGCGGAAAGCGTCACGCAGACCTTAAGGCCGCCCAGATTCAGGCAGAGTCGCTGGACCTCACCCGCAGCAACACGGAGCGTCAGCTCAAGATAGCCATCCGTTCATACCTGAATACGATGGAGACCAATATGAAGAGCTATGCTTCATCCCAGGAGGCCGTAGAGCTTGCCCAGAAGGCTTACGATATTTCCCAGAAGTCTTACAACGTAGGCAAGAGTACCCTTACAGACCTGCACGATGCAGAACTGGTGCTCACCCAGGCCCGCCTTGGAAGCAGCCAGGCAATATTCAATTTTGTAAACGCAAAGGCATCTCTTGAGCAGGTGCTTGGCAAAGATTTCACCGTAGAAGAAAAATAGACGAGATATGAAACAGACAACATTCAAGACAATTATCCTTGGCCTTGGCGCAGCAGCCATGGTATCCTGCGGGGGTAGCGGCAGCTCCAATACAGCCCAGACAGCCGTAGCCCCGACTGAGGTGACACACAACGTAGAGGTAGTTTCCGCATCTTTCTCCGATGTTCCCCAGCAGAGCTCATACTCCAGCACCATAGAGGCCTTCGCCGTCAACAATATCGCTCCACAGAGCGCCGGCAGGATTCGCAAGATAAACGCAGAAGTCGGTGACTATGTAACTAAGGGCCAGGTACTTGCAGAGATGGACCGCATCCAGCTTGACCAGCTTAAGCTCCAGCTTCAGAACGACAGTACTGAGTATAGCCGTATCAAGGCCCTCTTCCAGCAGGGCGGAGTTTCCCAGAGTGACTTCGAGGCTGTTGAACTGGCATACAAAGTACGCAAGACAAACTACAAGAATCTTCTTGAAAACACCGTCCTGCGCGCCCCTATCACCGGTTTTGTAACAGCCCGCAATTATGACGAGGGTGACATGTACAGCATGGCCCAGCCTCTCTTTACCGTTCAGCAGGTACTTCCCGTGAAGCTTCTGGTAGGTATCTCAGAGAGTGAATACACCAAGGTTAAGAAGGGAGACAAGGTTGAAATCACTGTTGACGCCCTTCCCGGCCGCACTTTCACAGGCAACGTGAACCGCCTTTACCCTGTAATTGATGCAGCAACCCATACTTTCCAGGCAGAGGTTCAGGTGCCCAACGCTGACAGGATCCTCCGCCCCGGAATGTATGCCCGCGTTACCGTAACCTTCGGCGTAAACCACAGCGTGGTTCTTCCGGATCAGGCCGTCGTTAAGATGGAAGGCACAGGCCAGAAATACGTTTACATCGTAAATGACAAGGGGACAGTAAACTTTGTTCCCGTGGAACTTGGCGTTCACAACGGCTTCAACTATGAAATCCTCTCCGGAGTAAACGAGGGTGACATCGTGGTTGTAAAGGGTGCAGCAGCCCTTAAGGAAGGTGCCAAGGTAAAGATTATCAACAAGTAATCAGGAGGAAGACAAATGAGTATATATCGTTCATCGGTAAACAAACCGGTAACAACGTTCCTCATCTTCCTGGCCTTCGCCATCCTGGGCCTCTTCTGCCTGTCCAGGCTGCCGATTGACTTCTTCCCGGATGTGGAGTCCAACACCATCATGGTGATGTCTTCCTATCCCGGAGCAAGCGCGGAGGATGTGGAGAACAACCTTACCAAGACGCTGGAAAACACCTTGAACGGTGTCAGCAACCTTAAGAACATCACTTCCCAGAGCAAGGAGAACCTTTCCTTCCTTACCCTGGAATTCAAATACGGAATAGATATCGATGAGGCTACGAACGATGTCCGAGACAAGCTGAGTATGGTTTCATCCAACCTGCCGGACGGAGCTTCCACCCCCGTCATCTTCAAGTTCAGTGCGGACGATATCCCTATCCTTATGCTGTCTGCTTCTGCAAGGCAGAGCGTTTCCGCCCTGGATAAGATTCTGGACGATAAAGTGGCAACCCCTCTTGCCCGTGTAAGCGGAGTCGGTACCGTCAGCGTAATCGGTGCCCCCCAGCGTGAGATCCAGGTTTACTGCGACCCTACCAAACTTGAGGCTTACCATCTGTCGATTGCCACAATCTCCGGTATGATTGCGGCGGAGAACAGGAACGTACCTTCAGGAAACATCGACATTGGTTCCGAAACCTATACGCTTCGCGTAAAGAAAGAGTTCAAGGACCCGTCAGAGCTTCTTGACCTTGTAGTCGGCCACTTCGGCGGCAACACCATCTACCTCAGGGACGTAGCCCGCATCAACGACGGTCTTGAGGAGCGCTCGCAGGAGGCTTTCACAAGCGGAGTCCGCGGAGCCCTTATCATGATCCAGAAACAGTCCGGATTCAACTCGGTACAGGTTGTAAAGGATGTGAACAGGGCAATGGAAACCATCAAGCCTACCCTTCCTCCGGACATCAAGTTCGGTGTGGTAATGGATACATCGGACAATATTATCCGTACCATCAACACCTTGAAGGAGACCATCATGATTACCTTCCTGGTGGTTATGCTCATCGTTTACATCTTCCTTGGCAGATGGAAGGGAACTTTCATTGTTATCCTGAGTATCCCTATCGCCCTGCTGGCATCGCTGATGTACCTCTTTGCAACAGGAAATTCGCTGAATATTATTTCAATGTCGGCCTTAACCATTGCAATAGGCATGGTGGTGGACGATGCGATTGTGGTTCTGGAGAATGTTACCACTCACCTTGAAAGAGGTGAAAAACCCAAGGAGGCTGCCGTACACGGCACTTCAGAGGTGGGTATCTCCGTTATCGCATCTACGCTTACCATGCTCTGCGTGTTCCTGCCTCTTACCATGATTCCCGGTATGGCCGGTATCATGTTCAAGCAGCTTGGCTGGATTGTGAGCATCATCATGATAGTGTCTACTACCGCGGCTCTGTCCCTGGTGCCTATGATGTGCTCCCAGATGCTTGGCAACGAAAACAAGAGCGGAAAGATTTATCACATCATCTTTGATCCTATCAACAGGTTCCTGGACAAGATTTCCCACGGTTACTCCAAGATTATCTCTTGGTGCATGGGGCACAAGAAGCGCATTCTTCTTGGCGCATTCATTGTCTTCATCGTTGTGATGGCAGGGCTTGGCTCAAGGGTCAAGACAGAGTACTTCCCCCGTTCAGATATGGGCCGTGTCAGTGCGTCCATAGAACTTCCTATAGGAACATCCCAGGAAGTTACAAAAGATGTTGCTGCCCGCATATATGATAAGATTGTTGCCGATGTCCCTGAGATTCAGGTGTTTAACTACCGTTTTGGCCAGGCCGATTCCGACAATGCCTTTGCAAGCATGCAGAACAACGGTACCCACATCATCTCCATGAACATCAACCTTGGAGCGAAGAGTACGCGTAAGCGCAGCACGGCGGAAATCCTGGATATCGTCCGCGCCGACATCCTTACCTTCCCTGAGGTACGCAAGGCTAATGTCTCTGAAGGCCAGGGCGGAATGGGCGGCGCTGCATCAGTTTCCATAGAGGTATACGGATACGATTTTGAGGAAACGGAAGCTGTTGCCAATGAACTCAAGAAGCATCTTGACAGTACAGGGGTATTCGCACAGATTATCCCCAGCCGTGACCAGTACACTCCGGAATATCAGGTAGACTTCGACCGTCACAAACTGGCCCTGAACGGCCTCACGTCAACATCGGCCGCAAGCGCACTCAGTTCTGCAATGAACGGCAGCGTCGCATCTTACTACCGTGAGGACGGAGAAGAGTACGACATCCGCGTACGTTATGCTCCGGAATTCCGCAACAGTACCGAAAGTATCGGCAATATCGTTGTTTACAACGCCACCGGTACCGGAATTCGCATCAAAGACCTGGGCGACGTTGTGGAAGACAAGGTTCCTCCGACAATCCAGCGTAAGAATCGTGAAAGGGTTATCACCCTTACCTCTATCATCGCAACGGGTCGTGCCATCAGTGAGGGTGTTGAGGCAACCAATGCCGCCCTTGCCAAGATGGAGATACCTTCAAACATCAACGTTGTCATCGGCGGTGACTATGAAGACCAGCAGGATACTTTCTCTGACCTGATTCTGCTTATGGTGCTGATTGTGATTCTGGTTTACATGGTTATGGCTTCCCAGTTCGAGTCTTTCATGGGACCGTTCGTAATCATGTTCTCCATCCCCTTCGCCCTTGTAGGTGTGATTCTGGGTCTCTGGGTTACAGGAACTCCACTTGGAGTTATGGCCATGATTGGTATCATAATCCTTCTTGGTATTGTGGTTAAGAACGGTATCGTGCTCATTGACTATACCATCCTTTGCCAGGAGAGGGGAATGGACGTAAGGACATCATCCGTAACTGCTGCAAAGAGCCGTCTGCGTCCTATCCTTATGACAACCCTCACCACAGTTTTGGGTATGCTGCCTATGGCTATCGGAAACGGCGATGGTGCAGAGATGTGGCGCTCCCTTGGTATGACGGTGGTATGGGGTCTGTCCATTTCTACCGTCATCACCCTTGTGATTATCCCTACCCTTTATTGCGGAATCTATGAGCATAAGACCCGCCGCAAAGAGCGTAAGAAAGCCCGTAAACTTGCCAAAGCAACAGAATAATTAACATCATGAAAGCGATATTCATAGCATATAACCAAGCTTACAATGAAGAAATTGTAGAGCTTCTGGAAGAGTTCGGCCAGAGGGGCTATACCAAGTGGGAAGATGTTGGCGGACGTGGCAGCGTAGATGGGGAACCCCATCTTGGAAACCACGCCTGGCCTACCCAGAACCACGCCCTCTTTACGGCCGTCCCTGACGGACATGTTTCAGATATCATGTCTGCCCTGCGTCGTAAGGACGAGCAGTACAAGGACCTTGGCCTCAGGGCTTACACCTGGACAATTGAACAGAATATATAATAACCTTTAACCACACAATATCATGGCAAAAGTAGCTACCAACAACAATTTTGCAGAAATTCTTGCAACTGACAAGCCCGTAATGGTTGATTTCTGGGCAGTATGGTGCGGTCCCTGCCGCATGCTTTCTCCCACAGTGGATGATATCGCCACCAAATATGCAGACAAGATAGAAGTTGCAAAATGCAACGTCGATGACTGCCAGGACATCGCCATCAAATATGGCATCCGCAGCATTCCTACCCTCATCTTCTTCAAGAACGGTGAGCCTGTACAGAGGACGGTTGGCGTAGTTTCCGCTTCAGAGATTGAGAGAATTCTTGAAAGCCTTATCTAACAGGGTTTGCGTATGGCACGTAAATTATTCATAGCCATTCTGTTGCTGGCTTTGGCAGGCGCTGTTGCACCGGCCCAGGTCCGCTTTGGAGCAAAGGCGGGATTTACATCGTCAAACGCATCCATCAAAGATATTGACACCAAGTCTGTAAATGCCTTCCATATAGGAGCGGTTGCCGAAGTCGGGCTGCTGGCGGGCTTCTCCGTCCAGAGCGGAGTGCTTTACCAGGTGAAGGGCGTTTCCCTTGAAGGGGATGACAACTCGCTTTTCAACCTCCCGCGAATTGCAGACAAGAGGTATCAGTTCCTTGAAATCCCGGTGCAGGTGCAGTGGGGCCTGGATCTTATTTTTGTCCGGCCTTTTGTCCTGGGAGAGTATTATGCAGGGTACTCCCTGAACGAGGACAACGCCTTTGAGCATGGATTTGCCTTTGGTCTTGGATTAGACGTGATGCAGACCCAGTTCTCTGCCAAGTTTTTCCGGAACAAAGACGACATGAAAGGCTTGCAAATATCTGCTGTATTATTCTTCTGATGAAGGAATTAAAGGCTTTTATAAAGAACGATATGGACAAGGTGGCGGCTCTTATTGAAGAGTCGCTGCTGTCCGATATCGACCTTCTGTCCCGTTGCAACAGGCATGTCCTGGACCACTGCGGCAAGCAGGTAAGGCCGATGCTGACCATCCTGATGGCTTGCGCCACCTGCGGAAAGGCCAATGCCGATACCCTTCGCTATGCCGCTGCGGCCGAACTTATCCATAATGCGACCCTTATGCATGACGATGTTGCCGACAGTTCCATCAGCCGTCGCGGAGTGGCCACTGTGAGTTCCCTCCTTGGCCCGAGGCCGTCCGTCTTGCTGGGGGATTTCTGGCTTGTAAAAGGCATCGCCCGCATCCTGGAAGGTGAAAGGGAGTCAGCCAGGGTTATGAACATCTTCGGAAAAACCCTCTCTGACCTTGCGGAAGGGGAGATGCTTCAGCTTGAAATGGCCCGCTCCGGGGCAACGACTGAAAAGGAGTATTACAGGATTATCTACGATAAAACCGCCAGTCTTTTCGTGGCATCGGCTCTTGGTGGAGTTATCTCCGCAGGAGCATCGCAGGAGCAGGAAAAGGCTGCGGAGGAATTCGCCTCCTGCATCGGCATTGCTTTCCAGATTAAGGACGATATCCTTGATTACATGGGCGATGAGGCGCTTGGAAAGCCCGCGGGTCAGGATCTAAGGGAAAAGAAAATCACCCTTCCTCTTCTTGGGGCTATGAAGTCCGAACCGGCATCGGAACCGGCTGTAAGGGAGTGGCTCAGGGACATCGGCCCGGACAAAATTGAAAAAATCCGCAGTTTTGTTTTTGAAAAAGATGGGATTCGCTATGCAAAGGAAGCAATGAATGATTATCTTTGCAAAGCGGTGGCCGCGCTGGAAGCTTTCCCTGACGGCAGGTCAAAGTCTTTCCTGAAGATGCTGGCTGCCTATATTGGAGAGAGAAATTATTAAGATAAACACTTGAAAATCAATGAGATTTGCAGATATACCGGGGAATGAGAACGTGAAGCAGGCTATGATTAACATGGCCCGTAGCGGCCGCGTTCACCATGCCCTTCTGCTTTATGAAAACGAAGGTTGCGGGGCCCTTGCCCTGGGCCTTGCCTTTCTGCAATATCTCAATTGCCAGGACCGTTCAGAGGAAGACTCTTGCGGGCAGTGCCACAATTGCAGGCAGATTTCCCGCCTGACATATCCTGACATGCGTTTTACCTTCCCCATAACTTCGGGGACCAAGGTGAGCGGGGCGGCCAAGGATTTGACCTGCGATGATTACGCCCCTCTTTTCAGGGAACTGGTGCAGAAAAACCCTTATTTCCTTGAAAATGAGCTCTCTGCCGCTCTTGGAATAGACAAGAAAAGCGGTCTTATTTCAGTGGCTGAGGGCCGTGCCATAATGCAGAAGCTATCGCTTGCCCCTGTTACGGACGGCTGGAGGGGTATATTTGTATGGCTGCCGGAAAAGATGAACCAGCAGACGGCCAATATGCTGCTCAAGTCATTGGAGGAACCATCTGAAAAGACAATTTTCATACTGATAACCCATAATCCGGAGAGCGTGCTCAGCACCATTACGTCCAGATGCCAGGGGATGAGGGTGATGCCGCTGTCAAAAGAGGATGCAGCCGCTGTCAGGAAGTTGTCCGATATTGGCGATGCGCCGCTTTATAATGATTTATTTAAATCCTTGATAGACAGCGTGATAGCCCGCGATTTGCAGGCGGCTCTGGAGGTGGGGGAGGCGCTGGCTTCAATGGATTCGCGTGAAAAACAGAAAGCTTTTTGTATATTTGCAGGAGAAGGCGTCCGAAACCTTATGCTCTTTGGTCGTGGCCTTGAGTCTCTCGCAGACTGCGGGGATGATGCTGACTGGTACCGCAGCGCCGCTGCAAAGCTGCCTGCCGGTTTTGCGGAGTCTGCTTCTGCGATTCTGGGCCGTACCGAGACTATGCTTGAGAGGAACGTCCTGGCTAAAATTCTGTTCTGCAACCTGGCCACAAGGCTGTATGTGATTGCCGGACAGCGCTGATACTGATACTTTTATGCAAGATAATGAAAATATAAAGTTCGATTGCTTCAGGGGCTGCGCCGTTTCCCGCGGGGAGGACGACCAGCTTCAGTGCGAATATCGCCGTGGCTGTTGTAAGCTTGAGGCTTATGACTGGCTGTCGGGGGTTAACCAGGAGCAGTATGACCCTTATTTTGAGGTCCGTTTCAAGAATACCCGCAAGGGCTTTTACGTGAATGCTTCAGGGCAGAACGTGAAGATGGGAGATTTGGTCATTGTTGAGGCCCAGTCCGGCCATGACCTTGGAATTATCACTCTTGAGGGGCCGGTTGTGGGCCGTCAGATGAGGGCTAAGGGCATCGACCCTAAAACTTATGAGTTCAGGAAAATCTACCGCAAGGCGAAGCTTTTCGATATTGAAAAGTGGCAGGAGGCTATTGCGCGTGAGCAGGATACGATGATTCGCGCCCGCCAGATTGCCGCAGAGCTCGGCCTTGAGATGAAGATTGGCGATGTAGAGTTCCAGGGCGATGGTACAAAGGCTATCTTTTACTATATTGCCGACGGCAGGGTTGACTTCCGTCAGCTTATCAAGGTTTTCGCAGAGGAGTTCCGCATTAGGATTGAGATGAAGCAGATTGGCGCCCGTCAGGAGGCCGGTCTAATAGGCGGTCTTGGTGTATGCGGCCGCGAGCTTTGCTGCGCGAATTATATCACTCAGTTCAAGTCAATTACCACTACGGCGGCCCGTGTCCAGGATCTTTCCCTGAATCCGCAGAAGCTGGCCGGACAGTGCGGAAAGCTTAAATGCTGCCTTAATTTTGAGGTTGCCAATTACCTTGATGCCCAGAGCCGCCTGCCCAAGGTTAGCGAGCCTCTGGAGTTTGAGGATGGCCTGGCTTATCTTGTGAAGACGGATATCCTGCGGGAGCTTATGTATTTCTCTTACGACAAGAATTCACTGGTCGATATTTACCCTCTGGATGCTTATGAGGTTCGTGAAATCATTAAGATGAACCGTAACGGTATTCGTCCGGAGTCTCTGAAACTTGAACCGGAGCCTGTTTCTCCGGAGTTCGTGACTTCCGTCGGGGATGACAGCATTTCCCGCTTCGACAAGCCAGACAGGCCTAGGAAGAAGAATAATCATTCCAAGAATGGAAACCGCCGCAAGAAGCAGGGTGGCAACCAGAATAATTAAGGACGATGGGGCACGGCAAACTTAAGAAATTTGCAGAAAATGAGACTTTTCGCTGCCTGCTTCAGCCGGCGGCTGATGAGGTCCTGGCTGGGCGCGGGCATGATTTCCTGCTTAAGGATCATCCTGTGAAGGGGCATTGGAATGAGCAGGTGTTTGATGCTGCGAGGCCTATTGTCCTGGAACTTGGGTGTGGCCGTGGGGAGTATTGTATCGGGCTTGCCCGGCGTTCTCCGGAGTGCAATTATGTCGGTGTGGATATCAAGGGTGCCAGGCTTTGGAAGGGGGCTAAGGAGGCTACTGTGAATAATATGGGGAATGTGGCTTTCCTGCGTACCCGTATTGAGTTTATTGAGGCGTTTTTTGCTCCGGGTGAGGTGTCTGAAATCTGGCTTACTTTCTCTGATCCGCAGCTTAGGCATGAGAATTCCCGCTTGTCTTCTCCTATGTTTTTGGAGCGTTATCGTAAGTTTCTTAAGCCGGGTGGTTTGATTCATCTTAAGACGGATAGTCGTTTCCTTTATGAGTACACTCTTGCCTTGTGCAAGGAAAATGGTCTTGACATAGTGGCAGCAACGAATGATTTGTATGGTCATGACAGCCGAAGGGGCTGCAGGACCCCCTTGTCACCTGACGGTGACGTTCCCCCTGTCATTTCGACCGAAGTCGAGAAATCTCCTTCCTCTGTCATTTCGACCGAGCGAAGCGAGTGGAGAAATCTCCGACCGGAGGTGCGGGAAGTGAAAACTTACTATGAAACGATGTTTAGCCGTCAGGGATATAAGATAACATACCTTTGCTTCCGGCTACCATCTTCTGTCGTGCCGGGATCTCCTTCTGTCATGTCGAGCGAAGTCGAGACATCTCTTCCACTGCGCAGCCCCGCCTCCTTTGATGCCGACTACTGGCGCTCCGTTGAGGGCCCGCGCCACAGCGTAGCCCTTCCGGACTTTGACTTTTCCGACAAGAAATAATCAGAAACCGTGACCAAGCTCACGCTTGAGGTCTTTCTCTTTGATTGACTGGCGTTTGTCGTACTCTTTCTTACCCTTGGCAAGAGCGATAAGGAGTTTGGCGTAGCCGTTTTCTGCGATATACAGTTTGACGGCAACTATGGTATTGCCTTTGAGTTTGACTTCCTGGCGAAGATGCCGGAGTTCGCGCTTTGTGAGCAGAAGCTTACGGTCGCGGACGGGTTCGTGCTGGCCCCAGGAGCCCCAGAAATACTGGGCTATGTTCATGCCCTTTACAAAAAGCTGCCCGCGGGAATCGAAATAGCAGAAAGCGTCTACCAGTGAAGCCTTTCCGGCCCTGATAGACTTAATCTCCGTGCCTACGAGCTGGATTCCGGCTGTGAATGTCTCAAGAAATTCATAGTCGAACGAAGCACGGCGGTTGCTTATTTGTATCTTACTTTTAGCTTTCATGTAAATATCGGCCACACAAAAACAAACTGCGGGCTGCAAAGTTACAAGTTTTGTTTTTTTTCTCACCAAAAAAATCGCTATATTTACAAATTGATGGAAAAGGCTAAGCCCGCTCCGACGGAAAATGAAAGTTAAACAATTAAAAATCAAATAGTTATGAAAAAATTTATTGCTTTTGCCCTTTGCGGCCTCATTATTCTCTCTGGCTGCGATGTTCTTAATAATTACACCAAGAAAGGCGCTGCCATAGGAGCAGGTGGCGGCGCAGCAGCAGGTGCCGGAATCGGTGCCCTCATCGGCAAAGACGGAAAGAGTGCAGCTATCGGTGCTGCCATCGGTGCTATCATCGGCGCTGGAACCGGAACCCTCATCGGCAATAAGATGGATAAGAAAGCAGAAGAGCTCGCCGCTCTTGAGAATGCAAAGGTAGAGACCATCAAAGATGCCAACGGCCTTACCGCAATCAAGGTTACCTTCGATAGCGGAATTCTTTTCGCCACTGGTAAGAGCGACCTTAACAACCTGTCAAAGACCCAGTTGCAGAACTTCGTAAGCAAGATGAAGGATATGCCTGACACAGACCTCGCAGTCTTCGGTCACACAGACAACACCGGCAGCGCAGCAGTTAACGAGAAACTTTCCGTAGACCGCGCAATGAGCGTTGCTAACTACCTCCAGGCTTGCGGAATGGCCGCTTCAAGAATGACTGTAGACGGCTTCTCTTACACCCAGCCCGTTGCAAGCAATGATACGGCAGAGGGCCGCGCACAGAACCGCCGCGTGGAAATCTACATATACGCAAACGAGGACATGATTAAAGCTGCAGAAGCTGCACAGAACTAAAGCAACTGCCAATACCTGATTCTATGAAGAAATTCTTTCTGGCTATAGCTTGCGGCCTCGTCGCACTTAGTGCGGCGGGTCAGCAGCCTGATTACGAGCAGGCTGCCAGGTTTACGGCAAAGAGGGTGAACCAGATGGTATTTTCTACCAGGATTACCCCCAACTGGTTCCGTTACAGCAACAAATTCTGGTATTCCTGGAGCACTCCGGAAGGCACAAAATACTATATCGCAGACCCTGCGGCAGGCAGTCGCAAGGAGGTATTCGACATGGAGCGCCTGGCTATGCAGATATCAGAAATCGTCAAAGACCCTTTTGAGGCTAAGCATTTGCCTATCAAGGAATTGCGTCTTGAAGAAGATAAATATTTCCTCTTCGACATCAGCAGTTCTGCAACGACCAAGGATCCGAAGGACAGCAAAAAGACCATAAAGAAAGTCTTCCACTTCAGGTATGACATCGCCTCTGGTGCCCTGACGGAGGAAAAAGACGGCAAGAAGGACAAATATCCGCGCTTTGCAAATGTTTCTCCGGATGGCACAAAGGCTGTTTATGTAAAGAATCACAACCTCTGGTGGGCAGATTCAACATCGCTCCGAAAGATGGCCGAAGACCCCAAGGATTCCACCATCGTAGAGCATGCCCTTACAAAGGACGGCACCGCAGACTTCAGCTGGAACGGAAATAACTACAGCGGAGACACCCAGAAAGACAGCACCAAGAGAACCGGCGCCTTCAGCGTTGCTTGGTCTCCGGACAGCAAGCACTTCGCAACCATGCGCTGGGATATGTCCAAGGTCAATGAACTGTGGGTGATTAACTCCGTTAAGAGCCCTCGTCCGGAGCTTGAGACTTACAAATACCAGATGCCAGGTGAGCCCGGCCCCGTTGGTACTTTGTATATCTTTGACATGGCCTCCGGAGAGTCCCGCAAAGTTGCAACCCACGCTTTCAAGGACCAGGACACAGACCTTTATTCTGCCCGCGAGACGGCTGAGGACCGTTATAAGGACTTCCGCAGCAACCGCTGGCTGGGAGACAACAACGGTTTCTACATGCTTCGCACCAGCCGTGACCTCAAGCGCCATGACCTTTGCTACGTTGGCCTGAATGCCGACTCCACCCACGTTGTGGTCAAGGAGCGCAGCAACACGTACGTAGAGAACCGCACCCCCTTCTTTATCAAGGGCGGAAGCCAGTTCATCTGGTGGAGCGAACGCAACGGATGGGCTAATCTTTATCTTTACAATGCCGATGGTTCCCTGGTGCGCAACCTTACAGAGGGCGCCTTCCATGTGAACGACGTGCTTGGTGTGAACGAGGCTGCCGGTTACGTGCTCTTCAGCGCCTGCGGTGTGAATAAGGATGAGAACCCTTACCAGACCCACAACTTCAAGGTTTCCCTTGGCGGAGGCGCCATTAAGCAGTTGGATATGCAGGACATGGATGTCCTTGCAACTCCTTCCTTCGACGCCAAGTACTTTGTAGCCAATTATTCACGTGTCGATGCCAAGCCTGCAGTCGCCCTGTACGATGCGGCCCAGGGACGCAAGGTGTGCGAACTTGAGGAGGCGGACTTCTCCCTTCTTTTCGCTGCCGGCTACAAATTCCCGGAGCGATTCAAAGTTAAGGCCGCCGATGGCGTTACAGACCTTTACGGCGCGATGTACAAGCCTTTCAACTTTGATTCTACAAAGACTTATCCTATAATTGATTACGTTTATCCCGGCCCTCAGGTGGAGGCTAACAATATCTCCTGGAGCAGGGGCTTCCTGCGTCTGGACCGTCTGGCCCAGGTGGGCTTTGTTGTAATTACCGTAGGTAACCGCGGAGGCCATCCCAACAGGTCCAAGTGGTATCATAACTATGGTTACGGCAACCTTCGCGACTATGGTCTGGAAGACCAGAAATATGCCATCCAGCAACTTGCAGGCAAGTATTCTTACATCGATGGCACAAGGGTAGGCATTCACGGACATTCCGGTGGCGGATTCATGTCTACCGCCGCTATCCTCAAGTATCCTGACTTCTTCAAGGCCGCCGTTTCCTGCGCTGGCAACCATGACAACCGCATCTACAACCGTTGGTGGAGTGAGCAGCATCATGGTATTTTGGAGAAGATAGAGAAGGCCGATACATCCTTTGTTTACAGCATCAAGACCAATCAGGAGCTTGCTTCCCGTCTTAAGGGCCATCTGATGCTGGTTACCGGAGACATGGACAATAATGTGAATCCGGCCAACACCATAAGGGTTGTGGATGCGCTGATTAGGGCCAACAAACGTTTTGACCTGCTTGTTCTTCCCGGCCAGAGGCATGGCTTCGGCGATATGAACGAGTACTTCTTCTGGAGGCTTGCAGATTACTTCAGTGAGTGGCTGCTTGGTTCCAGCAAACGTTGGCAGCCGGATATCATTGAAATGAATAATGATTAGACCCCTCGACTTCGCTCGGGGTGACAATCATGTCATTTCGACCGAACGAATCTCATTGTCATTTCGACCGAACGAAGTGAGTGGAGAAATCTAAAAACTATTGGTATGGAAAGAGAAAAGACCTGGATTATAACCCGCGTAGACGGGTTAATCGCTTCAGTATCAATTGATTATAAGGGTGCGGCCGCCCTGCTGGCCAAAATGTCCGCCTTTTCTCCGTCCAAATATGCCAAGGTAGAAACGGCCAAGATATCAACACCGGAGCTGTTTGACCTGGCAGCATCGGCCCGCTGGGAAGACCTTCTGCTCTTTGGCACACCCTTCCAGCAAATGGTGTGGAAGGCCCTTTTTGACCTTACGCATCCATCGGACCAAAGCGTACGGCTTATCAGTTATTCAGAATTCGCAGAGTCCCTTGGCAAAGGCCCCGGTGTACGCGCTGTGGCCCATGCCGTGGGGCTGAATCCTGTTTCCGTCATCATTCCCTGCCACCTTATAATTCCCAAGGAGAGCATCGAGCGCCTTCATGACCTTAATGAAGAGGAAAACGGCCTTTTCAAAAGGGAGACTTTGTACATGGTAGACCGTTACATAGATTACGGCGAATACCAGTTTGGCACCGCCCTTAAACGCGATCTGATACACATTCACTTGAATCGATAGCCCTTCTGTCATGTCGAAGCTCCCTTCTGTCATGTCGAGCGAAGTCGAGACATCTAATTCCTTATAACATGAAAAAGACGATAGTATCCATAATAGCCATCGCCGTCATTGCCACGGTAGCATCGGCGCAAACACTTAACAGACAGCTGTTTAACGATGGCTGGACGTTTACCAAGGATGGCAATGCCAAAGTGGTGAACCTGCCTCATGACTGGGGCGTTGAGGGCCCTTTCCGGCAGATTTTCCCCGGCGAGACCGGCAAACTGGAGTGGTGGGGACAGGCTTCATACAGCAAGACTTTCACCGTCCCGGGAGAGCTTCTGGCCGCACGCAAACAGTTTGTGCTTGAGGTCGATGGTGCCTTTTCCAATGCCCAGGTATACTGCAACGGCGCCCTTGCAGGCGGCTGGCCCTATGGCTACGCCTCCTTCGCCGTTGACCTGACCCCTTTTGTCAAAGCCGGTTCCAATGAAATCAGGGTAGAACTTGACAACCCGGAAAATTCAAGCCGATGGTATCCCGGAGGCGGCATCTATCGTAATGTATGGCTGGATATACTTTCCCCTGTGGGCGTAGCGCACTGGGGAACGAACGTAACCCTGGCGGAGCTCACGGAAGCATCGGCAAAAATGAAAATGGAAATAACGCTGCGGAGTGCGGTGACTGCCAAAGGTGAAAAGCATCCCACAAAGGTGACGACGGCGGTTTATCCCCGTTCCGTGCATGGGGGTGCAGGGCGGCTTGCCCCTCTTGCAAAGGCAACAACAGAGTTTGCGGATGTTGCTGATGGTCAGGTGCTTACGCAGGAGCTTGCAATAGAAAACCCTTCTCTTTGGACTCCTGAATCGCCTACTCTTTATTATGCTTTGACGACGGTAGAATGTGGTACCGATGTTGAAGAGTATCAGACTCCGTTTGGCATCAGAACTTCTGAATTCCGCCCCGACGGTTATTATCTTAACGGCACCAAGACCTTTATGAAGGGCGTTTGCCTGCATCATGATGCCGGCGCTCTGGGTGCAGCTTGGAATACTACCGCATGGGTTCGCAGGCTCCAGCTTCTCAAAGAGATGGGCTGCAACGCAATCCGCACCTCGCATAACCCTCCGGCACCGGAACTTCTTGCCCTTTGCGATCGGCTTGGCTTCCTGGTGATGGATGAGCTTACCGATACCTGGACTTATGCCAAGAAGCCTAACGGCTATGCAAAACTGTTTAATGAGTGGGCGGAAAGGGACCTTGTTGCCATGATTCACAGGGACCGCAACCATCCGTCGGTGGTTATGTGGAGCATCGGCAATGAATGCGGTGAGCAGGGTGATACCCTTCGCTGGTGGGTACCCGTGAAGCTTTCCGATATCTGCCACCGTGAAGACCCTACCCGCCCCACAACGGCCGGAAACGACAATCTGTGGGCTTCTACCCAGCCTTATGCTGCTACGATTGATGTCTATGGATTCAACTATAAACCACATGCTTACGAGGCTTTCCATGCTGCCCGCCCGCATCAGCCGGTGCTTGGCAGCGAGACTGCTTCCTGCATTTCTACCCGTGGCTGGTATCAGTTCCCGGTGACAGAAGACAAGGGTTCCGGCTGGCCGGAGGCTGCGCCTTTCCAGGTTAGTTCTTATGACCTGTATGCTCCCGGATGGGCTTCCTGCCCTGATTACGAGTGGTTCTATGAAGACCAGGCTCCGTATGTTTGCGGTGAGTTTGTTTGGACCGGTATTGACTATATTGGTGAGCCAACTCCTTACAATGTTGACTGGTCGATACTTACCAATTTCCATGACCCTGAGGAGAAGGCGCGTGCAGAGGCTGCCCTTCGCGAACAGGCGCAGACGCCTCCGCCTTCCAGGAGTTCTTATTTCGGAATTATCGATTTGGCTGGTTTCCCTAAGGACCGATATTGGCTATATCAGGCCAGGTGGCGTCCGGAACTTCCTATGGCTCACATACTTCCGCATTGGAACTGGGCTTCCCGCAAGGGAGAGGTTACCCCGGTTCACGTGTACACTTCCGGCGACAGTGCAGAGCTTTTTGTGAATGGTGTTTCGCAGGGCCTCAAGGTTAAGGAGCCGCTTACTTACCGTCTTCGCTGGGACGATGTTGTCTACCAGCCTGGTACTGTAGAGGTTGTGGCTTACAAGGATGGAGCCGAGTGGGCGCGTGACAAGGTTGTTACTACGGGTAAGCCTTACAAGGTTGTTCTTAAGGAGGATTTTGCTGGGGATGACCTTATATATATACGCGCAGAGGTTCAGGACCGCGACGGCAACGTAGTTCCGGATGCGTCCAACCTGCTTAAGTTCACGGTTTCCGGCGGCGCATCCTTTGTTGCTGCCGATGCCGGCGACCCTACCAGCCACATTCCGTTCTACAGCCCCGAGCTCCCGGCCTTCGCCGGCCTCTGCTCCGTTATTGTCCGCCGTACCGGTTCGGGCCCGATAGAGGTCCAGGTTACCTCCAAAGGCTTAAAAAAAGGATCTTACAAAAAATAGCGTCGTATTATAGTAGCTGCCGGAGGTCGCATATTCCGGCAGCGGCATTTTTGCCAGGTGCAAAAGGGTCGCTCCTGCACCGCGGGCGATGGCTTTGAGTGGCTCCAGGTGCAAAAAAGGCCTTCCTGCACCTGGAACCCTTATTTTTCCACCTTCGCGGTGCAAAACCGCCCTCTCTGCACCTGATGCATCCATTTTGTATTCTCTGCCATCGTCACAATCCATACGCACACTTTCTTTTCGAGTAAAGTCGAAGAATCTCTACACAAAGACATGTTTTTTATAACCTGGTTTTGAAGAAAGTTTTTACGAATTTTATGTTTTGCAAGAAAAAGCCACCATCGGAGGCGAAAAGTGTCTCTTTTCGCGTTTTATAAAATTCGTAAATTTTTTCATAAGATTCGTAAATTTCACGTTTTGCCACCTTTTTTCGTATATTTTTGATGTCACCTCGATCTTGTTTGAGGTGGATATCCATGATACAACAAAGAAAAAAACTTAATCGAATTCCAAAAGAAGGAAAAATTCTTCAGGTTCAGCAGCAACAGGAAGAACGCCAGCCACATGGCCGATACGCCAACCTGATGCTGGACACAAGCTTTAAACGATCTTTCGGCTCTGAACGCTACAAGAGACTACTTCTGCTACTGTT
>JAFUDQ010000047.1 GCA_017459075.1 Bacteroidales bacterium
AACTGTGTACGAGCCATGAAAATCATCATGGCAAGGGCGAGCTCTGCCACTGCGTTTGAGTTCTGGCCGGGAGTATTCATAACAACTACTCCGTGAGCGGTTGCTGCAGCAAGGTCTACATTATCGAAGCCCGCACCTGCGCGAACAACAATCTTAAGTTTTTTAGCTGCGTCAAGAACCTCAGCCGTTACTTTGTCTGAACGGATGATAAGAGCCTCTGCGTCTGCCACTGCTGCCACAAGGTCGCTCTGCTCCGGATACTTTTCAAGAACAGCTACCTCATGGCCATTGCTGGTGATAATATCTTTGATGCCTGCCACTGCTGCTGCAGAGAACGGCTTCTGTGTTGCAATAAGTACTTTCATAATACTGTCATTTCGTGCTTTCTACTGTCATTTCGTGCTTTCTACTGTCATTTCGAGCGCTCTACTGTCATTTCGAGCGCTCTACTGTCATTTCGAGCGAAGTCGAGAAATCTATTTGTGAAGTTTTTCAAATTCCTGCATGCAGGCTACGAGAGCCTCAACGTCCTCTTTCTTGCAAGCATTGTAAAGGGAAGCACGGAAACCACCAACGCTGCGGTGACCCTTGATTCCAACCATACCCTGTGCCTTTGCAAATGCGAAGAACTCATCCTGAAGGTCTTCCTTGCCGGGAGCCATTACGAAGCAAACGTTCATGAGAGAACGGTCTTCCTTAGCAGCTGTTCCGACGAACATGGAGTTGCGGTCGATTTCATTGTAAAGAAGGGCAGCCTTCTCTTCGTTAATCTTCTGGATGGCAGCAACACCGCCGATGCTCTTGAGCCAGCGGAGGGTCTCTGTCATAACATAGATCGCGAATACAGGAGGAGTATTGAACATGCTCTCTTTCTCAATGTGAGTCTTGTAGTCAAGCATTGTAGGGATGTAACGGCTGACCTTTCCAAGAGCGTCCTTGCGGATGATGGCGAAGATAACGCCGGCAGGGCCTACATTCTTCTGTGCGCCACCGTAAATCATGGCATACTTACTGACGTCTACAGGACGTGACATGATATCGGAAGACATATCTGCGATAAGGGGAACAGGGCAGTCATAGTCTTCCTTAATCTCTGTACCGTAGATGGTATTGTTGGTTGTGATATGGAAGTAGTCGATATCAGTAGGGATCTCATACCCCTTGGGGATATAAGTGTAGTTCTTGTCCTTTGAGCATGCGATTGCGTAAGCATCGCCAATACCCTGAGCCTGCTGGAGAGCCTTGTGAGCCCATACGCCGGTATCAAGATAAGCGGCTTTCTTCTCAAGGAAGTTCATTGCGACATAAAGGAACTGGAGGGATGCGCCACCGCCAAGGAATACGACCTCATGGGTGTCAGGAATGTTAAGGAGCTCTTTCCAGAGTGCGCGGCACTCATTCATTGTCTCTTCCCACTCTTTGGTTCTGTGAGAAATGGAAAGCACGGAAATACCTGTGCCTTTGAAGTCTTTCAGAGCTTCAATAGTTTTGTCGATAGCCTCCTGAGGAAGAATGCAGGGGCCTGCGTTGAATACGTGAACTTTTCCCATATCAGATTTAAAGTGAAATTAATATATCGTGTTATAAATTATTCTAAAATACCTCCAAAGGTAGCAATTATTAAATCATTTTACAATTATTTTATAATAATATGATGGTTTGCAAAATATATTTGCACCGCGCACTCCTAATAATAAGGGTCCAAGTCGTTCGGGTGCAAATTATTTTGCAAATATGCAATTGTCAATATGAGCTATACGGTCGGTAAAACTGTCGATTTGGGACAGCGGAACCCTTGTGCCGATGCTGCATTTTTCCCCGAACTGCTGGTCACTCTGCGGCAGGCCCATATCCTTCAGCACCTTCATCACGGAATTCATTGACAGATAGTCAAATTCAATTTTAAACGCCTTGCAGGCTGTTTTTTCTATTACCGATGCCGATGTCAAAGCATCCGCGGTGGAGGTTTTGTAAGCGCGGATAAGCCCCGGTATTCCAAGCTTGATGCCGCCGAAATATCGGACCACTACAACAAGAACGTCACTCAGTCCGGCGGAATCAATCTGGCCAAGGATGGGGCGGCCCGCAGAGCCGGAAGGTTCTCCGTCATCATTGGCCCTGAAGACATCGCCCTTATGGCCTATACGGTAGGCAAAGCAGTGGTGGCGGGCATCGTGATATTCCTTCTTAAGGGCATCCACCAGCGGCTTCACCTCTTCCACGCTCTCAACAGGGTAGGCAAAAGCCAGAAAGCGGCTTCCATTGTCTTTGAAAAGTCCTTCCGATGGCGCTGCTATGCTTTTATATTTATCTTCTGACGATCCGGCCATAACACAAACGCATAATCCTTATCTGACAAAGATAATAACTTTCCCTGACAGTTAAAGGTTTTTTATGCCGATGCCTGCTAAGAAACGATGAAAAACTCTAAAGATTTAAGCGAACACCAAGGGTTACGCTTACATCCCAGGGATATTCCGTACGCACAGTGTGCACACTGCCACCCGAATTGAAGTAATAACGGACCTGCGGTTCTGCATACAAGCCTATTGACGGGCTTACATCCAGCTGCACCCCAAGGCCTGCGCCAACAGACCATTGGACAGGTGCCGACAGGCTTCCGGAGGCATGGTAAGTCCTCAGGTAATTGCGGGAATGAACCACCTTCCACCTTGAATAAACGGGGAATTCAGCCATGAAATCACCGCTGGTGAAAAGGTGCAGGCGGCCCGGGTTCCAGATATCGCAAAGAAGCGAAACCGGCACACCGATATACTTGATACGGTCTGTCCTGACAACATTAGCCTCCGTTATTCCCATCCTTGTCTCTGAAGAAAGCGCAGTATACCTTGCCCCCGTCATAAGGGACAGCCTTCCGTTAATATCATAATTAACCATAATTCCGGCAGATACGGCCGGCCTGTAATAAGTAGTCTCTTTGTAAGGCGCGTCATTCGCCAGATAGTTCACGATAGCGATTTTCTCAAGGGACAGGATAGCCTCGTATGATTCGTGAGAAGCCCCATCCACAGCGTCTCCCACGTTGCTATAATAGTTGTTCCAGGAACTTCTGTTGTCGCTTCCGCTTTCTATTTTGGATTCATACCCGGTGGCAGCTGTGGCGTTAAGGCTTGTTCCGGTATGGCCGGGAAGGCCGGCAAGTAGTATCCTGATTCCGGTTCTCCGCCTCTTTTCGGGAGCCTTTTCCTCCCACATCTGAGGAGTCCATGGCTGAATTATCTTCACCGGCTTAAGTGACGTTGAATCACACTCCTTTTCTTTCTGAGCCGATGTTGCCGTTTCTGCCGTCTCCATCGTAGCTACTGTCGCTGCCGTCGTTACAGAGTCCGCGGTCTCCACATTCTGAACCACATCTTCTATCGACATATAATCATCTGAAACAGAGGCGGTTGCTTCAGGGGAGGCCTCCTTTTTAATAATTCTCTCCGGGGCAGTGATTTGAGCCTCAGGTTCCGTAATCTCCTCAGGAACAACGGTTTTTTCTTCCGTGGCGATTGTATCCCGGGGCGGAATCTGCCGGGCGACTGTTTTATCATCCCTGGCAGCATCGCGTCCGCGGAAAAGGAGGAAGGCGCCACCGGCAAGAAGCAAAAGAAGAATCGGCACCGAAATCCAATACCGGCGGATGATATCCTGCAAAAGCTGCCTTGCGCGGAAAAGATTTGAAGACGATGATTTCTCCCCGATATTCAGGATGCTGCCGATTTCCTGATGGCTGAGCCCCTCAAGAACAGACAGCCTGAACACCTTACCGTACTGCTCAGGCAAATTCTCTATCATCTTCATGAGCTCCTCAAACGGCGGAACCGGATAAGGCAAGGGCTCATCGGAGACATCTTCCATATCCAGGACTTCGTCCGTATGCACAAGATGGCCTTCCTTCTCCAGAAAATCAAAGGCGATGTTCCTGACGATGGAACTCATCCACGGCTCCAGTTTTGACGGGTCCTGGAGCCGGTCAATGGATGAATATATAATTATGAAAGCGTCGTGTGTAAGGTCTCCGGCAACTTCCGAAGAATCGACATACCTGCGGCAAAGGCCGAAAAGACGTCGGGCATAAAGATTATAGAGAGCCTCTTTGGCAGCAGAGTCCCCCTGTTTACACCCTTGTACAATTCCGGCTAAATCCATTATTACGGCCTGGCACCATATACACCGGCAAAGAGAACGGCTCCGGTACTGGCCTCAGATATGCAATACAGGAACGGCTTGTCAAAGTGCAGGATAATTTTATTACCGTCCTTGTATAAGTCATCCACGTTGGCCGTATACATCATATTAACGATAGTAACGGCAGAGGCTTCAGCTCCATCCTCTGACATTTCTAATGCAGTATCTTGCTGATATTCAAGCCCTGCTCCTGATAAAGCATCCGATATCCTGCTGAAATTACCGCCCAGAAGGCTACCAAGCCCTATTTCCCTCAGGATGTCATTAAGTTTAATTGTATAATGTACAGTAAATTTTGGCACCCACAAATCAACATCATAAGCACGGCTACTATAGTGTAATATATGCCAGTCCTTAAAGATATCGCTTACAGAATAACCTTCATCCGGAAGGACAAGTGTCATGTAATAACTTCCATTTCCGTAGGGCAGATGTATTCCGGTATATTTATCTGAACCGAAGACGCTGTATTTAGTCTCGTTCTTCATCATGTCCACCTCGGTCTTGGAACCATCGGCACGAGTAAAAGTCTCCTTGGATGTATTATTCTTATCAAACTTGCAGGCCCATGAGCCATTGAAATACAGCGCATCCAAAAGAATGGCAACAGTTTTGTCATTGAGATTCAGGCCAATGGAAGGAATCATCCCGTGAGTATGCTCTCTGCACCAGGCATTAATGTCTGACTGTACATCAGGAAGATTGGCAAAGCTCTTGTTCTTGATATAGGCGTCATAATAGCGGGCAAGATTCTTGGAGTACTCTTCCTTGAGTGTATACTTGTCATTCACGATAGCAGCATTGGCAATTTCAATACGTGTCAGCTTATCCATGGCGGGCAGGGAAAGCGCCAGGAGCTGAAGATACTCATTTAATTCAGTACAGGTAATATCCTTATATCCAAGGGCTTCGCACGCCTTTGCATAAGCATCGTCCGTTGCGCCGTTCATGACCATGCCTAACGCAAACTGAAGACCCAGGGGAGATACCATGAAGTCTCTTTCCTCTGAAGCCTGTACGGCAGCAGTAAACTTGCCAGCGAGGTCATTGCCCTGAATTACAAGGTTCTGCTGTTTTGTGTTCAAAGACAGTGGTTTGCGTTCATTACCGACTGTAGGATCTGTAACATTTTTGTCATCGTTTTTGACAGAATCTTCTTTGTTACAGGAAAATGCCAGCATGCAGCAAAGTCCGCAGATAATTAATAATACCTTTTTCATAACACTTATCGTAAATTTAGCCGACGGCGTTACCGTCTGTTCTATTAATATAGTCTCCCGGGAGGGCAAAATACTGCGTCAGAAAATAACTTTTTTCAAAAAAAAGCGAAGCCAGCCAAATGGCAGGCTTCACTCTTATGTTTGAAAGCAATTTATCCAAGAAGGTGAATTGCAAGGCCACTGCGGAGCTTAGGCTCGAACCAAGTGGTCTTTGGAGGCATGATATTGCCGCTGTCGGCAATATTCATAAGTTGCTCCATTGAAACAGGGTACAGGGCAAATGCAACCTTCATTTCTCCGCTGTCAACGCGGCGGGAAAGTTCTCCAAGGCCGCGGATACCGCCAACGAAGTCTATCCTCTTGTCTGTACGCAAATCCTTGATCCCCAGAATCTTATCAAGAACAAGATTGGAAAGGACGGTTACATCAAGGACACCGATAGGGTCGTTGTCGTCATATGTTCCGGGCTTTGCGGTAAGGCTGTACCATACGCCTTCAAGGTACATCGCAAAATTATGCAGGCCGCAAGGCTGATAAGCCTCTGAACACTTGCAATGGCAAGGAGGTTCGCATTCGCATTTGCCGCCATCCTTTGTGCAATCGCACTTGCATTCTACTATGAAATCCTTCTGCAGGGCCTCAATGAACTCCTTGGCAGTAAGGCCGTTCAGGTCTTTTACAACGCGGTTGTAGTCTATAATCTTGAGCTGGCTCTCCGGGAAGCAAACGGTCATGAAATAGTTGTACTCCTCTTTTCCGGTATGATTGGGATTCTGAGCCCTCTTCTCTGCGCCTACGCGTGCGGCTGCTGCGGTACGATGGTGACCGTCGGCAACATAGAAGGCATCGATGTCATTGGTGAAAATCTCAGTGATGCGGGCGATGACTGCATCGTCATCGATTACCCAAAATGCATGGCCGAAGTTGTTCTCATCAACAAACTGATACTCAGGTGTTTCCTTTACCTTTGCAGATACGATTTCATTAAGCTCTGCATTGTCTTTGAAAGCAAAGAACACGGGCTCAATGTTGGCATTCTGGATGCGGACGTGAATCATGCGGTCATCCTCTTTATCCTTGCGGGTGAGCTCATGCTTCTTGATTTTACCCTCTGCATAATCATCGGTATGCGCGCAAAGGACAATACCGTACTGTGTGCGGCCGTCCATTGTCTGGGCATACACATAATATTTCTCCTTGTCATCCTGGACAAGCCAGCCCTTCTCGCGCCAGAGCTTGAAATTCTCTACCGCCTTGTCATAAACAGGCTGGGAGTGCTCATCTGCGATAGGGTCGAAGTCTATCTCCGGTTTGGTGATGTGAAGAAGGGATTTCTCTCCTGCCATAGCCTTGGCTTCCTGGGAGTTGAGGACATCATACGGGGGTGCTGCAACTTCTGTTACAATACCCTTGGGAGGGCGAACAGCAGCAAAAGGTTTGACTCTTACCATAGTGTTATTATTGTTAATTATTTATGAATTTTAGAACATTTGTCTGTATGTCAGACAAAGATAAGCAATTGTTTTTATAAATTTGCATTAGTTTTTGATATCTTGACCTTTTATGCATGGCCGTCATGTCAAAGACCAAATAATAAGGGTCCATGGTCTTTGACATGACTGCCCTGCAATAACTAAAAAGACAATGAAACGCTGGTTATTATTTGCTCTTATTCCGATCGCTCTTTTGGTTGTCTCCTGCGGTAAAGACAACCCCGACTCTCCGGAGGAACCCGGGAAATCATCGGCCTGTGTAATCAGTTCCCTTCAGTTTACCAGTTCCTCAAATCCGGGCATGAGCGGCAGCTCCACAGGAATTGTCGCCGCAATCCAGGGAAAGAATATGATTCTGGTCACTGTGCCGGAAAACGCCAACCTGAGCAGTCTGGTGCCCACATTCAGCGCCAGCAAGAATGCAAAAGTACGCATCGGCAGTACAGAAATAGTATCCGGGCAGACAGCCGTCAACCTGTCAGAGCCGGCAGAAGTCACCATAACGGCAGAGGACGGAACTCATCATGCAAGTTATAACATAATAGTCCGCAAAGGCAACACCGGCATCGACGCAAAAGTCTATTCCATTATGGCAGAGTACGATATCCCCGGAATCGGCATAGCAACCTCCAAAAATGAGGCGCTGTCCTATAATGCAGGATATGGATTCGCCAACCTTGAAGCCTCTCCCATGGAGCCTGTCCGCCCGGACATGCTGTTCCGCCTGGCCAGCATGAGCAAAGCGCAGACCGCCCTTTGCATCATGACGCTTCGCGAAGAGGGAAAAATCAGTCTGGACGACTTTGTATTCGCCCCGGAGAAAGGTCTTCTTGCCGATATGTATCCGGGCACTCACGGCGCCGGTGTGGACGATATCAAAGTCCGCCACCTGCTCACCCATACCTCCGGCTGGCAGTATGCCACCACCGGCGGGGTTGACCCGGTGTTCACCGGAGACAGCCGGTTCTACGGAAAAAGCCTCAAGGAGAGGGTCGCCTATATGGTAGGGACAGCCACCAGCAACACTCCGGGTACGGTTTGCTCCTATTATAACCTTGGCTTCTGCATCCTTGGCCAAATCATAGAAAAGCTCTCCGTAATGAGCTACGAATCATATTTAAGGAGCGTTGTGGCCAAGGCCGGCGTAACCGATATGTGGGTGGCCAAAACGGGCAGGTCAGAGAAGCGAGCCAACGAGTGCGTTTACTACCCCCAGGGCAGCAGCACCGCCTACGGAAACGATATGTCCGTCGTGGGAGCCTGCGGGGCGGTTATCGCATCGCCTGTTGAACTGATGAAACTGCTCTGCGCCCAGGATTACGGCAGCATCGTACCGGATATCCTTAGCACTGAATCTCTTAACCTGATGTTCACCAACTATACATCTTCCGGCAAGGCAGGCTATGGATTCGGCTGGAGGATAGAGCATAACACCCTTTCCAACTGGGCCTCCTACCACGGCGGCAACCTGAGCGGCACCGCAACCATCTGGGTGCGCGGCAAAAACGGCGTCAACGGAGTCCTGCTCTGCAATTCAAGAAGCCAGAAGGACGGCTTCGACACCGCCCTCTACCTGGCCATCAACGAGATAATGGATATCGTAAACATCCAGTATTAACCGGCATCTCCTAAAAAACAAAGGATTTCTCCTAAAAAAATTAGGAGATTTGAAAATATTTTCTAACTTTGCTGTCAGTTAATGTTTTAGACTGACTTTATGAAACAGAAATTGACGGCAAAGGAAGAGCTGCTGATGTCCATCTTCTGGCAGCACGGAGACCTGTTTATCCGTGATTTGATTTCGTATATACCGGAGCCCAAGCCGCATTACAATACTGTGGCGACACTAGTCAAGTTCCTTGAAGAGAAGGGCTTTGTAGAGAGGGAGCCTATGGCAAACTCTTTCCGGTACAAGGTTAAGATCAGCGAGCGGCAGTATCGCGGGAGCACTGTTTCCGATGTCGTAAGCAAGTACTACGACAATTCCTACACCAGTCTTGTCTCCCAGTTCGTAGAGGAAGACAAGATGAACCTGGAAGACCTTAAGGCACTTATCAAATCCATAGAAAACACCAGGTGATGGAAACTTTCCTTTTATATTTATTAAGAAGCGGCCTGTATATTGGTATCTTCTACGCGTTCTTCCTGCTGGTTATGCGAAAGACTACGTTCTTCCGCCTGAACCGCATAATTCTCCTGGCCGGAACGGCAGTCTGCATGCTTCTGCCACTGCTCAAAGTACGCACAATAGAGATGCTTGTGAGCGTGGGCCGGCTGCAGGCAATGGCCGGCGGAGAAACGGCGGCAGACGAAGCCGTGACAGCATCGGCAACAACATGGGCGCTTCCGGCTGCAGTCGTCTTTCTGGCAGGCTGCGTGGCTGTGCTGGTATCGGTAATAGTTTCTTCCGTCAGGATGTACAGGATTGTAAATTCGGGAGAGCGGAAGGTTATAGACAACTACAGGACAGTGATTTCTGACACATGCAAGTCTTCATTCAGTTTTGGAAGGCTCATTGTTGTGGGCCGGCAGGACCTGGAAGAGAATCCGGCTGTTTTCACCCACGAGAAAATGCATGTAAAGTGCCGCCACTATCTTGATTTGTTCATCTTTACCCCTGTTCAGATTCTTTACTGGTGGAATCCCCTAGTCTGGATAACCCGTACAGAATTATGCCTTTTGCATGAATATGAGGCCGATGAAGGGGTGATTGGCCAGGGTATTGAGGCGCGGCAGTACCAGCTTCTTCTGGTGCGCAAAGCCGTAGGCGACGAGCGCTTCCTGCTGGCCAGCGGCTTCAAGCATTCCAAGCTTAAAAACCGTATTGCGATGATGCTTAACAAGGGCACATCCCGCAGCCGGTGCTGGTCTTACCTTGCCGTAGTACCCTGCCTTGCTGTTGCAGTTTTTGCCTGCAATCCGGCAAACGTTCTAGAGGCTCCGGAACCGGTGGCCGAAGAAGTTGACACGGATTCCGTAACCATGACTGTAATCCAGGTTAAGGACGTCCAGGAATTCTCACTGTACGTTAATCAGGTGCTGGATTATCCGAAGCAGGCCATGGATGCCGGAATCCAGGGCCGTGTAGCCCTGTCTTTTGAAGTGGATGCAGATGGTTCCATCAGCAACATAAAAGTTATAAAGGGCGTTCATCCGGACCTTGACGCAGAGGCCCTGCGGGCAGTCTCCGAATGTGCAAAACAACTGAAGCTCCGGCTCCCGGAAAGAATGAACGGCAAAAAAGTGCATTTTATGTTCCCCGTAATCTTCCAACTTAAGTAATATGAGTATTCTGCGTTATATCTTACTGACTGCCGGTATTCTGCTTGCCGGAAGCGGACTCCAGGCCCAGCCGGAAAATGACGGCGGAGCCAGAAAGGAAGCCCTTGCCCAGGCGCGGTACCTGAAGAGTATTTTCAAGACCGATGAAGCCATTGACCTGCTCTCCGGCTTCGTTACGCCAGGCTCCATGGATGAGGAAGTGCTGGCAGAACTTGCGGACTGTCACTTCCAGAGTGCCGATTACGAAAGTGCCTCCGGCACATATTTCCTGCTCAGTTCCCGCTTCCCGGACAAGGTAATTTACAAGATTAAGCTAATGCAGGCCTTCTACCGCCTCAAGGACTACCCAGGCAGCATCATGGCCGGCAAGGCCGCCCTTCAGCTGGACACCATACCGGCTGTAATGAGCTTTATAGGGGATGCCTTCCGGCAGATGGACCGCCCGGACTCGGCGTTTGAGTACTACTCCAAATCTCTCGCGGTAAAGCCTTTGAATGAGTCTGTACTGTCCAAGGCGGCCAACATACTTTTAAAGGCAGAAGATTACGACGGGGTCCTGGCCCTGACTGAAGCTTTTTCGCAAGAGGACCCGGATAACGACGTAATCGCCCCGATCCGCGGCATCGCCTATTACCGCAAAGGAGATTATGCCAACGCCACAAATGTGTTCCAGCGTCAGGAAGACATCGGCAATGACAGCTATCCAGTCCATCTGTACCTGGGACACTGCTACTGGCAGACAAAGGTCATATACAGGGCGGAGAAGGAGTTCCTGGCCGCCTGGCAGATTGATTCTTCCGATGTAAACCTGGCCTTCTATATTGGGGCGGTAAAAGCAGAGGCCTTCCGTCCTTTTGAAACAGGGGTGAAACCATGGCTGGACAAGGTTTGGGACAGGCTTCAACCGGACCCGGAGTTTTTGTCACGCCTGCACCAGCAATACGGACAGGGGTATTTTAAGGACGCGGGAGACCATGAGCGGGCCATAGAGCACTTCAAGGAAGCCTACAGGCTCAACCCCAAGTCATTCTCCATACTGTCCACCATCGGCTATTGCTACGAATCAAAAAAAGACTACAGGAACGCCCTTGAGTGGTACCAAAAATACCTTGAGGTTGGCAAACCGGGCACCAAAGGGTACAAGTTCGTAGAGACTGCCATCAGGTACGTGAAAGCCCAGCTGTTTATGGACGAACCAAACGCAAAGAAATGAAAACCCGCATCCTACTATCGCTGACGGCCGTTTTTTGTCTGGGCTTAATGACCCGGGCACAGGTTGTAATCCTTAACGACAGCATGTTCCAGGGAAGGCTGTCGGAAATCCGCGCCACGGTTGTCGACTCCCTGACCAACGAGCCGGTGCCCTTTGCATCGGTATACCTGATTCCGTCCAAGGACACGACCATAACCAACTTCACCCTGACCGATGCCAAAGGACAGGCCAAGCTGGATGAGGTGCCTTACGGCAGCTATGTCCTTCACATTGAAATGATGGGGTATGTGCCGATGCTTAAAGAACGCTACTTCCGTGAGCGGCGGGTAGACATCGGAACCGTAAAGCTTAAACAGGACTTGCAGTTCCTGCAGGCCGCCGTTGTCACCGATGTCGGCAATCCCATCGTTATAAAACAGGACACGGTGGAATTCAACGCATCGTCCTTCAGGGTAGGAGCGAATGCAATGCTTAAAGACCTTCTGCAACGCATGCCCGGTATGGAAATCACGGACGAGGGCAAGGTGAAGTTCAACGGGGAATCCATCGACAAACTGACCGTAGGCGGCAGGACTTTCTTCTTCGGGGACCAGTCCACGGCGCTTAACAACCTGCCGGCGGCGGTGGTGGACAAGATTCGAGTGATAGACCGCGAGTCGGAGTCCACCCGCTCCACAGGCGTACAGGACGGCACAAGGGAAAAAGTCCTGGATGTAGGCCTCAAAAAAGAGTATGAACAGGGTTGGTTCGGCAACGCCGCCATAAAGGGAGGAGCGACCATCGGCAAGAATAACGATGTGTTAAGGGACGACCGCGGCTTGCTGTACAGTGCCAACGCGCTGGTATCGGCGTATAATGAAAAGGACCAGGTAACCGTAATAGGCAACGGGCAGAATGTCAATGATGCCAACGCCGCGATAGTGATGATCAACGCCGACGGTGAAAGGACTTCATTGCAACAAGGGATTACATCGGCCGCGCAACTTGGAGTGAATGTCAATACTTCCCGGGTCAAGGATGTAGAAACAACTGTCAGTGCCAATTACAAGTATGGCGATACTGAATCGGCAACCCGCACGGACCGCACAACTTACAATGAATCAGGGGATTTGTCTACGCTTGGCGACGACAGCGGGCGGCAGTATGCAAATTCGTTTGCCGCCAATGCGGAGCTTAAAAAGGAAAAGGGAAACCTGTGGTTCCACGTAAGGCCGTCTTTCCGGTTCAGCAAAACGGATTCCTTCAGCAACGGGACATCTGAAACGAACCGCCTGGGAACCTTTGTGAACAGATCGGAGAGTTCTGAACATTCCGTAGAAAAAATCAAGAGTACAGGTTTTAACTCCGACGCCACCTTCAGGAATCTCCGGGGTAAGAAGGGCCGCTCCGTACGTCTTTCCCTGGATGTCAATTACAGCCTTACGGACGGCAACAGCGACGAGTCTTCACTCCTGAAAGTGGCCGGCGGGGAAGATTCCCGGTATATGCAGTACGACACCGACGACAAGTCCTACGGCTTTGGCGGCTCCGTACGCTTTACTGAACCCTTAAGCGCAAAATGGACACTTGCAGCTACGGGAATGTGGAATTACGCCCATACCGTAAGGAGCAAAGACGCCTTTGACCTGAACGGTTTCAACGACTATTATTCTTCAGAGAACAAGAGCGATTACCTGAACCAAAGCTACGATTTTACCCTACAGTACAAATTTGGCAAGAGCAGCTGGATTACCCTTGGAGCCAAGCTGAGCGGTGTTCAGAACGAGACCTTCTCCAAGAGCTTCGGGATAGAAGAGACAACGGGAAAGGATGAGTGGCAATGGTTCGTAACACCTACCCTGCGCTTCCAGCACATGGCAGGCATCAACCGTATCTCGGCTTCTGTTTACGGATACAGCGGACGCCCTTCCGCATCCAGGATGCTCCCGGCGCTCACCATCACCAATCCTTCCCGTATTGGCCTGGGCAACGTTTACCTGAAGCCTTACAGCTACACTTACTTCAGCGCTAACTGGGAGGGAAACGACAGGACCAACTTCACCACCTTGATGGTTTATCTTTTTGGACAATTGAACGCGAAACCTGTAGTCTCTGCCCAGTGGTACGATGCCGACGGTATAATGTATTCCATCCCCGTGAATTCCAGGAAGCCTAACTTCAGCGGAAGCCTTACCGCAAACTACACCATGCCGCTGGAGTCTAAGAAGAACTGGACCCTGAGCCTTGGCGCCGGCGCAGGCAACGCG
>JAFUDQ010000048.1 GCA_017459075.1 Bacteroidales bacterium
GAGTACCGTGCCGGAATCCATGCAGGTCATGCAACCGTGCTGCCGTTTACCCGTCTCCAAGGTGGCCCCATGGACTATACTCCTGGTATTTTTGAGATGGATATGTCCAAGATTGTGCCCACGGAGCATGGAAAGATGCAGATGACAATTGCCAATCAGTTAGGTATTTACGTTACTTTCTACTCTCCGCTCCAGATGGCTGCTGACTTCCCTGAGCATTACCAGCGCTTCATGGATGCCTTCCAGTTCATTAAGGATGTAGCTGTTGATTGGGACAAGAGTGTTTATCTTGACGCAGAGCCCGGCGCATACATTGTTACCGCCCGCCATCCCAAGCTGGCCTCCCTTAACAAGGCCCAGGAGAGCGTCGCAACTCTTAAAGATGGTAAGAAAAATGCCGTCAGCGGGGCCGCAAAGTATGTTTATGCCCTTCCGGAGAATGCTACGGCCGCAGACCTTGCCCGTACAAAGGCTCATGACGTATGGTATGTTGGCGGCGTGAATGATGAGAACGCCCGCGAGGTTCAAGTTGCCTTTGACTTCCTGAAACCGGGGGTTAACTATGAGGCCGATATTTACCTTGACGGTGACGATGCTGACTACGAGACCGCTCCCCAGTCCTACAAGATAGAGAAGCGGACCCTCACCTCCACCGACCGCCTGACCATCCGCATGGCCCGCGGCGGCGGCTTCGCCATCTCCCTCCGCGAACTCTTTTAAGCAGAAAATTTTGTTTTGAGCGGGGGATTGAGTATCTTTATGGCTCGTTCAAGACAAAATTATGCTTAATATAAAGAAATTCGTTTTTAATCTTCTGGGAGAAAACAGTTATCTCCTGTGGGATGATACCAGGGAAGGCGTCATCGTAGACCCAGGTTGCCTTGTTGAAGACGAGGTCCGCGAGCTCCTTCTGTATATCACAAACCACGGCATCGTTCCAACGAAGATACTGCTTACCCACGGACACTTCGATCATATCTACGGTGCAGAATTCCTGGCAGAAAGGCTTGGTCTTAAGATACTTATGTCCAAGGCCGATGATGACCTTGTGCAAAACGGAAACGTCAAGCTGACAAATTCCTACCATCTGCCTGCCGCACCAACCGGCTTTGAATACGAAGTAATCAAGGAAGGCGATACAGTCACCGTCGGCAACACAACTTACGAAGTGATTGAAACCCCCGGCCACACCTACGGAGGCGTATGCTACTATTGCAAGGAAGAGAAGATATTGCTGACGGGGGACACCCTGTTTGCCGGCACCATCGGCCGTACAGATTCGCAGTGGGGAGACTACGACAAGCTGATACTTAACATTATGGACAAGCTGATGGGACTTGAGGGCGATGTGGAAATCCTGCCCGGTCACGGCCCCTCTTCCAACATCGGCTACGAAAGAACCCACAACCCCTTCCTTCAGCCTTTCAATGAGCCGGACGGGGATATCGACAACGAAGACGGGCTTTATATTCAGGGAGAGATTTAAGGATAGCGGCGATGAAGAAAGAGTATCTTAGCATACGCGGCGCGGCAGCGCATAACCTGAAAGGGGACAACGTAGACATCCCCCGCGGGGAATTCGTGGTTGTTACCGGACTTAGCGGCAGCGGAAAATCCTCCCTTGCCTTTGATACAATATATGCAGAGGGCCAGAGACGCTATATGGACACCCTGAGCCCCTATGCAAAGCATTTCATGGGCATTCTGGAACGCCCGGAGGTAGAGGAAATAAAGGGCCTGAGCCCCATTATTGCCATTGAACAGAAGTCTACCGGCAACAATCCCCGCTCCACTGTGGGCACCATTACGGAAGTCTATGATTTCCTGCGACTTCTGTACGCCAGGGCCTCAAAAGCCTTCTCTCCTGAGACCGGCCTGGAAATGGTCCGCTACACTGACGAACAGATAGTGGAACTCATTCTTTCCGAATACAAAGGACGCAAATGCTATCTTCTGGCCCCGGTTGTCCGCGGGCGAAAGGGCCATTACAAGGAGCTCTTCGAGCAGATGCGCCGAAGGGGCTACACCCAGGCCTTGGTGGACGGAGAAATAGTTGAACTTAAGGACGTTACCCAGCTGGACAGATACAAAGCCCACTTCATAGACCTTGTGGTTGACCGCCTGAAGCCGGACGGAACAGACCTTAAACGCATCCGCGACTCCGTAATGCGCGCCCTCTCTTACGGCAAAGGCTCCGCAGCGGTAATGGATTTGGAAACAGGCAAAATCAGGCATTTCTCAAAGCATCTGGTGGACCCAGAAAGCGGCCTCTCGCTTCAGGAACCAGCCCCTCACAGCTTCTCCTTCAACTCTCCGGAAGGCTACTGCCCGCATTGCAAGGGCATGGGCCAGATAGTCGACGTCAACATAGACACCATCATCCCGAACCGCGGCCTTTCCATCGCCGAAGGCGGCATCGTCCCCCTTGGCAAGGTGCGTGAGAACAAGAAATACGATGTCGTCCGCGCCATCGCCAGAAAGCATAATTTTTCAATTTACGATCCGATTGCTACACTTCCGGACGATGTCGTCAGCCTCCTGGTCTTCGGGTCCGATGACCTTTACCGCATTGGCGACGGTGCCAGTTCGGAAATGGTTTCTTACTCAGGTGTGGTTGCAGATATCGAAGAGAAAGTCGTCTGCCCCGTCTGCCACGGCAGCCGTCTCAATGCCAATGCCGAATGCTTCAGGATAGACGGAAAAACCATTACAGAGGTATCTGCAATGGAGATTAGCGCCCTTCAAAAATGGCTGGACAGCCTTGACAGCGTACTGGACGAAAGGCAGAAAACCATCGCCAGGGATATCCTCAAGGAACTGAAGGAAAGGGTTCGCTTTATGATGGATGTGGGCTTGGAATACCTCTCCCTGGACCGTCCGACGGCCTCTCTCTCAGGAGGGGAGAGTCAGAGAATCCGCCTTGCCACGCAGATTGGTTCCAAACTGGTCAATGTACTTTACATCCTGGATGAGCCTTCCATCGGCCTGCATCAAAGGGATAACCGCAAACTCATCGCATCGCTGAAAAAGCTTCGCGATGAGGGAAATTCCATAATGGTCGTGGAGCATGACACAGAGACTATGCTTAGCTCCGACTGGCTTGTGGATGTGGGACCGGGAGCAGGGGAGCAGGGCGGCAGAATCTGCCTCAGCGGCCCCACAAAGGAGCTCGTCGCCGGAAAGAAGCCCGCAAAAGACGTGGCGGAGCACTGCATCATCGGCCCTTCACTTACTCTTGATTACCTGCAGGGACGCAAAGAAATTGAAATTCCGAAAGTCCGCCGCAGCGGCAATGGGAAATACATCGGCATAAGGGGCGCAAGGGGAAATAACCTCAAAAACCTGAATGTGGATATCCCGCTTGGCTGTTTCGTGGGTATCGCAGGGGTCAGCGGCAGCGGAAAATCCTCTCTCATCGGGGAGACTCTTGTGCCGTGGCTAAAGAATCATCTTTATAATGGCAAAGGCCATGTCCTGGATTGCGACGGCATTGTAGGTCTTGAAAACATAGACAAGCTCATAGAAATAGACCAGAGCCCCATTGGAAAGACTCCAAGGAGCAATCCGGCTACGTTTACAGGCGTATTCGGGGACATCAGGACCCTTTTTGCTGAGACAGTGGATGCAAAGGTGCGTGGTTTTGACGCCGGGCATTTCTCCTTCAATGTGCCGGGCGGGCGCTGCGAGGCCTGCAAGGGTGCCGGAATCAAGGTGATAGAAATGAACTTCCTGCCTTCTGTCAATGTGGTTTGCGACGAGTGCCGCGGCCACCGGTACAAGGACGACACCCTTGCCGTTCATTACAAGGGCAAGAATATCAATGACATACTTGAGATGCCTATTGCCGAGGCTTACGAGTTCTTCAAGCCGGTGCCTAAGATTGCCCAGAAGCTTGGGGCGATGGTGGACGTAGGCCTTGGATATGTTCATCTGGGACAGTCCGCCGTTACGCTTTCCGGTGGCGAAAGCCAGCGTATGAAGCTGGCCGCGGAACTCTTCCGGAAGTCTACCGGCAATACGCTTTACATTCTGGATGAACCTACCACAGGCCTTCATCCGGACGACATAAAAGTGCTGCTTGCAGTGCTGCAAAAACTTGTAGAACAAGGAAATACGGTAATAATTACGGAACATAACCTGGATGTGCTGAAGTCTGTGGATTATATCCTTGACCTTGGCCCGGAGGGTGGCCGTGGGGGCGGCAGGGTAGTCGCCCATGGTACGCCGGAAGAGCTTGCAGAGAATGCTGACTCCGTCACAGGCCCGTTCCTGAAAGAAATACTGACATGGAAAAAGTAGAAATATTGTGTGAGAACCTTGGGCGGAAGATTTCCGTAGACAAGGGTACGTCCTTGCTTGAAATTGCAAAAGAGTTCTGTCCTACGGTGACTGACCCCAAGACTAAGAGGAAGTTCCCGGTGCTTGCCGCTTATGTAGACCATAAGCTTAAGGAGCTGACATTCAATGTAATGACAACTTATAAGGTGGAGTTTTTGGGGTATTGCCATGCCGACGGCCGCCGCACCTACCTCCGCTCTGTCTGCTTCCTTTTGCAGAAGGTCGTCCGTGAGCAGTTTCCGGAACGGACCCTTATCATTGACCATACTCTGCCCAGCGGAATGTACTGCGAGATTCTGGAGTCTCCCCATGGCAGGCCGATGCTTCTTTCGGAGGAGCAGATAGCTGCCCTTGATGCGCGGATGCATGAGCTTGCCGCAGCCGGTCTTCCTTTTAAGAAAGAAAGGAGCATGGCAGAAGATGCCCGTAGCCTTTACCTGTCCCAGGGGCAGCCGGACAAGGCCGCCCTTCTTGACAGCCTTGGCAAATATACCTGCAATCTTTATGAGCTTGATGGCTGCAAAGACTCTTTCCATGGCCCCCTGGCACCATCTACAGACCTTCTTACAAAATTCGCCCTGACTCCTTTCGGGGACGGCTTTTGCCTTCAGCCCCCGGTCATAGGGAATTTCAATAAGCTGATGCCTATGCAGCGCCAGTCAAAGATTGCTGCTGCGCTCAAGGAGTATTCCAACTGGTGCAACATAATAAAAATCAATGGCTTGGGCCAGCTTAACAGCGCAATCCTTGAGGGTCGGGCCAAAGACCTTATCAATATTTCAGAGGCTTTCGGCGCCCGGAAATATGCCGCTATCGCAGATGAAATCCAGAGGCGTGATGCCAAGATAGTTTTCATTGCAGGCCCGTCTTCCAGCGGAAAGACCTCGTCTTCGCTGCGCATCGCCCTTCAGTGCCGCGTGCTTGGCCTTAATCCAAAGGTCATAGAACTTGACAATTATTTTGTAGATCGGGACTGTACGCCCAAGGATGAAAACGGGGAGTATGACTTCGAGTCGCTCTATGCGATGGATTTGGAACTGCTTAACGCTCAGCTTGTTGCGCTTCTTGCGGGAGAGGAAGTTGAGATTCCGAAGTTCGATTTCAAAACCGGCAGTCGCGTTGCCGGCGGCGGCCGCAAGATGCGCCTGGAAGAAGGGGATATCCTCATCGCCGAAGGCATTCATGCCCTTAATCCGGAAATGACGCCGTCCGTGCCGCAGGATAAGATTTTCCGCGTGTACGCATCGGCCCTCACTTCCCTTAACATCGACGAAAACAACAATATTTCAACATCGGACAACCGCCTGCTGCGAAGAATGATTCGTGACAACAGGGTTCGCGGCATATCTCCGGAAGACACAATCCTCCGTTGGCACAGCGTCCGCAGGGGAGAGTCCCGCAACATTTTCCCTTTCCAGGAGAATGCCGATGCCATCTTCAATTCCGCCCTTATTTTTGAACTTCCGATGCTTAAGTATTATGCCACTCCGCTGCTTCAGAGGATACATCCGTCCTCTCCGGCATACCCTGAGGCCGTGCGTCTTCTGAAGTTCCTTGGCTACATTGTGTCCCTGTCTCCAGAGGAGATTGCAGCTATTCCGCCGACATCAATTATGAGAGAATTTATTGGCGGACAGACATTGTAAAGAAATTTTTGCTACATTTGTAGGTAAGCAAAGAAATCATCCGGAAATGCATATAGGAATAGCAGGAAATATCGGCAGCGGAAAGACCACCCTGACGCGAAAACTGGCAGAATATTACGGCTGGACGCCAAAATATGAGTCTGTCACTTACAATCCTTATCTTGAGGATTATTACAAGGACATCGCACGGTGGTCCTTCAACCTTGAGATTTATTTTCTTGAGCAGAGGTTTGCGGATATCATCGATATCGCCAAGAGCCGGAAGGTTATCATCCAGGACAGGACTATCTTCGAGGGCGTGTATATTTTCGTCGCCAACAACTATGAGATGGGAAACCTGTCTAAGAGGGATTTCGATACCTATATGCGTCTGTTTGAGATGATGATGTCTACGGTGAAGTACCCTGACCTTATGATTTATCTCCGTTCCAGTGTGCCGCATCTTGTTTCGCAGATACAGAAGCGCGGCCGTGACTATGAGCAGAGCATCGGGCTTGATTACCTGAAGGGCCTTAATGACAAGTATGAGAAATTCATTGGAGAGGATTACAAGGGCCATGTGCTTACCATTGACGCAGACAACCTGGACTTTGAAAACCGCCCGGAAGACTTTGCTTTTATTACGGACAAGATAGATTCAGAGCTCTTCGGCCTGTTTGGCAAAGAGGGCTTATCAATAGTGTAAATAAGTAAAAATCAATATATTATGCATATCGCGATAGCTGGAAACATCGGTAGTGGCAAAACTACCCTCACCAAGATGCTGGCGGCTCATTACGGATGGACGCCAAAGTTTGAGTCTGTAGACTATAATCCTTATCTGGCAGATTTTTATGAAGATATGGAGCGCTGGTCCTTTAACCTTCAGGTTTATTTCCTGAACAAGCGTTTCAAGGATGTTGTGGATATTTCCAAGACCGATGATGTCATTATCCAGGACCGTACCATCTATGAGGATGCCCGTATTTTCGCGCCGAACCTTCATGCCATGGGGCTGATGTCTACCCGCGACTTTGAAAATTATTCAGATCTCTTTGACCTGATGATGTCCCTGGTTAATCCGCCGGATCTGCTCATTTACCTTCGCAGTTCCATTCCCAACCTTGTTTCCCAGATTCAGAAGCGTGGCCGCGAGTATGAGAAGAGTATCCGTATTGACTACCTGACTGGCCTTAATGAGCGTTATGAGAACTGGATTGCAGACTACAAGGCTAATCTTCTTGTTGTGGATGCCGACAAAATCAAGTTTGGCAACAGGCCGGAGGATTTCCAGCAGGTTACTGATATGATTGACGGCCAGATGTATGGTCTTTTCCCTCAGAAATAGTTTTGGGCCATGAAAAAGTTTTTGCTTGTACTGGGACTTCTGATTGCCGGGGCTATTGCGGTTTCGGCCCAGAATTTAAAGTCTATTACTTCTCAGGTTCGTGAGATTTCCGATGCTGACTGGACCAATTTTAAGATTGTACGTCCGGTCGTGATTGATTTCTATGCCGATTGGTGCGGTCCCTGCCGCAAGCTTGGTCCGCATTTGGACCGCTTGTCCATAGAGTACAAGGGGCGCGTGGACTTCCTTCGCATCAATGTGGACAAGAATAACAAGTGGGCTTCGGAGTATGGCATCAAGTCCATTCCTTACCTTCTCTGGGTTAGTGGCATTGGTGACGACGGAGTCCTTGATTCCAGTAACACCCTTGGCTACATGGACTACGACAAGCTGAAAAATCTGGTAGAAACCCTACTTAAAAACAGGAACAAAACCCATTAAGAGTCCTCTGGCTTTCCAACGCTCAAGAACCATGTATTTTGGAAACTTACGCTCCAGAATACATGGTTTCTTTCGCTCCGCGATGCCCCCGCACTCATCCTGTCATTTCGATGATTTCCTGTCATTTCGACCGAAGTGGAGAAATCTCAGGCCTGCTGGCGTTTCAGGTGGCGGTTTTCTACGTAGACGGCGATGCAGGCCGTTATGAAGTAGAAGACTGTCTGGATGAAGAGGCCGGTCATCTGGGTCTGGGCTGCGGTAAGGTCTCCGCCGGCACTGCTCATGTTGATGTAGGCCTGGGCCCCGAATGTGCTGGGGAAGATGTAGGAGAACAGCTTCCAGAAGCCCGGGAATGCGCTGTATGGCCACGAGGACCCTGTCAGGAACAGGCAAATCGGCGACAAAAACAAGAACAAAACGAAAACCGTCTCCCTCTTGTTTACAAAAGTGCTCCAAGTCATGCAGAAGTAAACGCAGTCCGTGACAAAGAGCAAGATAAGCATCATAATGTCAAGGAACTGGCCCCTCAGAGGCATACCGAAGATAGCCGGAACAATAAAGGAAATATATATTCCTATACCCATGTAAATGAGCCAGTAAGCCCAGCCGCGGCCAAGCACCGTCCTCATGATTCCATGGGTGTAAGGATTCCCCTTCAAAAGAGCAAAACTACGCTTCTGCTCCCTCAGGGTACCTGCAAGCAGGGTCATTCCGTAGAACATAGTCTGCTGAATAATTACAAGCAGGATAGCCGCCAACAGGAAAATACTGTAAGAGAACGTAGCATTGTAAGGATTATTCTCTTCATAAGGAACAGCCTGAACCAGCGCAGAAGCCTCCTGCCCTGTGAACCCGGCAGCCGCATAGCGCTCTTTCTGAATCTCTGAAAGCTCACTAAGCATAACATGATTCGCTGCCATGAGGGCATTCTTGTAATAGAGGAAGCTGCTCATGACGCAGTAAACACTCACGGTAGCCGTTTCCATCCGCGCAAGTTTCTCACCAAAATCAGCCGGGAAATAGAAGATACCGTTCACCTTACGCTCCTCCAGAAGCTGACGGGCCTCCAGCATATCGGCGCATCTGAAGGCAACATCGACCTCACGGGTAGCATCGACCTCGCGTGTGAAACGTCTGCTCTCTGAACAACCGGCCTCGTCTACAACGGCCACCGGAGTATCCTCAAGGACGCCGTTCAGATAAACCACATTGTAAAGGAGCGGATAAATTAGGCCTGCCACAAAGAAAATAAGCAGCACGCCGCCGTCCTTGAAAATGAGCTTCAGCTCATGGACGCCAAGGTCCAGGACATCCTGGCACCAGTCTCGTATGAATGAAAATTTCATAGCCGCTTATTCTTTAGGGTAATTCTGATAAATGTAGGCCTTCTTCAGGCGAATCATAACCGCCAGGGGCAGGAACTGGAAAAGCATCAAGTGAATGGCCTCAGGCCACCATGACGCAGGCCCGGTCCCAAGAATGACCTCGTCTGTATAAATCAGGAAGTAATGCCTTAGCGGGAAGGCCTGGGCAAGACCTCGGATTGCCGGATGCATTGCTTCTATCGGCAATGTAAAACCGGCGAAGGAGATAGCCAGGACGCTGTATAGGGCACCGATACTAAGCGCCAGGCGTGGCACCGGAAGGCAGCCAATAATAAAAATCGCCACAGCCTCGCTGGCAAGAACCAGAAGGATAATGGCCGGGAACATGTTCCATACGCTGCCGGCAATAGGGAAGTGCATCCAGTCGTAAAGCAGGAACACCAGCGACATGCCTATAGCTGTGAAAAGAGCCGTGTAAACCAGCAGTTTTCCGCCAAGGACGGTAACAATCGAACCGCCACCTGTGCGCAGCAAGTGACGGGAAGTCCCGTATTTGAGCTCGCTGCCAAGTGAGTATATAAGCAGGATGATGACTATCATTTCCAGAACGGCCGGAAGCATCATGTTACTTATATAATAATTGTAGCTGGTGTACGCGTTGCCAATCTGGTGAGTGTCCACCTGAATTGGTTTGATACGTCCCATAATCTGGTCTTCGTTCACACCCTTGGCGCGGAGCACCTTGCGCTGCACAGCTCCGTTAGTCAGGTTAATCATCGTCAGGATATCCTTGTAGGCAAGGGAACCGCCAAGGAAGTACATCCCGTTAAGATAATATGTGAACACCGGCTGGCGGCTGGCGGAAACATCGGCATACATGCCTTTGGGAATGACGCAGAAGGAAGTGATTTCACCGCGCTGCATGGCAAGCCTGGCCTCGGCGAAGGTGTCAAACTTCACCGTTTTCCCCAGCTGCGTTGCATCCAGCTGCCTTGCGAACTGCCGTGACATGGAAGAGTTGTCATTGTCTACTATTCCGATGGGCAGGTCATGAGGCAGGCCGTCTCCGAAGAAGGTCAGAAAGAACACCGCACAGAACGTAATAACCCCGACGGAGCCAAGGAAGTACACAGGACGTTTCTTGTGTACTTCAATCTCCCTGAAGGCTACTGCGCGGATATTTTTCCAGAAATTCATTATTCAATACCTTTAAGAATTGCGGACATTCCGGGACGAAGGCCCTGTACAGTCTCTGTAGGAACAGCCCTTACCTCGAAGGTCTTGGCATCGTACATCGAGGTCTCCTTTGTAGCCTTCCAGGTAGCATAAGAATCCAGGACGGCCAGGTAACTTACGGTAGCCTTGATTTCCTTGCCGTCAAGGGCGGGAATGGCAACTGTAATCTCAGCACCCTGGGTAAGGCCGTGAAGATAGTCCTCACGAACATTGAATGTGAACCATACATCGCTGAGGTCTACAACCGTCATGATAGGTGAACCGGTACCTACGAGCTCTCCTGTCTTGGGGAAAATCTCTGCAATGATACCATCGGCCGGGGAAGTAAGATAAAGCTCACCAAGGTAGCCTTCAACCTCCTGAAGGGCGCCGTTAGCCCTCTGTACAAGGGCCTCAGCGGCAGCCTTGTCCTCTGAGCGGGCACCGGCTACAGCCATGTCGTACTGGCTCTTTGCGGCCTTAGCCTGTGCTACGGAAGCATCGTAACGGGCCTTGGTCTCATCATACTTCTGGGCGGAAACAACCTTCTGGTCATACAGTTTCTGAACCCTCTCGAAGCTCTTCTTCATTACATCCTCCTGTACAAGAGCCTGCTGCCAGAGTTCGTAAGCCCCGGTAATCTGCTCCTGACGGGCTCCGTTTGCAGCCTTGCTCTGCTGCGCCTTTGCTGCGGCAACTGCTCCGCGGGCCTGTGCCAGCTTCGCACGAACCTCCGGAGAATCAATGTTAACAACTGTATCGCCTTTGTGGACAGCCTGTCCCTCACGGACATAAAGTTCCTCTATACGTCCCGGAACCTTTCCGGAAACGCGGTACTCGCTGGCCTCAACCTCTCCCTGAATAACCAGAGCCTTAGGTTTTGAAACAATGTAACCGATGATTGCAATAACAAAAATGATGGCGATTAGGGCTATGATGCCTACTGCCAGATTGGCTTGATTCTTTTTCTGTGCCATATCTTAAATATCTTATATTCAATTATTTATGCCGATGTTTTTAATATGCAGAGCCCTGTGCCTGCTTAAGGGCGAGGGTATTGATTTGCAGCTCTATGCCTGCGTCGATGAGGTCTGACTTCGCCTTGAGCCATGCGCTCTGGGCAGCCAGCGCCACATTTGTGGTAATGACTCCTTCTTCAAAGCCGATGCTAGCCTGGCGCATATTCTCTTCTGCGCTTGAAAGGGCGCTCTCTGCCATGTTGAGTTTGTCAAGAGCCTCTTTCTGCTGCTTGCTGAGCTGGCTTACCTGAAGCGATACCATCTCTTTTGCATCCTGAAGCTGGAGCTTGTAGAGACTGGCCTCTGCCTTAGCCTTGCGGGTCTTGTTGAGGCGCTCGAAACCATGGAAGATAGGAATGTTAACCATGACTCCGGCGTTAAGCATTCCGCCCCACTCCTTGTTGAATCCGTTGTACGGGTTAGGATTGGAAAGAACGTAATTGACGGTAAGGGCAACATGCGGAAGCATGTCTGCGCGAACAACCTTCACCTTGTTGTCGTAAATCTCACCTGCAAGCTCAAGGCTCTTGATTTCAGGCCTGTCGGCGTAAACCTGGTCCATGCTTTTCTCAGACGGCAGAACGGGACGGGCAACATCCTCTGAAAGCTCGTCATCAAGGACGATGTCGCTGTCAAGAGGCAGGCCTATCTGCTTGCATAGCAGCATCTTGGCAAGGGAAAGACCGTTCTTTGCCTTGCTCAGGAGCATATCGGCCTCATTGGCCTTAACCTTAACCTGAAGGACATCGGAACCGGTGTACATTCCTTCATCGGCAGCAATCTGGGCATCGCGTTCCATCTTGTGAAGAAGGTCTGCATAAACCTCTGCAGTGCGCTCTTTTGCGGCGATGGAAACAATCTGCCAGTAGGCTTTGTCAACGTCGGAGATGAGCTGGCGCTGGGAGATGTCGTATTTGCTCTTGGAAAGTTCTTCCGCCAGGGCGGCTATCTTGTTGGCAGCTATGATTTTACCACCCATGAAAATGGGCTGCTGCAATGAAATTGCCCCGACGAACATGTTTTCAATGTCTACATGGAAGCTTTTGTCAATTTCCTGTCCAAGGGCGCCGATGGTGCTGGTGATATCCGTCTGTCCCAGCTGTGTC
>JAFUDQ010000049.1 GCA_017459075.1 Bacteroidales bacterium
GAATCGAGGCCCCGGTTTACACTGTTTTGGGAAATCACGAGTATTATGGTGATAAGCCAGGCGCAGAGAAGTTTTTTTCAGAGTCCGGGATAACGCTTCTTAAAGATTCTGTTGCTACTTGCAAGGGGCTTTGGATAGTTGGACGCGATGACCGCACAAATCCCCGCCGCAAGTCCGTTAAGGACCTGCTGGCAGCCAAGGCGCTTTTGGAAGTTAAGGATCTACTGGATAAGGAGCCACAGTATTCGTTGGCGGATGATGGTCCTGGGATCTTGCCTGGTAATCAAGAATTTACAATTCTGCTGGACCATCAGCCGTATCACTTGGAAGAGGCCCAGGAGGCCGGCATAGACTTCCAGTTCAGCGGCCACACCCACCGCGGCCAAGTCTGGCCCCTCAACTGGATAACCGACGCCATTTACGAGAAGTCCTGGGGCGCCCACCAGCGCGGCGACACCCGCTACTACATCTCCTCCGGCCTTGGCATCTGGGGCGCCAAAATCCGCATCGGCACCCGCTCCGAATACCTCGTCCTCACCCTCAGCCCAAAAGAATAAACTGCCATCCAAGTTGTAAAAAGGACGACATGGACATCCCAATTGTCCGAGAAAATTCGAAAAATTTTGATAGCCTCGGACAATTGCACTTTTCTCTCCAGCGACCGGTGTGGCACCGAACTCTTTCGTCGTCCCGGTCCCCTCTCCCCCTTTCACCGATATACAACGGAACAAAGTTGTGCGGGCCACACTGCATTTTGGTAAGTTATTGATTAGCAGACACTTGCTAAAGAATGCCGTGGCCCGCGCAAATTCAAATTTATGTTTGGTGCTCATACAGGTACAAATCCTGGTACCTGTATGAGCAAAAACGGCCGTTTTTGCTTACAACGGTCCACAGCATAGCACCCATATAAGCACCTGGGGAAGAGATTTCTCCGCTGCGGCCTGACGGCCTTCGGTCGAAATGACAAAGGGGATTCCCGGTCGGGGCCGGGAACAACAGGAAAAGATTTATTTTAAAATCTATAAGATTTTCACTATTTTTGCAGATTGGAGATTTCTCCGCTCGCCTCGCTCGGTCGAAATGACAATGAAGGGTGCGAAGGCATTGTGGAGGCCAGCGGAGCCGGGAATAACATGAAACACCGGATAATTGATAATTAAAATTTTTGCAAAAATATGATTTCAAATCTTTTGTTCATTCAGGGTGAGGGCATCGCAGATACAGCCCAGAACGCAGCTCAGGAAGCAATAGCAGCAGCAAGCACCCCCGCAGTAACGGAGCAGAGCTTCGACCTGCTTAGCATGGCAGCCAAGGGCGGATTCCTTATGATTGTCCTTGCCGTACTTTCAGTAATCGCCATTTACATCTTCGGACAGAAATGGTGGATGATACACAAGGCCGGCCAGATTGACAAGAACTTCATGAAAGACATCCGTGACTACATTCACGACGGCAAAATCAAATCTGCCATCGACCTGTGCGAACACTACGACTCCCCCATCGCCCGCCTTGTACAGAAAGGCATCGAGAGAATCGGCCGCCCCTTAAGCGACATCCAGGCATCAGTAGAGAATACCGGCAACGCAGAAGTCGCACGCCTTGAAAAAGGCCTGCCGATGCTCGCTACCATCGCCGGCGGCGCCCCGATGATAGGATTCCTTGGTACCGTCCTTGGTATGGTCCAGGCCTTCTTCAACATGAGCACCGCAGGAAACAACGTAGACATCTCCACCCTTTCAGGCGGTATCTTCACAGCCATGATTACAACAGTTGGCGGTCTTATCGTAGGTATCATCGCTTACTTCGGCTACAACTACCTTACATCGAACATTTCCAACCTGGTATTCAAGATGGAGAACGCAACCATTGAATTCATGGACGTTCTGCACGAGCCCGCATCGGAGGAGTAAAACATGGCACTTAAGCGACACACAAAAGTCCTGTCAGAAACCAGCATGTCTACAATGACAGACCTGGTATTCCTGCTGCTGGTCTTTTTCCTGCTTACGTCCACACTGGTAAACCCCAACGCCCTTAAACTGCTGCTCCCCAAGAGCACCGGGCAGATATCGGACAAGGCCACAGTGAGCGTTTCAGTAAAGGACTGGCACAAGGACAACTTGTTCACATACCACATCAACGGAGACGAGACCCCCCTGCCATTTGACGCAGTGGAAGACAGGCTCATAGAACTGCTCCAGACAGAGGAAGATCCCACTTTCTCCATTTATTCCGACGAGTCCGTACCCGTCAAGGAAGTGGTAGCCCTGATGAACATAGCAAAAAGGAATCATTACAAGGTAATACTTGCCACCTCACCGGAATAAAGTATGGACTACAGGAAGTTAAGGGACAAGAACAATCGTCAAAGCAACGTGAGCGGCATCCTGCTCGCGGTCGGGCTTCATGCGGCACTGGCAGTGGTGCTGCTAAGCACGGGCCTGACGTACCTTGACCCGCCGCCACCTGAGGAAAGCTTTGTCATTGATTTCACCCAAGTTATTGAGGAAGAGCCGATGCAGCAGAGGGTTACCACCCAGCAGCCGCAGGTAGAAGAGCCGGACAAAACCAGGGAGCACGAACTGGTAAAACGCTCTGAGGCCCAGCATGTTGGCAAAAAAGCCAACAAGGCCCCCGAGGCTACCGTAGGTGACAAGGGCGACGTAGAAGTAAAAGAGCCCCCGCGTGAAAAGCCCATCGACAAAAGGGCCCTCTTCAGCGCAGCGAACAACAAGGCCGACAAAGACACCCTCGCGCCCCAGACGGCATCGTCGGTAAGCGATAAGCTGACGGCAGGCCACCCGAAGGGGAATACCACATACGGAAAGGTAGACGGTGAGCCCAACGGAGTGAAAGGCCGTTCAGTAGTTAACGGTAACATTCCGATTCCGAATTATCCGGTACAGGAATCCGGCATAGTGGTGGTTGCAGTGAAGGTTAACCAATACGGAAAAGTGGTTGAAGCCAAGCCCGGAGCACCGGGAACAACCACTTCAAACGGTACACTTTGGGCAGAAGCCAGAAAGGCGGCCATGAAGACTGTCTTCAACCAGGCTGCCGACGCCCCCGTCCTTCAGGATGGCACAATTACGTATAAATTTAATTTAAAATAAAACGCCCGAGAGGGTCTTTAAAATGGAAGAATTCAAGAAAAAAAGAAGTTTCGGCGGCCATAAGCCCGCCGGCGGAGAACACAAATCATTCGGAGGCCGCAAGCCGTTCCAAAGAAACAGTGAAGGCGGCGAGCGCCGTTCCTTCGGAGAACACAAGAGCTTCGGAGAGCGCAGGTCTTTCCATAGCGACAGCGAGGAAGGCGGCCGCAGGCCGTTCAGGAGCCGCGAAGACGGCGAAGGACGCAGGTCCTTCAGAAGCCACGAAGGCGGCGAGGAGCGCCACAGCAGCGAACGCCGCAGCAGCTTCGGAGAGCATAAGAGCTACGGAGAGCACAAGCCATCTTTTGGAGACCGCAAGCCATCTTTCGGAGGCCGTAAGCCTTCATTCGGCGGACGCAGACCCTTTGGCGCCGGAAGGAAGAAAGAAGACGGAATAGACAGAATGATTAGCCGTAAACCTTTGGTTTCCAAGATGGAAGCGCCCAAGGAAGTAGAAGTAATCGCAAAAGACGAGGTTCGCCTCAACAAATTCATCGCGAACTCAGGCGTATGTTCACGCCGCGAAGCCGACACCATGATTCAGGCCGGAGTAGTATCCGTTAACGGAGAAGTCGTAACCGAGCTTGGAACCAAAGTCAATATCTTCAACGATGAAGTACGCTTCAACGGAGAACTCCTCCGCGGAGAAAGCAAGGTTTACATCGTAATGAACAAACCCAAGGGCTTTGTCACCACAGCCAGCGATCCCCATGCAGACAAAACCGTGATGGACTTGCTTAAGAACTGCACCGCAAGGGTATTCCCCGTAGGAAGGCTTGACAAGAACACCACCGGCGTACTCATGTTCACAAACGACGGAGACGTAGCAGAGAAACTGGCTCACCCCTCTTACGACAAGAAGAAAATCTACCAGGTCACCCTTGACAGGAACCTTTCTCAGGAAGATTTTGACCAGATCTTGAGCGGAGTAGAGCTGGCAGACGGAGTCATCGCCGCAGATGAGCTTGAATTTGTTGATGAAGGCAACCACAAGAAGCTTGGCATTGAGATTCATTCCGGTAAGAACCGCATCGTACGACGCATCTTTGAGCATCTTGGCTATGACGTCAAGGGACTTGACAGGGTTTACTTCGCAGGCCTTACAAAGAAGGGACTCAAGCGCGGAGAATGGAGATACCTCACAGAAAATGAGGCTAACATCCTCAAAATGGGAGCATACATTTAATGGAAGGCAGTCAGAAAAAGCACAAGGCTGGATTTGTCAACATCATCGGCAACCCGAATGTTGGCAAATCTACCCTTATGAATGCCCTGGTTGGTGAAAAGCTGTCCATCGTAACGGCGAAGGCGCAGACCACCAGGCACAGAATCATGGGTATCGTCAATACCGATGATTACCAGATTGTATATTCCGACACCCCCGGCATCCTGAAGCCGAACTACCGCCTCCAGCAGAACATGATGAACTTTGTGGATACTGCAATTGGCGATGCCGACCTTATCCTTTACGTTACCGATGTAGTGGAAAAGGCTGACAAAAACGTAGAATACATAGACAAGCTGAAGCGTCTGGAATGCCCCGTTATACTGGTCATCAACAAAATCGATATCAGCGACCAGAAGACGGTGACCTCACTGATGCAGTGGTGGCAGGAACAACTCCCCAAGGCGATAATCTTCCCGGTTTCCGCCCAGGAGAGGTTCAATCTGGAAAATGTTTACAATACCATAGTGGAGAATCTTCCCGTAAGCCCGCCATGGTATGACAAAGATACTTTTACTGACAGGAACCTCAGGTTCTTCGCCTCTGAAATTATCCGCGAAAAGATACTTCTGCTCTATGACAAGGAGATTCCCTACAGCTGCGAAGTAGTTGTGGAACAGTTCCTTGAGGGACAGGAAAAATACGATATCAGCGCGGTGATTTACGTAATGAGGGACTCCCAGAAGGGCATCCTCATAGGCAAAAAGGGAGAGGCCATGAAGAGGCTGGGCACTGCCGCCCGCATAGAAATGGAAGACTTCTTCCAGAAGAAGGTTTTCCTAAGCCTTTTCGTAAAAGTAGACAGCGACTGGCGCACCAGTCGGAAGGAATTAAGAAAATTCGGATACGAAGAATAGTAGACAGATATGAGCGAAGAATGGGATGACATCAAGAACATCGGCGGTCAGTACGACGACGATGATGCCGGCGAGCCATTGGACGATTCGGCAGCGCCCAGCGGACGGTACGACCGTCTTTTGGGAGAGGACAGCACAAAGTTCAAGCTGTCCGGAATGTTCAAGGACTGGTTCCTGGATTACTCTTCATACGTAATCCTGGCCAGGGCCGTGCCTCATATCGTGGATGGCCTGAAGCCGGTGCAAAGGCGCGTGCTTCATGCCATGTACAAGATGGACGACGGCCGCTTCACCAAGGTGGCCAATATCGTTGGCCAGGCCATGCAGTATCACCCTCACGGCGATGCTTCCATTCTTGGCGCCCTTGTACAACTGGGCCAGAAAGGCTTCACGGTAGACTGCCAGGGAAACTGGGGTAACATTCTTACCGGAGACAGCAATGCTGCCCCCCGATACATTGAAGCCCGCCTCAGCAAGTTTGCCAAAGAGGTTGTTTTCGACCCCAAGATTACAAACTGGATGACCTCTTACGACGGCCGTAACCAGGAGCCTACGGAGCTCCCGGTACGCTTCCCTCTCCTGCTTGCACAGGGTACTGAGGGAATCGCCGTTGGTATGGCTTCAAAGATTCTGCCCCATAACTTCAACGAGCTCCTGGATGCATCAGTGGCTATCCTGAAGGGTGAGCCCTACGAGATTTTCCCGGACTTCCCTACCGGAGGCTTCGCCGAATGCTCCAAGTATATGGCCGGCAAGCGTGGTGGCTCCGTCAAGGTTCGCGCCCGCATAGAAAAGATTGACAAGAATACCATCGCCATAACTGAAATTCCTTACGGGAAGACATCGGGACAGGTGATTGACACTATCCTTAAGGCAAAGGACAAGGGTAAAATCAAGATAAAGAAGATTGAGGATATGACTACGGAGAAGGTGGAAATCGTGATTCACCTTCCTAACGATGTATCCCCGGACAAGACGATTGACGCCCTTTACGCCTTTACGGACTGCGAGACCACCATCGCCCCCAACGCCTGCGTTATCGTAGACAACAAGCCTCAGTTCCTGAGTGTTAACGATGTGCTGGAATACAGCACCAACCACACCAAGGAACTTCTGGGACGCCAGCTCCAGATTCGTCTGGACGAGCTGGAGGACGATTGGCATTACAACTCTCTGGAGAAAATTTTCTTTGAAAACCGCATCTACAAGGTGCTGGAGCAGGACCAGAAGACCTGGGAAATCCAGCTTCAGGAGGTTTTTGATGCCATGAAGCAGTTCCAGAACCAGGTTCATCGCGAGATTGTAATGGATGACATCCTTAAGCTGGTTGAAAAGCCTGTCCGCAAGATTTCCAAGTTCGATGTCAAGGCTGTGGATGAGAAAATCCGCGGCATAGAGGCCCAGATTGCAGACCTCAAGGATAAGCTGGAGCATCTTACCAAGTACACCATCGACTGGTTCAAGTCCCTTAAGAAGAAATACGGGGATATGTTCCCCCGCCAGACGGAAATCACCAGTTTTGAGACGATTGCGGTCACCAAGGTGGTTAACAATAACGCCAAGCTCTATGCCAATAAGGAAGAGGGTTTCGTGGGCATCGGCTTAAAGAAAGACGATGGCGGAGAGTATATCTGCGACTGCTCTGACCTAAGCGAAATCATCACCATCGGCAAAGATGGCAAATACAGGGTGACGAAGGTCATGGACAAGGCTTTCATTGCAAAGGAGCTGGTTCATGTAGATGTCTTCAACCGTGGCGACGACCGTACTACCTACAATGTCATTTACCGTGATGGCAAATCATCAATTTACTACGCCAAGCGCTTCAACATCACTTCTATAACCCGTGACAAGGAGTACGATATCACCCAGGGTAAGCCTGGCAGCCAGATTATGTGGATGACAGTAAACCGTAACGGCGAGGCTGAGAGCGTAAGGGTTACTTTCCGGCCGAAGCCGATGCTGAAGAAGAGTTCCACCGAGTATGATTTCTCTTCCCTGGCTATCAAGGGCCGCAGTTCAAGGGGCAACCTTGTAACGAAGAATGCTATCCAGAGGATAACACTGAAGAACAAGGGCGTTTCTACCATCAGCGGCAAGGATATTTGGTACGATGCTGATGTTCAGAGGCTTAATGAGGACGGACGCGGTACTCATCTTGGTCAGTTCGGTTCCGAGGACAAGATTCTGGCTGTTTTCAAGAACGGTACTTTCTACACGACGTCCTTCGATCTTAGCAACCGTTACCAGGGGGATGTGCTTCGCATCGAGAAGCTGGATACTTCCAAGACTTATACTGCCCTTTATTGGGATGGTGTGGCTAAGGCCTTCTATGTGAAGAGGTTCAGCTTCCCTGTGAGTGACAACACACCTCTTGGTTTTATTGCCGATGGTAAGGGTAGTTATTTGGTGGCTTTGTCTGATGATGCCCGTCCTGTGATTGAGCTTACTTTCGGTGGAAAGTTTGCTCACAGGCAGCCGGAGACTATTGATGCGGAGGAGTTTATTGGCAAGAAGGGGTTCACGGCTAAGGGTAAGAAGTGTTCGGCTTTAGACCTCAAGGCTGTCGCTTTTGGCGAGCCGCTTCCTGTTCCGAGCGAGTCCTCTGTCATTCCGAGCGAAGTCGAGGAATCTGAGGACGAGCCGATAGACCTTCTTTCTGTCCCGGAGGAAGGAGATTTCTCCACCCCGGCTGCGCCTCCGGTCGAAATGACAGAGAAAGCCCCGAGCGATTCTTCTGTCACCCCGAGCGATTCTTCTGTCACCCCGAGCGATTCTTCTGTCACCCCGAGCGAAGTCGAGGGGTCTCAAAAAAAGAATACCTCCAAGAAGCGGGATGCAGTGGCGGGGGATGTGATTGACCTTGGAATTGACGACATGTCGTTTGGCGACGAAGAGGAGCCGAATCTTTTCAATATTTGAAAAGGATTATAACCATAGCGGGGATGCCGGGAAGCGGGAAGAGCTGGGCTGCGAGGGAGCTTGCAGCGCAGCTTTCTGCTTCCGGCCAGCCTGCCCGGTGGATAGATTTGGACGCAGAGGTGGAGCGCCGCGCCGGCAAGGCCGTCGCACGCATCTTCGCGGAAGACGGGGAAGCTGCCTTTCGTTCCCTTGAAAAAGAATGCCTAATGGATATTCTGGAAGGAGATTTCTCCACTCCGTCCTATCGGACTTCGGTCGAAATGACAAAAAATAACCCGGTAGAAATGACAAAAAATAACCCGGTAGAAATGGCAGAAAAGGGTACGGTCGAACATTCTTCCTGTCATGTCGAGCATTCTTCCTGTCATGTCGAGCATTCTTCCTGTCATGTCGAGCATTCTTCCTGTCATGTCGAGCGAAGTCGAGACATCTCTTTCCTTGCTCTTGGAGGTGGCACACTGGAGGATCCAGAGAATCTGGAACTGGTGAAGAAAAACAGCTACTGCATCTGGCTGGATACGCCGATAGAGGTAATAGCAGAACGACTGTGGGAACAAGGCGCCATCGACTCAAGACCACTGCTGGCATCGGCAAAAACAAAAAAAGAGCTCACAGAGCTCTTGAAAAATCTTTATGAAACCCGCAAGGCCAACTACCAGGCCGCCGCAAAAGAGGTCAGATAACATCCTCCCGCTCGCGGATATCTTTGATGCGGAGCTGGATGGTAGAGTTGCCGCGATAGTAATTCTCCACAATTGAATAGCAGATATCGAAGGGATTGCCGGCCTTGATATGGTCAAAATACTCTGACATATTAAAGCCAATGGCACCAATCTGGTGATAAGGCTGCGACTCCTGGATAAGCTCCAGCTTAAGATGCTGGGCTGCGGGACCAACCTTGCGCCCGTTACCGTCGTCATACACATTCTCCGTCAGGAAAACAGGAGCGCTGTTGCCGGGGCCGAAGGGCTGGAACTGCTTCAGAATCCTGAAGAACTTGGGAGTGATATGAGAGAAGTCCAGGACTGAATCCACCTCAACCACGGGAGTGGACATTTCCTTGCTTAGATGGGCTGCAACATACTCGTCAATACGGCGGGCGAACTCCGGCAGGTTCTCCTCTTTCATCGTAAGTCCGGCAGCGTAAATATGGCCGCCGAAGTTTTCCAGAAGGTCTGCCTGGGACTCAATCGAATCATAAAGGTCAAAGCCGCGTACGCTGCGGGCGGAACCGGTCACAAAGCCGTTGGATTTGGTAAGCACGAAGGTAGGCTTGTAGAAGGCCTCTACAAGGCGGGAAGCCACGATACCCACAACTCCCTTGTTCCATGAAGGGTTGTAAACGATGGTGGCATTCTCTGACGAAACGCAGTTCCCGGTCATTACCATTTCAATAGCCTCCCTGGTAATCTCGCGGTCTATACTCTTTCGCTCGTTATTATTGTCATTTATCTGCGAAGCGATGCGCGCAGCCTCAGCATCGTCCTGAGCCGTCAGAAGTTCCACTGCCAGGCGGCCGCTCTCTATACGGCCGGCAGCATTGATTCTGGGGCCGATTTTAAAGACGATATCGTCTATTGTGACATGGCTGCTCTCCAGGTTCGACAGGTTGATGATGGCCTGAAGGCCCTTGCGGGGCTGTTCATTGAGCCGTTTAAGGCCGAAGTGGGCCAGCACCCTGTTCTCTCCGCGGACGGATACAAGGTCCGATGCAATACTTACAACCAGCAGGTCAAGCAGCGGTAGCAACTCTTCAAAGGCGATTCCCTCTGTCTGTGCATAAGCCTGGACCAGCTTGAAGCCGACGCCGCATCCGCATAAATCATCGAAAGGATAGTGGCAGTCTTCCCTCTTCGGGTCAAGCACTGCTACGGCGGCCGGAAGGCCTTCCTCCGGAAGATGATGGTCGCAGATGACTACATCGATGCCCTTGGATGCAGCATATTCAACCTTCTCTATGGCCTTGATGCCGCAGTCCAGGGTAATGATTAGCTTGAATCCGTTTTCTGAGGCCCACTCGATGCCCTTGCGGGAGACGCCGTAACCCTCGTCATAACGGTCAGGGATGTAGAAGTCTACCCTTGAAGTGAAACGGCGGAGGAAGGAATAGACAAGGGCTACGGCAGTGGTTCCGTCCACGTCATAGTCTCCGTAAACCAGGATTTTTTCTCCTGAAATAACGGCTTTGCGAAGGCGGGCTACAGCCTTGTCCATGTCCTTCATCAGGAAGGGATCATGAAGGGATGAAAGGTCCGGACGGAAAAAGGCGCGGGCCTCTTCAAAGGTCTCAACTCCGCGCTGGACAAGGAGGGAGGAGAGCACAGGGTCAATGCCCAGCTCTGCCGAGAGCCGGCTTACGGCCTCCGCGTCCGAAGGCTCCCTGACTATCCATTTCCTTGCTGCTGCTTTTTCCATAGTTTGCAAATATATAATTTTTTGTTCTTATATCAAAAGTAATTGCAGAGGAAAAAAGAGATTCTTCACTTCGTTCAGAATGACATGAATTTCGTTCAGAGTCACATGAAAGAAGTGAAGAATCACAAAATGTATTTCAGAATCTACTGCTTGTCGTCAGTTGTAGGGCGGAGAACAGTCAGCTGAACTATGAGAGCCAGGGCCGTAACAAGGCCAAGAAGGGCGAAGGCAAGGCCAAGATGGCCGCTGTCCTTCATGCTGCCCAGAACCATTGTACAAACGGCACCCATCGCCACGCCTATGGTATTCATGAAGCCATAAGCCGTAGCCCTCTGGCGCGCAGGAACGAACTGGCAGAGGATAGGCATATTATTGGTATCGAACATACCGTAACCTATTCCGAAGAGCACTCCGGCGGAAATTGCAGCAACGCTGCCCTTGCCAAGGCCAATCAGGACAAGGGCGGGCACCATCATACTAAGGCCGATGGCGCTTGTATAAACGCGTCCTTTAAGATTCTTCTTGACCCATTTGTCAGACAGGATACCGCCGATGAACACACCCACGAAAGAGGCTGCCGCTATGACGATGGTTGCCATAGGTCCGGCCTTTGTCATGTCTATTCCAAGACTGTCAGAGAACAGGGTAGGAAGCCAGTTCTTTGTTGCCCAGCCCGGAAGTGAAGACGAGGCGAAGAAGAACAGTATAGCCCAGAATGCGATATTGGTAAAAATAAGCGCAAACGACTTGAATACAGACTCCTTTGCCGGTTTTGCCAGATTGGACTCAGCCAAAGGCTGGGGCTCTGAACGCTTGTCGCGAAGGCAAACCATGAGTACAACCGCATACAGCACACCCACAAGACCGAACCAGTGGAAGGTCTCCTGCCAGCTGAGGTTCTGGGCAAAACTTGCTCCGAATCCGCCGATAGCCTGGCCAAGATAAAGGCCCGTCATGTGTATTCCCACAGCCAGAGACCTGGCCTTGCCGGTATGATAATCGGCAATAAGGGAAAGGCTGGAAGGAATATACAGAGCCTCGCTCACGCCCATGAGGGCTCGCAGCCAGTAAAGCTGGTTGAAGGTGGTGCAGTGCCCCATGAGAAGGGTTACGGTAGACCACACAGCCAACGAGCCCACAATCAGCCACTTGCGGCTGACCCTGTCTGCGACTGTTCCGGCGAAGGGGCTTACAATCGCATAAATCCAGAGGAAAATAGCCATCAGGCGGCCAAAATTCTGGGCCAGTTCAAGCTCCTTGATATCCTGGGCCATCGCTCCCTGCATTGTGGAAAGCATCTGCCTGTCCATGTAGTTAAGCAGGGCTACAACCCAAAGCATGGCTACGACAAGCCAGGGGTAATATTTTTGAAGTTTTCCTTTCATATGGGTTACCATTCAATTTTAAAAATGCGGGGGCTGCGGACTCCGGGCTTAAGCTCGCCTCCGGCTACGTAAAGGGCGTTTTCACCAGCCGCAGCAATGCCAGGACCGGCAAGGGCGCACACATCGGCAGTAGCTGCAAGCGACCAGCCGGAGGATGCGTCAAACA
>JAFUDQ010000050.1 GCA_017459075.1 Bacteroidales bacterium
TCTTATGCTGATTCCACAGGTACAACACAATATAAATATGTTGAGGGTCAGTTATCTGAGGAAGAAATCAAAAGTAACAATTATAAAGACCTCGGTTTTACGTATTACGATAATGAATCAAAAACGTATTATAGTTTATTTGGAGAGGTCGTTAATATGACTAATGATTCTGGAAAGTTTTTACTATCAAGTATTTTATATTATGATATTGATCAATTGATAATAAATGCTTATACAGTTGGAGGTGGACTTGGGAAATGGAATTTTTATCATGATGTTAAGCCTGGCGTCTATGGATTTAGCTACAATGGAAAAAACTTTAATAGCAAGGTGGGTATAGAGAATGGAACCTTATATAATGCCATATCTGATATATCACAAAATGATTTGTCCATTAAAATAATGCCAAAATACGGCCCCATCTTTTTTGGAGGAGACCTTTATTCTCCTCAATGGTACGGGCATCCAATGATCTTTAAAAATAAAAGCGGATTTGATGTTGCTCAAATTAATTTTGATACTACGAATGCTGTAAATTTTCTAAACGCTCTTGATGCATTATTTAGAGGCTATATTTCATTAAATCAAAACGCACGCGAATAGATTAAGCCATTATACGCGAAACATGAAGAAATATTTATTGTTATTAATACCAGCTCTTTTTTGTTATTGTAGTACTTTAAATCAAGACAGAGAAACAATTCGGAGTATTGTTCTAAATCATATCTCAGAAGAAACGGATTTGAATATTGCAATTGAACAATATACAACGAGCTATTATAGATTACCAAATTCTTTTGAACAAATAATTTCCTTTCTTGAAGAATGGAAAAGGCAAGCCCCGGACTCATATTTATTTGATTCCTTTTATGCTTTGCCTGGCAAAACATACGTTGAAAGCCTTAAGGGTGAAGTTTATAACTGTGCCTTTTACGAAGATTCTTTATTTATTTTTCATCCCAGAAACAAGGTTGGAACAGCAGTCTATGGACATCCTAAATACTGGATAGAACATCCTGAGAAATACCCACCTGAAAGAATGGACTACTTTTCTAATTTTCCTCCTGCCTTTTACGATATTAATGGACGATATCTTTTCAACATTGATGGGGATGAATTTCAAAAACGCATAAAGGTTATTGGGGAATCATTTAACTGTATTGTTATGTCTGAAAAACAGACACGCCCATATCTGAGAATAAAGGCCTCCAAAACTTTACCGGAAATGGTTATCTTCGAGTATGAAAAGGAGAAGGATCGTCTAATTTTAAAGACACCGATTCCTCAAAGAATTGCTTTACTTAATACAATAACAAAAGAAACAACGATAACAGAAGAATGCGACTTTTCTGCTTATTTTGCCGAGTTGTTAAATTGCATCCGAAGTTTTGTTGTGTCAAATTATGAAATTTATAACGTGGTTTTTACTACTTATTTATATCATTAATACACTAGCGTCCGGAGAAAAGTTCTTCGGATACTGGTGATATGAATTACACATTGAGGACAGATGAAGCTACCATTGATTATCAGCACTTTACGTGATTCAACTTGGCAATATTTGCCAAGTTGAATCACGTAACTAATTGAAAATCAGTGCCCCATTTGAATGAATTCCTTACAAAATCGTACTGATTTCGTTATTCTACGGCCATTAGGGAGACCACGCCGTCCATGGTAGAGGCCAGTAGCATGGTGCGGCCGTCCTCTCCTGTCCAGACCTCAAGGGGGTTCACAAGGGCAAGCGAGAGCTTGTGATACCATAGTAATGAGCCGTCGGAGGCAGACAAAGCGAAAATGTTTCCCTTGTCCGTGGGAGTTATCACCATACCCTCATGCTCTGCAATGGGCGTAGGGCTAATCTCATAACCCGTCTGGTTCTCTACCCGCCAAAGCTGGTCTTCCAGAGGCAGCAGCCCGCCGGAGGGAACGGCAACATCGGCACGGAAAGCATAAGACTTATGGAACATCGTCTTTGCATAAACGGTTTTGCCATCAGATGAAAGGCCGATGGCTTCACGGCCGCCGTCTACCCAAAAGAGCTGACGTCCGGAAGTGGCGTCTATGGCATAGACCCGTCTGTCCGGAACGGCGATGAAGATGCGGCCTGCGGCCTTGACCGGCCATACAGCGGCCGGAGAATACATCCGCGAAGGCTTGTCGCACCGCCATATCCACTGAAGGGTTCCTGTCTTGGTGTCAAGGGAATAAAGCCTGTTCTCCCAGGAGCCAAAGACTACCTGCTGGTCATCCACGAAAGCACGGCATTCCACAAAGCCCTCAACATCGTCATAGTTCCAGACAAGGGAACCATCGGCAAGATTCAGGCAGCGGAAGCAGCCGTCAGAGGCTCCTATAAACACTTTTCCGCCAAAGATTACCGGGCTTCCAAGCACGGAGGCTCCGGCTTCATAAGACCAGAGAATATCGCCCGTAGAGGCGTCCAGACCGTAAATCAGCCCGTCTGTGCAGCCGAATACAAGGTAGCGACCGCAGACAGCAGGAGTAGAGAAAATCTTGCCGGGGAACTGGCGGCTCCACAACTTGGAGCCATCCTTAAGAGCAATCTTGTTTACCGCCCCGGAAGCCGTTGTATACCAGGCAGAATTACCGTCACGGGCAAATCCAGCCACAATGTTGGCAGATTCCTGGAGCTTCCATAACTCCTTGACCTGCGGGTATTTATCATTGACATCGTACCGCATCCATGGGTAAGAGTCGGCAATGCCATGGGCGTCGTAATGGACAGTATCCGCAACAGGGGCAAGGTCTGCGGTGTACCAGGGGTCAAGCTGGACGAAGACGCCGTCAACTATGCGTCGCTCTGAAATGCTTACATGGCCGGCGTCAGAGATATTGAAGACATTATATCCCACTGGCTTGCGCTTGTCCGCCATGCTGGACCGGCCCAGGACAGCCGGGATGCCGTCGTAATTCATCTTGAAATTGTTATGCCAGTGGCCGCCGATTTCAAACTGAACACCTATGCGCTTAAGCTGCCGGGTAACGTCAAAATAATTAAGGACGGAAGTATCTTGCGGATAATGGTTTACAAAGATGCTCCGGACTCCCGGCTCGCGGGTTTCCAGCCATTCCATGCTCTCGCGCGGGATAAGGGCGGGGGCCATCCTCATGTCCGGCCCGCAGTTGCAACCAAGGAAGCGCCAGCCTTTGACGTTGAACTCAAAGTGCTCATAACCAAATACTTCCTTGAAGGTATTGCAGCCGCTTTCTGACCATTTGGCATCATGGTTCCCCGCGACTACATAGTATTTGTAGCGCAGGGAATCCATCATTTGCTTTACTGCATACAATTCATCATCGGCCCCAAAATCTGTGATGTCTCCGCCAAAGAGCACGAAGTCAAGGCTGTCAAGGGAATTGATATCATGGATGCACTGGCTGAGCGCCTTTACCGAGGGAGCTCCAACCGCATAATGATTGTCAGAGATGTATGCGAATTTAACGTCCCTTCACATGGGTGCAGGGGCTATGACTGCGGCCCAGCCACCACCGGGAGCCATGGAAATCTTAACCTTTCCGTCCTCCGGAACCTCTATACGCTCCTTCTTGAAGTCGCGCGCTGCCCTGTCGGCATTAACGCCGTCCTTGTAAACTTCGGCAACAAATTTACCGGGGCCAAGGAAGCTGAGGTCCAGTTCCATCTCGCGGGCATCCCAGTTTGTGATGGCACCAACGTACCATGTGTTTCCGCTGCGGCGGGCGATGGCAACATATTCCCTGATTTTGCAGTCAAGGGGAACGGTCTCATCCCACACGGTAGGCACTTTGGCTATGAAGTCTGTGCATACCGGTTCTGCGATATAGTTGGAAGGAGAGTCGCAAAGCATTGAGAACGGCGCGTCGAAAATCATATATTCTGCAAGCTGATGGCAACGTGTGCCCTGGCTCATGGGTTCTGAGTTTACGGGACGATAGTTGCTCTTGGTTGCATTGCGCATTGCGCCCTGGGTGTAGTCCATAGGGCCGGCTACCATGCGGATGAAAGGAAGGGTTACGTCGTGGGTAACCATGTCGCCCTGGCTCCATTTCATCTGCTCAAGTCCGTACACGCCCTCATAGTTTACGACATTGGGCCATGTCCTGTTAAGTCCTGAAGGCTTGAAGGCTCCGTGGAAGTCTGCCATGAGACCGTATTTTGCGCAGGTCTGAGCTGCACGGTGATAGAAGTCTACGACTATCTGGTCGTCACGGTCCATGAAGTCAATCTTGAAGCCCTTGATTCCCATCTGGCTGTAGTGCTTGCAAACGGCGTCCATGTCTTTGTCAAAGGCTTTGTAGCCTGCCCAGAGAATGAGTCCGACGCCCTTGTCCTGTGCATACTGCGAAAGCATGGGGAGGTCTATTTCAGGAATAACAAGCATGAGGTCTGTCTTTTTGTTTACAGCCCAGCCCTCGTCCAGGATAACGTATTCAATGCCGTATTTGGCCGCGAAGTCAATGTAATACTTGTAAGTGTCATTGTTAATTCCGGCGCGGAAGTCTACGCCATAGATATTCCAGGCATTCCACCAGTCCCAGGCTACTTTTCCGGGTTTAACCCATGAGAAATCTCCTTCCGGGTCCGGGGCAAGCTTCCACACCATGTCATTGACTATCAGTTCTTTATCATTGTCTGCTACGATGACTGTCCTCCAAGGGAAGGTCCTGGGGCCGTCACATTTTGCAAGATATTTCTCCCTTTCCAGAATAACGCCCTGAAGCATGTTATGGCCGCCAATCTGCTCTTTTGCGGGACGGAGTGCAAATACTCCGTCAACACCACCATCGGCGCCGTAAAAATTAAGGCCGGGATAGCTTACAAGGTCTGATTCCGTAATTACGAGCTTTTCTCCCGAAGGGGCCTCTACATACAGCGGAGCGTAAGAGATATGGGTTTTGTCCCACTCAGAGAGTTTTGAATATGCAAACAGATTTTCCTGCGAATTGCAGAACTGCTCTTCCAGCGGCTTGTCTGTGTTTACATAGCTGATGTAGGCCGATGGGTCTGATGCGAACCTGAACTGCGCCTGCTCTGCTTCTACTGTATATTCACCTTTGCGTTTGCCGGCGAAACGGTATGCGATGCCGTCATCGTATGCACGGAACACAAGGTCGAATTCCTTGAAAACCAGGGTTAACTGGTTGTAATTGTCCCTGACCTTATCCTTCTTGTAAAGGATGGCGTCCTTAACTGCCAAACCTTTGGTTTTGAGGACTTTGCGTACTTTGTCCGATGCATCTCCGTACACTATGCCGTCTGACAGGGTCATTGATATTGCCGATGGTGCCAGAAGCTGGTTTTCTCCTTTGTCGATGGTGTAGCTGATGCCTTCACCTACGGTTACGGTGGCTTTTACCTTTCCGTCCGGAGATGTTACGGTGTAGGTCTTCGGGCTTGCGGCGATGGCCTGCATGGCTGCCAGCATTGCAATTGCTATAAGGGTGAATATACGTTTCATATTGTTTTAATTTAGATTTCTCGACTTCGCTCGAAATGACAAATGGGGGTTAAAAGTCGTCTTCTTCTGAAAGGCCGAAGTGGGCGGCTACGTCGTCCGGGATGTCGTCAAAGCCGAAGTCTCCGGTGCCTATTTCGCCACGGATTTCATCAATTTCACGGCGGTCTTTTTTGGTTGGGCGGCCGGCGCCGCGGTCTCTTCTTACAAAGAAGGTTTCTACGGGTGCGCGTAGCTTGTCCAGTTCTGACTGGGGTGTAAGATTGATGGCATAATCGGGTACGAGGGCTGCTCCTACGCGTTTTTCAAGGAGGGCTTTCACTTTGTATGTCAGGACTATCGCTCCTTTTCTTACTTCTATGGTCTCCCCTACTTTTACCATTTTGGAGGGCTTGGCATTCTGGCCGCCGACTTTGATTTTGTTGCCGTTGCAGGCTTCGGTAGCATCGGACCGGGTTTTGTAAACCCTTATGGCCCATAAATATTTATCTATTCTTACACTGTCTGCCATAATTCTTAATGTTCGTGGTGATCATGGTCACAATCGTCGCAGTCGCAGTCGCAGTCATCATCGTCATCATGATGATGGTGATGATGATGCTCCTCCGGAATATAAGTATCCTCAATCTCACGCGGAGGAACGGTCGCCTCAATCAAGACGGAACTCCGGTCGATGGGAACAATGTAGAAGTCATCCAACTCTGCGGGAATCAGCAAAGTTTCACCGCCGGCAAGAAGGTAAGTATCCATGCCTGTAGGGCCATCTTTCGGGAACTGGAAAGAGACCTCTCCGCTAAGGCAGGAGTACAGGATGAAGGAGCCGAACTGCTCTGTATAAATGTGCAGGGCGTCTGAAAGATGAATCTCGGTTACGGCAAACTCGTCACACTTCTCAAGAGTGCGGGTAACGCGGTCCTGGTCAGAATGGGCATGGTGATGCTCATGCTCGTGCTCATGCTCCGGATAGCTCAGGTTGATAAAATCCAGGGCCTCAACAAGGGCATCCTGTCCTGAATAAGACTCATCGGCACCACCGTAAATGGCAAAATCAAGGCCTGAGGCCTCTGAAACTTCGATAATCTTAACATTCTTGGCCGCATGAACCGTTCCGGGGTCAATGACAAAGAAATCGCCCTTATGCACGGGCTTTTCATCAAGGAGCTGAAGCACGGAACCGTCTTCACAGGCGATGTAAAGTTTGCCGGCGTCGATGTTTTCCTTGAATCCGAGATAGACTGCAGCGCCTTCACGGGCATCGGCAATGTACCAAAGTTTCTTCTTGCCAAGGGCGTCATAGCGGGAGGCGGCAAGGGTGTCGTCGGGGCAGACGGTCAAGGGGCTTATGCCTGTTTTTACGTCAAGGGATGCTATGGAAAGGGGAAACTGGCGGCCGTAGAAGTTGTAATTCTCATCGCCTACAACCCTTTCGAAATAGGTTTCCATAACGTCGTCCAGAGTGTCGCCGGCAAGGTAGCCAGTGCCTATCTTGGATTCTTCATAACCAAGGTCTGCCACCAGATGCGTATAAGTGCCCCAAGGGAGGGTGGATTCCTTGGGGACGATTTTCATTGGATATAGTTTCTTTTCTTCTTCCATACTATTTCTATACTCCATACTACCTTTTGAAACCGTCGCCTTTGGCGACCCCTCCCATCCTTACGGATGGGCCCCTCCCTCTTACATTGCCGAGGGTGGCATGGGTTTCAAAAGGCAGTTGGAGTATTATAATAATCTATAATCCAAGCTTCTTAAAGAAGTCGTTACCTTTGTCGTCTACTAGGATGAAGGCAGGGAAATCTTCAACGCGAATCTTCCAGATGGCCTCCATGCCAAGTTCCGGATATTCAATGCACTCGATGCTGCGGATGCTGCTCTGGGAGAGTACGGCAGCTACGCCGCCGATGGTGCCCAGGTAGAAGCCGCCGTGCTTTTTGCAGGCGTCTGTAACCTGCTGGGTGCGGTTACCTTTGGCAATCATTACGAGGGATGCTCCGTGATCCTGAAATTCGTCTACGTAAGGGTCCATACGGTTGGCTGTGGTGGGGCCCATGGAGCCGCAGGGGTAGCCTTCCGGTGTTTTGGCCGGGCCGGCGTACAGGATGGGATGGTCCTTGAAGTAAGCAGGCATATCTTCTCCAGCGTCCAGGCGAGCTTTGAGCTTGGCGTGGGCTATGTCGCGGGCTACAATGATGGTTCCCTTAAGGTTTACGCGGGTGCCTACGGTGTATTTGGTGAGTTCTGCACGTACGGCGTCGATGCCCTTGTCAAGGTCTATTTCAATGCCTTTAGGGCCTTCGCCAGGACGACGGCACTCCTCGGGGATGAGCTCTGAAGGATTGGTATCCATCTTCTCAATCCAAACGCCATCGGCATTAATCTTTGACTTGATGTTGCGGTCTGCGCTGCAGCTTACTCCCATTCCGATGGGGCAGCTGGCTCCGTGGCGGGGAAGGCGGATGACGCGGATGTCGTGGGCCAGGTATTTGCCTCCGAACTGGGCGCCGAGGCCGATCTTCTGGGCTTCTTTAAGGAGTTTTTCCTCAAGGTCGATGTCGCGGAAGGCGCGGCCGGTTTCGTCGCCGGTAGTGGGCAGGCTGTCGTAGAACTTGATGCTGGCGAGTTTAACGGTAAGGAGGTTTTTCTCTGCCGATGTTCCGCCGATTACGAAGGCGATGTGGTAAGGGGGGCAGGCTGCCGTGCCAAGTGAGCGCATCTTTTCTACCAGGAAGGGGATGAGGGTGCCTTCGTTCTGGATGGTTGCCTTGGTCATGGGGTAGAAGTAGGTCTTGTTGGCGCTGCCACCGCCTTTAGCTACCATAATAAATCGGTATTCATCGCCCTGAGTAGCCTCTATATCAATCTGGGCAGGAAGGTTGCACTTTGTATTTACCTCATTGTACATGTCCAGAGGGGCGTTCTGGCTGTAGCGGAGATTTTCCTGGGTATAGGTGTTGAATACGCCTTTAGACAGGGCTTCCTCGTCCTCAAAATCGGTCCATACATGCTGGCCTTTTTCACCGTGGATGATGGCTGTACCGGTGTCCTGGCAGAAAGGAAGGACCCCCTTTACTGAAGTTTCTGCATTGCGAAGGAACTGAAGGGCTACATATTTGTCGTTGTCCGATGCCTCAGGGTCTTTGAGGATGGCGGCTACCTGCTCGTTGTGCGCGCGGCGCAGCATGAACTGGCAGTCATGGAAAGACTGCTGGGCAACCAGCGTAAGGGCCTCAGGAGAAACCTCCAAGAGGGTTTTGTCCCCCGCCTTTGTGGTTTTTACCAGTTTTTCAGAGCCGGGAATCTTGTAGTATTCAGTTGTATCTTTACCCAACTGAAACATAGGTGCATATCTAAAATCTGCCATATTTAGTTATTGTTTAATTATTGTCTAATCGATGTCTTCAATGTCGGCGGGGGTGGCGCCGGAGCCTTGCTGCATGAGGAAGGTGCGCATGAATTCGTTAAGGTCTCCGTCCAGAACGCCCTGAGTGTCGGCCGTTGAATAGCCGGTGCGCAAATCCTTCACAAGCTTATACGGATGAAGCACATAGGAGCGAATCTGCGAGCCCCATTCGATGCGCTTTTTTTGACCCTCCAACTCTGCCTGCTTAGCCTGGCGCTTCTTGAGCTCAATGTCATAGAGGCGTGATTTCAGGATTCGGAGGGCGTTCTCACGGTTATCGAACTGCGAGCGCGTCTCAGTATTCTCTACCATGATTCCTGTAGGAATATGCCGCACGCGTACGCCGGTCTCAACCTTATTCACATTCTGGCCTCCGTGGCCACCGCTACGGAAGGTATCCCATTCCAGATCTGAGGGATTTACAACGATGTTGATGGTATCATCCACCAGCGGATATACAAAGACCGATGAGAAGGTGGTCTGACGCTTTCCCTGTGCATTGAAGGGCGATATTCTTACTAGCCGATGCACTCCGTTTTCGGCCTTCAGATAGCCGTAAGCGTACTCTCCCTCAAATTCGATGGTGGTGGATTTGATGCCGGCCTCATCACCATCGACAAGTTCAGTAACCGTCATCTTCATGCCATTGCGCTCTCCCCAACGGGTGTACATTCGCATGAGCATGGCAGACCAGTCGTTGGCCTCTGTGCCGCCGGCCCCGGAATTGATGGTTAGGATTGCTCCAAGATTGTCGCCCTCCTCTCCAAGCATATTCTTGACCTCCAGCTCCTCTATGCGTTTGTCTACTGCCTTGAAAGCATCTGCAAGTTCCTTGTCTTCAGGAGTTTCCACCGCCTCGTCACCCTCTGAGCCGTGACTGTCCTTTGCAAACTCATAAAGAACGTCAAGGTCATCAAGGCCGGAAGCCGCCGTATCGTAAGCAGTTACCCAGGATTTGACACTGTTCATGGATTTCATGAAGGATTCGGCAGCCTTGGCATCGTTCCAGAAATCAGGCGCCTGGGTTTTAAGTTCAAGCTGCCGGACCTTCGCCCGCTTGCCCTCTATATCCAGGCAGGCGAGCAAGGTATCCAGCCTCTCCCTAAGCGTTTTTATTTGTTCTGTAGTTATCATAAATTGTCATTTCGACCGAAGTGGAGAAATCTCTATCCACAATAGAAGTACTTCTCTACCAACTCCTTCATAAGGTTAGGATCTGCCTTGGCGCGCTCATGAAGATTCTTGTCATCGAAGGACTTGAGTCCCTTGATGATACCGTCAATCATCCTGGGCTCAAAGACACCGGCAGCCTCAAATACGGCACGGTTCTTCTCCAGGCAGTCAGCGGACTCGCTGCAGCAAACAGGGAGTGAATCAAGGGTTGCAAGACGGGCGGCATTTTCACTCTTGTGAATGTCCATGTCTACATATTTGTCCTTGGCAATCTTAAGGGCGTCGTCGGCCGGAAGCTCAAGGCCTTCCCTTGCAGCTACGCACAGGCCTGCCATAAGCTGGTAGATGTCTGCCGAGCAGTCAGGGCAGCGCATCTCAAAGGTCTGCTTGTCTGTCGTATCAAGTTTTGCAGCAGGCTGCTGAGGGTTTGCAGCATGGCACATATCCTTGCCGCTTGACCAGCCAAGGGGTACGCGGACAAGAGCTGAACGGTTGCAGTCTCCCCAGCAGACATTGGTAGGAGCCTCCTGGTGAGGTACAAGGCGGAAGTAAGAAGTAGGATTCTTGTTACCGAAAGCGGTGATTGCAGGGGCCATGAGCATAAGGCCGGCAATTGCGCGAAGGGCTTCGTCTGACAGTTTGCCGTCTTTGCCAAGGGTTACATTCTTTCCGTCTTTCATCAGGCGCATGTGAATATGCATTCCGCTTCCTGCCTTGCCCACGGTAATCTTGGGTGCGAAGCAGACGTCAAGTCCATACTGGTATGCGAGGTTCCTGATAACCCATTTTGCAAGAAGAAGCTGGTCTGCAGCGGTTTCAACTGGGTTGGGAAGGAATTCGATTTCATTCTGCTCATAAACCTTTCCGTCCTGGCAGAAGTTTCCTACCTCACTGTGGCCATATTTAATCTGGCCGCCTGTCTTGGCTACGAAGTCCATGCAATTGCGGCGGAACTCGTTGAGTTTTGCGAAAGGCTCTGACTCATGATATCCTCTCTGGTCTGTTGCGGGGAAGAGAGGGTCTTCATCCGTAATCACATAGTATTCAAGTTCTCCCATTGCCTCGAAGGTCATGCCTGTAGACTCGTGGAAGACATTGGCTGCACGCAGCAGTGTCTGGTAAGGAGCGCATGAGAAGGCGCTTCCGTCCTTGTCAAAGAAGCTGCACAGGAAGCAAAGTGTAGGAATCTCACTGAAGGGATTCACAAATGCGGTCCTGTAACGGGGCAGTACGTAAAGGTCACTGTTTCCGGCCTCAACAAATGAGGGGAACAGGCTGGAACCGTCCACACGCTCTCCTTCTGTAAGGACTGTTTCTGCATATGCAAGGTTATTGATGACGAAATTAAGTGTTTTGACGCGACCATCCTCTGCGGGGTACATGAAGTCTATCATTCTGATATCATTCTTCTTGATGAAGTCAAGAAGGTCTTCACGTGTAAAATCTTTTGGTTGTTTTTTAAGGAATGCTACAACCGCATTGGGGTTCAGTTCAAGTGTTTTGTCCATGTCTGACGTGGTATTATAATGTTTTTACTAAATATTCAAGTCAAGTTTTCAAAGATAGGCAA
>JAFUDQ010000051.1 GCA_017459075.1 Bacteroidales bacterium
GGGGAAAGGGAAGGGAGATTTCTCCGCTACGGTCGAACTGACAGGAGGGCGCGAAGGGCATTCCGTTTGAGCGGCGGGAAAAAACGGCCTGGGGAGGGCTGGAAAGGGGGCGGTGGAAAAATTTGTAAAAAAGTGGAAAGAAATGGTAGGAATCTGAAACATTTTTCCTACCTTTGTACCCAGCGTGAAAGACAACAGAAGATAATGAACATCTCATCATTCATAGGAGACTTTACAGCCAAGTTGGACGACAAGGGAAGAGTAGTATTCCCTGCCGGCCTCAAAGCCCTTGTCCCCGCAGAATGTGAGATGAAGTTCGTCCTGCACAAGGACATATTCCAAAACTGCCTGGAAATGTACACCTTTGAAGAGTGGCACGCCCAGGCCGAATACACAAAAAACAAACTCAACTTCTTCAACCCCAATCACGCCAACTTCTGGAGAAAATATATGCAGGACAGCGCCATCGTCGTTCCTGACCCGAAGCTTGGCCGCATATCCATCCCCGGAAATCTTTTGGAACTTTCTGGTTTAAAGAAAGATGTGATATTTGCAGGCAAAGGCTTCAAAATTGAAATCTGGGATGCAGCGGCTTACAGGGAGAAGGAGATGTCCACAGAAGACTATAAAGCATTTGCCGAGAATTTATCTTTATAAGATAAGGAGGAGGCATAATGAGCGAATATCATACACCTGTACTGCTTGACGCAAGTGTAAGCGCACTGGTTACCAACCCATCAGGATTATATATAGATGCCACTTTCGGGGGCGGTGGTCACACCGCCGAGATTCTTTCACGCTTAAATGGCAGTGGCAAGGTCATCGCCTTCGATCGTGACACTGATGCACTCCGGAACGCCCCGGACGACAGTCGTCTTATACTGGTTCACAACAACTTCCGCTTTGTAGGCAACTACGTAAAGCTGCTGTCAAAGGAAAACGGACTTCCCGCCAAAGCAGACGGAGTACTGGCGGACCTGGGAGTATCCTCCCATCAGTTCGACACCCCGGAAAGAGGCTTCTCCTTCCGGTACGATGCACCACTGGACATGAGAATGAACACTCAGGCCCCGATGAGTGCAGCCGATGTCGTCAACAATTACGACACCGCAGACCTGGAAAGGATTCTGCGGCTGTACGGAGAAGTTGACAAACCCGGCAAACTGGCGGCCCTGATTGCATCAGCCAGGAGCAAAGCGCCGATTGTGACTACCGCAGACCTGGACAAGGCCCTGGAGCCCGCCCTGCCGAAACTAGCAGAGCACAAATTCCTGGCAAAAGTTTACCAGGCACTGCGAATAGAAGTAAACCAGGAAATGCGCTCACTGGAAAAATTCCTGAAGGCCCTGCCTGACGTAGTAGCCCCGGGAGGAAGACTGGCAATCATAACCTACCACTCCCTGGAAGACAGGATGGTGAAGAATTTCATCAAGACAGGAAATGTGGAAGGAAGGCAGGACAAAGACACATTCGGCAGAATGAAGACGCCCTTCGAAGCCCTGGACCGCAAGCCCCTGCTGCCATCGGAGAAAGAAATATCCGGGAACACCCGGGCACGAAGCGCAAAACTGCGTACGGCTGTAAGGCTGGAAGACTAAAGAAGACTGGAGAAGAACTTAAAAGACTAAAAAGAACAGATATGAAGAAGGTATTATTGGCGATAAAGAATGTTTTCATGGCTATCCTCAAGGGAGAACTCCTGCTGAGGATGGGCGTGGACAAGTATTTCATCCACATTGCCTATACCTTCCTGCTATTCTGGCTGATTATCCTGTACAGCATGATGGTGCAGGGTACACTTGCCAAGGTAGAAAAGAACCGTAGCGCGGTGAACGACCTGAAGATAAACCACTCTTACAAGACAGTACAGCTTGTAAGCCTTGGCCGTCTTCAGACTGTAGAAGACTTACTGAAGGAACATGGGTCTGACATTACCCTCCCGGAGAAGCCGGCAGATAAACTTGGTGACTGATTATGGCAAAAAGCGGAAATAACGAAGACAGCAAAAGGATAGGGCGAATGCTCTATCTCATATATCTTTTGTATGTGGTGGCAGGTATAATCCTGGTCATCAGGATAATCGACATACAGGTAAGGTACGAGCCGCCGAAAGAGATAGCCGGCCTGTTCAAGCCCAAGAACACCAAACAGACCCTCTATCCGGAGCGAGGCGCCATCCTTGCCCAGGACGGAAGGCTCCTTGCCATGTCCCTGCCAATGTACCGCATCTCCATGGACTGCTCAGTCAGAAAAGCTGAATTTGAAGAGCTCATGGCAAGCAAGGACCCCGCAAAGGTAAAGAAAGGAGAGGAAGGAGAGAAACTCTGGAAAGAGAAGGCTAAGAAACTTGCCGACGGCCTTGCAGCATTGTACAAGAACAAATCCGCCAAGACCTACTATGATGAAATCATAAACGGCAGGAAGAACAACCAGACCTATTACAAAATAGGAGGCCTCGTTGACCACAACTTCCTGCAGGAACTGAAGAAGCTGCCCCTCTTCAACGAAGACCCGTACAAAGGCGGCCTCAAAGTGGAAATTGTAGACACCCGCATGTATCCTTACGGCAGCCTGGCCCGCAGGACCATCGGCTATGTAAAAAATAACCAGGACAAGAACAGCCACATAGGGCTTGAGGGCAAATTCGACTTCTACCTTCATGGAAAAGACGGTCGCAAGTGGATGAAAGACACCGACTTGCACGGAAAAATCCAGAATTACGACAGCACCTATGTTGCCGCAGAGAACGGCCTTGACCTTCACACCACCCTGGATATTGATATTCAGGACATTGCAGACAAGGCAATGAGGAACAGCATGAACCTGAATCCCAAGATTTACGGCGGCTGCATGGTGGTCATGGAAGTGGAGACCGGTGCCATCAGGGCGATGGTGAACCTGCTCAGGGACTCATCGGCCAACAGCCTTAGCGAAAGCTACAACATGGCAGTAACCAAGGCGGGAGAGCCCGGTTCCGTATTCAAGGTAACAACCCTGATGAGCCTTCTGGAAGACGGTTACGTAAAGATTGACGACGAGATTCCCACCAACAAGGGTATCGTTCCGGGATACGCCACGTTCGGCTCCGACCATTACATCACAAACTACATGGCAAGGTCCAAGAGGGATTCAATCACCGTAAGGCACTGCCTTGAAATATCCTCCAACTACGCCTTCCGCTACCTTGCCCTCAAGCATTACGGAAAGACCCCCAAGGTTATGCTGGACAAGCTGTACCGCTACAATCTGGGCAACAGTCCCATGGAGTTCGACCTTGACGGTCTTGCCGCCCCCACCCTGCCAAATCCGGACAACAAGAACACCTGGAGCCTTACTGACCTTCCCTCCGTTGCCATCGGCTACTCTGTAAAGGAGACTCCGCTGCACATACTTACATTCTACAACGCCATTGCTAACGGCGGCAAGATGATGAAGCCATACCTTGTGGAAAGCCTTGACCGTGGCCGTGAAGTTGTAGAAAAGCGTGGGCCGATGGTCCTGAATGCCAGCATCTGCTCCCGTAAAACGGCGGACACACTTCGCTCCGCCCTTGCCGGAGTTGTGAGCAACCCCAGGGGAACCGGACACAGCAAGCTCTTCGGTGCAAAGGTGCCGATTGCCGGAAAGACAGGAACAGCCCAGATGGTAATTGAGCCCAAATACCTGAAAGGCAAGAAGATAGCAGTTCGCGAACTTGACGGAAAACGCCAGTATCAGGCCACTTTCGTAGGCTTCTTCCCGGCCGACAAACCTAAATACAGCGCAATTGTCACAATGTACACCCAGCCCCTGTACGTTTCAGAGGCCGTTTACGGAGGGAACAACCCCGCCCTGGCCTTCAGGGAGCTGGTAGACAAGCTCTATGCCTTTGATTCAGATAGAGGAGAGGTCCTGGAAAAGAGCGGGGAAAAGCCCCAGATGACAGTCGCTGAAATCCCGGCCACGGAAGAAGGCCATATCCCCGACGTAAAAGGAATGGGGCTGAGGGATGCAGTTTACGCCCTTGAAAGCTGCGGTTACACGGCCGTATGGCACGGCAGCGGACACGTAAAGAGCCAAAGCCCGTCCGCAGGAAGCAAACTTGGTAAAGGAAAAACCGTAGAAATAACACTGAAATAAAATGAAAGTTAAAGACATAATACAGAATTGCAAGGTAATCTCCGTGACAGGCAACACTGACACAGAGGTAAGTCTGGTCACAGCAGACTCCAGGAAAGTTGTTCCCGGAAGCCTGTTCGTAGCCGTCAAGGGCTTTGCAAGCGACGGCCACGCCTACATCGGCCAGGCAATTGAAAAAGGAGCGTCGGCCATCATATACGACGACGTCCTTCCGGAGGGATTAACCACCGGCATCGCCCTTGTAAAGACAGAAGAATCACGTTTTGCACTGGCCCAGGCGGCCGACAACTTCTACGACCATCCTTCGCAGAAGCTGAAATTAATAGGAATTACCGGCACAAACGGCAAAACCACCACGGTAACACTTCTGTACCAGCTGTTTATGTCTCTCGGATACAACTGCGGACTCCTGTCCACAATAGCCAACTACGTAGGCCGCACTGAAACGGAGACCACCAATACAACATCGGACCCCGTTACCATAAACCGCCTTATGGCACAGATGGTAGACGAAGGCTGCGAGTATTGCTTCATGGAAGTCAGCTCCATCGGCATGGAGCAGCAGAGAGTGGCAGCCCTTAAATTCAGGGCAGGCATCTTCTCAAACCTGACCCACGACCACCTGGACTATCACAAGACCTTCGCAGAGTACCTCCGTTGCAAGAAGCTTTTCTTTGACTCCCTGCCGGCAGACGCCGCCGCCATTATAAACATCGACGACAAAAACGGCCCCGTAATGGTGCAGAACACCGCCGCCAAGATAATCACTTATTCCCTTGGCAAGATGGCTGACCACAGCTGCCGCATCATGGAGGAAAGCTTTGACGGCATGCTACTTAAGATTGATGGGGAGGAAGTGTGGACAAGGCTCATCGGCCGCCACAACGCATACAATATCCTTGCAATATACTCAACAGCCATCGAGCTTGGAGCAAGCAAGGAAGAAGCTTTGGTAGGTATCAGCAAGCTGGAGTCTGCAAAAGGTCGTCTGGAGACCATCCGCGGCCCAAGGGAACTGTCAATCATCCTGGACTACGCCCACACCCCGGACGCCCTTGAGAATGTACTCACCACCCTGAAGGACATTGCCTGCGACGGACAGCAGGTCATCGCAGTCTTCGGCTGCGGAGGAGATCGCGACCGCACAAAGAGGCCGGAGATGGCCGCAGTTGCGGAAAAATACGCCGACAGGATTATCCTCACCTCAGACAACAGCCGCTCAGAGCGCACGGAAGACATCATCGCAGAGATGAAAACCGGACTCAGTGCCCGCGGCCTTGCAAAAACCCTGAGCATAGCAGACAGGGCTGAAGCCATTCGCACGGCCATAATGACCGCCCCGGACGGAGCCGCAATCCTGCTGGCCGGGAAAGGACATGAGACCTACCAGATTATTGGGAGCGAACACCGTCATTTTGACGAAAGAGAAATAGTAAGAGACATTTTTAAAAGCATTGAGGCGCTATGATTTACCACTTGTTTGATGCACTGAAAGATTTTGACATTCCCGGCCAGGGACTGATGAACTACCTGTCATTCAGGGCTTTCCTGGCTGCTGTGATTTCCATGCTTACCGCCCTGCTGGCCGGCAAGAAGATTATCCGCAAGCTCCAGAGGCTCCAGATTGGAGAGACGATCCGCGACCTTGGACTGGAGGGGCAGCTCAGCAAGAAAGGTACCCCCACCATGGGCGGAATCATAATCATAGTCGCCATTTTGGCAGGCGTCCTGCTGGTTTGCGACCTTACCAACATCTACATCATCCTCCTTATCTTCACCACACTTTGGTGCGGTGCGATAGGTTTCAGGGACGATTACATCAAAGTATTCAAGCACAACAAGGAAGGAATGAGCGAGAAGATGAAACTCATCCTTCAGATAATCCTTGGCCTTGTAATCGGCATCACCGTATGGCAGAGCAACAACATCGTCGTACGTGAAAAAGTAAAGGCCGAAGCAGAGGAAATAACTGAGACTCAGGTACTTGACAAGGACACAGACCTTCATGTCACCACCGGACAGTGGAAGGATGAGAATGTGGTAAAGAGCACAAAGACCACCATCCCCTTCGTCAGCAGCCATGAGTTTGACTACAAGGGCCTGTCTCCCTTTGAAGGAAGATGGGGCTGGTATTTCAAATGGTTCTTTTATGTACTCATGATAGTAATTGTCATTACTGCATGCTCCAATGGAACCAACCTTACGGACGGAATGGACGGCCTGGCAGCCGGGACTTCAGCAATCGTAGGCGTTGTACTGGGTATCCTGGCCTGGCTGGGAGGCAACCTGGTAGACTCCAACTACCTGAATATCATGTATATCCCAGGCTCAGGAGAGATTGCCATATTCATGTCCGCCTTTGTAGGAGCTCTCGTAGGCTTCCTCTGGTACAACTCTTATCCGGCACAGGTCTTCATGGGCGATACCGGAAGCCTTACAATAGGAGGAATCATCGGCGTATCAGCCGTGCTTATCAGGAAGGAGCTCCTCCTCCCCCTGCTTTGCGGAATATTCTTCGTAGAAAGCCTGTCTGTGCTTATGCAGCGCTTCTACTTTAAGTATACAAGAAAGAAATATGGCGAGGGCCGCCGCATCTTCAAGATGTCTCCCCTGCACCATCATTTCCAGAAAGAGGGCATCCCGGCCAAGATTCAGAGCCCGGCAAGGGCTATTCCTGAGGCCAAGATTGTCACCCGTTTCTGGATTATAGGAATTATATTGGCTGTTGCCACAATGGCTTTGTTAAAAGTTAGATAGTATGTCAAGACTGGTAGTATTGGGAGGAGCAGAGAGCGGCGTAGGAGCTGCCGTGCTCGCAAAAGTGAAAGGATTCGATGTCTTTCTCTCAGACAAGGGAAAGATTGCCGACAAATATGTAGAGACCCTGAAGAAATGGGATATTCCCTTTGAGCAGGGCGGCCATACAGAGAGCCTCATTCTCTCTGCCGACGAGGTTGTAAAGAGCCCCGGTATCCCCTCCTCTGCCCCCATGGTTAAACTCCTTGAGGACAAGGGTATACATATCATTTCAGAGATTGAATTTGCCGGAAGGTACGATAATGCCAAGAAAATCTGCATTACCGGAAGCAACGGCAAAACCACTACCACCTCGCTCATCTACTACCTGCTGCAGCAGGCAGGGCTGAACGTAGGCCTCGGAGGCAACATCGGCGCAAGCTATGCATACCAGGTGGCAACTGAAAAGCATGACTACTATGTCCTTGAGATAAGCAGCTTCCAGCTGGACAACTGCTATGACTTCCGCCCGGACATTGCCATCATCACCAACATCACCCCTGACCACCTTGACCGCTACGACTACAAGATGGAGAATTACGTCCGCTCCAAGTTCCGCATTATCAGGAATTTACGTAGCGATGACTGCTTCATCTTCGATTCAGACGACGCCATAACCGTGGGCCACCTGAGCAAGATAGTAACCCAGGCCAAGATGCTTCCTTTCACCCAGAAAGAGAACGTTGAACTTGAGCAGGGCGCCTTCCTGCGCGAGGGCAAGATGATTGTCCGCTACGAGAAAGACGAATGCGACCTTTACCTTGAAGAGCTGGCTCTTGGCGGCAAGCACAATATTTACAATTCGATGGCGGCAGCCCTCGCAGCCAAGGCCTCCGGCATCGACAACAAGATTATTCGCAACTCCCTGGAGACCTTCCAGCCCATAGAGCACAGGCTTGAGCCCGTCCTGAGCGTGAAAGGTGTCCTTTACATAAACGACTCCAAGGCCACCAACGTAGACTCTGCCTGGTATGCTCTTGAGTGCCAGAAAAAGCCTGTGGTATGGATTGCAGGCGGCACGGACAAAGGCAATGACTACAGCGTCCTTGATGAACTTGTACGTGAGAAGGTCAAGGCCCTCATCTGCCTTGGCGTAGACAATGCCAAGCTTCACGCAAGCTTCGGTCCCATCCTTGGCGAAGACAAAATCAAGGATGCCGGCAGCGCAGAGGAAGCCGTAAAACTGGCCAGCAGCTTTGCAGAAGACGGCGACGTTGTACTGCTGAGCCCCTGCTGCGCAAGCTTCGACCTTTTCAAGAACTACGAAGACCGCGGAAAAAAATTCAAGGAGGCCGTAAGAAACCTCTAAAACAACTATGAGCGAGAACAAGAAGAAACTGAACATATTCCGGCTTATAGACAGGATTGAAGGTGACAAGGTCATCTGGATTATCGTGCTCATGCTTATCATGATATCCATCGTGACCATTTCGTCATCCACCCCTCTTCTTGCCCTGATGAACAAAAGCACCAGGGGCGCCATCATCAATGAGCAGGTACTGGTGTCAGTCGCCGGCCTTGCCATCATCCTGTTCTTCTACCATTTCGTAAAGAAGATTGGCGTCATACGCTTTGTATCCAAGCTGGGTTTCCTGCTCTCTTTCATTTTGCTGGCGATGCTGGCGATAAGGATCAACACCCCCATCGTAAGGGCCCTCAGGGTGAACAATGCAGTACGAGCCCTGTCTATCTTCGGCTTCCAGCTGCACGTGTTTGAGTTTACGAAAGTGCTTATGATAATGTATCTTGCCTGGGCCGTACAGGCCTACAAGGAAGGCAAGATGAGGCTGGCGGACCGCATGGTCGGCTGGGGCATGAATTTCATGAAGAAAGACATTTACCGCCTTATTCTTTATATATTCCTGCCGATGGTGACTGTTTGCCTCCTCACCCTTCTTGGAGGAGTCTCCAGCACACTTTTCGTAGCTCTTGTGATGACGATTACCATACTCATCGGCGGAATAAAATTCAAATACATAATGGGGCTGGCCGCAGTCGGAGCAGGCCTGTTCATTGGCTGCATCGGCATATATAAGATTAGCGGAGGAAGCGTGTTCGGCCGAATCGGCACCGCAGTGGAAAGAATTTCGCTGGCGCGTGAAGACCCTGAAGAAGAGCTTGTACGGCTGGTCAGGGAAGGTAAGAAGAACACCCAGGAGTTCAAGATGGCAGAGGCCAGGGTGAAGCAGCCGATAAGCGCAAAGGTAGCTGTCAGCGAAGGCGGCATCATTGGCAAGGGCCCCGGCGGCAGCACCCAAAGGTATGTGGTTCCCATCATGTTCGAGGACTATATGTTCAGCTTCATAGTTGAAGAGTACGGCATCATAGGAGCGCTCATCATAATCATGCTGTACGGCAGTTTGCTGGCAAGGGGTGTAATCCTGGTAAGGAACGCTTCAAATGCCTTTACCAAAACGGCGATTGCCGGGCTTGTGGTGATGATTTCAGGGCAGGCGCTAATGCACATGTTCATCAATGTGGACCTTGGCCCGCTCACGGGACAGACCCTGCCTATGATTAGCCACGGAAAGGCTTCTTTCCTTGCCTTCAGCATGGCCTTCGGAATTATCCTGGCCGTGAGCCGCATGGTCAAGAAGAATATGGACAAGGAAGTTGAAGGAGCTACGCCTCTTATTTCAAGCGGCGACAGCGTGCAGGACAGCATGAACGATTTGGACCAGTTGGAAAAAATGTAAATATATGGAGCACAGGAAGTTAAGAGTAATAATAAGCGGAGGCGGAACGGGAGGTCACATTTTCCCGGCCATTTCCATTGCCAATTCCCTGAAGGAAGCCAACCCTGAGACGGAAATACTGTTTGTAGGAGCGGAGGGCAAAATGGAGATGGAAAAGGTCCCTGCTGCCGGTTACAAAATCACAGGCCTTCCCATAGTGGGACTTCAGCGCCAGCTGAGCCTTCATAACATAATCAACGACCTGAAGGTTCCCTTCAAGCTCCTGGCCAGCTCACGCAAGGCCAAGAGGGTGCTTAAGGAATTCAAGCCGGAGATTGCGGTAGGCGTAGGCGGATATGCCAGCGGGCCGCTGCTGAAGGCAGCCCAGAAGCTGGGCATTCCCACCCTGCTTCAGGAGCAGAACGGCTTCGCCGGCCTTACGAACAAGCTTCTCGGAGGCAAGGCGGACAGGATTTGCGTGGCCTACGAGGGCATGGAAAGATTCTTCCCGAATGACAAGATAGTGATGACCGGCAACCCTATCCGCAGCGACATCGTTCCCGCAACTGTGGAGATGGTGCAGGAAGGTCTTGATTATTA
>JAFUDQ010000052.1 GCA_017459075.1 Bacteroidales bacterium
TATATATTCTCCTTTTTTCTTCCATAAGAAGTATCCGAATACGGCCCAGCCTGCATAAGCGGCGTAAAGGGCTGCAAGCCACCAAGAGCCCATGGAAACGCAAAGGGCTGTAGAAATGACATCGGCCACAATCCATACAAGCCACTGCTGCAAATAGGACTTTGCCAGCCACCATGTGCCGATGACGCTAAGGACGAAAGCCACGGCGTCAAGAGCTGTCTCCTGCCCGCCTGTAAGGTGCAGGGCAAGAATCATTGCCGGGATTCCCAAAACAGTAGCTATCAAACTGATTATCAATACCTTCTTTGGCAGATGCACCAGATGATACGCCCCTTCCGTGGTCTGCTTTGAGGCATTTATCCACATAATAATGCCCACTACGGACATTATTACGTAGTAGATATTCAGGGTCATGGAGGCCCATATATGCTGCATGCCGAACGATATGGCTACGGGGATACCCGTAAGTATTCCCACAACCCACATCCAGTTGGACTGAATAATTTCAAAGAAAAGATAAATCAGTCCGGTAACAAGGGCTAAGACTTCTATGACCTCTGTAAAAGTCAAATTACAATACCTCTATAAGTTCCACTTTGAACACAAGGGCTGCGCAGGGAGGGATTGCGCCGTGTGCGCCGGCCTCACCGTAAGCGAGCTGATAAGGGATGTAGAGTTCCCACTCTGAGCCTTCGCTCATGAGCTGAAGGGCCTCTGTCCATCCTGCAATCACCTGATTTACACCGAATACGGCAGGTTCCCCCCTCTTGTAGGAGCTGTCAAAGACCATTCCGTTTGTAAAGGTTCCCTCATAGTTGCAGCGAACCTTGGAAGTCTTGCCAGGCTTACGGCCTGTTCCGTCCTTAAGGACTTTGTACTGCAAACCGCTCTTAAGGGTGACAACTCCGGGCTTTCCGGCGTTTTCCTTAAGGAATTCCTCTCCCTCTTTCTTCATTGCCTCTGCAACTTCTGCTTCTTCTGCGGCCTTTTCTACCTCCATATTGCTGAAGTAGTCTTCCAGAATCTTTCCAGCCTCCTGATAGGAAACCTTGGGGTCTTCTCCGTTCAAAGTTGCTTTAAGACCTGCCAGGAAGTCTTCTGCGTTAATGTTTTTAACTCCTGACTGAAGGAGGTTGTGGGCAATGCTCATACCCAGTGCGTAACTTGTTTTATCCATAATTGCAATAATTTTCATATTCACGTCTTACAAAGATACTAAATATTCTTTTTATATTTGCACCCACAAAGATAAACATTTAGCAGACAGCACTGCCATTTGCCGGGAGCGGACGCCAATAACCGCTTTCTCCAGGCCGAAAGGGCCTGCGGAAGTGACCGGCACGGTAGGTGAAACATCGGACTCTTGGTAATGATTGGAGCCGTAATATCCATATTTCTGCATCTGGGCCTTTCCAGCCCGGCCACCCCTTTATTACCCAATGATTCAACCGTCGCTATAACCGATTCCGTTAAGGCAGCCCGCATCACTTTTGTCAAGACAGCCGCACTGCCGGTTGCGACCATAGACAGAAAAACCATTGAGAGCCTTCCTGCTTCTTCCATTGCCGATGCCGCAAGGTATTTCGCCGGAGTTCAGGTTAAGGATTACGGCGGGATAGGCGGCCTTAAAACAATAAATACCAGGTCTTTAGGCTCTCAGCATACAGCCGTATTTTATAATGGAGTTAAAATAAACAACGCCCAGAACGGGCAGGTAGACTTGGGCAGGTTCTCCCTTGAAAACATAGAATCGCTCACCTTGTATCAGGCCCAGAAAGCAGAGCTTCTGCAAAGCGCATCTGACCTGGCATCGGCAGCATCGGTGTATATAAAAACCCGTAAGCCAGAGAAATCCGGCGTGAAAGCCGCATACAGGACAGGAGCCTTCGGCACTCAAAATCCTTCTGTTACAGCTTCTTACAACGGGAAACTCAAGGCATCTGCCAATGTATCCTACCTTTATTCTAACGGGCGGTACCGCTTTACTTTTCATGAAAGCGGCTACGACACTACCGCAACCCGCACCAACGGGGATGTAAGGGCCCTTAAGGGTGAAGTCAGCCTTTGGTACGAAAAACTGGCCCTGAGCGGCTTCTGGTATAGTTCCGAGAGGGGTTTACCGGGGCCCGTGGTCCGGAGGGTAAGCGACCAGTATTCCTCTAAAGACCGCCAGTGGGACAGGAGCGCTTTCCTGCAAGGCGGCTGGGAAACGTCCCTTTCTGAACAGTGGCAACTTCGTATTGGAGGAAAATATGCCCGTGACTATTGCAAATATCTTCAGGACCCTACTAAGAATGCGGCTGTCATGAAGGTTAACAATAAGTACTGGCAGAGCGAGGCTTACCTTTACGCCGCAGCGGCATGGAGGCCGTCACAGTGGCTTGGAGCAAGCTTTTCCATTGACGCCCGAAGGAACGGCTTCTCTTCATGGAGTGAGACTCTTGCCGCCGCGTCAATACCTGAGGCAGAGAGACTTACGGGCCTCGCCGCCGCCCAGCTTGCAATATCCCCGGGCCTTGGCTGGCATATCCATACCTCCCTTCTTGCCAGTCATTTCAAGGACAGGACTTCTGCCGGCGACGCCTGGTCCTCTCGCACAAAATGGACTCCAACTGTGATTCTTTCCTACGAAGGGCTTTCATGGCTTAAATTACGCTCCTTTTATAAAGAAATTTTCCGGGCGCCAACGTTCAACGACCTTTATTACACCATCGGAGGAAGGGCTTCCCTCTCCCCTGAATACACCCGCCAGCTGGACTTCGGGGCCGATGTTTCCCTGCCGCTCCCGGAGGGCAGTTTCAGGCTTTCCGCCGATGTCTACGGGGCCTCTGTAACAGATAAAATAGTAGCCATCCCGGCAGCCAGCCAGTTCCGGTGGTCGGTTATTAATTACGGCAAGGTCCGGGCCAGGGGGGCAGACGTCAGCGCAGCAGCATCGGCAAAAATAAATAATATGGATATCGGCCTAAGGGCCACATATTCTTATGAGGATGCAAGGGACAGGACGGACAGGGCGTCCGATTGGTACGATGGCCGCATAGCCTACTCCCCCACTCACAGCGGCTCCGCCGTCGCAAGCATCGCCACTGGCGGCTTAACCGCCTCTGTTTCATGGATTTATACCGGCAAGAGGTACCGCAATTCCGCCAATATCAAGGAGAATGAACTTAAGCCGTGGTATACCACAGACCTGTCTTTCGCATGGAAAGGAATTGCAGTTTCAAGGGCTTTTGGCAGCATCGGCATTGATATAAATAATCTGTTTGACCAGGATTATGAGGTTGTGACAAGGTATCCGATGCCGGGAAGGCACATACTTATAAAGTTAACAATAGAATATTAAATAATTGATTATGAAAAAGTTAGCAAGTTTTATCATTTTGGCGGCAGCGGTTTTTTCCGTATTCTCATGCCGCAAGGACGACGGGCCTGAAATCATCATCGACCCTGTTTACAGATTGAGTGGTTTTTATTTTGCCAGCGAGGGGCAATGGGGCAAGAACAACGCTTCCCTGGGGTATTACAACACAGATGACAATACCTTCAACGGCAATTGGTGGGCCTCTCTGAACCCTTCAGTCAGTGGTGGTCTTGGAGATGTTGTAAACGACATCAGCCTTACCGGAAACTATGTTTTGCTTACGGTAAATGCTTCCAACATCCTGGAAATCAGCGACCGCGATGGCCATCATGTAGCTGCGGTAGAGATTCCTAACTGCCGTATGATTGCCTGCACCGCAGAATATGCCTATGTTACTTCATATGCAGAGGACGGATATGTTGCAAAAGTTTCGCTTGCCACAAAGGATGTAATTAAAACCTGCGCCACGGGGCATGAACCTGAAGGCATCGCCATTGTAGGAGACCGTCTGTATGTCCTTAATTCATGCAGTTACCATACTGATTTCACCGGTGGCGGAGCCAATGAGACGGCAAGCATTTCCGTCATCGACCTTATCGATTTCAAGGAGATTAAAAAAGTCAGCCTCGGAGTCGTAAACGCCTACTCCCCTCTTACCCTTATGCCGGACGGTAAATCCTTCTTTATCAACTCGTCAGGAGATTATAACGGCATAGCGGCATCGTCCCTTATTTTCAATACAGAGACGGAAAAGGTTGAAAAGAGATTCGATTTTGGAGGTACTTACGCCGATACTTATGATGGCAAGCTGTATATTTTTGACACTGCCTTCTCTTATACCACCCTTGAATGGGAAAGCAGCAACTGCGTGTATGATCCGGCTACTGGCAGTATTTCTGAATTCCCTGTTCCCGTGGATACATTTGAAAGCTTCGGAGCGCCTTCAGGCCTGTGGATTAATCCTGCCAACGGCGATATTTACATTGCAGACAAGGGCGATTATTCCAATCCGGGCTACCTGTACCGCTTCAATTCTTCCGGCAGCCAGATTGCAAGGATTGCCGTCGGGGTCTGCCCCGGTCACCTTGCCTGGGACTGGAGGTAAAAAAATAAGCGTTGCCCTTTTGGACAACGCTTATTTTTTTTGCTTTTGCTTTGGATTACTCAGCTTTTCCGTTACTTCCAAGAACGTTAATGATCTTGTGCATGTAAAGCTTCTTCATCTCATCGCGAGCAGGACCGAGGTATTTACGAGGGTCGAACTCACCGGGCTTCTCGTTGAAGACCTTGCGAACAGCTGCGGTCATTGCAAGACGGCTGTCAGAGTCAATGTTAATCTTGCAAACAGCGCTCTTTGAAGCCTCACGAAGCTGCTCCTCAGGAATACCTACTGCATCCGGAAGTTTGCCACCGTTGGCGTTGATGATGTCTACATACTCCTGGGGAACTGAAGATGAGCCGTGGAGAACGATAGGGAATCCGGGGAGCTTCTTCTCAATCTCATGGAGAACGTCGAATGCGAGGGGCGGAGGTACAAGACGGCCGGTCTTAGGGTCACGGGTGCACTGCTCAGGAGTGAACTTGTAAGCTCCGTGGCTGGTACCGATGGAGATTGCGAGAGAGTCGCAACCAGTGCGGGTAGCGAAGTCAATAACCTCTTCCGGCTTTGTATAATGAGACTCTGCTGCAGAAACCTCATCCTCTACGCCTGCGAGTACGCCAAGCTCTGCCTCAACGGTAACATCGAACTGATGTGCATATTCAACAACCTTCTTTGTAAGGGCGATGTTCTCTTCGTAAGGGAGTGAAGAAGCGTCGATCATTACTGAGCTGAAGCCCATGTCTACGCAGCTCTTGCAAAGCTCGAAGCTGTCACCGTGGTCAAGATGGAGAACGATCTGGGGATGCTCCCATCCGAGTTCCTTTGCGTAAGCAACTGCGCCTTCTGCCATGTAACGGAGAAGAGTCTGGTTTGCATAGTTGCGTGCGCCCTTTGAAACCTGGAGGATAACAGGAGACTTAGTCTCTGCAGATGCCATGATGATAGCCTGGAGCTGCTCCATGTTGTTGAAGTTGAATGCGGGGATTGCATATCCGCCGGCTACGGCCTTTGCGAACATTTCGCGGGTGTTAACGAGGCCTAATTCTTTGTAAGATACCATAGTAACTATTATGTTGTTAATTATTTGCCGATATTTACCAATATCTTTGGTATTCACTTCAAAAATCAGGCAAAATTAACTATTTTTGCAGAAAGTTCAAATAATCAGAATCAACCATCGGGATGATAAAACGATAAAAGTTATGGCTTGCAAAAAAAATAGTTTACCAAAGAACAAAGTATTGATTTTCTCAGCCCCCTCAGGGTCAGGCAAAAGTACCATCGTGAATCACATTCTCGGCCTGCATCCGGAGATTGAGTTTTCCATTTCTGCGACATCGCGCCCGCCCCGCGGCCAGGAGCAGGACGGAGTGGAGTATTACTTCCTCAGCGTAGAGGAGTTCCGCCGCCGTATAGAGGCTGATATGTTCGTGGAATATGAGCAGGTTTATGAGGGGCGCTATTACGGTACCCTTAAGAGCGAGGTCCAGAGGATTTGGGACAAAGGGCATGTGATTATTTTCGATGTCGATGTCAAAGGTGGTGTGAATCTTAAGAAGTACTTCGGGAACAAGGCCCTGTCTGTATTTATCCAGGCGCCTTCTGTGGAAGAGTTGCACAGCAGGCTTGTCGCCCGCCAGACAGATACTCCGGAAGCTATCGCAGAACGCGTGGCCAAGGCGGCTGAAGAAATGACTTATGCCCCCAAGTTTGACGTTGTGCTTGTAAATGACAAGCTGGATGTTGCCTATGCAGAAGCAGAAGCCCTTGTAGACAATTTCCTGAATAAATAGCTGTCATTCTGAACAACTTGTCATTCTGAACAACTTGTCATTCTGAACCACATTGTCATTCTGAACCACATTGTCATTCTGAACCACATTGTCATTCTGAACCACATTGTCATTCTGAACGAAGTGAAGAATCTATGAAAACAGCCGTTTACAGCGGGAGCTTCAACCCCCTTCACATCGGCCACCTGGCCATAATGCAATATATGACCGATATCGCCGGGTTTGACAGGGTGATGCTCATTGTAAGCCCCCAGAACCCGTTCAAAGATGCATCGGCAAATGAAACAGGGGCCGCCCGCTATAAGGCAGCCTGCGAAGCCGTCGCCCGCCATCCGGAGCTGAAGGGAGTGGAGGTGTCGGACATAGAGCTTACCATGGCGCCGCCGCATTACACAATCCGCACGCTGGATACCCTGAGGGCGATGTTTCCGGAGGATGATTTTACCATTGTTGTCGGTGCCGATAATCTTGAAAGTTTCCCGCGCTGGAAGGACTATTCCCGCATTCTGACTGAATATGGCATAGCGGTTTATCCCCGTAAAGGGTTCCATCGGGGCCACCTGAAAGCCCGCCTTCTTAAAGAGAGCCCATCGTACAGAATATCCCTTCTGAATGCGCCGATGGTTACCATTTCTTCTACCGAAATCCGGGAAGGGCTGGCTTCCGGCAAAGATATGAGTCTATACCTAATGTAGTGATTCCAATGGAGGGAAAGTTGACAAGTCTGTCATTCTGAGGCTGGTTCATCTGCCGAAGAATCTTTTTGGAGTGATATCCGGAATCTGAAATAATAAGAATATGAATTTAGAAACAGAAAGAAAGTTCCTTGTTAAGGACGACAGCTATAAGAAAGAGGCCGTTAAGAGCTATGAAATATCCCAGGGCTACATTGCCAGGGAAGAAGGCAACACCGTAAGGGTTCGCCTGCGTGACGGCGTCGGTTTCCTTACGATTAAAGGCCGAACAACAGAGAACGGACTCAGCCGTCCTGAATGGGAAATGGAGATTCCCGCCGATGATGCCAGAGAACTGATGGCGCTTTGCAAACGGGGGCGCATCCAGAAAATCCGCCACATTATCCCGGCCGGCGACGGCCTCAAATGGGAAGTTGACGAGTTCCTTGGAGACAACACCGGCCTGGTCATGGCAGAAATCGAGCTTCCCTCCCCGGAAACCCCCTTCAGCCGCCCCGCCTGGCTCTCGACAGAAGTAACCGGCGCCAAAGAGTTCTACAACTCCTACCTCAGCGCCCACCCCTTCTCCACCTGGGGCAAATAATCCACTCCAAGTTCACCTCCTGAAATTGCCAGCTAGTTTATCCGACGGGGAAGATGGAGACGATGGCAGGGGACCGTCCCCAAGAATCAGCCACTGGTGCGCTGGAGTGGGGAAAGTCCCGGCAGGGATTCAAATGATAGAAAGCACGGCCCAAAGTATATCTGTCGGACTGCCTGCTTAAGTCCAATTCCGTGAATAATGACAGGTACCTGTCATGATAAGGGTTTTTATCCACATTGTCATCTGTACGCTGCCACTCCAGAAAAGCCTTGTCCAAAGGAAACAGTTTACTTCTTTTCCATTCAAGCAAAGCCCCTTCAGGCAGGACCGGACACATGCCGTTCTCCATAAGGATTTTCAACAGCTCGATTTTCCGGAGTCTCCTTCTGAAGTAATGCCTTCTAGAGGAACGGGCCGATGTCCTTTCCTGCACTGCCGGTTTTTCTCCGCTTTTATCATGGGCGACGCCGTCCTGAAAAATGTTAACTCCTTTTCCGACAAGTTTACACTTGTTATCCTCTCCTCTTTCTACGACAGCCCATCCTATTGAATTTGTACCAAGATCCAGTCCTAAAACCTTTTCCATATTTTTGCTTTTACGAAAATTTCAGATAACTTTGCAGTGTAAGATTTTCTACATCTTATCACAATAAGGCTATATGCCGAAGGATTATATCCTATAGCCCCGCGTACGCCGTGGGGCTTTTTGTTTCCTTGACAAATATAATAAATAATTAGCCTATTTACAAGTCAATTTACAAACCGGTGGCCCAGCCCGTTTTTCGTAAATAATCACAGTTCAATAACTTACGCAAAAGCCTGGTACGGAATCCCGTACCAGGCTTTTCGATAAACTCCTATCCATCAGACACTTACGAAAAAACACAAGGTGTCCCGTCCTGCGGAGTGAAAAGGACTATGTGTATGGGAGCGTAAGTTTCCCATGCACACAGTCTTTGAACGCGGGGGAGAGAGATTTCTCCGCTCCGGCCTATAGGCCTCCGGTCGAAATGACAGAAAGGGATTCCCGGGCGGACCGGGAATGACCAGATGGGTGCGCTGGCCTGTGAAGTATTACTTGCTGTATTTGGCGGACTGGGCGGCGATGAGGGCGGCATCATCGAAGTAATTGATCTTCATAGCCTCCTTCATCTCCCAAAGCGTCTGCGCAGCAACCTCACGGGCAGCCTCACTACCCTTCTTAAGAATATTGTAGACCTCCGGAATATCCTTCTCATATTCAGCGCGACGGGCACGGATAGGCTCCAGACGGGCATTAAGCACATTCAAGAGAAACTTCTTGCACTTAACATCGCCAAGACCACCACGGGTATAGTGGTCCTTAACCTCCTGAAGATTAGCGTAATCCGGCCAGAACTGAGCGAAATCAGCCTCCTCAGAGAAAGCATCCAGGTAAGTAAACACGGTATTACCCTCTACCTTACCAGGGTCCTCCACCTTAAGATGGCCAGGGTCGGTAAACATACCCATAACCTTCTTCTTGACATCCTCCGGAGTATCACTAAGATAAATGCAGTTGCCAAGAGACTTGCTCATCTTGGCCTTGCCATCGGTACCGGGAAGTCTGCGGCAAACCTTGTTGGAAGGAAGCAGAATCTGAGGCTCCACAAGAACATCACAATTGTAGGTACCATTGAAGCTACGAACAATCTCACGGCACTGCTCAATCATAGGCTCCTGATCCTCCCCTACCGGAACTGTAGTAGACTTGAAAGCACAGATATCAGCAGCCTGGCTTATAGGATAAGTGAAGAAACCTACGGGAAGACCACGGCGATTCTCCTCCTCTGCATCGGCATTGAAACCGCGGAGAGCCATCTCCGCCTTCACGGTAGGATTCCTCTGCAA
>JAFUDQ010000053.1 GCA_017459075.1 Bacteroidales bacterium
CCCCCCAAATCGGCGGCATTGATTGTCACAGTCGAATATGGCAGATAACCTTTTTCCTGTGTATAGAGTTCAAGCTCTATCGTAAAATCTCCGTCAGTATAATGATGACTTGGATCTATATAAGAATCCGGACAAACTAGTATATAGAACGGGCTGGAATATTCTGTGCCTGAAGAAATAGTCAATAGCGGATTGCTCTCCCTTCCCCTCCATTCTTTTACGAATGTACCTGAATTAACCTCTCCTTTTGTAAAAGCCCCGGTAAGGGCATTCATGGTACCGGTTTTAACAACAGTCCCGTTCTTTGCCGTAAATCTTACTCCTGTAAGAAGATACGTTGTAGCATTGCTTCCGGAATTATCGTCATAAGGATGCTCTGTATTCTTTAATTTGAACTGGAGCGCGATAAGGGAGAGGATATGATTAAAATCAAACTGCACGTACTTATGTTCGCCATTTACATGGATATCACGGTTCTTATAACCCGCTGCGGACAAGCCGTCACCAGGGAAAGTAAAGCCTGCCTGATTCTGGTCTGCCCACATTATATCATCCTGAGAGTCAAATGTATACGGGATTGCTGTCAACAGTGCAGGGGTAAGATTGCCATTAAAGGGCGCATAAGCATATACATCAACGTTTACATCGTTATTGCTTCCGTCCTTCTTGTTAATAAAGAAAAATTCCTTAAACCATGTACGTGAACCAGTATAACAGAAGTTCCATAAAGTATTGTTAATGTCAATATCGTTGTCGCGGGCAGTCACGGCCACATTGGAAGTGAAATCCTGATAAGAGTTATACGTACCGGCTTCAACCAGCATCATGCCAAAAGAAGATGGTTTTGTTCCGATTACCGGAGCCTTCACTTCCGGTCCGTCTTCCGGTCCTCCCGCAGAAACTGAAACCATTGACTGCACATCTTCCGACGGGACAACAGGCTCACCTGCCTTGCTGCAGGATGCGACAAAGATAACAGACAAGGCGATATGCCAAATATTTCTATTCCAGATATGTACCATGGTCATAATTGTGTCCGATTTCCCAATCAGTTACATTTGCGGTAATGGTAGCTTTGCTGATTTCCGTAAGCGGAAGAGTCAGCTGATACCTTATATGCTTTCCCGGGCCCCAGATATTCTTACCGTCAGGCAGGTCTCCGATATTAAATGACGCGGAATACAGCATAAGAGGGTCACCTGAATCTGTTTTAAAAATACCGTACTCTACCTTCAGGCGGGCTGTAGAAGGCAAGGTCTGTGGGAGAAGGTATAAAAGCCCGTTTTCAGTATTGTTTCCATCCCCGTCACCTTCAACGATAACGGTATAGCCTTCATTAAAACTTTCCGTTGATGCAAGCGGAGCATGACTTGGGCTTTTAAGTTCACCGCCTTCAACGCTGAGTATGTATTCGCCGTTATATTTAGAAGCATCATATGACGGATTTTCCCAGGTAAAACCCCTTGTTACGCTTGAAGGGTCTGCGTAAGTACCTGTATTACTTGAAAGTATACCGGTTAGTGTAATGCTTGAAACGCCCACGCAAGTACCACTTCCGAAATTTGAATTTAGCCAGGAGTTAAACTGCTCGGTCGTACCCTCGTAACTTGCCTTTGCCCTGAAGTCTATCCATGTAAGCTGGTGGTAAAGGTCCATATCTACATATCCTTTCCCTACACGGTAAACAGCCTCACCTTCTGCACCTGTCTTGTTCAGGGCAATTCCCGTCAACAAGTCAACTTGCTTTGTCGCCTTAGGGTTAGGAGTAAATGTCAGCTGGGGATATTCCGCTGTGTCATAACGGGTGGTCACCACAAGGGAATCCCTGTCGGCATTATAAGGTGCATAGGCAAAGAAAGACACCTTGCCCACATAAGGCCAGTAAATTGTCGGGACAGTATGCCAAGGGTGGGCGTCAACGCTGGCATCGCTCGGAGGAATAACTTCATCGTCCCTTTCTACAGGGATATTGTAAAACAGCGATTGCGGCTTATTCTCCGTCGTTCCGGGGAACGATGGTGCCGTGTGATATGCTCCGTAAATGGCAAAACCGCCGCCGTATGTCATAAGGGAGTCGCCGCTTGTAAGCCGGGCAGCAGCCTTGCTCTGAGGGCTGTTTGCTGAACCAACATAAAAAACGACTTCATCACCTGACATTTTTGGCAGCGAAGGTTCCCGGCCACCTTCTTTACTGCAAGAAAGGGCTGTCAGGAGCAGTATAGCTGCTACAAATGCATATATGTGTCTTACAATTCTCATGAACCTGGAATATCAATAGTTGTAACAGCATCCCAGCCTATAATCTTCACTGAAACCAATACACTGTTAGGCTGGATGTAAATTCGATACACATATTTTTTACCCATTTCCCAGACGGGATTATCAGTCACGTCCTTAAGGAGGAACTCCCTGTGCTCATCAATGATGGTACCGTCCTCGGCAGCGAAGGCATAGTCAATTCCAAGTGTTACCTCAGTATCTTCTGCAGGGTCAACCCTGTCATGGGTAAGGTTCTGCGGCAAGGGCAAAAACACATTTTCTGGGAGGAACCATCCGCTGGTGCCAACATGGTCTACGGATTTTTCAAGCTGTACACCGGTCACGCTGCTGTAAACAGCAAAATCCTTCTCTGTATCCGAATGAGTCCATTTGGGAAATCCGGTATTGTACGGAGTGGCATCCACAGCCTCGCGGGCAGTTTTAAGGCCCTGCTCGTAAGTACCCTTCCAGAAAAGATTCTTTACAGTCAATCCCTTGATATATACCTTGGTATGAGTATCAAAATCGCCGTGAAGGGCAACCATGAATAAAACCTGTGAAAGGGCATGACTGAAAGTAAGGTCTACATGGCCGCCTTTGGTGGACGACTCATAATTATAAGACCTTGGAGAGAACATCAGGTCAAACTGACTGCCGATTTCCGGTGACTGGAAGTTTGTCAAAGTAAAGCCATTTGTCCATGAATGTGCAAGGCCTCCGCCACTGAAATAATGCTCTGACGCTTCCGCTCCGGTAGGTGAATAGGCCTGCGCAGTGAGTTTATTCTTATCACCAAGTTCACTCCAGTAATATGCTGTACCACTTGCGCCGGATGCGGGGTCCCATGAGGCACCGGAACCGGCGTATCCACAGTCAATTCCATTCATCAGATAGTCCATATCTCCGGGAACGATGCCGTCTACAGCCCACTCAGAGGCTGATTTTCCCGTATAAACAGTGAAATTCTCTGCGAAAGGATAGGATGTTCCGGAAACAGCCTGGTTTACAAGCATCTTGGTTTGAATGGATGGCTTGCTGAAAGAGATTTGGTCTCCCTTTTTACGTTCAGGCGCATCTTTCCCACAAGCCACCGTCAGAAGCACGGCAGCAAGCAACAAAACGATATGACAGATTCTCTCTTTCATCATCAGAACATTATGTAGTTATCTGCCGTCGTCAGCCAGTCAGTAATCACAGGGTCGAACAATATCTTATTCAAGCCTACGGTTATTACGTAAGTATACCGTTTCCCCATTTCCCATGAGTCAATCGGAGTGATCCCGGCCTTAAGCCCGGCCAGAGATGCAGCCACAGTGTTATTCTCCCCGTCATTTATGGTATAGGTTATGCGAACGCTAACCTGTCGCAAACCCTCTGAGCTGTGATCCAGATTCTGGGGAATAGACATGAACACATTGCCCAGGACATCAGTGATAACAGCTTCACCGGCCACCCATGTAAGAGTGACTCCTGTTGCATTTTCGTAAATGACATAGTCATGCTCTGAATTAATGTTCGTCCAGGCCGGAGAGGATGAATACGTATTCAATGCCGATGTTGCCCTGTTTTCAGCGAAATCGGCATTTGAATATGCGTTCAGAAGTTCTATCTTTTTGATTTTGATAGTACTGCTTTCTTCCGTGGCATAATCCTTCAGTTCCCTGAATTGGAACCTGACGGCGGAAAGAGCATGTTTGAAACAAATATCGACTCCTTTATCCGGGCCCAAATCTCCTGCGGTTTCATCGTACGGATTTCGCTGAGGGCTCGTATAGTTGGTGTAAAGAATATCCTTTTGCGAAGCAACGGTTTCGTCAATAGTAAAATCATCAATTGCGAGCCCAGTTACCCAGTCATGGCTCACACCGGAGAGACCGTAAGGAGAGAGGGCCTGGAAGGTGATATAGCCAATACCTGATTTCCAGTAATAATAACCTGTCTTGTCAGTATCGTAAGTGTAATGGGGCAGCCAGTATTTAGGACCGGCTCCGTCTATCTGCATATAAGTGCATCTCTCCCCTGCCAAGTATTCCTGGCCATGGTCACCTGCCGAGGCCGGATTGACATCGGCCGCATCGGTAAAATAGCCCCAGATATGGAATTCAGCGGTGGTAGGATATTCAGTAGATTCTATATACCCCTTCGTCGCCTGGCCTATCACCGGGGGATTGAAAAATACCGGCACACGGCGGTCCGGCGTCGTCACCTCATTCTTGGAACAGGAGGCGGCAACAACTGCCATCAGCATAAGATATGAAAGGAACTTTCTCATTTGCCGATGTCATCTACGTTCACCCACGCCGTTACGTAAGGGTCTACAATTATCTTATCCATACCTAAAGTTATGGTATACACGTATTTACGCCCCGGAAGCCATGAATTTATGGCAGTGCTTCCGGAGTCCAGCAGGCCGGGAAGGTCCTTTGTCACAGTGGTCTCTACCTCTACATTTCCAACCTTCACGCTATAGGTAATCCTGGCCTGAACCTTGTGCCCTGAGGCGGCGGTATGATCAAGGTCTTGCGGTATCATAAGAAGCGATGTTCCGCCGATGTACTTGTTGCCGTAAGTGTCTCCGTCTACAAGGTCGTAGGCCGTTGTGGTAGGTTTGAAGCCGAGGGTGTAATGGATGCCCCATTCGCTGTCATAAGTAAAGGCGGCGTATGCCGATTCCGGCTGGGCTTCAATGATTCGGGCCTTCTTTTCACCCGGGTTCAGGAGGATGTCGTAGGTTCCGCTGTCCAGGATGTTTATTTCAGTTCCTCCGGCATCGGTAACAGTAAATTCCTGTCCACGGACGTACGGCGGGGCCTGGCCCTTGATATGCCCAAGGACGTCTTCCCAGCTTCCGCCACGGCGGAATACAATCTCAACACCTTTTTCGATATTGATGTTATGGGCGACATGCCATGTGCCATTGGTCTTCATGGCGATATCATTGAATGCATTAAGGGTACCGCCGGTGATGCTGCCCTTGTTGTAAAGCACGTATGAGTCTTTTTCCGTTTGCTGGTTGGACCAGACGGGGCCGCTGCCGGAGGCATATTCATTTTTCAAGTTGTCAGGCTTTCTGTTCTCAGAGAAATCGGCCTTCTTGTAAGGGTAAAGCACCTCCAGTTTCTTAAGGAAAAGACGAATCCTGCCACCTACAATTTCATAATCGCGGTCAAGGCCAACCTTAAAGTGAACAGAGCTCTGGGCGTGATGAAACAGCACATTTACGCCGTTGTAAACGTACTTCGTATTATCGTCACCCTCCTTATCGTCACCCTCCTTATCGTCGTACGGATTGTTGTCGTTATAGTCGCTGCGGCGCTTGTTAAAGACAAAGTCGCTGTACATCAGGTCTATCTGCTTTGTGGGATCATCCTCTACAGTGTAGCCGTAGAGCTTAAGTCCGGGGGCAGCGGAAGAGCCCCAGTTATGCTCAAATTTGTCTCCTGAAGCAGGGTTGCAATAGGAAGCAAAATCCGCAGGGGAAACCGCATGGAAACTAAGGTATCCGGCCTTTGGCCAGTAGTACGCAGGAGTCAGCCTCCAATATTCTGTAAAGTCAAGGCTGGAGCCTGTATGGAAGGCTTTGATATTCTCAAAAAAATATGTTCCGTTGGCAGTAGAGCCATTTGTAGTGGCGTCCAGACGGGAAAGTGTATTAGTGGAATACCAGCTCCATACCCTGAAGTCTTCCTTTATGGAGTAAGTGGCCGGAATTTCCCCGGCAACAGCCTTGGTTGCGGCGTCTGAGAGGGCCTTGGTTGCAGCGTCTGAGAGAGCCTTGGTGCGGCCAGTCTCAACTACCGGATTCGCAAAGCCCACTTCAAGCGGAGCCTCGTTGCTGGCAGAGTCCTTGGTGCAGGAAGCCAGGAGGCCGGCAAGCATCGCCACTGCGGACACCATCTTAAGGACAGCTCCGGTCAAAACACCATATGAAGGCCTGCTAATCAATTTCTAACAATATCAATTACAAAATCAAGTTTATCGGCATTAATGGCAATGGTGAGCGTGTAATGCCGTCCGCTCTCAAGGTACGTGCTTGGCAACTTGCCGGTAAGTTCATAACTGTCGGCAAAGCCTTCCCTTGTACTTGTTATGCCGATGGTTACGCTGCCGCCGGCCAGGCTTTGCGGTATAACAGGCAGGGTGCTTCCCACAACGGCGGACTCGTAATTCAGGACTCTGCTGCCGCTGAAGAAGGTTTTGCCCTGCGGATCCCCTTCTGCCGACCATGTAGGCTGAGGCTGGGACTGGAAGCTTCCCTTCCAGCGAAGGCCTTCTACCCTGAGGGATGTTATTGCCACGCTCTCCCCTTCCGCCGCATTATGCTTAAGGGCAAAGTCTATGCTTGAGAGTGAGTGCTTCATTGGCAGGTTTACTGTGCCGATGCCGCTGCGAAGGCCGCTGTGCAGCTCACTGTACAGGAGGTCCGGCGTGTCTTCGTTGCCAAGGTCTACCCCTTCCCAGCAGATGCCCTTGCCTTTTACATAAGCCGATGTTGCTGTGTATGGAGCATAGGCCACTACTGCCAGCAGTTTGCCGTCCGAGGGCCACCAGGCTTCGTTTGACAGCTGCCACTCCCCTTCTGTGAATGCCACTGTGGCGTTGCTAAGTAGCGGTGCTCCGTTCTCTGCCGACGTGGATGGTTCGTATTCCCACGCATGTACTCCAAGGACGATATCTCGGGGGAAAGTGGGCTCGGATT
>JAFUDQ010000008.1 GCA_017459075.1 Bacteroidales bacterium
GATTCACAGGCCCGATTCCAATCGAACACCGGAGCGTTCCTTTCCATTGACCCTATGGCAGAAAAGTACTACAGCATCAGTCCATACTCCTACTGCGCCGCCAATCCGGTGAACCTGGTGGATCCGGAAGGGGAACATATTTGGGAACTTCACCAAGATGGAAGGGTCTACTTAGTTGATGAAAACGAAAAAGTGCATATACTTTATGCTACGAACGTGAATGGAGAAAGAATCAATAAAAGTATTTTATTTCATTCCGACGATATTCCTCAGTCATTATCGAAAGAAGATAAAGAAGGGATTAGTAAGGTTACATTTGATAAGAGTGAGTATAAAGTAGGCGTTGCTATTTTTTTGTTTTTGGCGGATAATACATCTGTCGAATGGACTCTTCATTTTGGAGAAAAAAAGACAGTCGTTGGCACATTACACAGGCCAGGCAATGTTGGTGATTATATTGATTATGGCTTCTCTGCGAAGCCATTGGTTAGTTTGCATTCTCACCCTGGTAATTATTCGACATATGAGGATATGTTATTTTCAGTAGGTTTAGTTAAAAACCCTTATGATAGTAAAAAAATGGACGTGCTGGCTCCTTCAGATATGAATAATATAATGAACCATTCCGACAAAAAGGCAGATAAGAATTATGTGTATTTTCCGGACTGTAAGCGCATGATTCAGCTTTTCCCTAATCGTGAGCCATCGGCTCCTTCTAATTATCTAGATGATTTTCGTAATTATGATTTTCAAAATTTCATACGATGAAGAGATTTTCTTTCTTTATAATAGCATTAGCTATTAGTGTTTACTGCGGTTATTCCCAGACAACGGAGTCTTTTTTAAAAAGTTTTATAAAAAACGATACTCTTTCTGATTCTATTGCCGTATTTATACGTAAACTAGGATTACCATATAAAAGTATTGACTCCGTTGCTATTGCGATGGAAATTAATAAAGATTACTATGGCGATACTATTATTAATGTTCATACATATTACGGGAAACCATCTTGGATAAAAGAGTTTATTTGTTTTAATAATAAGAAATTGACGGTATTTGTATCCACTTTTGACAACAATGATGATTACTTAGGGTTAATTGATAATTCTCTTGCCAACAAAGCGATCTGCAATATGATTCAAACAATACCTAAAAGTGATATTGCCATTTTTAAACAGAAGATATATGAGATTGTCAATGGAAATATAAGTAATCGACTAGAAGTTAAAGATGTTTTCCCAGATACGGAATCATCTTGTGCGCTATTTATACAAGCAAATAATCCTTCCACGTGGTGTTTGGTCTTTAGAGACTATCTTAAATTTGAGTTGATAAACACTAATAATAGTGGGAAATTAATCATTGGGAAATGGTATGTTAAGGACAATTTGTTTTATTTGACGTATAAATTGTCAATAGATTTAAACAGCGGGAATATAGAACAGGGTGATAGTTTTCGGTATGATTTTTTCCCTGAAGTATATCCGAACTGTTTGGAATTAATTGATGGTATTCTTTATGATAGGACCGATTATTCAAAATGGATCCCCGAAGATGTGTATTTCCTTTACGAAGGATTGCCTACTAGCAACCATTACATACCATTACGTATTGATTAGACTATTTGGTAATACGAATGGGGATTGGCTCTTTTGAGTCAATCCCCATTTACGATAAGAAAACCCCTTATTTAACGAACATCACGGCTTCGGCGATGGAGTTGAGTTTGGTGTCGGCGCTGTCGGCACGGCTTGCAAGGATACAAGGAGCGGTGGTTCCAACCAGCATACCGGCCTGCTTTACACCATTGCAAAGCTTGGAGTTAGCCTTCCAGAATACATTTGCGGACTCAATGTTAGGGAATACCAGGCAGTCGGCATCGCCGGCAACAGGACTCTCAAGCTTCTTGATTTCTACAGACTCCTTGTCGATAGCCACGTCAAGAGCCAAAGGACCATCGCCAATAACACCCTTGATCTGGCCGCGGTCGCACATCTTTGCAAGCATTGCTGCCTCCATGCAAGCGGGCATGGAATCAAGCATCTGCTCTGAAGCAGCGATGAAAGCAACCTTGGGCTTAGCAATACCGAAGGACTTGGCAACTCCTGTTACGAAACCGGCAAGCTTAACCTTCTGGCGGAAGTCCGGCTGAGGGATAACTGCCATGTCCGTAAGGAACATAAGCTTATGATAATTAGGATTCTCAATGATTCCGACATGGCTCAGGAGGCCCTTCGGCGGCAGAAGACCGCATTCTTTGTTAAGGATGGCGCGAAGGAATTTGTCTGTTGAGCAAAGACCCTTCATGAGGATATCGCCCTCTCCGTCGTGAACCATCTGGACAGCCTTGGCAACAGCCTTGAGCTCTACAGGCTCATGAACAATGGCGAATTTTGCCACATCGATGTTGTTCTTGGCACAAACATCCTTGATAAGAGCCTCATCGCCAACAAGTGTAGCGGTAACAAAACCCATGTCAACTGCATTGCTTGCAGCCTCAATAGTATGCTCGTCTACAGCCCATGCTGCGACCATTCTCTTGCAGATACCCTTCTCTTTGAGCTCTGCAAATACATCTGAAAATTTGGTTATCATAATTATGCTTGATTAATATTCAGTTTAGTCCTCAAGTGAGTTTACAATATGCATGGTATCGCGGGCAATGACAAGCTCCTCATCAGTAGTGATAAGGGCAACCTTAACCTTTGAATCCGGCAGGGAAATAAGGGCATCGTTACCGAAGGCATCGGCATTTGCATCGTAATCGAACTTAAGTCCCATGTAAGTAAAGTTCTCGCAGACGCGGCGGCGCAGGCGGCTGTTGTGCTCTCCGATTCCGCCGGTGAAGACGATGAGGTCAACACCGTTCATCTCTGCAACGTACATACCCACGTTCTTGATAAGGTCGAAGCTCAGCTTCTTAAGCACCAACTTGGCCTTGGGGTCGCCTGCAACTGCAAGGGCGTCCATTTCACGGGCGTCGGAAGTCTTGCCGCTCAGGCCAAGGAAACCGCTCTTCTTGTTGATGATTTCAGTCATCTGGTCAGGGGTGAGATTCTCTTTCTTCATGATGTAGGGGATGACGTTGGCGTCTACATTGCCCACGCGGGTACCCATAATCATACCCTCAAGCGGAGTGAAGCCCATTGAGGTATCGATGACCTTGCCATTGACGATTGCGCTGACTGATGAACCGTTGCCGATGTGGCAAGTGATTATCTTTGAGTTGTTTATGTCAATTCCGCAGAACTTTGCACCTTTGTAGGCGACGAACTGGTGGCTGGTTCCGTGGGCGCCGTAACGACGTACGCGATATTTCTCATAATACTCGTACGGAAGAGCGTACATGTAAGCGTATTCCGGCATTGTCTGATGATATGCAGTGTCGAAGGTAACTACCTGAGGCACAGAAGGAAGTACGTGCTGTACGGCCCTGATTCCAAGGAGGTGGGCGGGATTGTGAAGAGGTGCGAAGTCACAGCAAATTTCAATCTTCTTAAGTACGTCTTCGTCTACGAGGGCGCTGCCTGAGAAATATTCACCGCCATGCACGATACGGTGGCCAACAGCTTCGATATCCTCTATGGAAGCGAGTACTCCGTGCTCTTTGTCTGTAAGGGCTTCAAGCACAAGCTGCATGCCGACTTTATGATCCGGAACGGGGAGGTCGCGAACCAGTTTCTCTCCGCCCGCAGGGGCATACTGGAAAATACCCATGGGAAGGCCAATCTTCTCTACGATACCTTTTGCGATTAGGGTGTAGACATCGTCGCCCTTCATATCCAGAAGCTGATATTTGATGGACGAGCTTCCGCAATTGATTACAAGAATTATCATTATTGTGTGTGTTTAAAATTTTACTGTTTAATCGCCCAAAGTTAAGGAAAAATAGCTAATTTAGCAAGCAAATGACATGGCCGATGAAAGAGGAGGTAGATATAGTGTATTTGTCGTTGCCTTTCACGGCAGCCGTTGCGGTGGGAACGATGCTTTCCCCCTCGTATGGCGCGGCCTTGGTGGCCGGTACGGCAATATTCCTTGCCTTGGCATATTTTGTAGTGCGGAAGCCGCGTTCTGCGGCGGCCTATGCTTTGTTGATGTTTGCATGCGGCCTTTTCTGCTCCCTTACGGGAGGTCTTTCTGCCCTGTCCGATGCTGCCTCAGCCTCGGATTGGCAGGTTGCCGTAAGAGCGCGGCTCACCGCTGCTGTGGAAGCTCTTCCGTTTTCTTCGGATGGCACGGCGGCCCTTGTCAAAGCTCTGGCGCTCGGAGACAGGAGCTCTCTTTCTCCGGAGGTTTCAGCGGCGTTCCGGGCTTCGGGGGCCTCACATATCCTGGCTCTGTCCGGCCTTCATCTTGGGATATTCTACATGCTCCTTTCCTACATTATGGCCCCGCTGGGCAGGAGTCCGGTGGTAAGAAGGGCTAAATCCTTGACAATCATCTTGTTGTCCGCAGGGTATGTTGTAATTGCAGGGGCGTCGGCCTCGCTTGTGAGGGCTCTTCTTTTCATAATCCTGCGGGAGGGGGCTTCCATGATGTACCGGAAAATTTCCCTGCTGCGCATCCTTCTTTGTGCCATGATGATACAGCTTATGCTCAGCCCCGGGGAGATAGCCTCCGCCAGCTTCCAGCTGTCTTACCTTGCAGTCTTCGGGATTGCCCTTGTTTACCCCTGGCTTAGCGCTTTGTATCCGGACGACGGCGGGCGGTTCAACCCGGTAAGGAAAGTCTGGCTGCTGGCCAGCCTGAGCATTTCCTGCCAGCTTTTCACTGCGCCGGTAGCCTGGCTCAGATTCAGGAGTTTCCCGAAATACTTCCTCCTGGCCAACCTCCTTGCCATTCCCCCGGCCACCATCCTCACAGCATCCGCAATTGGCATAGTTGTTCTTGCACCCACCGGCTGGTGCCCCGGTTCCCTTATTACCATTGCCGATTTCTCCGCCTCCCTTCTCACCTCCGTCCTTCAAGTTATCTCCGGCATGTAGCCACCTTCCCCGTTACCATTCGGGTGCGGTAGCCTAGTGAATGCTCAGTGGAAGAGATCCTGGGCGGGAATTTTGGAGCTGAAGCCACGGCGGAGTTCACTGATGAGACCTGCGGTGTAACGAGCCAGCCCCGGGCCCTTCCATGTGCTGGTATTAGAAAGGAAAATCCAGCACTCCCCATCAGGGAAATACTTGATAAGAGCATTGGTACCGGAGAAAGTACCCGTACGAACCCAGGCATTATCCGGGTCAGTATCGTTCCAGCCAAGAGAATAAGTCTCCTTGTCAATATAACGCGTCATCTCCTCTACACTCTCTTTGCTGATAATATCCGGAATACCCTCCTCGCGGCCGTCGATTGAAGCAACAAGAAGCGCCAGCTCAGGCGCAGATGCCACCCAGGCCCCGGCCCCTGTAAGAGCAGTAATATTATTCCCGCCGTAGCACCGGACAACGGAATCCCCGCTGTTATTGTATTCCGGAACCTCGGGCTCATTTGAAGGAACATAGTAGCGAACCTCCCCCTCGTGACGGTCCTTGTAATAATTACCGGCAATGCGGAAGCCTGTACACCCGGCCTTCTCCAGGATACGCTCCCGGATGAAATCCTCGTAGTCCTGGCCGGATACCTCTTCTATAATAAGGGAAAGAATCATGTAGCCAAGGTTGGAATAAGCCTGGGAAGTGCCAGGCGCGAAGCTAAGCTTCCGGCGGAGCATAATCCGCAGAAGTTCCTTGTTATCAGGCGCCTGGGTGAGCTTATGATTCTTCATAATGCTGGCCGTAGAGAACATAGGGTCTCCAGCCCTGGCCGTGAACCCACCCTGATGGCGCAGAAGATGCTCCACGGTAATTTTATAGTAGTTCTTATCCTTGATGCTGTTGCAATAGGTAGTGTCCCGAAGGATTCCGTGAACACCGAAAACCGTGTCCCTAAGGCTCAGTTTCCCTTCCTCCTTCAAAGCCATGATACCCGTTGCAGTCACAAGTTTTGAGACCGATGCCACCCTCATGATATTTCCCGGCCCCATGGCAATATCCTTCTCCTTGTCTGCCCAGCCGAAGCCCTTGGCATAAAGGAGGGAGTCATTGCGCATGACAACCAGCTGGGCGCCCTGAAGCTGCCACTGGGCCATGTAACGCTCGATTTTCTTCTCCATCGGCCTAAGAACGGAAGTGTCTGACAGCTCGTTGGTCAGTACCTTGTTAAGGTTGACGGTAGGGTAGACGCGGGGCTCTTCAACGCTGCCGGCACAGGAGCATAGCACTGCCACTGATGCAAGCAGCATCGGCATACAAAGTCTCAAAATAATTTTCATTTGGCCAAAAGGTCTTTAAAATCTGCGATGAAGCGGGCGGTGCCTTCTATTCCAAGGATTGAGGAATCGATGCACAAATCATAGTTGGAAGCAACGCCCCAGTCACCGAAGGTGAAATAATCGTAATAAGTCTTGCGCGTGCGATCTTTGCGGATGATAAGGTCTTCGGCATCTTCCGGAGTGAGGTTTTCGCGTTCGCAGACCAGTTTGATGCGGGCCTCCATGGGAGCGCAGATGAAGACGTCAAGGCAGTCTGTTCGCTCACGCAGGATGTAGTCTGAGCAGCGGCCTATGAAAATTGACGGGCTCTCCTCTGCAAGCTTGCGTATTACATTGCCTTGAATCTTGAACAACTCATTGTCACTCAGGTAGTTGTCTGACATACTGTATCTTCCGGAAGAGAAGAATGAAGAGAAGGAAAAGAGGCTCCTTTTCTCGTCCTTTCCGGCGAAGAGCTGCTTGCTGAAGCCGCTTTCTTCTGCGGCTTTCGTGATGAGTTCGTTGTCGTAAACCGGGATGTTGAGAATGCGGCCCAGTTCTGCTGCGATGAGGCGTCCGCCGCTGCCGAACTGCCTGCCGATGTTGATGATTCTGACGTTCTTGCTCATATTGTGGGACTTTTATTTGATTCTGCTGCCGAGGCTTACAGGGTCATCGCCGTCTTTGAGGGCGGAGAGCTTGCGAACCAGTGAAGCCAGGAAAATTATTGTCAGTATGCTTGCCAGGGAATCGGAGACAGGGAAGCTGTACCAAACTCCATCGGTCCCGAAAAAGAGGGGAAGGATGAAGACTGAGGGCACAAGGAAGAGAAGCTGGCGCGAAAGCGACAGAATGATTGACTTGTGCACCATTCCAAGGCATTGGAAAAGGTTGGTGGCCACCATCTGGAAGCCGATGATAGGGAAGACCATGTTCATGGTCCTTAGTCCGTGGGCCGACAGTGCAAGGAGCTCAGGCTCGTCGGTAAAGGCGGAAACTGCGATTTCCGGTATGAAAACAGAAACGATGAAGCCGACGATGACGACTCCAGTGGCCCATTTCGCCGTGAGGAAGAAAATGTCCTTCACCCTTGAATACTGCCTTGCCCCGAAATTATATCCGGCGATAGGCTGCATGCCCTGGTTGAAGCCCATAACTATCATCACGAAGAGGAAGGAAATCCTGTTTACTATTCCGTATGCGCCGATGCTGAGGTCTCCGCCGTAGCGCTTCATCTGCTGGTTGATGAACAGGGCTACGATGCAGCTGGCTGCATTCATTAGGAAGGGCCCCATGCCGATGGACAGCGAGTCTTTGGCTATCCTCCAGTCCAGGCCGAATATCTTTTTGGGAAGGTGGAGGAATTTCTTCTGGTCCATGAAATAATGCATGGCGTAGGACAGTGCCATGAGCTGGCAGAGCACAGTCGCCATGGCGGCTCCCTTTATACCCATTCCCAGCCAGAAGATGAAAACGGGGTCCAGGATACTGTTGGATATAACCGTGAAAAGGGTCAGCCTCATTGCCATCTTCGGATTGCCGGAAGAGCGGATAACCGCGTTGAGGCCGAAGTACAGATGTGTAACAACATTGCCCAGGAGGATTATTGTCATGTAATCCGATGCAAAGGGAAGGGTGTCGTCACTTGCTCCGAAGAACCGCAGGATGGGGGACAGGAAAAGCAACGTGATGGCCGTGAATAATATTCCTATTATAGTGTTCAGGGTAACTTCGTTGGTGAGTACCTTGTTCGCCGCCTTGTAGTTTTTCTGGCCCAGGAGGACGGATATCATGGTGGCTGCTCCAACTCCGACAAGGGTGCCAAGGGCTGCCGACAGGTTCATCAGCGGGAAGGTGACGGCAAGGCCGGAGATGGCCAGGTGGCCGAAGTCTTTGATATGGCCGATGTAGATGCTGTCTACCATATTATATAGCGAAGATGCAGTCATCGCAATGATAGCGGGGACTGCATATTTCGACAGCAAAGAGCTTATTTTCCTGGTTCCGAGATCTGTAGGAATGCCTGTTTCTGCCATGCCTGCCTTATGGTTTGTCTACGATTTCAACTTCAAAACAGAGGGGAGAGTAGGCGGGGATGGTGCTTCCGCTTCCGCTGGAAGAATAGCCCAGGGAGGAGATGAAATATCCGCGGCCTTTCTCATATTTATGCATGTTCCACAGGGTCTTTGCGAAGCCGGAAATAACTGAAGATGAATTCATTGTAATGCTTTCCGCCTTCTCTGCCCATGCTACCTTCACAGGCTCGTAAGTCTTGGAAGAAGTGTAAATGTTGTGTACAACGGCTGTATCCTTGAGGGTGGTGTCAAAAACCTGTCCGTTCAGAAGACGGCCGGTATAGTTAATATAAATAACGGTATCGTGCGGGAACTCTTCCTCGTCGGCCGGGGGAGTGAGCTGGTAGTAGTACAGTCCGTAGGAAAGGGAGTCCGGCTCGCTCTTGTAGAAATTCCTCAGATGCTGCTGGAGGGAGTCGATTTCCCATTTGTCAACATCGTCCGCAAAGTCATTGAGGGTGATGGTGTACATGAGATTGGAAGAAGAAGTCGATGAGTGCTTGAAATACTCTTCCGCTGTCTCATAGCGGTCGTAGGTACTGAGCCAGAAGGGGATGATGGCCTTCCTGGTGCCGCCTTTGCGCATTCCGTACAGGATGTAATGTACGCCTGCGCTGACATCGTCACCGGCAATGCTCATCGTGGGACCGTAGTAGTAGGATTCTTTGTAGCTGCCAAGCTGCTTGGAGAGTTTTTCGTTGGTAGTGGAGGAGATGTTTCCTTCAATATCGGCAACTGTTACGTCGATGTGGGCGTAACTCTGGTTGGCGTAAACGCTTCCGCTGCCGGGAGTCTCTTCAATAATGTAAATACCGTTGGCATTGGGGGTTACGCCTGGATAATTCTGCTCCATCCATGCAAGGAAGTAATCCCTCATGTCTTCCCTTTCGTCTTCCGTCCTTGTTTTTGAACAGGCGGCCAGAACTACAGCAGCTGCTGCAATGATTGTCAAATATGTGTAAATCTTTTTCATAATCCTACTGTGTTACTTCTACTATTTGCAAAGCATAAGCCAGTGCAGAGTTTGCAGGAATCGTGCCTAACTCCTTTCCGCCGAAGCCATATTTTCCGGAAAAAAGTACATAACACTGTTCTCCCGCCTTGACGCCTACCAGTCCGTTCTTGAGTCCCTTGACCAGGTTGTCAGATGACAACTTCACTGTAAAGGGCTCAAACACAGACAAATCCGTGGTATCGCGGCCGGTTTGTTTCGCAATTTCGTATACGTTTGTATCAAATAAATTCGATGCAGAAATGGTTGCTGACGGAAGGGTGTATCCGGCATAATAAAATTTTACGGTGCCGGAAGGGGAGAGGGTGTCTCCGCTGCCCTCTGCAAGTACCACACGCTGGCTGCCTTTGCGGCTGACTGAATAGGCGGTACCGGTTTCATCGGCTGCGATAAGGGCCTTGACGATGGTCTCAATCTTTGTTTCCTGTGAGGCATACAAGGTCTTGACGCTTTCCTTGGAACATGCTGCCAGGGCAAGCGCTAATATAATAAAGGCCGATATTTTCTTATAGCGATTCATTGAAGTATTCCTTTATTGTCTTTTCAAGATAGGTGGATGCTTCTCCCGGAGAGGGTATGTCCTGCGGGAAATAGATTTTGCCGCCTGCTGCGTTCTCATGCCCGCCTCCGTGGCAGTACCTGCTTGCATAATTTGCCGCCGATGTGCCTTTCTTGGAGCGGACGGAGACCCGGAAGTGCCCTTTATCCTCCTTTAAGAAAACAGTCATCCTGACGTTGCCAATTGCCAGCGGTATGTTCACGAAGCCTTCCGTATCCCCGTCTCCGAGTTTGTAGGCTTCAAGGTCTTCCTTATAAAGAATCATGTATGCCGTGCCCTCAGGAGTGATGGTGAGCCTTCTGTCCAGAAGCATTCCAAGGGCCCTGAGGCGGGATTCCTTGTACCTCCAGTTTATCTTTTCTACGATGTTGTCCCTGTCTACCCCGGCGGCCAGGAGTTCCGATGCCATTTCCAGCGTGCTCGGGAGGGTGGAGTTGGCGAAATTGTTGGTGTCCGTGGTCATGCCCGTCATGAGGGCTGTGGCGCCCTGGAGGCTGAGTTCACCCTGCCCTTTGCCGATGAGGTCTTTGAGCAGCCAGTATACGAGTTCCGATGCCGATGAGATTCCTGGCTCTGAAATTACCAGGTTGAACTGCTCCGTGGCGGGGTTGAGGTGATGGTCTATAAGTATCTTTACGGCCTTGATGGCGTGGAGGGGTTCTTCAAGGCCTGCTGCCCTTGAGAAGCTGTTCATGTCCAGGATTACCAGGAGGTCGCAGCCTGCCAGCCAGTCCCTGACGGGGCCTTCGGCATCGGCATAGTTCAGGAAATCATCGGCTTTTTGGCCCTCAAGCATGAAGGTGAGATTGGTGCTGATGGCATCCGGGAAAATGCATTTGACTTCCTTTCCAAGGCTGCGGAGCCAGCAGTACATGCCGATGCTGCTGCCTATCGCGTCCCCGTCAGGGTGCGTGTGGGCTATGGTCGCTACTTTGCGGGAAGCGGCTGCTATCTGGCCCATTTGGGCGGCTCTATTTGTCAAATCAAACGTCATTTTCAAAAAAACGGGTATGCAAAAATACAAATTATATTGCATTTGATAAATCATTTTTATAACTTTGTCCGACAATTGTTGAAAATTGAATAATAAAAAACACTAGAATAATGAACGAAACACTTAAAAAAGTACTTCAGTACTGCATTCTTCCTGTGGCAATCGTTGCCCTGGCTTGGGCTTGGTGGTCAGGTGTCCAGAAGCCTGTAAAGTTTGACAAAGAGAAAGACGCCCGTTCGGCAGTCGCTATCCAGCGCCTTAAAGACATCCGTGACCTTCAGGTAGCTTACAAGAGCGCAAACGGCAAGTTCGCTTCTACTCTTGATTCCCTCATCCTTTTCTACAACACCGGTAAACTTGATGTTATCCTTCAGGTCGGTTCCAAGGATGACTCTCTTGCCTATGTTAAGACAGAGGCCATCAAGAAAGACCTCAAGAGCAAGAACAGAAAGATTACTGATGCAGAGATTCAGCAGAGTCTTTATGAGCGTTATCTTAAGGGTGAGCGCGTAATCGCTACCGTTAAGACTCAGGTTGAGGTAAAGGATACTCTCTTCCACAAGCGTCAGAACTTCGTTGTTGATTCCATCAAGTACATTCCTTTCTCTGGCGGTACAGAGGTGGAGATGGAGTCCGATATCAGGAAGGTATCCGGTGTTGACGTTCCTCTGTTCGAGGCTCGTATGCCTTACAAGGAGCTCCTCAAGGGTATGGACAGGCAGCGTATCATCAACCTCAATGACCAGAGGGAGAAGAGCAACCAGTATGTTGGTCTGATGGTAGGTAGCGTTAATGATCCTAACAATAACGCCGGTAACTGGGAGTAATCCTCTTGCCGTCCGTTATGGAGTCAGTTAATACAAAAGAGACAGGAATATCCATTCAAGTATCCTTGAGTGGATATTCTTTTAAGGTATCCGGTTCGGAGGGGGAGTCCCGCAGTGAGTGGCTTCCTGCCGGCCGTATTTTTACTACTCCGGAGTTCCAGCGCAGGTATTCTTCCGTAGAGATTTCGCTGTTTACTCCTAAGGTTACGCTTGTGCCGGAGTCTTTCTTCAGTGCGGCTTCCGCCCGTGAGGCCCTGTCGGAGGTGTCGCGTTTGCGAGAGACTGATTATGTGGAGTATGTTCCTGTGCCCCGTTTCGGAGCCGTCATGGTTTATTCCAATTCCATAGGGGAGTCGCTGTCAGAGACTGTGGCCAGGACTGTTTTTGATACTTCGGGCAATACGGCCCGGGTGCTTCCGGAACTTTGGTTCATCCTTCGTGATTTGCAGTCTTGTCCTGATTATAACAAGATTCTTTGCTCGTGGATGGACGGGTGGCTGTTTATTGCTGTTGCCCAGGGGAGCAGTTTGCTTTTGGCGAATGTTTTTGAGGCTGCGGATTTTACTACGGCCGAGTATTTTATTTTCCTGGCTATGAAGCGTTTGCAGCTTAATCCCGAGGTTTCTTCCATTTGTTTCAGGACGCCTCTGGAGTATGAGCAGGAGATGTCCCTGTACCGTTATTTCAAGTCTGTTGAGCAGTTGTAATGAGGATTATTTCTGGTTTTCTTAAGGGGAAGTCTATTGTTCCTCCGGCTTCTTATAAGGCGCGTCCTACTACGGATTTTGCGCGTGAGGCTTTGTTTGATGTCCTTGATAATGAGTATGAATTTGAGGACCTGAAGGTGCTGGATCTTTTTGGGGGAACCGGGGCTATTTCTTATGAGTTTGTTTCGCGTGGCGCTGGGCATGTCTGGTGCGTTGAGATGGCTCCTGCCAATGCGGCTTTTATTTCAAATTCCACAAGGCAGCTTGGCATTGCTGACCGGCTGACTGTTGTCCGGCATAATGTTTTTGATTTTGTGCCTCTTTGCACAGAGAAGTTCGATATTGTTTTTGCAGACCCCCCGTACGCCCTGGAGGGGCTTGAGTCGCTCCCGGACCTTGTCCTTAACTCCGGCATCCTTCATCCTGAGCGCTATTTCATCCTTGAACACGGCGCTGAGCACTCTTTCCGTGAGCACCCGCTTTTCGTCAAGGAAAAGCGCTACGGCCGCGTTCATTTTTCGTTCTTTGAAACGAAAAATGAACTGACTTCGTAATACCCGGGGTAAGTCCCCAAAAAATAAATGTTTAAGGAACTTACTTAATTAAGTTTCCCAGGATATCGCGGGAGAGTTCTTTGGCGACGGTGCGGGTGGCGGTGGTGGCGACTTTGCCGGCGACTTTTCCTGCGGTATTGGATGAGGTGGATTTCTTGGAGGACTTTTTGCTACTGCCGCCGAAGGCTCCGGAAACGAGGGAACCGATGGCGCTGGCGATGGTGCCGATGAGCACGGTGGTTACTGATTTAGCCACCTTGCTGCCAAGGCCTGTGCCCTTTTTCTTTGAGGCCTCTTTTTCTTTCTTGGCAGCTTCCTTCTCCTTCTCTGCCTCCTCCTGCTCCTTTTGCGCCGCGGCAGCCTGCTCTTCACTTTGCTTCAGTAGAACCTCAAAAGCACTCTCACGGTCAATCGGCTTGTCATATCGGCCGTAAATACGGGACTTCTTGATGATATCGGCCCTCTGCTCATCGGTAATGGCACCGATCTGGCTCAGTGGGAAGAGAATCTTTGCCCTTTCTACAATGGTAGGAGCGCCCTTTTCGTCCAGGATGGACACCAGGGCTTCACCGGTTTCAAGTTCCATGATGGCATCGGCGGTCTTGAAAGCAGGGTTGGCACGGAAGGTGTCGGCGGCAGCACGCACCGCCTTCTGGTCCTTGGGAGTGAAGGCACGAAGGGCGTGCTGGATGCGGTTGCCAAGCTGGCCAAGGATGTTCTCGGGGATATCGGAAGGGCTCTGGGTAACGAAGTAAACGCCTACACCTTTGCTTCGGATAAGGCGGACAACCTGCTCAATCTTGTCTACCATCGCCTTGGAAGTACCGTCAAAGAGCATGTGGGCCTCGTCAAAGAAGAAGACCAGCTTGGGACGGTCCATATCGCCAACCTCAGGCAGGGTGCTGTAAAGCTCGGACAGCAGCCAAAGGAGGAAGGTGGAATAGAGCTTGGGATTGAGCATCAGTTTGTCTGCCGCAAGAACGTTCATGACACCCTTGCCGCCTTCGCATTGAAGAAGGTCATAGATGTCAAATGAAGGCTCGCCGAAGAATTTGTCCGCTCCCTGGTTCTCAAGGGTTAGAAGGGCGCGCTGGATGGTTCCTACACTGGCTGCGGAGATGTTTCCGTAAGTGGTGGTGAATTCCGCCGCGTTCTTAGCTACATAGTCCAGCATTGAGCGGAGGTCTTTTAAATCCAAAAGAAGGAGGCCCCTCTCGTCTGCAATGCGAAAGACTATGTTCATTATGCCAGTCTGGGTCTCGTTAAGCTCCAGCAGGCGGGACATAAGCTGCGGGCCCATCTGGGATATGGTGGCTCGCATGGGATGACCCTGCTCGCCGAAAACATCGAAGAATCTTACCGGGCAGCCCTGGAACTGAGGGTCTTCAATACCGAACTCCGGAAGTCTTTTCTGGATGAAGCCGGATAGCTTACCGGGCTGGGAGATTCCAGAAAGGTCTCCTTTCATATCGGCCATGAAACAGGGGACTCCGTCCTGGCAGAAGGTTTCTGCAAGTACCTGAAGGGTAACTGTTTTACCTGTTCCGGTGGCTCCGGCAATGAGTCCATGCCTGTTGGCCATCTTGCCAATCAGCGATATCGGTCCGTTCTCTGAGTGGGCGATATACAGCCCGCGTTCTTTATCCAGCATATTTATATGTTCTTGTGATTGTTGTTTTTCCAAAAATAGTAAAGGGCGGCGCTTACCGCAAAGACGCCAGCGCCGACAAGGGCGACATCGTCTATAGGTATGAGCGGTATCTTGACGCTAAGCAGGTAAGTGGAGCAAACGGCTGTCATGAAGCAGGCCGGAATAAGGGTTATAAGGTAGTAGTGGCCTTTTTTTGCCTTGGTCAGATAGACCGTTACAGCCCACAGTGAGAATACTGCCAGCGTCTGGTTTGCCCAGCCGAAATAGCCCCAGATGTTGTCGAAGCCTTTCTGGTTTGCCATGTTGAACCAAAGCAGCAGGCCTACTACTATAAAAATAGGAATACTGATGGCGAGGCGGTTTTTAATGGGCTTCTGGTTGAATTTAAAGGCATCGGCAATGATAAGACGACCGCTGCGAAGGGCGGTATCGCCACTGGTGATAGGGGCGGCGACAACTCCCATGATGGCCAGCACTCCGCCAACTACACCCAGCCAGCTCTTGGAAACGAGTTCTACAACCTGTGGGGCCGATGATGCCGCGGAGCCTCCAACCTGTTCTGCGCCTCCGTCAAAGAAGAAGTAGGAACTGACGGCGGCCCATACAAGGGCGACGAGGCCTTCCGTAATCATCGAACCGTAAAAGACCGGGCGGCCGAGCTTCTCACTCTTGAGGCAGCGTGCCATAAGCGGGCTCTGGGTGGCGTGGAAGCCGCTGATTGCTCCGCAGGCGATGGTGATGAAGAGGCAGGGGAAGATGGGCGTTGCGGCCGATGCACGGCTCTCCAGGCCGTCCCAGATTTCCGGGATAGCGGGCCATTTGACAAAGAGGCCGACCATGAGGCCTGCGGCCATGAACAGCAGTGCTACTGCAAAGAGGGGGTATATTTTGCCGATGACTTTATCAATCGGCAGCATCGTCGCAATAATATAATATATGAAGATGATGGCTACCCATATCATGAAGGACATGTCTGAGCCGTCGCCGGCCAGGTTCTTCAAAATTTCTGCGGGAGAGTACACAAAGACGGCTCCTACCAGCATCAGCAGCAACACGGTAAAGAAAAGCATCACGTTCTTGGTGGTGTTCCCCAGGTATTTGCCGATGATGACGGGGAGGCCGGCGCCGTCATGCCTTAATGACAGCATTCCGGTAAGGTAGTCGTGTACCGCGCCGGCGAAAATGCAGCCCAGGACTATCCACAGATAGGATGACGGGCCGAATTTGGCGCCCATTATGGCTCCGAAGATGGGGCCTGTTCCGGCGATGTTAAGGAACTGAATCATAAAGACTTTCCAGGTGGGCATTGGGATGAAGTCCACGCCGTCTGCCTTGCTTACAGCAGGGGTTGTGCGGTTCGGATCGGAACCAAAGACTTTGTCTACGAATCTTCCGTAAACAAAGTATCCAAGAATCAGTGCAACAATGCACAGCAGAAATGAAATCATAGTGTTTTACTATTTTTACTGCGTGTCCTACTATTATCTCCTGCAAAGATAAGTTTTTCTTGAATCTTTACGTAGCATTGTCGAAAAAATATCTTCATCACTTTCCCTGCCGGCCGCCCAAAGGGAAAGGCCTACTTCGTTGTAACCTAAGTTCTCCCTATTTGGGTTAACGCTGGTACAATGTGCAAAAATATGGGCGATTATTTGCACTCTACTCTATTTTGGGGTGGTTACTTGCAAGTATTGGCTTGTAGACTTGCACATACCCCTCTAAAAAAAGGGAATGTGATAAGCAATAAATGCTTAAAATGTGATTTTTGTTCGTAAATACTCTCTGAAAATGTGATTTTTTAGTATATTTGCGGCCGGAAAATGTGATACGAGTACATGAAACTACTTGAAAGAAAAATAGATAAGTATCTTCTGGATTGGAAAAACAACCCCCAAAGGAAGCCGTTGATAGTGAAAGGTGCCCGACAGATTGGAAAGACGGAGAGCATCAGGGCATTCGCAAAGGCCAACTACGAGTCGGTCATCGAGATTAACTTTGTGCTTCAAAAGAAGTTCAGGGCTATCTTCAACGACGGCTACGAGGTGGAGACCATCATCAAGAACATTTCGCTGCTGGAACCGTCGTGGCGGATCATCCCGCACCGGACGCTGATATTCTTCGACGAGCTGCAGAAGTGTCCCGACTGTGCTACGTCGCTGAAGTCATTCTGTCAGGACGGACGATACGACGTCATCTGTAGCGGCTCGCTGATGGGTATCTACTACGAGGAGATTGAGAGCAACGCCGTGGGGTTCAAGGATGACTACGACATGTTCTCGATGGATTTCGAGGAGTTTCTGTGGGCCAAGGGCTACCGGTCGGAACAGATAGAGGACATGTATCGTCACATGGTGGAGCTAAAGCCGTTCTCGCAGTTGGAGATGGATACCATTATGAATGTGTTCCGCGACTATATGAGTCTTGGTGGGATGCCGGAGGTGGTGAAGATGTATATCGACAACGGCCACTTCGGAGGCACGCTGGAACTGCAACGGCAACTGTTGAAGGACTACGACGAGGACATCACGAAGTATGCCAAGCAGACGGACAAGGCGAAATTGCTTGCCGTCTATAACCACATCTCCACCTTCTTGGCGAAGGATAACAAGAAATACCGGATTACGAAGATTGCCAAGGGCGCGAGGAACAGGGAGTACGTGGGTGCCGTCGACTGGCTGAAGGAGGCTGGCGTTATCAACGTGTGCTACTGCCTGAATAACGTGGAGCTGCCGCTGAAGGGCAATTACATGGCCGACTATTACAAGTTGTACTATCACGACACGGGACTGCTCATTGCTTCGCTCGACGAGGAGGCGCAAGAGGATCTGCGTGCCAACAAGAACTTCGGGACCTACAAGGGGGCTATCTATGAGAACATTGTCAGTGAGATGCTGCGCAAGTCGGGATACGACAGCCTCTATTTCTACAAGCACGAGAATCCGGCACTGGAAATGGACTTCTTTGTGCGCGATGCCAATTCGTTGGTACCGGTGGAGGTAAAAGCCAGGGATAATGCTACCGCATCGTTAAACAATCTCATCAAGTGGGAATCCTATCCCGATGTGAAGTACGGAATCAAGCTGGGCTACAAGAACATCGGGTGGAACGGGCAGTTCTACACATTCCCGTATTTCCTCACCTTCCTGCTGAAGCGATTTCTGAAAGAACGAGAAAATGAATAGAGGCAGGCTAAAGGCTGGCAGGAGCGATTGAAAAGAGTAAAAAGACAGAAAAACATTATTCAGATAAACGATACGGGCGAAGTGCATTTGTCCGGAGCAATCAAAAAAATTTTGAATCCGTCGGACAATTGCGATGATGCTGGAACCATCTTGTATAATCTTGATGCGATTATTGCTGTTGGATACCGTGTAAACAGCTACGAGGCCACGCAGTTCCGTATCTGGGCCGCTGATGCCCTCCGTCGCAAATAATCCAAGTATTTCCAGCAATCTTAAGCTCGAAAACAAAAAAAGAAAAAAACAGGGTTACTTTTTCCGTTCCATGGTATAAAGGGTAGAAACAATAAAAAGACCTGCCATGGAATGCACAATAAGAGAATTTGACCTGACACTTATCAGAGGACTTCGCTCTACTGATATAGCCGTTCACGAGCGTTGCGTCCGCCGAGTTTTTTACGAAGACCTTGAAACTCTTCTTCGCAGTATTCAGTGCTCACTTTTCAAGGGAAGTATTGAGTATGATGACCTTGTAAACGAACTATATCTTTTCCTTTCAAGGAATAACTGGAAAATACTGGACTCTTTCCAAGGAAGAGGCGGAGCACGTCTGTCTACCTGGCTCAGTCATGTTGTATGGCGCTATTTCATGCATGCTTACAAACGGGAAAGCAGAATGATATATCAGGAAGACCATTCGAAAATGGACAAACAAGTATATGCAATCTCTGCCGATGAAATGCGCATCGACATTGAGAAAACTCTTTCTCAAATGGAAAATAAACGCTATGTTCTGGTTATCAGGCTTCTCATCATAGAAGGCCACAAAGCAGAAGATGTTGCAGCAATGATGAATACAACCATTCAAAACATCTATAACCTGAAACACAGAGCCATCGGCCAATTTCTTAAGATATATAACTCATAAACAAAGACAGATGTGTATGATTATTGCATGCATTGCGGACATAAAATCATTAGTGAACATAAAGTATATTTGAATATAACACATTAATTTCTATTGCCATGAGAAACGACCTTTATAAAGAACTCACACAGCCCGCATACAAGCGGAGTTACGATTATTATACCGAAGATTTGGGTGAAGGTATGTCCCTGGTCCATGAATCAATCTACGGCTGGTGGAAGCCACGATTCCTGCTGGATCACCGAAAACAGGAAGCCTTCGAATTCCTGGACAGGAACGAACACTTCGTCCAGTTCTCAGAGAAGGATGTTGACTTGAAGTCCGTCCGCAACGTTTCGAGTGATGCATATGCCCGTGCCAAAGCGGGGAACGCCACCTTCCCTACACATATTGGACGGTATCACGGCAACATTGCCCGTGTCTCCTGGCAAATCAATCCTGACGGAATGTACTATATGGACGAAGACGGCTACGGCATGACCGATGACGAGGAAATCACTCTTTACGGTGCCATAGACCGTACCGGCAGGGTAGTTAAAAAATATCACAAGTGATTGGCCTCCTGGATTGTATTGCTTGAGACGCCTTTGGAAGAAAACCTGCGGCGTAAGCCGCCCGTACGGCTCAGGCGCTACTTTGCGAGCCAAAAGCGATTCAAAAAAAAAACTAAAAAAAACTGGGTTACTTTTTCCGCTCTATGGTATAAAGTGTAGAAACAACAAAAAAGACCTGCAAAGGAAAGCACAAAAATGGAATTTAATCAGACACTTAAAATATAACTCATAATCAACAAAACCAAAAAGTTGCGCCCGACACGAATAAGGGTATAAGACAATGAAAAACTTTGTATTTGTAATTTCTGTAATGCTTGTAGCATTAGTTTCATCTTCTTTCACAGCTAGCCACACTCATCACGACTGTTCACCGGTTTCCACAGAGTTTGCAGCTATGGGAAAACACTGTAATGGGTATTTCGGATGTGATTGTCCCGGATTCTCTCCAAAGACAGATGGGTATGAGTACCAGAAGGCTTATTGCAAGCATTGCGGACATAAAAAGACTTATCATCATTGATAATATAAAGTAAAGGGCAAAAGGCGAAAACAATGAAACGTACCATTTTTATATACATAATCGTAGCGGCAGTTATTCTTGCTGTATCGTCTCTGCCCGCAAAAGCTATTGGTTCGCAGTCTGTCACTTTGAAGGTAGGTGAAACCAAAACGCTTTACCTGCCTTCCTCTGTGACAGCACTGCGGTTGAAGTCCTGTAACTTCTATACGACAAGTCCTGCATATGTAGACATAAAGTCGTTTACGGAGTTTTCAGTGACAATAATCGCCAAGAAACCAACTTCTTCTACTCCAGTCATTATAAGATGTGATTACACATATTATGTCACTAATGGAGGATATGTCTATGGCGCAAGCGGCGGATATGACTTCAAAGTAACGTGCGAACTTCCAACCATTACCATAACGGATAATACGGAACTCAAAGAAATCCCGGAAATGGCAAAAGTCGTGTTTTCTCGCACTTTTAAAAGTGGATGGAACAGCTTATGTGTGCCTTTTGAACTATCCAAGAAAGAACTTGTTGCCGCATCGAATAAAGAAGAATGCAGAATAGCGATACTCAAAAAGGTTTGTAAAGATTATAGCCCAGCCCGTCTGCAGTTTGAAGACGTTGATGTACTTGAAGCAGGAATGCCCTCCTTGGTCTATTTCCCTGAAGATGTAACTATAAAAATTACCAAAAATAGTGTTCAACTGGTATCATCACCGAAGGAGGATTCGTTAATGAAAGGCTGTTTTGTGTCTAAGAAAGTAGGGATAGGATATTACAAACTGGCACCTGATGGCAAGTCATTTGGCGTTACGACGAAAATCGATGCCTTGGTTAAAGCAATGAGAGTGTATATAAAAATTTAACGAATTAAAACATAAAGCCATGAAAACCAATAAATTACTCACATTGACAGTATTCTTCGCTTTTGCATTTATATCTTGTACCAAAGAGGCTGTTACCTATGGTTTGAATACTGAAACAAACGCCGGCACCGATAATAAAGCGAAGTATTTTGTAGCAAGTGTTGAATCAAGTCCCCTGACAAAAACCGCTTTGTACGAATCAAAAGACGGCTATGATCTGAAATGGTCTTATAAAGACAGGATCAAGGTATACAGCGGCAACGCTGCTGTTCTTTTTGAGACCGAGAGTAGTTATGCGACTTCTGCAAATTTCTCTCCTGTCGATGGTGCGCATCTCCCCGCCGCAGACAAGTACATCGCGTTCTATCCTGCATCGCTTGACAAAGATAATCTAACCCTTCCTGAAAAGCAGACATGGACATTGGATTCAGTAAAGGGCTTCCCAATGTATGCTGAATCTGACACGAGGAATCTTTCTTTTCATAACCTTTGTGGAATTATCCGCTTCCGTATCAAAGTGAAAACTGCTGATACCTTTAATGTCTCTAAGATCACGCTCTCGTGCGAAAATTCAGGACTTAGCGGGGCCTTCCGTATTGTTAACGATGCTGCAGTAGTAACCAGCAAAAACACTGCTGTAACGCTTGAATGTAATTCAGCCGTCAATTTATATACATTTACGGCAACTGACTTTTTCATAACAGTCCCGGCTGGAAATTATTACCCGCTTTTGGTGAATATTGCCAGCTCTGATGGAAAAGAAAAGAACTACGTTTCAGATGGCTCTATCCCTGTGAAACGGAGCGAAATTACTTCAATAAACCTTACAATTGATGCGTCATCTACAACCGATGGCTCTTTGGAATCCATTCCTGTTTCTGATATAGATGTCAATTTCTCGGAGAGGTAGTGTCATTATAGAGATTTCCGTTACAAATTATCTCGTGGCTTGGGAGGATACCCCTAAACCACGAGATTGTTTAATATGCCATCTGTATGGGGCAAAACCGACTAATAGACTCGATTTTTTACGAATTTTATGTTTTGCAAGAAAAAGCCACCATCGGAGGCGAAAAAGTGTCTCTTTTCGCGTTTTATAAAATTCGTAAATATTTTCATAAGATTCGTAAATTTCACGTTTTGCCACCTTTTTTCGTATATTTTTGATGTCACCTCAATCTAGTTTGAGGTTGATATTTATGAATAATCAAAGGAAGAAACTTAATCGAATTCCAAAAGAAGGAAAAAATCTGCAGGTTCAGCAGCAACAGGAAGAAGAACGCCAGCCGCATGGCCGATACGCCAACCTGATGCTGGACACAAGCTTTAAACGATCTTTCGGCTCTGAACGCTACAAGAGACTACTTCTGCTACTGTTGCAGGAACTGCTCC
>JAFUDQ010000009.1 GCA_017459075.1 Bacteroidales bacterium
AATCGTCAAAAACAACATGTCAATGAGTGGATAAACGAACGCAATCGCTAGCCAAAGCCCTCAGCTGAGGGACTGATTCCGAAAGATTGTATCTGACGGAACGGCTTCCACTCGAATTTATGAATTAATAGAACCTACCTTTATTTGAAATATCATAGAATTTCATTAATTTTGCCGAATACGCGAAAACAATCAACAAACAATACAAAGTATGAAAAAATTTCTCCTTATGCTCCTTCCTTTGGCCGCACTGGTCACTGGCTGCCGTTACGACGACACCGAGATTTGGGAAGAGCTGAACAATCACGAGGCCAGGATTCTTGCCCTGGAAAAAACAATCAACTCAGACCTTGTAAACCTGCAAGGTATTGTTGCGCAGCTTGAGAAGAATGTTTATGTCTCAGCTGTGGTTCCTACCGCAAATGGTTTCACCATCACTTTCACAGATGGCAAGACCTACACAATCTCTAACGGAACCAACGGTACCGACGGTACTGACGGAACCAACGGCACCACCCCGGTTATCGGCGTAAAACAGGATACCGATGGCCATTATTACTGGACCGTTAACGGTAACTGGCTTCTTGATGCAAACGGCAACAAGGTTCGCACAACCGGAGACAAAGGTGACAAGGGTGAAGACGGCCAGGACGGTCAGGACGCCATCGCTCCCAAGGTTAAGCTTGAGAACAACACATGGTACATCTCTGTTGATAATGGCGTAACCTGGACAGAGGCCGGTGCCGCTGCCGTTGTTGGTGAGTCTCTCTTCAAGAGCGTCGCCCCCGATGCCGCAGGCGAGAATATCATCTTCACATTCCAGGATGATTCCACCATCGTCATTCCTATCGTTCACAAGGAGACAAAACTTCAGCTTCTCTTCGATGAGACCGCTATCTTCAGCATTCTCTCCGGTGAGACCGCTACTGTTGATTATACTATCGTTATCCCTGAGGGCGAGACTGTAGAGTTCGATACCTTCGAGAACAATGGTTACTCTGTAAAGGTTACTCCCGCCGATGAGACTTCAGGTACCATCGCCGTAACCGCTCCGAACCCCGCTGTCAAGGGTAAGGTGCTCTTCATCCTTACCGGTTCAAAGGGCAGCTCATTCGTAAAGACCATTACCATCAACGGAGACCCTACAATGTCCGCAGACAAGACAGAGTACAATGTTGATGCAAAGGCCGGTGAGCTTACAATCGCCCTTAAAGCCAACATCGCTTATACATCAGAGATTGAGGCAGGCAAGACCTGGATTACAGCAGGTCCCGCTCCCAACAAATTCAATATCGAGGCTAATGACACAGAGGATGACCGCAGCGCCAACATTACCTTCAAGGCCGACGGCCTTTCAGACGTTGTCGTTAAGGTTACCCAGGCCGGAAAGAATGCCATCGTGCTTGTTACCGCCGACCCTGTCATTGAGGCTACCACTTCTACTCTTGACGTTGTAATTACAACCAACGCCGTTGTAACTGCTACTCCCGATGTTAGCTGGATTCACATTGCAGAGCCTACAAAGGCTGCCAAGACCAACAAGACCTTCAGCTTTACCATCGATCCTAATGACACCGGAGCACCCCGTACCGGTCATGTAAACTTCACCGCAGAGGATGTTAAGCAGACTATTACCATTACCCAGGAGGCTGTCCTGCTTACTGTTGCCGATATTAAGAAGGCTGAAAACGGAGCAGTTTCCGGCTACTTCAAGAACGTTAAGGTTTCTTATGTTGTAGGTGGTTATACTTACATTGAGGATGAGACCGGCGGTATCCCCGTTTATAAGAACGGTGGCGTAGGTCTTACCGCAGGACAGGTTATCAATGGTCCTGTTTCCGGTACCAAGGGCGAGTATGGAAAGGCTCCCCAGATGACTGCACTTGACATTACCGAGGCTACTCTTACTGAAGGCGAGGCTCCTCTTACAGAGCTTACAATTGACGAGCTTCTTGCAGACTATGACAAATACTTCGGCCGCAGGGTTAAGCTTACTGATGTTACCGTAACCGTTGCTATGAACACAAGTGTAAGAACCGGTAAGGTTAAACAGGGTGAGACTGAGTATCAGCTTTACAACTCAGACAAGAACAATCCCCTTACTCTTGAGCTTGATGATTTGGTAGACGTAATCTGCTTCCCTGGTTCTTACAACGGAACTCTTCAGGGCTCTGTGTTCACTGGTCTTTCTACTTACAAGGGTAAAGAGAAACCGGTGCTCAAGTTCATTGAGAACTTCAGCCTTAAGGTTGGTGAGACTACTTCAATCAGCGGTTCTACCGATTCCGATGGCGCTATGACCTATACTTCAAGCAAGCCTGAGGTTGCAACTATCGATGAGAACACTGGCTTTATCACCGCAGTAGCTGCCGGTACAACCACCATCACCGTATCCGTTGCAGAGACTGCCAACTTCAAAGCTGCATCCGCTTCAGCCACTCTGACTGTTACTGAGGCTGAACCTACTTATGATTTTGAGACAATTGCAGAGTTGAATGCGCTTGTGACTACCACTTCTAAAGAGTTCGTCGGCAAGCTCACAAATGCTGTAGTATCTTTTGTTCCTGCAACGAATCAGGCTGTGATTAAAGATGCAACAGGCTCAGTGCTTGTTGACAAATCATCACATGGACTCAAACAAGGTCAAACTTACTCCGGTGATATTACTGTTTCTGCGATCCTCTATAACAACCTATACTCAGAGGTAACTGCATTCAATGTATCATTTACTGGTGACGAGTCTGTCGTTGCTCCTGAAGAAGTTACACTTGCACAACTAAATGGAAATTACAGTAAATATCAGAATGCTTATGTGAAAGCTGCTGGTTTGACTGTTACTTCTGTTAGTGCTAAAAATGTCAGTGTAACTGATGGAACAAATACATACGTCGTTTATACTAATTACGCCAATGCAACCAATGTTGCCGGAGACGTTATCACCGCTACCGGAACTATTACCAAGTACGGCTCTACAGAGGAACTTAAGGTTTGGAAAGCTGATGATTTGGTAGTAACTTCCGCTAGTACTACTCCTGTAATTGAGGTTACTGATATAACAGGTGTTGCTGCTGCCGGCGTTACCGACGCAACCAAGACCATTACCATCAGCAATGCAGAGGGTTGGACCGCATCCGTAACCCCTGACGGCACTGTAGTAACCGCTGCATCCATTGCAGGCGCCGTTATTACTTACACCGTTGCTGCCAATACCGGCGAGGCTCGCGAAGGAAAGATTACCGTTAAGCTCTCCAAGGCCGGTGAAACCGACATCACCAAGGACATCAAAGTTAGCCAGCTCGCTCCTTCAACTGGTGGTGGAAGTGTTCCCGATCCGGAAACAATTACTTTCTCAGAACTCGGTTTGACCAATGCAGTTCAGTATTTGGATCCGTTCGATGGCGGTCATTTCACCGTTACATTTGCCGGCGGTGCAAATGATGGAAAATATTATACTACTGGAACAGGTATAAGAATCTATGGTGGCGGTAATTTTACAGTAGCTTCCACAACAAATAAGATTGCTAAAATAGAATTAACTTGGGCTGGTTCAACCTATGCTCCTGCAGGTGATGTTGCAACTCCTACTGGTTATGACACAGCAACATCTACTTGGACAGGCTCTGCAAGCAGCGTTGTGTTTGCCCGTCCTAGCGGCAGCGGACATTGGAGGCTCCAGGCTGTGAAAGTTACCTTTGGAGAATAAGCTGTTTTTTGATAACTAGTTGATATTCAATCTTTTATGTAAAAGCCTGGTGCAGGAATCCGTACCAGGCTTTTTGCTAAAATAGTATCATTCAGTTACTTACGAAAAACGCTCCATGTCCCGTCCTGAAAAAAGTTTACATATTCTTCATGGCCTCTGCGAGAATCTTATCCAAATCCTCGCGCTTCATTTTGCCGTCAAGGCAGATGAAAACAGTCTCAGAGGACTCAACAGAAAGCATAACAAAGCTATCTACAATTGTATCGCTGCCGGTCGTGTACATCCTCACCAGCTGATTCCTTTCTTTGGCTTCCATAAGAAGCTCGTACTTTCCGGAGGCAACGAATCTCTCCACATCGGATTTAAGGGCATTGCCGGTAGATTCATCCTGGGCATTCAGTATATAAAGCCCCGAGAGTGTCTGGATGACAGGACTTAAGTCAACACCATTCCCAGCTATGTTCATGTCAGGGATGTTGCCAATCAGGCGGAACATCGCCGGGGAAATGTAAACGGCACTGACATTATCGGCATTTGAATATTTCTGATAAACAGACCTGCCGCTCTGGGCAGATGCGGTGATAAAGCTAAGCAGCAGCGCTGCAAATATAATTATACGTTTCATCGTTCTGTAATTTTATTCATAATATCTATCTGTCTTCCCATGGCGGCCCTGGCTTCCACGGCCTTGTCCATACCGACGGACATTTTGTCCGAGATGGTCTGAAATACCTGTTCTACCTGAGCGTAGGCTAGATAAGGGTCATCAAAGGTGTCCCTTAGTTCGGGCTCGCCACTCCCGGGAATAACCAGCAGGGCTGTAGCTGCTGCCGCAGCGGCAAGGGTGGCGGCAGGGAGCCATCGTGCCGGCTTTTTAAGTGGCTGGGTTTCCTTGGCGATGGTTGCTGCCGTCAGGCTTGTCTTAATTCTTTCTTCCAGGCCTGCCGGGACTTTGATATCCTCCCGGAGGGCGGCTTCTTCAAGCTGCTCGGCATCCATCATTTCTATGTCTTCCAGGCGTTTCATAATCTTTTCAACTTTGACCGTGCCTGCGAAAGCAGGACGCGAAGGGTTAAGTAATTAATACCGGTCCGCTCTGTTATCTCATCGTAAGATAATCCTTCCATAGTGCGGAGAATGAGTACTTGCCTCTGCCGCTCCGGAAGGGCTTTGACCGCCTCCAGGATATTGTTAAGACGCTTTCTGGCATCCATCGCCTCATCGCCAGGCTGGCCGGGCTCCGGCTCCGGGATCTCTTCCGGGAATGAAAGGTGCCGGGCTTTGCGGATGCGGTCTATGCAAAGGTTTTTGAGCATCCGCACGCAGTAGCCCTTGGGATTGCTTATGCCTTCAAGCGTGTCGCGCGATTCCCACAGCTTCAGGAAGACCTCCTGTACCGCATCCTCTGCTTCCGACTCTGATTCAAGCATGTAATATGCTATCCTGTACAGGGTGCCGGCCAGGGGTAGAAAACCCGTATGAAACTGCTGCTCAGACATTTATCATCTGCGTAAGGTCTTCAAGGGATATCGACCCGAACAGGCAAACGACGGTACATGACGTTGGGATGTAGACAATGACGTCATTGACTAAATTCGTCCCTTCTTTGCTTGTGCCAAAAATACGCACCGCCTCTCCGTCGTCATTGGCCTCCATCAGGACTTCAGCTTTTTCAAAAATTATGTCCAGCTTGTCTGTAATGGCTTTCTTGTCTTCGTCAGAGCAGCCCTCAAACGTCACGACAGAGAGCTCGTCAACGTCCTTTAAGGCATCCATTGCTTTCTTGGTGTCATCGTCAATCTGTTCGCCGGCAAGGCTTGCAAAGCCTTTGATGAGATTTGCAGCGTTGCCAAGTTCCATTACTTTGGCGCCTTTGTACTGCCTGAATTCGCTGAAAGCTTTGCTTAAAGCTTGGTTTACTTCGCTTTTAGGAGTACCCACGCAGGCTGCCATGGGTAAAAGCAAACTAAGGAAAAGAAGGATTCGTTTCATAATACAATTATTTACTTACCGGGCCGTTTTTCCTGCGGCCCGATAGTATGACGAAGTGATTGCGATAATGTTAAGGCAAATTTTTTAAAATAGTTCGCCCCCGGTTCCGACAAGCCCTGCCACCAGAACCATCGCCATTATAATAAATGCAAACTTAATCTATTCAGGGTCTGCAATATCAAGGGTGACAAGGGCGATACCTTCTGCGAATTGCTTCTGTCGGAACTCCTTGATAACTTTCCATTTGTCCGGGAAGTCCCTCTTCCACTGCTCGTAAGCGTCATTGAACTCTTTCCACTCTTCTTCGGTCTCAAGGGAGTCGAACTCTCCGAAACCGTAATCTACGCCGTAGAAACGGTCCATATCGTCCTTGACGATGGAGTCGTAAAAGGCTTCCTGGAATTCAACGGCGGCTTTGGCGGCTGGAGAAAGCTCACTTCCGTTCCTTACGTTCTGGGCGGGAGGGGTTACGGGACGGATTGGGCGGCCGGCGTTTCTGAAAGCGATTGATATAAGCCTTCTGCCTGGGGTCATTACAAGGGTTTTTCCCTGAGTGCCGGTAACAGTGTTCATGTCCGATGTCCAATATTCCAGACCGTCGCCTTTCATGGCGAAGAAAATGAAGTTTCCACTAGGACCGGTTACTTTGTATCCCTTTCCTTCGATATATTCCCAGCGGCAGCGCTCTATAAGTTCGCGGGCCTCATCCTTGGTTGGCATCCTCCATGTTCCGCCCCAGTTTGCATTGGCAGCATCGTCCTCCCTCTCCAGGCGGCTTTTTCCGTCGGTGGTGTCGAAGAAGATTCCCCTGCGGACCTCATATTTCGTGTATCCGCGTTCCCCGCGGAATGGCTCATTCTCCGGTTTGAAATCCTTGGTTGACTGGGTCGCTCCCCAAGCGAAGAACGGTCCTACTTCATACGGGTTGTCTGCGCCAACATCCTGGCTTGCCCACATTACCGAGAGGCCTAGGTCTACGGCCTCGTGGCCATTGACCATTGTTCCGTTTCCACCGCCGCATGATGTGAGGAACATGGTTCCTGCGGCTGCCAAACCCAAGATTATGTTTGCGAACTTTTTCATAGTGTTTATTGTTAATTATGTCGATGTCAATGTTGATTCACTGTTTATTCAATGTTGATTCAATGTTGATTCACCGGATTTACGCAAATATAATATTTTATGGTTATTTCTCAAAAAAAGAACTACCTTTGCAGTCCCAAAATGAAGCGGGATTCTTAAGAATCCCTGTATTTGGTGAGTTGTCCGAGTGGTTGAAGGAGCCTGCCTCGAAAACAGGTTTGCGCGCGAGTGCAACGGGGGTTCGAATCCCTCACTCACCGCAATAACGACTGATTTTCAGTCAATTACATGGTTTACGCACAAATTTACGCACACGATTCGAGAAATCCCTAAGAGTGAGGGATACCTTTCATACTGGGGGTACTTTTCGCTCCCCCAGGCCCCCTGGCACCTTTTAGTTGACTTGAGCCGATGGAACCGTAGTCTGCCCAGTTGTTCCAGGTGCAGGAAGGGCTGTTTTGCACCGCGAGGGCGGAAAAAAGATGGTCCCTGGTGCAGGAAGGGCGGTTTTGCACCTGGAACCTGAAGTAATGCCGTTGCCGGAATATACGATGTCCGGCAGCTACTGCGTGGGATGCACCGCAGCCGCTCGGAAACGAAGAGCGTCTGCTACGGGCACGGGTAGTCCCGGGCCTATACTTGCAAGTAACTACCCTAAAAATGGGGAATGTGCAAATAGGTAGCCATATTCTTGCAGGACGTACTTCTCGCAAGGGGCTTAAAGCCCATATGACGGGCGTTTCGTGGATTCAGCTCGGAGCGAGATTTCTCCACTCGCTTCGCTCGGTCGAAATGACAGAAAGAGATGCCCGGTCTAGCCGGGAATGACAGGCTAGGTTTAGAGGCGGCCTTGGTCGCCGAGGTGGGAGTCTTTGAAGCCGAGGAAGTAGAGGACGCCGTCAAGGCCGATGGTACTGAGGCTCTGGCGGGCGCTTTCCTTGACACGGGGCTTGGCGTGGAAGGCTATGCCAAGGCCCGCCTCCATGAGCATCGGCAAGTCATTCGCCCCGTCGCCAACGGCAATGGTCTGGGACAGATTTACCTTCTCAGTCATGGCAATAAGCTTCAGGAGGTCTGCCTTACGCCGCCCGTCAACAATCTCACCAACATAGCGGCCGGTAAGCTTACCATCCTCGCCAACCTCAAGCTCATTAGCATAAACGTAATCAATGCCGTATTTACGCTGCAAATACTCTCCAAAGAAAGTAAAGCCTCCGCTAAGGATGGCAATCTTGTACCCGCAGGTCTTAAGCACGCTCATAAGGCGGTCAGTACCCTCAGTAATAGGCAGGTTCTCTGCAATATCCCTCATGACAGACACGTCCAAGCCCTTAAGCAGCGCCACCCGCTCCGTAAAACTCTCGCGGAAATCAATCTCTCCGCGCATAGCGCGCTCAGTAATGGCAGCCACCTTGTCGTAGACCCCGTGGCGACGCGCCAGCTCGTCAATACACTCTGCCTGAATAAGGGTGGAATCCATATCAAAGCAGATAAGACGGCGCATACGGCGGTACATATCGTCCTTCTGGAAAGAAAAATCCATTCCGGAATCGGCAGAAAGAGCCATAAGCTCCTTCTGGAAGGAAGCTTTGTCCTCCAGGCTTCCACGAATGGAAAACTCCACGCAGGCGCGCACATTCCTCTCGGGATGCTTAATGCTCATTCGGCCCGTAAGACGCTTGATGGCATCAATATTCAGGTTGTGCCGGGCAATAATCTCAGAAGCCGCTTCAATCTGTGCCGCGCTCAGGCTTCGGCCAATAGCAGTAAGAATGTAGCGGTTTTTCCCCTGACGGCCGGCCCAAGCCTCGTAATCATCGTCAGAAATAGGTTCGAAACCAATGGTTACACCAAGCTCCGTAGTCTTGAACAGAAGCTCTTTCATAACCTGGCCGGACAAGGACTCGTCAATCCTAATCAGTATACCCAATGACAGGGTACTATGAATATCGGCCTGTCCAATATCCAGAATCTGGGCATCGTATCGGGCCAGGATAGCCATCACCTCGGCCGTCAGGCCAATCCGGTCTTTGCCGGCAATTCGTATAAGTATCTGTTCTTTACGGTTTTCCATCGTCTTAAAAAGTTACAGTCCCCAGTCAGAAGCGGAATACGTTGTCTTTGGAGCATTGGGAACGGAAGGGAAGTAGGTGAAACCTGTAATCTTCTCCAGTTCCGCCACGCTCATCATCTCCTTAGACGACGGCTTCTGGCCCTTGAGGTCATTGGTGTGAGCCCTTACAAAAGCGGCGCACTTGATTTCAGATGCAGAGCAGTTGGCCAGCGACTTGCCGGTGCTGCCGCTCTTTGTACGCATCAGGATATAATAGAACATGGTAGGGAATGCAACATCGGAACGGCCTCCGAAGTCAATAGTCTTAGGCTGAACCGTGTTTCCGTAACCATCGGTATATTTGTCAAAATAGCATCCGATTACAACGTAGAGGGTGTCTGAGCAAACCTGTGTATCGACCCAGTCTTCGAGGATGTTCCATCCGCCTCCGCCGGTGTTGAAGCCGGTTGAAAGCTGCGGGGCGATGTTGCTGTAATAGAACACCTGGCGGTTGGTTCCGGAGGTGGAGGTGCGCTCTGCGCTGCCAAGCATGTGGCCCTTGTTGCAGCCGCCTCCCGTGCTCTTGCTGTTATACTGGATATTGGAAGGAATGTCGGGGTCCTTGCCATAAGCCTCAGACCTGCCGGAGCCGCCTACATAAGCCTTGTGGCGGGGTGCGGCAACCCACAGCGGGCAGTGGCGCTTCGCACTGAAGCATACGGTATAGTTTCGGGCCTGCTTTCCGCCGATATACATGTCCGGGCTAATGTGATATGCATAATATTCATCGCTGTTTTTGGCGTTATACATATAGTTACCACTGGTGGCGATGTTCATGAGCGGAAGCTCGAACCACCCTCTCTGGCCGCCTGCGGGCGGATTAACGATGGAGCCTTCTGTGTTAAAGCTTCGCATCTGTCCGTAGAAGGTGAGAATCTCACTGTCTTCCTGGATGATGACATAAGCCCTGTAATAGTAGGTCTTACCCTCGCCAAGGTCTGTGATGTTATATGTGAAAGTGCCCGATGAGCCGGAAGGAGTGTTTGAAACCTGGAAGGTGCGGCTCATTGAAGAGTCATCCCCAAACTCGAAGCCAACCTCGCGCGGAGCGCTTGAAGCGTTGGCGTAAGAAGCTGATATAGTTGCACTTACCTTTGTAATTGCGGTTGCGTCACCGGTAGATACCGATGCCTTTGGAGTTGTGGTCAGGCCTTTTTGGGTGAGGGTTGTCATTGCCGAGCCGCCGGAGGCTTTAAGAACCAGGCTTGCAGAGCGGGACTCCTTGGCTTCGTTGGAGGAATAGGTTACAACGACACTGCCGGAGCCGTTTCCCGACGTTGAACCAAGGCTTACCCACTGCGCGGAACAGGAAAGTGTCCAGGCACCGTCGCACTCAATATCCATGAACTGGCTGCCGGCCTTGGCTTCCACGGTCGCACTCTTAAGGGCCACGGAAACCTCTGCCGTAGGTTTGTTATCTGAACCGCTGCTCTTGCTGCATGAGGCAGTTGCAACGCAAATCATAATTGCTGTAACAAATTTTGATATTAGTCTCATCGTTCTATATGGTTTTCATTTCATCTTGCAAAGATAATCATTTATTGTATAGAATTGGTAAAAAAATATCAGCATCACTTTCCCTGCCGTCGCCCGTTGGGCGACCCCCTCCCATCGCAAGCGAAGGGCCGATGCTGCCTTGTCAGGAGCTTTTGATGTTCAAATAGTACAAAAAATTTAAAAAATTGTACCATATTCCATTCAATTTGCGAAAAATTCGTATATTTATGCCTTGATGAATCACTAACACCGGACCGATATGCCAAAAGTACTCAATGAAATCACAAAACTGTCAGACCAGGACTGCTTCTACATCGTAGAAAGATACAAGAGCGAATTCGACTACCCGCTGCACGGGCATGAAGACTACGAACTTAACTTCATAGAGCGTGGGAAAGGCCTCAGGCGCGTAGTCGGGGACAGTGTAGAAGAAGTAGGGGAGTATGAACTCACCCTGGTAACAGGAAAGGACCTTGCCCATGTTTGGGAACAGGGCACCTGCTCCAACCCGGCCGTGCGCGAAATCACGATTCAGTTCTCTCCAAAGCTGTTTTCAGAGGAACTGCTGTCCCGCCGCCAGTTTGAGTCAATAAAACAGATGCTGAAGCGGGCGGAACTGGGCCTTAATTTTTCGCTGCAGACCATAATGAAGGTATATTCCCGCCTGGACAGCCTGCCTTCTGTCCCGGACGCCTTTGACCAGGTCCTGTCCACATTCAAAATCCTGTATGAACTCTCACTGGCAACAGACAGCCGCGTACTGGCATCCTCGCCCATGGCACAGATTGCTCCCGGCCCGCAAAGCCGTCGCGTAAACAAGGTAAGAGAGTATATATCAGAGAATTACGCTTCTGAATTAAGCTTGGAAAAAATGGCGGAAATGGTAGGTATGGCACCTACGGCGTTCAGCCGATTCTTTAAGATACATACGAACCGGACCCTCATGGAATACATTCTTGACGTAAGGCTTGGAAATGCGGCCAGGATGCTCATCGACACCTCCAAGAGCATCTCTGAAATCTGTTATGCCTGCGGCTTCAACAACCTGTCCAATTTCAACAGGATTTTCAAGAAGAGAAGAGGCTACACTCCGCGCGATTTCAGGGCTCTTTTCAAGGAAAACAGGGTCTATGTATAGCCATTGTTAAAAAAGTATCATAATCTGATAAATTTTTGTCACTACACCTCGTTTTAACGCGCTATCTTTGCATCGTTTTAAAACGATTAACCCGGGGATGACCAAAATTTTCAGAAAAGCGATTCAGATCGCGACCCTTATTGCTGCCGTTTCTTCCTGCACCTGCGGGCAGGTTTCCTTCGTATCCGTGAAGGATGGGCAGTTTATGCGTGACGGCAAACCCTATACTTATGTAGGAACCAATTTCTGGTACGGTCCAATCCTGGCTGACAAGAGCATGGAAAGCATCGGCATACCATGTATTTACGGTCTTGATATGATTCATGGTGCAACATATCTTACCGATGGCTCTTTCTATCCGCAGGAGGTTAATATCGCCGCTACTTTCAACCGTGAGTATGCCCGTCAGCTAGGTGCTGCAATGGCTTATGAGACCCGTGCCGCCCAGGTTCCGTGGGTGTTCTCCCCTGTCATGGACCTTGGCCGTGATCCCCGCTGGCCGCGTATTTGGGAGAGCTTCGGAGAGGATCCTTTCCTTCAGGCAGAGATGGCCCGCGAAGAGACTGTTGCCATCCAGGGTACTGACCCCAATCATATCGACCTTGAGCATGCAGCTGTTTCCATCAAGCATTTCATGGGTTACGGAGTTCCTGCTTCCGGCAAGGACCGTACTCCGGCTTACATAGCAGGGAATGACCTTCGCGAGAAGTTCTTTGCGCCTTTCCTGGCTTGCTTCAAGGCAGGCGCCCTTACCGCTATGGTAAATTCTGCGTCCATCAACGGCATCCCTACCCATGCTAATAAGGAGCTTCTGACCGGTTGGGTTAAGGAGCAGCTTGGCTGGGACGGTATGTTTGTCACCGACTGGGCGGATATCGACAATCTCTTTAACCGTGACCATGTGGCTGCCAACAAGCGCGAGGCCGTTGCCATGGGAATCAATGCCGGCATCGACATGATTATGGATCCTTATGACCCTGAGTGCGTCAATGATATAGTTGCCCTTGCCGAGTCCAGAGACATCCCTATGTCCCGCATTGACGATGCTGTGCGCCGTATCCTTCGACTTAAAGTCCGTCTGGGCCTCTTTGAGAATCCTCTTTGGGAGCATGATTACAAGGACTTTGCGTGCGAGCGTTTTGCCAAGGAGTCTTATGCTGCCGCCGTTGAGTCTGAGGTTCTTCTTAAGAACGATGGCATCCTGCCTCTCAAGGGTTCCGAGCGTATTCTTGTTACCGGCCCTAATGCTAACTCCCTGCGCACCATCAACGGTGGCTGGAGCTATACCTGGCAGGGTAATGCCGATGCCTATGTTCCCCAGTACAATACTATTTATGATGCCCTGAAGGCTCGTTTTGGCAAGGTTAGCTATGAGCCCGGCGTTGTTTACAGCAATGACCCTGACTGGCAGGCAGAGGATGCTTCCGGCATTGTCCGCGCTGTTGCTGCCGCCCGTGCGGCCGATGTTATTGTGGCTTGCGTTGGTGAGAATTCTTACTGCGAGACTCCGGGTAACATGGATGACCTTAACCTTTCCGCCAACCAGAAGGCTTTGGTAAAGGCTCTTGCCGCTACCGGAAAGCCGGTTATCCTTGTGCTTAATGAGGGTCGTCCCCGCCTTATCGGCGATATCGAGCCTCTTGTAAAGGCTGTCATTGATGTTATGCTGCCTTCTAATTATGGTGCCGATGCCCTTGCAGCCCTTATGGCTGGCGATGAGAATTTCTCCGGCCGCCTGCCGTTCACTTATTCCAAGCATATCAACGCCCTGCATACTTACGATTACAAGGTTTCAGAGCACCGCGATACCATGGAGGGTTCATACAACTACGATGCTGTTATGGATGTTCAGTGGCCCTTCGGCTACGGCCTCAGCTACACCAGCTTCGAGTACAGCAACCTCCGCGTTGTCACCCCGAGCGACCCTTCTGTCACCCCGAGCGACTCTTCTGTCACCCCGAGCGAAGTCGAGGGGCCTCAATCCTTCAAGGCCGGCGACACCATCAAAGTGTCTGTTGATGTAAAGAATACCGGCGCTGTGGCTGGCAAGGAGGCTGTGCTTGTTTACAGCTCAGACCTTGTTGCTTCCCTTATTCCGGATGTTAAGCGTCTCCGCGCATTCGAAAAGGTTGCTCTTGAGCCCGGCCAGACGGTTACTGTTTCCTTCGAGATTCCGGCTTCCGCCCTTGCTTTCGTTGGTACAGATGGCAAATGGCGTCTTGAAAAGGGTGACTTCCGCATCAGCTGCGGCGGTCTTTCCGCAATGCTTAACTGCACTGAAACTAAAATTTGGGACAGTCCTAATATTTAGATAACAACTGTACTTTTAAACCAGTGGATGCCCGCGACACCCCATAAATCCAAGATTTTCGGGGACCCCGTGTCCTCGTGAACGGGGGGACCATCGGTTCTACCGATGGTGGGATGAGCGTAGCGAAGGTTTAAAAGTACAGTTGTTATAAAAAAAACATAAATGAATGATAGAGGATTTTAAGAGAGAGGTAAGGTCTAACCTTACAGATAATATATTGCCATATTGGCTAGCGCTGAAGGACCCGGAGGGTGGTTTCTACGGAGAAGTTACGTCCGACGGCACAGTCCTTCGAGATGCCCCCCGCGGCGTAATCCTGAACGCCCGCATAATCTGGTCATTTGCAGCCGCATACCAGGCCATCCCGGACAAAGAGTACCTGCTGGCCGCAATCCACGCCAAAGACTGGTTCCTGGCCCATTTCAGCGACCATAAATACGGTGGCGTCTACTGGTCTGTGAATGCCGACGGCTCCCGGCTGGATGCCAAGAAACAGCTCTACGCCCAGGGCTTTGCCATCTACGGCCTTTCGGAACTGTACAAGGTTACCCATGACGATGAGGTACTTAAGGCTGCTGTGAACATCTACCGAGTGGTTGAGGCTCATTTTGCCGATGCTGCCAACGGTGGCTACATAGAAGCCCTTTCACGTGACTTCTCTCCGCTGGAGGACATGTCACTGTCGGCCCACGACATAAATGCCGATAAGACCATGAACTCGCATCTTCATATCCTTGAAGCTTATGCGAATCTTTATACCGTATGGCCCGATGCCGGCCTGAAGAAGGCTGTTGAGGCTCTTCTGGACATCATCGGCACCAAGGTTATGGATGAGGCCGGGCATTTGCAGCTTTACTTTAAACGTGACTGGAGCGTGCTTCCGGGCGGTATTTCCTACGGACATGACATTGAGACTTCCTGGCTGGCTCTGGAATGCGCCTTCGCCCTTAAGGACCAGGCCGTAGTGGAGCGCGTCCGTCCCTGGGCTTACGCCATGGGCCTTGCCGGCAATGAAGGCCTTCTCCCTGACGGTTCCATGCGTTATGAGCGGCTCGTCACGCCTGACTCTGATCGGGTATCTTATGACGATTCCCGCCAGTGGTGGGTCCAGGCTGAAACCGTTGTCGGCAATCTCTGGCTCCGGAAGTACCACGATGGCCTTTCGAGCTCTTCTTCTGTCATTTCGGACTCTTCTTCTGTCATTTCGGACTCTTCTTCTGTCATTTCGGACTCTTCTTCTGTCATTTCGGACTCTTCTTCTGTCATTTCGAGCGAAGTCGAGAAATCTCAATTCCTATTAAATTCCATAGCTGCTTGGAAATATATTAAGAACAACCTGGTAGATAATGACGGAGGCGAATGGTGGTGGGCCATACTGCCCGACGGCAGCATAGACAAAGCCAACCCCAAAGCCGGCTTCTGGAAATGCCCCTACCACAACACCAGAATGTGCCTTCAGGTTTTGAATTTGATATAATCCCAAAAAAGAGTATATTTGTAGGTCAAGCTATTAAAGAACAAGAAAACACAGAATATAATGGCAAAAGCAAAACTCTCAGAAAAAATCGGCTACGCACTGGGCGACGCCGCAGCCGGCGGTATTACCTGGAAGGTAATGTCTATCGCATTCCCCCTGTTTTTTACCAATATCTTTGGCCTTACGGTAGCAGATACCGCATCCCTCATGCTGATAGCCCGTCTGTTCGATGTAGTCACAGACCCCATCATGGGTGCCATCGCAGACCGTACCCAGTCCCGCTGGGGCACATATCGTCCCTGGCTTATCTTTGGAGCTATTCCGCTTGGCCTTATATTCGCCCTGCTGCTTTACACACCGGACTTCGGCCCCGCAGGCAAGCGCATTTATGCCTATTCAATGTATCTGCTGATGATGGTAGTTTACACAGCTGTGAATGTGCCTTACGGCTCCCTGCTTGGTGTCATGACTGACGATGACAACGAGAAAAACCAGTTCTCATCGTACCGAATGGTAGGTGCCTATGCCATGGGTTTCATTATGCTGTTCACATTCCCTTATCTACAGAGAATGGTTGGAGGCGAGCCCAAGCATCAGTATGCCGTCCTGGGCGTAATCCTGGGTGGTGTCGCCGCCCTGGGTACCCTGGCTTGCGGATTGCTTACAAAAGAGCGTCTGAAGCCGGTTCGCGCAGAGAAGTTTTCCTTTAAGCCTTTTGCAGACCTCTTCCGTAACAAGCCATGGGTTTATCTTACCCTCATAGGTATCTGCACTAACTTCTTCAACGGTTTCCGTTATGCCGTAGCTGCCTACCTGATGGAATACTGCCTGCATGGCGATGTGACTGTGATGGGCCTTGTAATCAACTACACAGTGTTTATGATGTTCGGAGAAGCTACCTGTATGATTTTCGGAGGCCTCTCCCCCTGGTTTACCAAGAAAGTGGGCTCCAAGAAGAAGGCTTTCGCTTGGGCTGCCACTATCTGTGCGGTATCATCCATTCTGTTTTTCTTCATTCCGATGGACCCGGCCTGGATTTGGGTTATGGTCGCAAACGTAATCATTACTTCTATCGGCATTGGTTTCTATTCTCCGCTTCTGTGGTCTATGTATGCCGATGTTGCCGATTATGCTACAGAGAAGAACGGCACATCTTCCACCGGTCTCATCTTCTCTTCCGGAACAATGTCCCAGAAGTTCGGCTCGGCTATTTCCGGTGCTCTTGTCGCCCTTCTGCTTGGAATTGCCGGCTTTGTTTCCGGAACTGATGCACTCACTGGGGAAACGGTTGTTACCATCACCAACGAGACATCTGTGCAGAACATGATCTGGGCCCTGTTCTCCCTCTTCCCGGCAGCCATCGCCCTTCTCATTCTTCTGCTCCTTAAACTTTACCCGATTAATAAATAAGTGTTACTTGGGCGTAATGGTGTCTGCGCAGAGGTGGGCGGCGGAGGGGACCGGGAGACATGACAGGTGGAAAACCTTGGCGGAACCGATAGCCTTTTCTACCGAGCGGCTTAGGGCGTCCATAATAGCCCTGTTCCATCTGACAGATGAAACGGAACCAAGAAGGGAAGCATAGGCGTTAAGGCCATATTCCTGAGTGATTGAATTCTCCGGAGCCTGATCTAGCCGAACTATCGCATTTACCGGAGCACAAATATTTCTGTAGCAGGGAGTTTTGCCGCTCCAGGGAGTGCCGTAAACAATTAACTGTCCGGCCGCGTCAAAGCCGAGCGCCGGATTATCGTCATTAAGGAGCTCTGTACCGGGAATATTCTCCAGCCAAAGCCTGCTGTGGGTACTCTTACCAGTTCCGCTCTTGCCAAGGAAGATGTTTGCCCTGCCGTCCAGCCCTATAACGGAGGCGTGAAAAAGCATGACTTCGCGGAGAGCCGCATTGTAGGTAAACATAATCATAAGGGCTGTCGACATCTGGAAAACAACCCCGTAAGGCCTCTGGCTGGCATCGGCATACATTACTCCTTCTGAAAAGTCAGGGGACATTGCCAGAATTGCGGCAGGTTTTCCTGTTTCCAAATCTTCATCAAGGGTGTACTGTGTGCCTTCCGCAGATTCGTAGATGCTGTAATATGGGGACTGTTCGTGAACTTCGGCCAGCAGTTTTCCAAGTTTGGGGGCGTTCTCCAGGCCTTTTTGTACCCTGAGGGTAAATACAGGGGGCTGAGATTTCTCCGCTCCGGCTTCGCCTTCGGTCGAAATGGCAAACGGGGCGTACTGGGAAAGGTCCAGGCCGCTGGCCCCGGGCAGGAGCTCCTCGCGGGACTGGATAAGGGTCCTGTGCGGTACATCGTCGCCGGCCCTTGTGGGACGGATATCAAGGCCTGCCTCTCCGCGGCTTGCCCTCTCAATCCTTTCCAGTACTACAGGAGAGTATTCCATCTCCCGGTAGGGGTCCTCTAACAAAACTTCAAAAACTATCCCGGCAACTTTGTATTTCATGGTTCTATTGATTTTCAATTAGTTACGCATTTTAACCTGGCAAATTTTGCTAAGTTGAATTACGTAAGTGTCTGATTTTCAATGGTGGCTTTTTCCGGAGGGGCGAATAGAGCAGCGGCTTGCTCTACGGACAGGGCCTCGGAGGCGCGGAAGCCGCCGCAGGCGGTGCGCCGGAGACTGTCCAGGTGCGCTCCCGTGCCCAGGGCTTCGCCCAGGTCGCGGGCAAAGGCTCGTACGTACGTGCCTTTGGAGCATGCGAGCCGCACTTCGGCGCGCGGCAACCCCAGCGCGGTGTTGTCCGTAACGTTTATACGGCTGCTGGCGGTTGAGATTTCTCCGCTCCGTCCTTTGGACTCCGGTCGAAATGACATCGGCTTTTCTGTCCTTTCGAGCGAAGTCGAGAAATCTCCTTCCTTGAATGACAATAATTCAATCTCATTAATCCTGATGAGTTGCTTGCTCAGAATAGCCTCAGCTTCACTGTCAAGGGCATCCAAAGCCCCCTGACGGTACATCTTCCGTGCAAGCTCATAGGCGCGAACCCCGTCCACGGACTTGGCAGAAAACAGCGGAGCAATCTGCTCCTGCTCCCCAATGAAACCCTCCAGGGCGCGGGCCACGGCGGCCTCAGAAACCCCGTCCACGGGGAAAAACCTGTCAATAGGCTTCTCCAAGTCATAAGACGGAGTGGTAGCACCAAAGGTAATCCCGGCTACATACTCCTTGTCACTTCGCTGGATTTCCTCTGCAAGCTTCGTAGCCTTCCCTATGCAAATAATGAGCACCCCGGTAGCCAAAGGATCCAGCGTACCGGCGTGCCCTACTTTCAAATTTTTCTGCCCGAAATGCTTCTTTGCGGCAAACTTCAGTTTCCTGACAACATCGGCCGAAGTCCATCTGTAAGGCTTGTCCACCGGAACAATGATACCATCAGGATAATCGCCGATGCTACGGGACAAAACCCCTGTCCCACGGTTTGCCACAAGTACAGCCATTACTTGCAGTCTATTTTGTCAATCCTTCTTTGGTGTCGTCCACCCTCGAACTCTGTCTCAAGCCAGGTCTTTACAAGCTCCTGAGCCTTTTCGTAAGGGATGAAACGAGCCGGCATAACAAGCACATTGGCATTGTTATGGCGTTTGACCAAAGCTGCAATTTCCTTTGACCAGGCCAGACCTGCACGGATACCCTGATGCTTGTTCAGGGTGATTGCCATGCCGTTCCCGGTACCGCAAAGGGCAATTCCAAGGTCAACCTTCCCGGCCAGTACGGCCTCTGCAAGCGGATGTGCAACATCAGTGTAATCCATGCTCTCAGTGCTGTCGGTTCCGAAGTTTACAACTTCCACCCCGCAGTCCTCAAGCCACTTCACAAGGTTGTTCTTGTAGTCTACTCCGGCGTGGTCGTTGGCAATACCAATCTTTCCGGAAAAACTTAATGTGCTCATTATCAGTTGTTTTTGGTTTTGGCAAATTCAATGCGCGCTGCAAACTCCGCACGGCCAATGAAAGAGACGATATCGGCAATTCCAAGACCGCTGGAAGCCCCTACAAGAGCCAGGCGCAGGCAGTTCATAACCTTGCCCATCGGCCATTCATGACCGCGGATGAAGCCCTCAAGTTTCTCCTCTACATTCTCTTTGGTAAGGGCGAAATCGCCGTCAATAATAAAGGCGGCAGCCTTAAGGGCCATGGCCACATTCTCTTCCTTCCAGAATTTATCCACGTCTTTCTGGACAAACTCCGTAGGTGCAACAAAGAGGTATGATGCGATATCCCAGAAGTCAGCTACGAAGGTAGCCCTCTCCTTGATAAGTTCAACAACCTTCTGAACATATTCACGCGTGTAAATCTTGTTGCCAAAGTCTGCTCCCTCGCCGGCAAATGAAGCACCTGCTGTAAGGGCGCAGACAGGGCAGTCCACAACCTTCAGCCCGTGGCTCTCAAGGACAGGAATAAAGAGGTCTGTAAGCTCGGAAGACGGTTTCATACGGAGATATTCCCTGTTGTACCAGCGGGCCTTATCAGGATTGAAACGGGCTCCGGACTTTACAATGCGGTCCAGAGAAAAAGCCTCTACAAGCTCATCCAGAGAGAAAACCTCCCTGTCATCGCCCGGATTCCAGCCAAGGAAGGCCAGAAGATTCACGAAAGCCTCAGGGAAATAGCCGTCCTCACGGTATCCGCGGGAAACCTCGCCCTCCGGATTAACCCAGCGAAGAGGAAATACAGGGAAGCCCAGCTTATCGCCGTCGCGCTTGCTGAGTTTGCCTTTTCCGTCCGGCTTAAGAAGAAGGGAAAGATGGGCAAAACGGGGCTGTGAGTCAGTCCAGCCGAAGGCCTTGTACAGCAAATAATGAAGCGGCAGTGAAGGCAGCCACTCCTCTCCGCGGATAACCTCTGAAATCTCCATAAGATGGTCATCCACAATATTTGCAAGATGGTAGGTAGGCAGCTCATCGGCCCTCTTCCAAAGCACCTTGTCATCAAGGGTGTCGGTATTAACCTCCATATGGCCGCGAATCAGGTCGTCCATCTGCACCACGGTATCCTCCGGCATCTTGAAACGGATTGTCCAGTCAGTGCGTTCCTCAAGCAGGCGTGCGGTCTCTTCTGTACTCAGGGTCAGGGAGTTACGAAGCTCCATGCGGGTCTTCTGGTTGTAAATGAAAGTCTGTCCTGAAGCCTCTGCCGTAGCGCGACGCTCATTTAGTTCCTCTGCCGTGTCAAAGGCATAATAAGCGTTGCCGCTGGCTACCAGCTGCTCTGCGTACTGCCTGTAGATAGGCTTGCGCTCACTCTGGCGGTAAGGGGCGTGAGGGTGCTTGGCAGAAGCCTCGGAAACAACGTTTCCAGCCTCGTCCACGCCTTCATCGGCCTTGATTCCGCACCAGTTAAGGGCCTCAATGATATATTTCTCTGCCCCGGGAACAAAGCGGTGGGAATCGGTATCTTCGATTCTTATGATGAAGTCGCCCCCGTTCTGCTTTGCAAACAGGTAGTTATACAATGCCGTACGCACGCCACCCATGTGAAGCGGTCCTGTAGGTGAGGGTGCAAATCTAACTCTGGTTCTTCTCTTTTCCATTATTTTTCCTCGTTGCGGTGTTTGTAAAACCTTCTTATTGCGGCCACAGACTCAAGTTCGCTCTTGCTCTCTCCCGGGTTCAGGATAAGCGCAGGCTTGTCCTCCGGGGTAAATGAGAATTTGCGAACGTTCTCTGTGGTGCTGTAGCCGATTTTGTTTATGTTGATATCCTCGTCCGGCAGCAGGATTTCTCCTGCAGGCTCGTCCTTATGATATTCAAAATCTTTGTCGATGATGATGAGTTTGCCAAGGTCGGCCCCCGTGATGCTGACGAGATTCATTTTGAAGCCGGTGGCGATGACGGTAATCATCACCTTGTCCCCGAACTCCGGGTCATCGTTGAAAACGAGTCCGCTCTTGAAGATTGTGGCGATGCCGCCGGTCTGCTCGTCAATAAGGCTCTCTATCGTCTTGACATCGTCCATCTTAAGACCCTTGTCGTTCCTTCCGCAGGTGATGTTCACAAGCAGGTTCTGGGAGGTCTTGAGGTCGTAGTCATTCAGAAGGGGAGACTCCAGTGCGCTGCGTACGGCGGTTTCAAGACGGTTTTCTCCTTCTCCTACGCCGCAGCCCATCAGGGCCATTCCGCTGTTCTTCATCATGTTGCTGATATCCTGGAAGTCCACGTTGCGGAAGCCGGTGGTCTCAAGAATCTCAGTTATACCCCTTACAGCAGTCGCAAGTACTTCATCTGCAAGAGGATAGGCCTCATGGACAAGCAAATTTCCGTAGTATTCGTACAGCTTCTCATTGTTGATGATAAGGAGGCTGTCTACGTTATGCTCCAGCTCATGGATACCGTCAATAGCCTTGGAAATGGTGTTGTCGCCCTCGTTCTTGAAGGGGATGGTGACAACTGCAACCGTAAGATAGCCCTTGTCTTTGGCCATCTTTGCGATTACAGGCGATGCTCCTGTTCCGGTGCCTCCGCCCATGCCTGCTGTTATGAAAACCATCCTGGTCTTGGGAGTGAAAAGCCTTGCGGCGATTACGTCCTGTGACGCCAGGGCGGCATTACGGCCTTCGGTAGGGTTGGTACCTGCTCCCAAACCCTCTCCAAGCTGGATTTTGTTGGGTACAGGGTATTTAACAAGAGACTGTCCGTCAGTGTTGCAGACAATGAAGTTGCAACCTTTGACCTTCTGCGTGTACATGTAGGAAACAGCATTGCAGCCGCCTCCGCCTACACCTATGACTTTTATTTTAGCATCGTCCTCGCCCCAGTCCGGAGGAGTAACGTCATTATTGAAAAGCTCTTCCATAACCCTATACGTTTTGATTGTCCATCTCGTTTGACAAGTCGTCCAGCATATCCTTGAACCTCTTCCATGTAAGTTTGATAATTCCCGGCTTCTTGTCCTCTTCTTCCTTGTTCTCTTTTTCCTTCTTTCTCTTGCTCCTCCAGCCCTTTTCCTCCGTAGCCTTAACGGTATCCTCTCCGAAGAGACTTGTCGGAATCGGTTCGTTTTCAACTACCTGCACTTCAGGCTGCTCTGCCGGGACTTCAGCCCCAGGCTCTTCCTGCACCGGCTGTACCGGCGTTATAGGCTGATTGTCAAGTATTTCCGGGTCGGGCATCGGCTCTTCTATACAGCTTGTCAGGTTATCCTCCTTAGCCGTCAGGATCATACCCAGTGCAGTGGAAGCATCAGGGTCGAAGATGCTGGGATATCCGGATGCGGAGAACTTCCTTCTTGGATAGCCGATTCTTACGTTATAACCCGATATGTCCTTGATATACAGGGCGATGTTTGCAAGGTTTGCACCTCCTCCCGTTATGACGATGCCGCCGCGGAGATTGTCTGCAAGGCCGCTCTTCTGGATCTCATAAAGCATGGCGTCCGTAATCTCCTTTACGCGGGCCGTGATGATTTCAGACAGGTATTTAACAGGAATCTGCTTGAAGCCCTCATGCTCGTTGCCCTCTATCTGGATAATCTTCTCTCCAAGGGTAAGGAGCTTTTCAGGAATGCAGGCGCCGAAGGCCAGCTTGATATTCTCTGCCAGCTTTTCCGGGATGAAGCACTCGCTCCTGATATCGGAAGTGATAACCTTGCCTCCGAAAGGAATCGACGCATAATAGCGAAGGATATTGCCCTGATAGATGGTGACGGAGGTCGCTCCGGAGCCGATATCGATAAGAGCTACGCCGCTGGAAGTCTCATCCTCAGTAAGGACAGCCTTGGCCTGGGCGATAGGAGAGAAATACTTTTTAACGAGGGCGATGCCAAGCTTGTTGAAAATCTTGTCAACAGTCTTGACTGCGCTCTTCTTGCCGATGAACAGTTTGAAGTTACCCTCAAAATTGCGGCTGATTACCCCGATGATATCGTCCTCAATGAGCTGGAAATTCTCATCGTCTGAGAAAGACTGGGCAAAGGCGCCGTAAATGACGTCTTTTTCAGGGTCCTGGAGAGGATAGGTGTTCTGTGCCATGGACTTCAGGCTTTCAACCTCTTCCTTGGTAATGCTGTCGTCCGGGTTCGTACGCTCCACCGTAGCGGTAGCGGTCTCCTGGCGGATGTCGCAGCGGGGAAGTCCTACAACAACCTGCAAAATCTTGATTTTAAGCTCTTTCTCTGCTTCTTCAATCGCTGCCCTGATAGGTGCTGACGCCTTCTCGGGATTAAAGACGGCACTGTTCCTGATGCCGTCGGACTTGTGTTTCTTGTAGTAGAGGATCTGGATGTCCTCTCCGTAAATCTTGGCCACCGTAAGCGTTATGAACGCCGAGCCAAGGTCTATCGCGGCAATGTAATTCTCATCCATATCTTGTTGTTTTTATCTGCAGATTATCTGTCCTTTGTACCTGACATTCACCGTCTTGTACTTCTTTCCTTCTTCCCTTGGAGCTATGTACTCGTAGTATTTCTCCATCTTTTCAAATTTCTCCTTCCAATGCTCCGGGTATCCGAAAATGAATTTCTCATCCCCCTGTGCCGGAACAAGGATAAGGGAACCATCGGCGGAAGAAGTAATCTGGACGATGGCATCCCTCCAGGTCTTGTTTTTCTCCAAATATGTCAGCAGGCCAATCATACCCTTCATCCATTCGCGGCCTTTCTTGTCCGTAATCTCGCCCTTGAACTCCCTGTCCTCGTGGAAGGGGAAGTCTCCGTCTACAATGGGAAGGCGGGCGGCGTATTTCTTCCGGATAGGGAAGATAAAGCCGGAAGCATCGGCGTAAAAGCTACTGGACGGGCTGTGGAAGCGGGCCACAGGCTTGCGCTGCCTGACCTCTACGTGCAGTATTCCGTCGGAACTCATATAGGCCTCGCTGCCAAGTATTGCGGCCTTGCCCTTAAGGTTTTCCTCTATGCGCCAGAGCTTTATGCTGTCCGCCCTTTTGCCCACAAGGGGGCCTTCTTCGGCCAGAATATACTCTTTTATGTCTGCCGCGGTGACGAAGGAACCCTGGGCGCTGTCCACGATGTTAACCTTGAGCCCCTGGCAGGAAAGCAGGCCGCGCCTCCTGGAGTTTTCACTGTTCAAAACCACCAGAAGGACTATGCAGGCCACGCCTGCAGCAATTGTAAGAGTATATTTCAGAGCCGGTTTCATTTCCTGTCCTCAAGCATTTGCGTTATGGGGCCGATGTACCTGTCTACATTGCCTGCCCCGAAGGTTACGAGCACGTCAAGCTTCTCGTTTTCAAGTACTTGCATAAGCTCTTCTTTCTTGATGAGCACCTTTTCCGGTGCCGTTACCTTATCAAATATCAAAGCCGATGTCACCCCGGGGATAGGTTCTTCCCTGGCGGGGTAGATATCAAGCAGTATAAGCTTGTCAACCGCACTCAGCGCGCGGGCGAAGTCGTCGGCAAAATCCCTTGTCCTGGTGTACAGGTGCGGCTGGAAAATGGCTGTAACCTTGCGCCCCGGGAATATATCCCTTATTGAGCGGATGGCGGAAGCAAGCTCCTCCGGATGATGGGCATAATCGTCGATGTAAGCCAGTCCCGGCTTGTTTACATGAATGTCCATCCTTCTGGAAACGCCCTTGAAAGTGCCTATTCCGGCCTTTACCTTTTCCGGCTTAAGGCCGTAGGATAGGCAAAGCGCTGCTGCGGCAATGCTGTTTTCTGCATTGAAGCGTCCGGGAGTACCCACTTTGACGTCGCGAATAATTCCGCCCGGCCACACAAGGTCAAAGATATAGTGTCCGGTCTCGTCTATGTGAACATTTTCGGGATGGAAATCGGCGGAGCCGCTCTCAAGGCTGTAGGTGAAAATCCGTGCTTTTGTATCCTCAGGACTGATTGGAAGGCCTTCTTTCTTAATGAGGATGTTGGATATAAGGGCTGCAAATTCGCGGAAAGCCTTCTGGTAGCTTTCCAGGGTGCCGTAAATATCCAGATGGTCTGCGTCCATCGCCGTAATTACGGCAATTGAGGGGCGCAACTGCAGGAAGGAGCGGTCGAACTCATCGGCTTCAACAACAACCACAGGATTTTTGCTTACAAGAAGATTTGTCCCGTAATTCTTGGAAATTCCGCCAAGGAAGGCGCTGCATCCTTCTTCGCAGTCTGTGAAAATATGGGCTGCAAGCGTTGATGTGGATGTTTTTCCATGGGTTCCGGCCACTGCGAGGCACTGCTGGCCACGGGTGATTTCCCCAAGTATGGCGGAACGCTTTATAACCGTATAGCCCTGGGCGTTCACGTACATGAGCTCACCCATATCGTGTGGAATAGCGGGAGTGTAAACCACAAGGGTATGCTCCCTGTCCGCAGGCACATACAGCGAATTGTCTGTGTAATGGACGCTGATGCCCTCCTGCTCAAGCTCTTTTGTAAGGGCCGACGGAGTTTTGTCATAGCCGCTGACTTTCAAGCCTTTGCGGTGGTAATACCTTGCAATGGCGCTCATCCCGATGCCGCCGATGCCAATGAAATATACCTCTTTCCAGTCCATTATTTGTCAAGTACTTTATAGATTTCTTCTACTATTGTGCGGCCGGCATCCGTAAGGGCCATGGCCGAAATGTTCTCTTCCAGCTGCACTATTTTCTCGTCGTCCTTTATAAGCTCAAGAGCCGTTGGCATAAGGTCCCTGACCGCATCGGCATCCTTTACGATAAGGGCCGCATCCTTGCGCACAAGGGCCATGGCGTTGTGGGTCTGGTGGTCTTCCGCCACGTTGGGGGAGGGAACGAAGATGGAAGCCTTTCCGGCGGCGCAGAGCTCTGATACCGTGCTGGCTCCCGAGCGGGAAATAACCACATCGGCAACCGCATAGGCAAGGTCCATCCGGCCTATGAAGTCCGTGTGATGTATTTTGTCCAGGTTCATGCCCTTGGCCTTCATCTCTTCCATGAAGCTGTCCACTCCGGCCTTGTAATATTTGCCGCACTGCCACAATACTTCCACATCCTCTCCTCCGGGGCAGCCTGCCTCTATCCAGGCCCTCATCGCATTGTTAAGAGTGCCGCTTCCAAGGCTTCCGCCAAGAATAAGGATATGGTCAAGGCCTGGGTTAAGCTTGTAATAATCAAGACCTTCCTGCACCATCTCCACAGTTGCGGGAACGATGTCGCTGCGGATAGGGTTGCCGGTCATCACTATCTTGTCATTCGGGAAGAATCTTTCCATGCCCTCGTAGGCCACGCAAATCCTGTCCGCCTTGCCTCCGAGAAGCTTGTTCGTAAGGCCGGCGAAGCCGTTCTGCTCCTGAAGCAGGGTGGGAATGCCCAGCTTCTGGGCTGCCTTCAGCAGCGGCCCGCTGGCATATCCGCCTACGCCTACCGCAATCTCCGGCTTGAATTCCTTAAGCACCCTCTTGGCCTTGCGTGAGCTGGCCAGGAGCTTGAAGGGAACCTTCAGGTCGTTGATTATGTTATGAAGGCTCAGCTGGCGCTGAAGTCCCACTATGGGAAGGCCTGTGATTTTGTAACCGGCAGCAGGGACCTTTTCCATCTCCATTTTGCCCTCCGCTCCTACAAACAGTATTTCCGTCTCAGGGTTGGCTTCCTTCAGGGAATTGGCAATGGAAATGGCCGGGAAAATGTGACCTCCCGTTCCGCCTCCGCTTATTATTACTCTTAACTTCCTGTGCTCCATATATTTACATTTTTTCCAACTGGTCCAAATCGTTCATGCTGTCCTGCACGCTGTCGCCGCTTGAAATAAGAGGCGTAGCTCCTTCAACTTCCTTGTCCATATTCTTCTTGACCATGCGGCTCACGGCCAGGATAATTCCGAAGGCCATGCTGAAGGCAAGGAAAGAAGCCTTTCCGTGGCTAATCATAGGCAGGGTCTGTCCCGTGAGCGGGCCAAGGTCCACATTGATGAACATGTGCATTAGCGCCTGCCCTGAAATCATCACCACAAGCCCGGCAATCGCCGTTTTGGTAAAGGCATTTGAAGCGTTCCTTACCAGGATTACACCCCTTGCCAGCAAACTGCCGTACAGCATGATTATGATGAGCGCTCCTATGATGCCGTACTCTTCAACTATGAAGCTGAACATATAGTCCTCGAACATGATGGGAACCACATACCTTTGGGTGCTGCCGCCGGGGCCCTTGCCAATGATGCCGCCTTCGCTGACAGCTACCTTTGCGCTTATCGGCTGCTTCACCCTGGCCTCTGCCATCTTGAACTCCTGGGTGTTCTTCTTACCTTCCCTGACCAGCCGTACAAGCTCTTCTTCAGGGTCTTCACGCGCCAGCGAAATTCTTTCCACTGCGGTGCCGATTCGGCCGAACACGCTTCCTCCGCTAATCTTATATATGCCGATGCAGCCAATGAACAGGCCTGCTCCGACTGCGGCCAGCCCCATTATGTATTTGAATTTTATTCCGCCGATGAGTATGGTAATCGTCATCACAAGAGCTACGAAAAGTGTGCTGGAGACTCCTCCAAGAAGGGTGAGGAGGCAAACAGTCACCATCGGCAGGAATATATAAAGAATAAGGCGGTAAATGTCTTTCTTCATGAAATTCATGCCCCAGCCGACCATGCGGTCCGCCAGCCTCATCTTGCCTTCCTTGTAGGCCTGTACGGCCCAGGCAAGATACATTATCATAAGCACTTTCGTAAACTCAAACACGTGCAGCTGGAAGCCGAAGATAGACAGGGCTCGTACTGCATTGTTCACCCTGAGGGCCCTTACGATGGGGGTGTTGATCCTTATCGCCAGCATCGCCAGCAAAATGAAAGAGAGCAGGAAACCCAGCTTGGATACAAAGCGTATGACGCCAATCTTCTTTACGAAATGGTAGAAGAACAGGATGATGGCAAGGCCGGCGACTGACACCAGTACCTGCTCATTGATGATGGCGCCCCTGGTGCTTTTGTTCATCAGGGCAAGAAGAGGGGTGGATGACGAAATGGTCACGATGGATATCATGATAAGCATGAGCACGATAATCCAGATGACCTTGTCACCTTCAATCCTGTCTATAAGCCGGAATATGTTCAGTTTCTTCTTGTTCTCGCTCATAGTTGTTTTAGAGGTTTCTTACGGCCTCCTTGAATTTTTTTCCGCGGTCTTCGTAGTTCTTGAAAAGGTCGAAGCTTGCGCAGCAGGGGCTCAGCAGTACAACGTCGCCGTCTTCTGCAAAGCTGCTGGCCAGTTTTACGGCTTCCTCTGCGCTGCCGGCATCCTTGATTTTGTCTTCGCCAAGGATGGGACCGAAGCTTGCGTGAAGCTTGGCATTGTCTACGCCAAGGCAGATGAGGGCCTTGACCTTCTCACGTACAAGTTCATCAAGGACGCTGTAGTCATTGCCTTTGTCCGTGCCGCCTGCAATCCATACCACAGGCTTTTTCTGGCACTCAAGAGCATACCAGGCAGAGTCTACGTTGGTGGCCTTGGAGTCGTTTATGTAAAGGACACCTTTCACGCTCAGGACGGGCTCAAGCCTGTGCTCTATGGGCTGGAAGGTCTCCAGGGAGTTGCGAATAATCTTGTTGTCGATGCCGGAGGCCTTGGCTGCGAGGGCTGCCGCCATCGAATTGTAAATATTGTGCTTGCCGCCAAGAGCCAGCTCTTCAAGGTAAAGGTCGCATTCGTCTTTCTCGTAGCGGACAATCATCTTGCCCTCGCGCAGGAAGGCGCCCTGCTCAAGTTCAACGTTCTCTTTCTGGGTGAAAGGAAGCATCTTGGCCTGGGTTACTATCTTGCTCAGGTGGCCCACGGTTATGGCGTCGTCTGAATCGAAGATGAAGCAGTCATCGCTACGTAAATTCCTGATAATGCGGAACTTGGAGCGGACGTAATTCTCCATCTTGTAGTCGTAGCGGTCAAGGTGGTCAGGGGTGATGTTGGTGATGATGGCAATGTCCGGGCGGAAGTCATAGCAGTTGTCCAGCTGGAAGCTGCTTATCTCAAGGACATAGTAGTCATGCTTTTCAGTTGCCACCTGGTATGCATAGCTTGCGCCGATGTTGCCTCCGAGGCCTACGTTCAGCCCTGCCTGCTGCAGCAGGTAGTAGATGAGCGAGGTGGTAGTGGTTTTGCCGTTGCTTCCGGTAATGCAGATTTTCTTGGCATTATCGTACCTTCCGGCAAATTCAATCTCTGAAATGATATGTATACCCTTGTCCTCAAGGAGTTTAACCATGGGGGCAGAGGAGGGGATACCGGGGCTCTTTACAACCTCGTCGGCAGAGAGAATGAGGCTCTCTGTATGGCCGCCCTGCTCAAAGGGAATATCCCATTTCTTCAGGGTCTCTACATATTTGTCGGCAATCTTTCCCTTGTCTGAGAGAAAGACATCGAATCCTTTCACTTTTGCGAGCACGGCAGCTCCTACGCCGCTCTCTGCTCCTCCCAATACTACCAGTCTTGACATACTATCTAACTTTTAACAAAGCCATTGTGGCAACAGCCAATATAATTCCTATAATCCAGAAACGGGTGACAATCTTGGCCTCAGGAATAGCCCTTGCCGGGCTCTGAATCTTGGCCGGGATGCCCTCTTTCTGGAAATGATGGTGCAGGGGAGACATCTTGAAGATGCGGCGGCCCTCGCCATATTTCTTTCTTGTATACTTAAAGTAGAAGCGCTGCATAAGCACAGACAGGCTTTCTACGAAGAATATTCCGCAAAGCAGGGGGAGGAGGAGCTCCTTCCTGATAAGCACGGCTGATACGCCGATGATTCCTCCTATTGTAAGGCTTCCGGTATCGCCCATGAAGACCTGTGCCGGATAAGAGTTGTACCAGAGGAAGCCTACGAGAGCTCCTACAAAGGCGGACATGAATATGGCAATCTCTCCTGAGCCTGGGATATACATGATATTCAGGTAGTTGGAGTCTACCAGGTTGCCTCCCAGCCAGGCCAGGATACCCAGTACAACGCCTACGATTGCTGAAGTCCCGGCTGCCAGGCCGTCCATTCCGTCCGTAAGGTTGGTTCCATTGGAGCATGCAGTAATGACAATTACTATCATGAGTACATAAAAGAACCATTTGAAATACCAGCCCCATCTTCCTTCAAAGGGAGACAGGCCCTTGTAGTCAAACTCATGGCTGCTGACGAAGGGGATGGTGGTCTTTGTGCTCTTTACCACATTCTCATCCTTCCACTGTCCGGTGGTGACATGAAGGTCTGTGTCCTTGTCAAGTACCTGAGTCTCAGTTATTTCCTCTGCTTCGGCCTTTACTTTTTCACGTACGACGATGTTGTTGCTCTGCCATACGGTGATGCCGATTACAAGGCCAAGGATTATCTGAAGGATGAGTTTCATCTTCTCGCTCATTCCTTCCTTGTTGTGCTTGAATACTTTGATGTAATCGTCCCTGAAACCTATCGCACCGCACCAAAGTGTGGTGAAGATAAGGAGGATGATGTAGATGTTGGTAAGGTCGCAAACCAGCAGGACGCCTGCCAAAATGGCGACTATGATTATGATTCCGCCCATGGTGGGGGTACCTTTCTTGCTGAGCTGCCCCTCCAGTCCAAGGTCGCGGATCGTCTCTCCAATCTGGAGCCTCTGGAGCTTGCGGATAATCTTCTTGCCGGCCAGCAGGGCGGTAAGCATGGAAATCACAGCAGCCAGGAAAGCCCTGAATGACAGGTAGTTCATCAGTCCCTGGCCGGGAATGTCAAAATCTTTCAGTGCATCAAACAAGTGGTAAATCATAGCGCCTCAATGCTTTTAAAAATGTCTCTTACTATTTCTCTTTCGTCAAAATGACGGTGTTCGCTCCCAATAATCTGGTAGGTCTCATGTCCTTTCCCGGCCAGCAGGATTGCGGCTCCGTCCGGGGCGGTCATTATGGCCGTGCGAATGGCTTCAGCCCTGTCTGCTATGCTCAGGGTTTTTGCAAGGCCGCGGGCACTGAGTCCGGTTTTCATCTCTGCGATGATGTCTTCCGTGCGCTCTGAGCGGCTGTTGTCTGAGGTGAGGATAATCCTGTCGGCGTATTTTTCCGCAACTGCGGCCATCTCCGGCCTCTTTGTGCGGTCGCGATCTCCTCCGCAGCCGAAGACTGCGATGACCTGCTGTCCGTCGCAGGCAATGTCCTTCAGGGTGGTGAGTACATTCTCAAGGGCGTCCGGGGTGTGGGCGTAGTCCAGGATGATTGACAGTTCCCTTGGGCCGCGGATGGTCTCCAGACGACCTTTTGCAGACTCCAGCTTGCTGATACCTACCAAAGCTTCTTCCTTGCTTGCTCCAAGCTCGATGGCTGTTGAGTATATTGCAAGGATATTGTATGCGTTGTGGCGGCCGATGAGCCTTGTCCACACTTCCTCCCCATCAATCTTAAGTAGCATGCCGTCAAAGCTTTCCTCCATGATGCGGCAGCTGTGGTCAGCCATCTTGCCAAGGGAATAAGTGATTATCTTGGCGGCGGTGTTCTGCACCATTACGGGGCCGTTTTTGTCGTCGATGTTTATAATGGCGGCGGCGTCTGCCGGCAGGGAGTCAAAGAAAAGCTTCTTGCAACGGAGGTACTCTGCGAAGGTCTTGTGATAGTCCAGGTGGTCGTGGGTCAGGTTTGAGAAGATGCCTGCCCTGAATTTAAGGGCTGCCACTCTCTGCTGCTCCATGCCGATGGAGCTGACTTCCATGAAGCAATACTCGCAGCCTTCGTCTACCATCTGTGCCATAAGGCGGTTTATGGTAACGGGGTCCGATGTTGTATTGGTGGTCTCCGTTTCAGTGCGGCCTACGTAGTTGGCTATTGTGGACAGGAGTCCGCAGTTGTATCCGAGAGACATAAACAGCTGGTACAGAAGTGTTACCGTGGTGGTTTTGCCGTTTGTGCCGGTAATTCCTATTAATTTCAGCTTCTGCGAAGGATGGTCGTAGAAGTTGTCGGCCGCCTGGGCCAGTGCAAAACGTGATTCTTCTGTCTTTACAAGGGCGATGCCGGTGGTTAATCCCTCCGGAAGGACGTCGTCGTATATGATGGCCGACGCTCCTTTTTCAATTGCCTGGCCGATGTAGGCGTGGCCGTCGCTTGCAAAGCCCTTGACGGCTACGAACAGGCTTCCGGGAACAACTTTCCTGGAGTCTGCTGTGACCAGACTTACCTCTGTGTCAGTGTTGCCTGTCACGGAGATTACCTTGCAATTCTGTATTATGTCTTTAACTTTCATTTTATTTCAGTGTTATTTCTACGGTTTTTCCTTTACCAAGTTTGCTTCCTGCGGACGGGCTTTGGCTCTTTACGTGTCCGCTGCCGTGCCATACGGCCGTGTAACCGCAGCTTTCAAGGGCGTAAACTGCATCCCTCAGCCCCATTCCTTTTACGTCGGGGATATGGCCTTCTTCCGTGGCCGGGATTTCAGCGACTGTCATCTGGGGCTTTTCCCCGCTCTTTTCCAGGACCTCTCCTCTATCTGAATCAAAGGCATAGAGCTTGTCTACCAGCTCCCTGAAGGCCAGGGCGGGGTTGTTCCCTCCGTAAACGGCCTCTGAAACGTACAGGGGCTGGGTGTACATTGTGACAATTGCGCTGTATTTAGGTTTGTCGGCCGGGAAGAAGCCTACGAAAGTGGCCTGATACTGGCGTTTTCCGTCAAGTTCGCGAACTGCTATCTTCTTGCCTTTCAGGTATTTGGGCTCAATTACCATCTGGGCTGTTCCTGTCTTTCCGGCAATCGGCACCTTTGCACCGAAGAGCTTGCTGTGTCCGGTTCCCCTGGGGTTGCTCACAACTCCGGCAAGGGCGGAGCGAAGTGTGTCCGCCGTTTTACGGGAGCAGATGCTGGCATTCAGGACCATCGGCCCACGCTTTTCTACAACTTCACGGCCACGGTCAAGGCTTTCCACAAGGTATGGCTTCATCATCTTGCCGCCGTTAGCAATGGCGTTGTAGAATGTAAGTATGTGCAGCGGAGTCTCCTTTACAGAGTAGCCGATGGCAACGGAGGGAAGGTCAGTAAGGCTCCAGGTGTTCTTGTTGTCCGGATTTGGCAGGGTGGGGGCGGCAAGACCGTCAAGGTCGAACTCCATGGGACTGTTGCCCAGATTGTAGCGGTACAGCTTGTCCAGCATAACCTTGGGGGTCTTTCCGTAATGCTTGAGGGCAAGGTAGCGGAAGGCGTAGTTGGAGGATATTTCAAGGCAGTGCCTTACGGTGATTGAATCCCTCTTGGACCTTGCCATGTAGTTTGTGATGTAATGGTCGGAGCCGAACGTGGCGTATCCCGGAACGATACCCTTGTTGGTGGGAATCTCGTCGTCAATCTTTACGTAACCGTCTTCCAGAAGGCTCATCAGGGTTGTTACCTTGAATACGGAACCGGGCTCTCCCGCCTTGGTTACTGCCATGTTGTAGCTTTCGCTAAGGCTGTTGGCCGATGAGTCCCTGAGCAGGTTCACCATCGCCCTGATGGCACCGGTCTCCACTTCCATGACCACCATGCAGCCGCCGTAAATCTTGGGATTCAGGTTCATGCTGTTCCTCATTGCCTTGTCTGCAATGTCCTGAATATCAATATCCAGGGTGGTGTGAAGGTCAAGGCCGTTCTCTGCGGCAACATAGGTGCTGTCGTAATTCTGGATTTTTCCGTGCAAGTCGGTGTCTTTCATCCACTTGCGACCGTCTTTTCCATGAAGGTAGAAGTCGAATTTGCCCTCAAGCCCTATGTGGCTGTTCTTGTCCTGGTTATTTTTTACATAGCCGATGGTCCTGCGGGCCAGGCTGCCGTAAGGATACATGCGGGTGTCTACAATTTCCACTTTGAGGCCGCCTTTGTACGGGTCTTCGTTGAAGAGGGGCAGCTTCTTCAGTTCCTGCAGGAAGTTGTGGTCAACGAGGCCTCCTATTTTGTAATAGGTCTGGTTGTTCTTCCTGCCGTTTATGATTTCATCATAGTAGGTCTTGGCGGATTTGTTCTTGTACAATGCTGCAAGGCCGTCGGCAAGTTTCTTAGCCTTCTCTTTCCAGAGTTTCTCTCCTTCCTCTCCTTTCTTTACCTTTGCGGGGTCCTTGCTTGCCATGAGCTCTTCAAATTCAGCTTTTCTGACTGAGCAGTCCATGGAGATGCGGTACATTGGCAGGGACATGGCAAGGAGCCTTCCGTCCTGGGCAAGGATGGCGCCTCGCTCCGGATAGAGGGTCTGTTTGGTGTTCTTGGGCTTGAACAGGCCGGCTATCTCTTTCGGCGGCTCGTACCTTACCTGTATGTCGATTATCCTGATGACCAGGATTATACCTGCCACCACATACAAAAGATATATGAGATAGAGCATTCGCCCTATCCTTTTGCTGTCTTCGTTATTTCCGCTTTTTGCCATAATCAGTCACCAAGTTTATCTGCCGGCTTCTCCGGGAGGGTAATGTCAGACCCATGTTCCTTCAGTAAGTCTTCTACAGTCTGAAGACGGCCAAGGCTTACAAGCTGTACTGTCTTGTAAGAGTGGTTTATCTTCAGGTCGTTCACCGCGCTACGGTTCTTTTCTACCTTGGCAAGTGTACCCTGCACCATCATGCTGTACAGGATAATCAGCCAGAATAGCAGGAAGGTATAGGCAATGTGGATGAAATACTTGTCCACGCCCATCCTCAGCAGGAGTTCTCCCTTGAGGATAGCCATGAAAACATTCTTTATCGCCAATAATACCTTCTTCATATCTGTTCTTTTTAGTCTTTTAAGTTCTTCTCCAGTCTTCTTTAGTCTTCCAGCCTTACAGCCGTACGCAGTTTTGCGCTTCGTGCCCGGGTGTTCCCGGATATTTCTTTCTCCGATGGCAGCAGGGGCTTGCGGTCCAGGGCTTCGAAGGGCGTCTTCATTCTGCCGAATGTGTCTTTGTCCTGCCTTCCTTCCACATTTCCTGTCTTGATGAAATTCTTCACCATCCTGTCTTCCAGGGAGTGGTAGGTTATGATTGCCAGTCTTCCTCCCGGGGCTACTACGTCAGGCAGGGCCTTCAGGAATTTTTCCAGTGAGCGCATTTCCTGGTTTACTTCTATTCGCAGTGCCTGGTAAACTTTTGCCAGGAATTTGTGCTCTGCTAGTTTCGGCAGGGCGGGCTCCAGGGCCTTGTCCAGGTCTGCGGTAGTCACAATCGGCGCTTTGCTCCTGGCTGATGCAATCAGGGCCGCCAGTTTGCCGGGTTTGTCAACTTCTCCGTACAGCCGCAGAATCCTTTCCAGGTCTGCGGTGTCGTAATTGTTGACGACATCGGCTGCACTCATCGGGGCCTGAGTGTTCATTCTCATGTCCAGTGGTGCATCGTACCGGAAGGAGAAGCCTCTTTCCGGGGTGTCGAACTGATGGGAGGATACTCCCAGGTCCGCCAGTACTCCGTCTGCTTTGGCGGGAAGTCCGTTTTCCTTTGACAGCAGCTTTACGTAGTTGCCTACAAAGCGGAAGTTGTTGTGAACCAGTATAAGACGACTGTCGTCCGGGGCGTTCCGGAGTGCATCAGTGTCACGATCGAAGGCGATGACCTTGCCACTGCCATTTAAGCGTGAAAGAATCTCGGCGGTGTGACCACCGCCCCCGAAAGTGGCATCTATATATAATCCTGATGGGTTGGTAACCAGTGCGCTTACACTTGCGTCAAGCAGTACAGGTGTATGATATTCGCTCATTATGCCTCCTCCTTATCTTATAAAGATAAATTCTCGGCAAATGCTTTATAGTCTTCTGTGGACATCTCCTTCTCCCTGTAAGCCGCTGCATCCCAGATTTCAATTTTGAAGCCTTTGCCTGCAAATATCACATCTTTCTTTAAACCAGAAAGTTCCAAAAGATTTCCGGGGATGGATATGCGGCCAAGCTTCGGGTCAGGAACGACGATGGCGCTGTCCTGCATATATTTTCTCCAGAAGTTGGCGTGATTGGGGTTGAAGAAGTTGAGTTTGTTTTTTGTGTATTCGGCCTGGGCGTGCCACTCTTCAAAGGTGTACATTTCCAGGCAGTTTTGGAATATGTCCTTGTGCAGGACGAACTTCATCTCACATTCTGCGGGGACAAGGGCTTTGAGGCCGGCAGGGAATACTACTCTTCCCTTGTCGTCCAACTTGGCTGTAAAGTCTCCTATGAATGATGAGATGTTCATTATCTTCTGTTGTCTTTCACGCTGGGTACAAAGGTAGGAAAAATGTTTCAGATTCCTACCATTTCTTTCCACTTTTTTACAAATTTTTCCACCGCCCCCTTTCCAGCCCTCCCCAGGCCGTTTTTTCCCGCCGCTCAAACGGAATGCCCTTCGCACCCTCCTGTCATTTCGACCGTAGCGGAGAAATCTCCCTTCCCTTTCCCCGATTCATTTCATCATCAATGTTTTCATTTACCAATGCGTGGCAGGTGGGATAGAACAGAGCCCACCTGTTAAACTTTTGCGGCAATTTTTGAGCAGGTGGGTAAAAACAATCCCACCTGTCATCATTATCGCAGGCTTTATACCCCTTACAAAATACCCGTAACGCCCATATTAACCACAAAACTGACCCATTGGCAATGAAAATTCGTTCGCTTTCCCACCTCCGGCGAAAACAAGTAGCAACGGGCCGGTAGTCCCGGGCCCCTATGTAGAATGTGTTGGGAAGTTTAGGGGCTTGGGGGAGCGAATAGTTCCCCCAGTATTGACTCTCCCGTGGTTGCGAAGCAACCGCCGCACTTAGTGGTCGTGCGGCTGCGATGCCTGTCATGTAGTAGCTGCCGGAGGTCGCTTATTCCGGCAGAGGTATTCTTCAAGTTCCAGGTGCAGGAAGGGCGGTTTTGCACCGCGAGAAAGTTTTTTTCTGACAATATTTTATATTGTCAAGTCTTTTGCGTACCTTTGGGGATATTCCCGGGCGCTGCCGGGGATGCCCTAATGGCAACAACTAAAATACTATAGATATGTCACTTAACAAAGCAATGCTTATCGGTAACGTGGGCCAGGACCCTACAGTACGTTACCTTGATGGAAACTCAGCAAACGGCACTAACACAAAAGTCGCCACCTTCACCCTTGCAACCACCGAGCGCTACCGCGACCGCTCCGGAAACCTTCAGGAAAACACCGAATGGCATAACATCGTAGCCTGGAGGGGACTGGCAGACACAGTAGAGCGTTTCGTAAAGAAAGGCACGCAGATTTACGTAGAAGGCCATCTTCGCTCCCGCTCATGGACAGACCAGGCCGGCCAGAAACGCTATATCACAGAAATAGTAGCAGATAACATCCAGCTTCTTACAAGAAGGAATGACAGGGATGACGCCCCTGCACAGGGCGGATACCAGTCCCAGGGTGGCTACCAGCAAAGCCAGCCCCAGAATAGCTATCAGTCCCAAAACAATTATCAGCCCCAGAACAATTATCAGCAACAGGGTGGATACCAGAACAACGTCCCCGCCGGCTTCACCGCACAGAATGCTGCTCCGATAGGCCCGGACCAGGGCTCAGACGACCTTCCGTTCTAATCAAATAATAAAGCAGACGGACATGCACAAGATAGACGTAGCCCTCGGCCTCCAGTGGGGCGATGAGGGCAAAGGAAAGATTGTTGACGTTCTTGCAGGCCGCTACGGCGTTGTAGCCCGCTTCCAGGGCGGTCCCAACGCAGGCCACTCACTCCATTTCGACGGAAAATCCTTCGTCGTCAGAAGCATACCTTCAGGAATATTCCGCGAAGGCTCCACAAACATCGTTGGAAATGGCGTTGTACTTGACCCCATCGCCTTTATATCTGAATGTGACAGCATAAAGGAAGCCACCGGAATCGTTCCGGAAGAGAAGCTGGTAATCGCACGCAAAGCCCATCTTATCCTCCCCACCCACAGGTTGCTGGACGCAGCTCGCGAAGCCGCTGCCGGAAAAGGCAAAATCGGCTCCACACTTAAAGGTATCGGCCCTTGCTATAGTGACAAAACAGGCCGTAACGGCCTGAGGGTTGGAGATATAGAGCTCCCTGACTTCAAGGATAAATACTTGAAAATCACCGCCAAACACAAGGAGCAGCTGAAAAACCTGAATTTTGAATTCACGGAAGAAGCCCTGGGTGAGGCCCAGTTCTTCGCAGCAGTGGAAAGGATGAAAAGCTTCAAGTTCGTTGACTGCGAATTCTTTGTAGACGACGTTTTAAAAGAGCAGCCCATCCTTGCAGAAGGAGCGCAGGGCTCCATGCTTGACATCGACTACGGCTCATATCCCTTCGTAACCTCTTCCAATACCACAGCCGGCGGAGTTTGCACCGGACTGGGCGCAGCTCCCAGCCGCATCGGCAAAGTATACGGAATATTCAAGGCCTATTGCACAAGGGTTGGCAGCGGCCCCTTCCCCACAGAGCTGTTTGATGCTACAGGAGAGGAGCTCAGGCGTATCGGCCATGAATACGGCGCCGTCACAGGAAGGCCCCGCCGCTGCGGCTGGATAGACCTTGTAGCCCTGAAGTACGCCGTTACAATCAGCGGAGTCACAGACCTTATAATGATGAAGGCAGACTGCATGGACAGCTTTGATACCATACGCGCCTGCACATCTTACATGGTGGACGGCAAAGAAACAGACCGCTTCCCCTTTGACATTTCCGAAGGCAGGGTCACCCCCGTCTACACAGACTTCCCTGGATGGAAGACTTCCCTTGCCGATATCAGAAAGGAAGAAGACCTGCCGGAAGCCTTTATGAACTACCTGAAATTCGTGGAAGGCTACCTTGGAACAAGGATTTCCATAATTTCACTTGGCCCGGACCGCGAGGCAACCATAGAAAGGGTATGAGAAAATTTCTGACACCTTGCCTTTTGGCCGCAGTTTTGGCACTGACCTCCTGTACTCAGGGGGCCGGTTCCATTTCTGATGGCCAGGCTGCCATTTCTGCGGAACAGGCCGGTAAAATGAAGTGGTTTGATGAGGCTAAACTTGGTATTTTCATCCACTGGGGCATCTACGCCGTGGATGGAGTAAGCGAAAGCTGGTCTTTCCACAACGGCTATATTTCCCACGAAGAATACATGGCCCAGGCAAAGAGGTTCACGGCGCAGGCCTACGACCCTGAAGAATGGGCAGATCTGATTGCGTCTTCCGGTGCCCGCTACACGGTTATAACCTCCAAGCACCATGACGGCGTTGCCCTCTGGGATACAAAGGCCGATGACAAAAGTCTTGTGAAAATGTCTCCTGCAGCGCGTGATGTCCTGACCCCTTTTGTCAATGCGATACGCAGCCGCGGGGTAAAACTCGGGCTGTATTACTCCCTCATCGACTGGTCCCACCCCGACTATCCGAACATTTACCGAAACGGCCCCGCCCGCTATGATATAGCCAAGGAACCGGAACGGTGGCAGAAGTTCCTGGACTTCAACACCGCCCAGCTGAACGAACTTACGCAGCAATATCGTCCGGACCTCTGGTGGTTCGATGGTGACTGGGAGCAAAGCGCGGAGACCTGGAAGGCAAAAGAGCTTACTGACAAGCTTCGCAGCGACAACCCCTCCTGCATAATCAATTCACGCATACAGGGTTACGGGGATTACGGCACACCTGAAATAGGTGTTCCGGTTGTCCGTCCGGCAGAGCGTTATTGGGAACTTTGCTATACCATTAATGATTCCTGGGGCTTCCAGCACAAGGATGTAAACTTCAAGACTCCGCAGATGGTGCTCCGCACCCTTGTGGACTGCATCTCAGGCGGCGGAAACCTGCTTTTGGACATTGGCCCGCGTGAAGACGGCGCCATTCCTGAAGAAGAGGTCGCCGTTCTTAAAGAGCTTGGCAGATGGACTTCCAAGCATGCAGAAGCCGTTTACGGCACCCGCGCCGGCATTCCCGACGAGCATGTAAAAGCATACACCAGCGTCAATGCCTCAGGTGACATCCTTTATATATATCTGCCATACAAACCCATCGGACCGGTAGAAGTAAAAGGACTCATCGACAATATAAAAAAGATTAGAGTGGTAGGCAGCACGGTGGAGCCGCAGTGGAAGGTTTACAACAAACTTTCATGGTCAGAGGTGCCCGGCCTTGTAGAAATTCAGGTGCCGCAGGAGGCCCTGGACAGCGCCATAACTGTGCTTGCAATAGAAACTGACGGTCCCGTTCAGCTGTATCGCGGCGCCGGTCAGGTTATAACAATGAATGAATAAAATGAAGAGAAGTTTTTTATGGACGGCTCTTGCAGGAGTTATCGCCCTCCTGGCCGGATGCTCAAAGTCCGGCACTGAAATAGAGCCCACTCCTGAGCCGAAAGATGAAAAAGTAGCTATTACCAGCCTGAATATTTCGCCTGCAACCGTCAGCCTTAAAGTTGGTGAAACCGCTGTGCTTTACACAGTTATAAAGCCTTCGAATGCGACGGACAAGACCGTCACCTGGAGTTCCAACAAGACGGAAGTGGCCACCGTCAACTCATACGGAACGGTGACTGCGATTTCCGCAGGTACGGCTGTTATTACGGCAAAGGCCAATTCCGGAGACAAATCAGCTACTTCCATAATCACGGTAATTAATCCGGAGGTCCCCACAGTGGAGGTTACAAAGATTACAGTCTCACCAACTTCCGTCAGTTTGAAGGTGGGGGAGACAGCTGTTCTTGAAGCCGTCATTGAGCCTTCGGATGCTACTTACAAGACTGTTTCATGGGTCTCTGACAAGACAGATGTTGCAACTGTAGACGAGTCCGGAAAGGTTACTGCATTAGCCGCCGGAAGCGCTGTCATTACGGCAACGGCCGTTGGTGGAAAAACGGCAGCATCGACAATTACCGTCACTTCCCCTGATTCACCGCCCGCCTCTGACCGCTGGCAGGATACAGGAGCCGACGTGCCCGCGTATCCTACATATAATAAGGTTTCTACGCTCCCCAACTTCCCCAGAATTGACATTACTACCGACGACGGCCGTGCCATAACGAGCAAAACCACTTACAAGAGCGGCAAGGTTACTTTCAAGGACCCCGCCAAGATGTACTCCGACGTAACCTCGCTGGGGGCGCTTACGATGCAGATAAAGGGACGCGGCAACACTACATGGAATGCCGAAGGCGGTATCAAGAATCCTTACCGTATGAAGCTGAATGAGCATAACAAAGTGTTCGGAATGAAGGGAGACAAGGACTGGATACTGCTGGCAGACGTTCAGGACCCCACCTTGCTCCGCAACGCCGTGGCCCTACGTATCGCCCGCCTTGTAAGTATGCCGTGGACTCCTAAATACCGCGCCGCTGAGGTCTACATAAATGGCTCATACGCAGGATGTTACCTTATTGTTGAGGCTAAGGAGGCAGACCGCGAGAACAAAGTCCCGGTTACTCCCGTCACAGGCTCGCAGACAGACGGCGGCTATTATATGGAAATCGATGACAAGAGCGATGATGACCAGTATTTCTGGTCATCGACCTTCGGCAAAAAGATAAAATACAAGGAGCCTGAAGCGCCGACATCGGCACAGAAAAAGTTTATCGAAGACTATATCAATGATGTAGAAAAGCTGTTGCAGCAGCAGAAGTTTGACAAGACCACCGGATACTGGAGCAAGATGGAGGTTTCAACATTCATCAACCAGTACATCGTGCAGGAGCTTACGATGAATGTGGACGGCAATATGAGGCTTTCCACTTACTTTGCAAAAGATACTGACACAAAGTTGTTTATGCCGATGGTGTGGGACTTCGACCTTGCCCTTGGCAACTGCACCTATCTTGGAAAAGACTTCAACCTGCCTTATTATGACGGCAGCAGGGATGGTCCGAAGGGCTGGTTCATCAAGATTCGCGGAGGATACCCGGGAGAGAATTACGGCCAGAAGGACACCTATTACCAGTATATGTTCAAGGATCCGCAGTTTGTGTCTGAGCTTAAGGCAAGGTGGAACCAGGTTAAGAGCCGCCTGGACAAGATTCCGGATTTCATTGACAAAATGAGCGAATACAATTCCCTGGCTTACGACCACAACCGTTCCGGAGGTAAGAATCCGCGCGCGAACCGCAGCTATACTTCGGCTCCCGATGCCTTTACCTCCTGGACCGCGGCCCGCGACTGGCTCAAGGACTGGTACAAGACCCGCCTTTCATGGCTTGACACTGAAATTAACAAACTGTAGTATATGACAAAGAAGCTTTTTCTCTTAGCCGGGATTCTGGCCGCAGGACTGCTGTTTTCCTGCACAAAGACTTACAAAAGTGTAGGTGACACACATCTTTGCGTGTTTCAGAAGGAGGCCCTGCGCTGGGTCCCTGATTCTCTTGGCAGCTACAATGCGGCCGATGCCAATGGCATTATCCGTCTTGGGAACGGCCGTATCATACTTAAGAAAATTGAATTGCCTGCTTACGAAAGGGATGTCAAGGCTTCCATTACTGTTAGGGTTGAGTCTGCCGGAGACCGCTGGGACAAGAGTGGTTCTGTCTTTGTCATTTCCGGGGCCCAGGCCGTAAACATGATGACTGTGGCTTCAGGAGAGGCTGCCTACCCTTCGGTAGACTCACTGGTTTACGAAAAGCTGGTTGGTGTTGCGGCTACGGAGGGTTATCTCCCGGCTACGGAACTTCTGCGGTTTATGACGCCTTTTGGTGTAGGCTACTACAGCCGTCTGGACACTGCCAAGGTTAGTAAAACCCGCCCGGTCTACGTGGACGGATGGGCTCCCGAGGCTGTTTGGGAGGCCGATATCACTGATTTGTTCCCTCTTCTTAAGGACGATGCCTATGTGGGTGTTTTCATTGATACATGGACGCCGGAGGGTTATATTGCCAGTGTGGATATTGACATAACCGAGGCCGGGAATGAGTACACTCCTCTTCCCAAGCGCCACGTGATGCCCCTTGTGAATACCATGTACTATTACGGCCAGGAGTACCCGGATATTTTTGCCCGCAAAGACCTCTCTGTTGACTTTGAACTGCCCCAGATGCCGTCATCTGCCCGTCTTGCCTATATTACTACAGGTCACGGCGGACACAGTGAGGGTGATGAGTTTACAAAGCAGAGGAATATTGTGTCGATTGACGGGGAAGCCCTTATTGACTATACTCCTTGGCGTACTGACTGCGCGTCTTTCCGCAGGTTTAATCCTACTTCCGGAGTTTGGACAGAGAGGCGTACGGCGTCTTACGTGGCGTGGACGGCCAACGGCCCTCGCAGAGTAGAAAAAGAGATTGATGAGATTATTGCTTCTTCTGATTATTCCCGTTCCAACTGGTGTCCGGGGTCCCAGGTTGCGCCTGTGGTTGTTCCTCTTGAGGGGCTTGCTGCCGGGGCTCACCGTCTTACCGTTAGCATTCCCACGGCCCAGCCTCTTTCACATGAGAAGAACGAGATGAACTTCTGGCTTGTTTCCGCCTACCTTGTCTGGGATGAATAAAATCTACTACCATGAAAAAAATAATCCTTGCAGCCATTGCACTGCTCCTGCCATTTTTGGCAAGCGCCCAGAACAAAAAGCTGGAGCCCGTTTACGACGAAACCCTTAACCCTCTTGAGCAGATTGAAGCTGCTGTTGCAAAGGCATCCGCTGAGGGGAAATTCGTTGTCTGCCAGGTTGGTGGAAACTGGTGCCCCTGGTGCCTGAAATTTGCCGCCTTTGTGAATGCCGATGCCGATATCACCAAGGTTATCGAAGACAACTTCGTCTTCATCCACGTAAACTATAAGCCCGGAAAAACTGCCGATGCCGCCAAGGCAGAGCAGAACAAGGCCCTGCAGAAGCGCCTGAACAATTTCGGCCGCTTTGGCTATCCCGTTTTCGTTGTCCTTGACGGCGATGGCAAAGTCATCCACCTTCAGGACTCCTCATACCTTGAAGAAGGCGACGGCTACAGCAAAGCAAAAGTCCTCTCTTTCTTCAAGCACTGGACCCCTTCTGCCGTTCGCGGCTAAGAACCGAGGCGGCTAAAGTGGACTGCTGACTAGGTCCAGGTGCAAAACCGGCCTTCCTGCACCGCGAGAACCTGATGTTTAGATAGCTATTTACTTTGAAACGATGTTAGAAGGGGTTGGGGAGGGTGCCGGTGAGGAGGGGGAAGCCGGCGAGGGCCTGGAGGCGGAGCCAGTCAAGGCCGGAGACGTGGATGCCGCCGGCGCGGAGCACGTTCATAAGGATGGCGTCCTTTATGGATGGGTTTTTATAGTTGGCCTCTACGACGATTTTTGGGTGATGAGGGCCGATTTTTTCGAAATCCCGGATTTCAAGATCCGATAGTTCCGTGATATGAGCCGATGCTGCGTAGATAATTACGTCACAGCTTTTTACGGCAGCCTTCAGGTCCTGAAGACCGCAGATGGCGAAGCCATATTCCGGGAGACTCATGGCAAAATCAGCCGCCCTGGCCTGGGTGCGGTTGGTCAGAATCACGTCAAAGCCCAGCTCTGCTGCGGCCACCGCCGCCGCACGGCCAGCCCCGCCGCAGCCAACAACCAGAGCCTGGCCCCCGCCGGGGTACAGGACGCTGAACTGCTGCCTGAAGAACTGATGGACCCGCTTTACAAAGTCCGCCCCGAACTCCCGACGGAATTCGCTGACGATTTCTGGGAAGCAGGCTTCTGCCAGCCCCAGTATAACGGCGGAAAAGTCAGAGTTGTCGCCGTAGATAATCTCACTGGAATCGGGCCCTAGCTGCTTTACCGCCAGGTTTACAGCCCCGGCCCTGAATGCCGGGCCGGACAAAGCCCCAAGACCGTCGGCCGTCAGGGCCGCTATTTGAGCAAAGGCTTTTTCCTTAAATGGAGCGGTAATGTTTATGCCCTCATAGCCGCTAAGGAAGCGCTTCCAAAGTGCCTGGAAATCAGCGCCTTCAATAATGTCGTACGGCCATTTGCCTCCATAAGCCGTCCGGAACAGGTCCGGGCTGCCGGAATGGCTGATATCGCTGCCCATTAGTCCGAATTTTTTCATAGATTTCTCGACTCGCTTCGCTCGCTCGAAATGACAGAATTTGTGCTCGAAATGACAGAATTTGTGCTCTGAATGACAGAAGACTGTCTTTGGCGGACGGCCTCGAAGAGAAGGATGGCGGCGGAAACGGACACATTCAGGGAATCAAGGCGGCCCAGCATAGGGATGCGTATGTGCTCGTCAGCAGCCTGCCGCCAAGCATCCGAGAGGCCGGTAGCCTCCGTCCCCATAACCAGTGCAACCCCGCGGCTCATGTCAGAATTGTAGTATAAGACAGAGTCCTGAAGCTGCGCAGTCAGAATGCGTATCCCCTTGTTTTTCAGGTATTTAATTGCTTCTTCCGATGTTGCTGTTACAACTGGTACGGTGAATACTGCGCCGATGGAAGCGCGGATTAGGTTAGGGTTGAAAAGGTCCGTCAGGGGGTCGCAGACAATGACAGCGCCGGCCCCGGCGGCATCGGCGCTGCGAAGCACTGCGCCAAGATTCCCCGGTTTCTCTACAGACTCCAGAACCATAACCAGCGGATTCTCCGGCAGGGACAGGCTGTCAAGGTTGCGCTCTGGCGTAACCATTTCTGCGATAATGCCTTCCGTGCCCTCACGGTAGGCGATTTTGCTGTATACGGCAGGGGAGACCTCGAAGTAGGAGAGATTTCTCGACTCGCTTCGCTCGCTCGAAATGACAGAGGACTCGCTCGAAATGACAGAGGACTCGCTCGAAATGACAGAGGACTCGCTCGAAATGACAAATTTGTCATCCCGAGCGAAGCCGAGGGGTCTCAGAACCTTGCACAGCAGGGGCGTTTCGGCGGTCAGTTCCAGAATCTCCGGGCAAATGAACAGCGTATCTATCCGGAAACCAGCTTCAAGTGCGTGCTCCAGTTCCCTTCTGCCTTCCAAAACAAAAAGGCCCTTCTCCCGCCGCAGTTTAGACTTCTCCTGCAACGCCAGCAACTCCTTAACCTTCGGATTCTGTCCAGATGTAATTCTCTCTGCCATACGTGTTATGCTATAAAGACTTCTCCGGCCTCATCTGAGGGAAGAACAGCACATCCTGAATGGTAGTCTGCCCGGTCATGAACATAGTCAGACGGTCAATACCCATTCCAAGACCGGAAGTCGGCGGCATACCATACTCAAGCGCACGAACAAAATCATAATCGATAAACATCGCCTCATCGTCACCGCCAGCCTTAAGCTTAGCCTGATCCTCAAAACGCTCAAGCTGGTCGACAGGATCGTTAAGCTCTGAATAAGCATTAGCCAGCTCCTTGCCGCATACAAAGAGCTCGAAACGCTCTGTAAGGGCAGGATTCGTACGATGCCTCTTCGTAAGAGGAGACATCTCCACCGGATAATCAATCACAAAGGTAGGCTGAACAAAGTTCTTCTCACAATACTCGCCAAAAATAGCATCGATCAGCTTGCCAACACCCATCGAAGGAGTAATCTCAGCATTCAGCTTCTTGCAAACCTCGCGAAGCTCATCAACACCCATACCTGCAACATCGACACCGGCATACTCCTTAATCGCATCAAGAATGCCGATGCGGCGGTAAGGAGCCTTGAAATCAACCTCATTGCCGTTGATGGTAACCTTGGTAGCGCCGTTGACTGCGGTAGAAACCTTCTCCAGCATCTTCTCCACGAACTCCATCATCCAGATATAATCCTTGTAGGCAACGTAAATCTCCATGCAGGTGAACTCCGGGTTGTGAGTCTTGTCCATACCCTCGTTGCGGAAGTCCTTTGCAAACTCGTAAACGCCGGGGAATCCGCCTACAATAAGTCTCTTAAGGTAAAGCTCGTTGGCAATCCTCATATATAAAGGAATGTCAAGGGCGTTGTGGTGGGTGATGAAAGGACGGGCTGTGGCGCCTCCAGGAATAGCCTGGAGGATAGGAGTCTCAACCTCAAGGCAGCCGGCAGCATTGAAGTATTCACGCATCGTGGCGATAATCTTCGCCCTCTTCACAAATACATCCTTAACCTGAGGGTTGACGATGAGGTCAACATACCTCTGGCGGTAGCGGAGCTCCGGGTCTGTAAAGGCATCATGCACCTTGCCATCGGCCTCCTTCACGATAGGAAGAACCTTCAGCGATTTGCTGAGGACGGTGAGCTCCTTTGCGTGAACGGACAGCTGACCGGTCTGGGTAATGAATGCAAAGCCCTTTATACCAACGATATCGCCAATGTCCAGGAGCCTTTTGAAGACGGTGTTGTACATGGTCTTATCTTCTCCGGGGCAAATCTCGTCACGTTTCACGTAAACCTGGATACGTCCTGATTCGTCCTGAAGTTCCATGAATGAAGCCGCTCCCATGATTCTGCGGGACATTATACGGCCTGCAATGCACAAATCCTGAAGATTATGCTCTTCCGGATTATACTCAACAGCAATTTTGGCTGCATTTGAATTTACCGGATAAAGCGGGGCAGGGTAGGGTTCAATACCAAGCTCCCTGAGTTTGTTCATTGATTCGCGTCTTAAGATTTCCTGTTCACTAAGCTGTTGTGTTGCCATTTTTACCTCTTTTTATGTTACAATCTACAAAGGTAAGAAAAAATTCTCCAAAACTGCAATCTATTATTGTCTGTGACACTTTTTTAATAAGACGTGAATTGTGGTGTACTGTGACGCAAAATGAATAATATGCATAATTAAATGAATATAAGTGTTTCGGTTAAAAAAGTATTGTTTTATTCACTCCAAATGCGTAATTTTGCAGTTTAAAACGTTTTCTTGCGGTTCTGCGGCCATGTGCTTTTCAGGGACTTGCATGAAAGAGTACTAAACGAACCTATTAATTACTAACTATTTATAAAAACGTATGAGAAAAAAACTAATTCTTGTGCTGTTTCTTATGAGCGTGGCTCTGACGGTTTTCGCCCAGAATTCACGTAAGTTCACCGGTACGGTTACAGACGTACTTGGTGAACCCCTCATTGGAGCTGCAGTCCTGGTCGAGGGCACCACAGAAGGTGCCGTCACCGACTTTGACGGAAAGTACGAGCTTGTGACCACGGTCGCAAATCCGGTTCTCAGGTTTACCAGCATGGGCTATCGCGACGCAGTCGTAACCCCTGCTGCAGACCAGACAGTCGTGGACGTAGTGCTCGAAGACGATTCCACCCTGCTTGAAGGAACGGTTGTTACCGCCCTCGGTATCCGTCGTTCAGAGAAAGCGCTGAGCTACAATGTTCAGCAGGTAGATGGCGAGAAACTCACCAACGTGAAGACCGCCAACGTAATGTCCTCGCTGGCCGGTAAGATTGCCGGTGTTAACATCAACACATCTTCTGCCGGTGTCGGTGGTGCAACCAGGGTTGTGATGAGAGGTCCCAAATCTCTCTCCCAGTCCAACCAGGCCCTCTATGTAATTGACGGTGTTCCTATCAACAACCGCAACAACGGAGAGGTTTCCAATGGTATTTATTCTTCCCAGCCTGGTTCAGAGGGTATCTCCGACCTTAACCCTGAGGACATCGAGTCCATCTCCGTCCTCTCAGGTCCTGCCGCAGCCGCTCTTTACGGCTCAGCAGCCGCCCAGGGTGTTATCATGATTACCACCAAGAAAGGCAAGGAAGGCCACATCAGCGTAACAGTCGCCAACAATACCTCTTTCTCCAACGCATTCATCATGCCGGAGTTCCAGAACACTTACGGAAACCGTCCCGGTGAAACCAAGTCATGGGGAGAGGAAGGAGCAGGCACAAATTACGATCCCAAGAATTTCTTCCAGACCGGTTACGATATCCAGAATAGTATCGCCCTTACCACCGGAAACGAGAAGAACCAGACCTATGTATCAATAGGTACTGACAATGCCCGCGGTATCATCACAGGCAACACCTATGACAGGTACAACGCAGCATTCCGCAATACAACCTCCATGCTGGATGACAAGCTCACCCTTGACTTCTCACTCAGCGTAACCAAGGAAAAAGATGCCAACCTTATGTCCCAGGGCCAGTATTTCAACCCTCTGACATCTGTTTACCTTTTCCCTCGCGGAGAGGACTTTAACGCAGTACGTGCATTCGAGCTTTATGACGCTTCCCGCGAAGTTGCAGTCCAGAACTGGAACTTTGGAAACGACCTCCAGATGCAGAACCCTTACTGGGTGGCTAAGAGGATGGTCCGCTCAAACAACAAGCTTCGCTACATGCTCAGCACCTCCCTCAAATATGAGATCGCAAAATGGATAAACATCACCGGCCGTCTGCGTTGGGACGATGCTTCCACGAAATTTGAGGACAAGCGCTACGCATCAACCCTCACCCTCTTCACAGCCGGTTCCATCTATGGTTTCTATGGCCACAGCAACACTGCTGACCGCTCCCTCTACGGAGACATCATGGCCAACATCAACCATAACTGGGAGAAGGTTTCACTCTCTGCCAACATCGGTACTTCATACAACCTCACCGCTTACGATGTATCCGGTTTCCAGGGCGGTCTCCGCGGTCCTTCAAACATCTTCTGGGACACCGCAATCGACCATCGTACCGCACACAATGACAACAGGCCGATATTCGCAAAGACCCGCCACAACATCCAGGCAGTATTCGCCAATGTTGAGCTTGGCTGGAACAGCCTCGTTTACCTCACCCTCACCGGACGTAATGACTGGGATTCCGCTCTTGCTGGAACTAACCACGAGTCATTCTTCTATCCTTCTGTGGGTGTTTCCACCATCCTTTCCAAACTTCTCGGACTTCCTTCATGGTGGAACTTCCTCAAGGTTCGTGGCAGCTGGGCTTCCGTAGGTTCCGCAATCTCTCCCGGCATCACCACACCTTGGACATACAACTATGCTTCAAGTTCTTACAACTACTCAACCAATACCTATAAATATCCTGATTCATTCTATCCTGAGAAGACAAATTCCTGGGAGGTAGGTATCCAGTCACAGTGGTTCGACGGTGACCTTACCCTGGATGCAACCTGGTATCGTTCCAACACCTACAAGCAGACCTTCCTTCGTCCGCTCTCCGGTGCAACAGGTTATTCTTCAGAGTATTATCAGGCAGGTAACGTACAGAATGTGGGTATAGAGCTCGCCCTTGGTTTCAAACACACCTGGGGCAACTTCGGATGGAGCACCAACTTCACCTATTCCGCAAACCGCAACAAGATCGTTGAGCTTTACGCCGACAACAAGGACGAGGTTATCTCCAAGGGAGGCCTCAACGGTATCGGTGTAATCCTTAAGACCGGCGGTACCATGGGTGACATCTATGACTATTCTTCATTCGAGGTAGACCACGAGGGCAACATCGCCCTTGACGCCAGCGGAAATATCATCCGCAAGACCCTCACCAACCCTGTTTACCGTGGCTCAGTTCTTCCCAAGGGCAACTTCGGATGGAACAACGAGTTCACCTTCAAGGGTGTGAACGTAGGCGCTCTCGTTACAGCAAGAGTCGGTGGTATCGTAATGTCACAGACCCAGGCTATCCTTGATGAGTACGGCGTATCCAAGGCTTCCGCAGAGGCTCGTGCAGCAGGCGGATTCCGTGTCAATACCGGCGTGCTCAGCGCAGAGCAGTACTATTCAGTTGTAGGTGGTTCCAACCCTATCTGGCAGGACTACATTTACAGCGCAGACAACGTACGTATCCAGGAGGCTCACATCGGTTACAACTTCCCTGAGAAGTGGCTTGGTGGCAAGTCCCTGTACGTAGGTCTCACAGCCAACAATATCTTGATGATTTACAAGAAGGCTCCGTTCGATCCCGAGTCTGTCGCCTCTACCGGCACATACTACCAGGGCTTCGATTACTTCATGCAGCCTAGTCTCAGGTCTTGGGGTTTCAACGTAAGATTCAAATTCTAAACACCTGTAAACGAACAAGATTATGAAGAAAATATTTATATACGCACTCTCAGTTCTCGCAGGTATTGCAGCCCTTTCTGCTTGTACCAAGAATTTCGAGGATTTGAACCGCCCCGGCGGAAACCTGAGCAAAGAGGAATTGAGCCGCGACGGATGGGCACTCATGTCCTTCATCCAGCAGCTTGAGGATCAGGCTTTCCCTGAGCAGGAGAACACTTACCAGATGAATGTTGACCTCATAGGAAACTATTGCGGCCGCTTCATGACTCACGCCAATCCTGGCTTCAGCAACAACAACTTCCAGAGGATGAACGCTCCGGAGGGTTGGGCGCGCTATCCATTCTCTGACTGTACACCTAAGGTGGCCAGCGCAATGCGTGAAATCGCTGCCAGGGTAGACAGTGACAATGCTTTCTATGCATGGGCTCTTGTGGTACGTGCTGCAAGCCTTCTCCGCCTTACCGATATTTACGGACCTTTCCCTATTGGCGAGGACTCCAAATATTCTTCACAGAAGGACGTTTACTACAGTCTTCTCAGCGACCTTGACCACGCTACCGATATCCTTGGTCCCCTTGTGGCGGCAAACCCAGCACTCACAATGGGTGATCCCGCACAGGACAGGGTTTACGGCGGCAACATGGGCCAGTGGGTAAGATATGCAAACTCCCTGAAACTCCGTATGGCAATCCGCATGCGTTTTGCAGATCCCGCCAAGGCAAAGGAAGTTGCAGAGGCTGCCGTTTCTGCCGGTGTCATCACAGACAACGCAGACAACTGCAAGACCAACTATCGTCCTAACGGCCAGTACAAGACATCCGTTGAATGGGGTGACAGCCGCGTATGCGCAGACATCGAGTCTTACATGACCGGTTACAACGACCCTCGTGAAGGCAAGTACTTCAGCGCTACCGAGACTGCAGGAAACCGTCCTTACATCGGCTGCCCCGCTGCTGCAACAATCACCAACAAGGATGCTGCAGACGCTCTCTATTCAGCTGCCAATGTTTCTTCTGATACCGATGGTGTATGGCTCACCGCAGCCGAGGTTGCTTTCTGCCGCGCAGAGGGCGCACTTGCAGGCTGGGAGATGGGTGGCACAGCCAAGAACTTCTATGAGAAAGGTATCGCCCTCTCATTCGAGCAGTGGGGCGCCGGCTCAGCCGATGCTTACATCGCCGATTCTTCTTCACTTCCTGCCAACTACAGCAATGCTGCCGGCGGTTACGGCCGTTCAAGCTACACAAGGGTAAGCAACATCACCATCGCTTGGAGTGACAGCGCATCAGACGAGGTTAAGCTTGAGCGCATCATCACCCAGAAGTGGATTGCCCTTTATCCGGAAGGCCAGGAGGCATGGTGCGAAATCCGTCGTACCGGTTATCCCAAGGTATTCCCTCTTGCCACTACTTCAGTTACCGGCGAGGACGTTCCCAACAGGGTTCCTTTCGATCCCCGCGAGGCAACTAACAACAGGGAAAACTATCTTGATGCTGTCGCTCTCCTTGGAGGCACTGATTCTTATACTACCAAATTGTGGTGGCAGCGTTAAACCATTAAAACAAGGACGAACATGAAATCAATTTATAAATCATTGCTTGTCTGTGCAGGTATCTGCGCCTTGGTTGTCGGCTGCCAGAAATGGACTGACACAGAAATCAAGGACCCGCTTGACCTCACCAAAATCGACAAGTCGGAGGCTTACTATCAGGCGCTCCGCGACTACAAGCTGAACGATAAGCACTCTGTTGCTTTCGGTTGGTTCGGAAACTGGACCGGTACCGGAACTTCAATGGAGAACTCCCTCATGGGTCTTCCGGACAGCGTTGACTTCGTTTCCCTTTGGGGTAACTGGGCCAATCCCGGAGAGGACCGTATAGCAGATTTCAAGAAGGTTAAGGAACTCAAGGGCACCCGCGCTCTCGTCTGCTTCCTTGTCTTCGATATCGGTGACCAGATTACTCCTGCAATGCCGGAGAACTATCCCGGTTCAGATGCCGATGGTTTCAACTGGAAGCATGAATACTGGGGATGGGGAACCACCCTTGAGGAGCATGTTGCCGCTACTGAGAAGTATGCAAGGGCAATCCTTGACACCATCGCAAAATATGACTATGACGGCTTTGACCTTGATGCAGAGCCTTCTTACGCACAGCCGTTCCCTACAGACAAGGAACTCTGGCGCGGTGGAAAGGAAATCATGGAAGCCTTCGTAAGGACTCTTGCTACAGAGCTCGGCCCCAAGGCCGGCAAGGGTAAACTCCTTGTAATTGACGGTGAGCCCGAGGCTATGGCAAAGGAATTCTGCGACTACTTTGATTACTTCATCATCCAGGCTTACGGTTCATACAGCGATGCCAGCCTTGATTCCCGCTACTCAACCCAGCTCAACCACTGGCTTAAGAGGGAGGGCGACGAGGTAGGCCTTACTCCTGAGGAAATCGCAAACAAACTCATCGTTTGCGAGAACTTCGAGGCTTACGCCCAGAACGGCGGTGTGAACTTTACCAGGTCAAATGGCTCTACCACAAGGTCCCTTGACGGTTTTGCACACTGGAATCCTACTTATAACGGTGAAACCTTGAGGAAAGGTGGACTCGGTACTTATCACATGGAGTACGAATACAAGGTTAGCGGCTATGAAGCAACCTATCCTTATATGAGGCACGCCATTCAGGTTATGAATCCGAGAATTGACTAAAACTTAGATTCGACTATGAAAAAGACAATTATATTGACTGCCGTTGTGGCACTTGGCGCTCTCTTTACATCCTGCAAGGATGCAGAGTACACTCCGCTTGAGGGACAGGCTTTCATCGCCCAGACCCAGACCCGCGGCAACGCATACCAGACTATTACTGTAGGTAAATCTGTTGTATCGGCAGACCTTAACGTCCGTCTTTCCAACGTAGCAAAGAAGAGCTGTTCATTTACCGTAGCTCCCGATGCCGCTGCGCTTGAGAAATTCAACAAAACCAATTCTACTACCTATGTCATGCTTCCGGCCGATGGTTACACCATCACCGATGCAAGTGACGTAGTTACCAACAAGCTTGTCATCGAGCAGGGACAGAGCATGTCTCCTTCACTCAGGGTCAACATCAGCCCTCTCTCAGAGGAGCTGCTTGAAACCGGCCAGAAATATGCCGTTGCCCTTACCATCAAGAATGATGATAACAATTCAACTCTTCTGCCTACGGCAAAGACAATGGTATATGTAATTGACCGCGTTGTTATCCAGCCGGTTCCTGTTATCTTCAACAACGCCACCACAGGTACACAGATTCGTGGCCAGTTCGGTGAGCGCGGCATCTCTTTCCGCGAGTGGACATGGGAGGCCAACGTCAACATGGACAGGCTTGGAGTAGGCATCGGCCAGATGAACAACCAGGCCCTCCTGTCAGTAAACAGCACAAATGAGATTTATATCCGTTTCGGTGATGCTCCTATTGACGGCCGTGTTCTCCAGATCAAGACCCAGGGCACCCAGATGAACTCCAACATGATGTTCACTGCAAACACCTGGTATCATCTTGCATTTGCATGTACAGGCAACAAACTCTACCTGTATGTAAACGGTGAGCTTGACAACTCCATGGATCTTCCTGATACCGGTTATACACTTGCCGGAACAGGCGATGCACAGGATTTCACAATCGCAGACAGCGGTACCTATTTCAAGGCTAACATGATGATTGCCGAGTGGAGGTTCTGGACTGTTGCCCGTTCACAGGCAGAGATTAAGAACAACATGTATTCTTGTGATCCCAAGACCGCCGGCCTTCTTGGCTACTTCAAGTTCAATGAAGGTGAGGGCAAAGACTACAGGGATGCTACAGGAAAGGGCGGAAACGCAGCTTCCCTGAATGTTCCTACCTGGGTTCCTGACGTAAGAATTGACGGTAAATCTGAATAAAAATGCTACGACTTATGAAAAAGAATATACTTGCAATTCTTGCCATGGGAGCAATGCTCCTGGCATCCTGCGCAGACGAACTTGAAGTCGGCACAAAACTGTACGAAGAAGAGTCAGAGGACTATACCTCCCTCAAAGTCTTCATCAACGAGCTTACATCGGACAATACGCATGTCACAGAGTATGATTCTACACCTCTGTTCGTTTCCGTTCCTGAAGATACAGCTTCCTTCTTCGTTAAATTAAATATGGTTTCTTCCAAGGATGTTGTTGTTAAGGCTACCCTTAGCGGCCTCCCAGAGGGAACATACAAATTCGACCGTGATCAGGTTACCATCAAGGCCGGTTCAAAGGTGTCTGAAGAAGATATCCGTGTAGTTCTTGTAGAGAACGATGTTCTCAGGAACTTCGATGAATATACAGACGCTACCATCAGCATTGATGTAGTAAGCGGCGAGGCTACCGTCGGAAAGACCATGAATACTTTCAAGTGGACTGTCCGCAACCGTTATACCATTATCTACCTTGGCGACATCGAAGGCCTTGAAGACAAGCAGTACAAGGGTGGCGACGACTGGACTCCTTACAGCACATCCGCTTATCCGGAGCGTTTCTATGACGGCATCTATTCTTCTTATATTTATCTGACTGCAGACGCTGCCGCCACAGCTCCTACAATGTATATTGAGATGTACGGCAAGGCTCCTATCGATGGTATCGGCTTTGTTCCTTATGGCTCAAGCGCTACATACCTTACAAGATACTGGCCCGGTGAGGCTGAGTTCTATATCAGCGACAACGGTGAGCAGTGGACCAGTGTGGGCGTTATCCAGTTCAAGGAAGGAGAGGCTGCCACATGGCAGATTATCCGCTTCTACGAGCCTGTAACCGCCAAGTACATCGGCTGCAAGTTTAACAGGAACTTTGCAAGCTATTACTCAAGCGTTTACTTCTCTGAGGTTGGTATCTTCGGAGACCAGACCCTGAATACATTCGTCATCACTCCTGAAGAGCCTAATGTACGCGTTGGCAAGACTATCCAGCTCAGTGCTGCAAAACGTCCTGTAAATGCTCCTGAAGAGGTTAACTTCGTATGGTCATCTTCCGATTCTTCAGTTGCTACTGTAGACCAGGAAGGTAACGTTACAGGCGTTAGCGAGGGTGTCGCCCAAATTTCCGTATCTTCCAACGGCCTCACTTCAAGTGTCAATGTCCTTGTCCGTGCAGCTGGTGCCCAGGAATTCTTCGGCAACTATACTATGATGGCTCCGACCAGTTCAAGCGGCTCACCTACACAGAGGAAGATTGAAATCCTTAAGGTTGACGATTCCCATGTAACATTCCGCTTCACTGATGATGCCCAGAAACGCGTTATCGATGGCAAGGATACATGGCTTATCGGTACGCTTCCTTATGAGAAGATTGACGACGACCACCACCGCATTGTTTGGGAGGCAGGTACGATGTTCGCAACCGACTTCCTTACCGCAAGCGGCCTGAAGGCTCCTAAGGTATACGCATGTATGTATCGTGGTACCGGTACTTCTGCAACTTACCGCAGCATTGCCGACACTTCAGTTGACATCGACTTCTCTTACGATGAGGCTTCCGGCAAGTTCAAAGCCGCCTTCGGTGAAACCCATAACTGGACTTACACCGCATCCGGTATCGGTCTTGCTTACGACTACATCAACGCAAGCGGCCGTGAGTACACGAACCAGAGCTGGCTTGTCATGTGGGGAGGCGCCAACTTCTCAATGACTCAGGACTAGCCTGTAGGTTATTCTAATAATGGAGCGGCTCCGCCTGGGGCCGCTCCTTTAAAAAAAATCGCAATGGAAAAAATCATCGGACTTATAAACGCTCCGTTCACACCAATGAAACCGAACGGGGAAGTAAATCTTGAACCTGTCCCCGCCTATGCAGCAATGCTGGCAAAGAACGGGCTCAAAGGTGTATTCATCAACGGTTCTTCGGGTGAAGGCTATATGCTTACCAAGGAAGAGCGCATGGCCCTTGCAGAGGCCTGGATTGCCGCAGCTCCCAAGGATTTCAAAGTAATAGTTCATGTCGGCAGCTGCTGCCTTAAGGAATCAGCTGAACTTGCTGCACATGCTGCAAAGACTGGCGCTTGGGGCATCGGGGCAATGGCTCCGCCATTCCCTAAAATCGGCCGTATTGAAGAGCTTGTAAAATATTGTGAGACTATCTGCGCCGCAGCTCCCGAACTCCCGTTCTATTACTATCATATTCCCGCATTCAACGGTGCCTTCCTGCCAATGACAGAGTTCCTGAAGGCTGTTGACGGCCGTATCCCCAATTTTGCCGGAATAAAGTACACCTTCGAAAGCCTGTACGAGTACAATCAGTGCCGCCTTTACAAGGAAGGCAAATACGATATGCTCCATGGTCAGGACGAGACCTACCTCGCTTCCCTTGCACAGGGTGGAGCCCAGGGCGGAATCTGCGGTACTACCAATTATAACGGCAGGGTACAGGTCGCCATCGGCGAGGCCTGGAAGGCCGGGGACCTTGAAAAGGCCCGCGAACTCCAGAACTACTCCCAGGAGGTTATCAATGTGATTTGCAATTTCCGCGGAAACATCGTCGGCGGCAAACGCATCATGAAGCTCATCGGCCTTGACCTTGGCCCCAACAGGGTGCCGTTCCGCAATATGACGGACGAAGAGGAAGCTCAGCTTAAGAGCCAGCTGGAAGCTATAGATTTCTTTAACAGATGTAATCAGTTTTAGCCATGACAATAGAGCAGGAATTGTTTCTCAGGGATTGTCGTGAGAAAGTGTCTCATGACTTTGTGCTTAACATCCTTCCTTTCTGGCTTGAGCACGGCCTGGACAAGGTAAACGGAGGTATCTACACCTGCCTTGACAGGGATGGCAAACTTATGGACAGCACCAAGAGTGTGTGGTTCCAGGGCCGATGGGGCTATATCGCCTCTTTGGCAGCCATCAAAATGAATAATCCGTATAAGAGAAAATGCCTTGAAGCGGCAGCATCGGCATTAAAATTCATTGAAGACCATTGTTTTGATACCGATGGCCATATGTTTTTCTCTGTTACCGCAGAGGGAAAGCCTGTGCAGAAGCGCCGTTATGTGTTCTCTGAATGCTTCGCTGCAATGGCGATGGCTGAGTACAGCCTGGCCACAGGGGACAAGGAGTATGCTGCAAAAGCGCTGGAGCTTTTCAAAAGGATTCAGCACATGCTGGAAGAGCCCGGTTTCCTGGCTCCGAAATTCAATTTCGAGGCCCGCGGACACTCCATAACAATGATGCTTATCAATGTTGCAAACGTTATCAAGCAGGTTTGTGACGATCCTGTCCTGGACCGGCAGATAGACAAGTCCCTGTACGAGCTTAAGACCTATTTCATGAAGCCGGAATTCCATACCGTACTGGAGATGGTAGGTCCTGACGGAGAGTTTATAGATACCCTTGCAGGCCGTACCATCAACCCCGGACATTGCATGGAGACAGGCTGGTTCATCCTGGATATAGCCAAGAACCGCGGCTGGGACAAGGAGCTTGTGGAAATGGGTACCACCATCATTGACTGGGCCTGGGAATGGGGCTGGGACCAGGAATATGAGGGCATGATCAATTTCAAGGACTGCCGCAACTTCCCCAACCAGGATTACTCCCAGGATATGAAGTTCTGGTGGCCGCAGTGCGAGACCATCCTTGCCGGACTGTATGCTTATGAGGCAACCGGTGATAGCAAGTATCTGGATATGCATGAAAAGGCCTTCAATTATGCCTACAAGTACTTTGCGGACGACCCTAACTACGGAGAGTGGTTCGGCTACCTGCATCGCGACGGCTCTGTTGCACAGCCTGCCAAGGGCAACCTTTTCAAAGGCCCCTTCCACATTCCAAGAATGATGCTCAAGGCCCGCGACCTTTACAAAGAGATACTGCCTACCTTGTCTGAATGGGAAGAAGAATTGTATTAATGGCTGCGCTTCTGTGCGCCATTGCCTGTAATAAAAGCGAAATGAAAGTTAACGAACTGATACAAATTCCTGATGCTGCATATGCAAAAGGCGTTTCTGCGCCTTTCTGCGGTATGATTGGCGATGCCCTTGTGGTTGCCGGCGGTGCCAACTTTCCTGATAAACCTTTGTTGGAAGGTGGTGCAAAGCGGGTTTATGCCGATATCTGGTGTTATGCCGATGCTGCCTGGACCCATGCCGGCGTGCTTCCGGATTCAACCGCCTACGGTGCCACTTTTGCCTTTGATGGCAAACTGCTTTTTGCCGGAGGAAACGTTAACGGAAAGACCACGGACAAAGTTTATTCCGTTTCCTTGAATGACGGAATAGCATCCGTTACTGACTTCGCTTCCTTGCCTGAGCCGATGGAGCAGGCTGGCTGGGCCCAGGACTGGAGCCGTATGATAATAGGCGGCGGGGTTGGTACGAAAAACATTTATTGTTTTGATGCCGCTTCGGGCCAGTGGCAGAAGTTCGCAGAATTGCCTGAGCCCCTTGTACAGCCGGTTTTCTATCTTACCGGCGGCAAGCTGTATGTTTGGGGAGGCTTTAATCCGGAGACCCTTGAAGTATCTGATAAAGGACTTTGCTATGCCGATGGTGCATGGACGGAGGCTCCTGGAATTCCTGACGGAGGCACTTTTACCGGTGCAACCGGCGCCGTCCTTCCGGACGGCCGCCTTGCCGTAATTGGCGGAGTGAACCGCGAGATTTTCGCGCGTGCCCTCCACAACACCCCGGAGGACAGGATTCCTTATCTTTCAAAAGAGCCTCAGGAATACAGGTTTCGTAAAGATGTTTACGTGTTTGACGCATCCTCCGGCTGGTCGCTTGCAGCTACTGCCGATGTGTGCGCCCTTGCCGGTCCTGGCATTGCTGCGGCTGGTGAAAACGCCCTTTACGTAGCCGGAGGCGAGCTTAAGCCCGGAGTCCGCAGCCCCCGCATTTTTAAAATTGAATGGTAACCCATATGAAAGGAAAACTTCAAAAATATTACCCCTGGCTTGTCGTAGCCATGCTTTGGGTTGTAGCCCTGCTTAACTACATGGACAGGCAGATGCTTTCCACAATGCAGGGAGCGATGGCCCAGGATATCAAGGAGCTTGAACTGGCCCAGAATTTTGGCCGCCTGATGGCTATTTTCCTCTGGATTTATGCGATTGTAAGCCCCTTCGCCGGAACAGTCGCAGACAGGGTCAGCCGCAAGTGGCTGATTGTGGGCTCGTTGGCTGTGTGGTCTACCGTAACCCTTCTCATGGGGCACTGCACCACCTTCAACCAGCTTTACTGGCTGCGAGCCCTCATGGGCGTGAGCGAGGCTCTGTATATTCCTTCCAGCCTTTCCCTTATTGCCGATTATCATACCGGCAAGGCCAGGTCTCTGGCTGTGGGAATACACATGACGGGCCTTTATCTTGGCCAGGCTATCGGCGGATTCGGAGCAAGTTTTGCCCAGAACCTCAGCTGGCAGGAGACCTTCCACTGGTTCGGTCTTGTGGGTGTGCTGTATGCGGTTGTACTCATGGTTTGCCTTCGCGACAAGCGTTCAGAGCCCCAGCCTTTGGCTGAGTCCAATCTGGCAAAACCGGCAAAGGAGTCTGTATTCAAGTCGTTTGCGCTTATTTTTACCAATATCGCATTCTGGGCTATACTGTTCTTCTTCGCCTCGTCTTCACTTCCGGGCTGGGCAACAAAGAACTGGCTTCCTACCCTGTTCTCTGACAGTCTTGGAATAGACATGACAAAGGCCGGACCTATGGCAACCATCGTCATAGCGGCAGCCTCTTTCGTGGGTGTGTTCATCGGCGGTATCCTGTCTGACAAATGGGTCAAGAAGAATCTTAAAGGACGCGTTTATACAAGCGCCATCGGCCTTAGTATGATGGTGCCCGCCCTTGTCCTGATTGGCCTTGGCAAGGGCAGCGTTGCTGCAATTTCCGCCGGAGTGCTCTTCGGAATAGGTTACGGTATGTTCGATACCAATAATATGCCTATCCTCTGCCAGTTCGTTCCTGCGCGCCAGAGGGCTACGGCTTATGGCTTCATGAATACCATAGGCGTGGCGATGGGTGCCGTTTGTACAATGGTTCTGGGCAGCATGAAGGACAGCGGCCATCTTGGCCTTGCCTTCGCCCTTCTTGGCCTTGTTACGGCCCTGGCTCTCATAGTTCAGCTGACTGTTCTCCGCCCTACAACTGACGACAAGCAGTAGATTCTGAAATACATTTTGTGATTCTTCACTTCTTTCATGTGACTCTGAACGAAATTCATGTCATTCTGAACGAAGTGAAGAATCTCTTTTTTCCTCTGCAATTACTTTTGATATAAGAACAAAAAATTATATATTTGCAAACTATGGAAAAAGCAGCAGCAAGGAAATGGATAGTCAGGGAGCCTTCGGACGCGGAGGCCGTAAGCCGGCTCTCGGCAGAGCTGGGCATTGACCCTGTGCTCTCCTCCCTCCTTGTCCAGCGCGGAGTTGAGACCTTTGAAGAGGCCCGCGCCTTTTTCCGTCCGGACCTTTCATCCCTTCATGATCCCTTCCTGATGAAGGACATGGACAAGGCTGTAGCCCGCCTTCGCAAAGCCGTTATTTCAGGAGAAAAAATCCTGGTTTACGGAGACTATGACGTGGACGGAACCACTGCCGTAGCCCTTGTCTATTCCTTCCTCCGCCGTTTCACTTCAAGGGTAGACTTCTACATCCCTGACCGTTATGACGAGGGTTACGGCGTCTCCCGCAAGGGCATCGAGTGGGCCTCAGAAAACGGATTCAAGCTAATCATTACCCTGGACTGCGGCATCAAGGCCATAGAGAAGGTTGAATATGCTGCATCCAAGGGCATCGATGTAGTCATCTGCGACCATCATCTTCCGGAGGAAGGCCTTCCGGCCGCCGTAGCAGTGCTTGACCCGAAGAGGGAAGACTGCCACTATCCTTTCGATGATTTATGCGGATGCGGCGTCGGCTTCAAGCTGGTCCAGGCTTATGCACAGACAGAGGGAATCGCCTTTGAAGAGTTGCTACCGCTGCTTGACCTGCTGGTTGTAAGTATTGCATCGGACCTTGTATCCGTCCGCGGAGAGAACAGGGTGCTGGCCCACTTCGGCCTTAAACGGCTCAATGAACAGCCCCGCAAGGGCCTTCAGGCCATCATCAACCTGTCGAACCTGGAGAGCAGCCATGTCACAATAGACGATATCGTCTTTAAAATCGGCCCCAGAATCAATGCTGCCGGCCGTATAGAGAGCGGCCGCCTGGCAGTGGAACTTCTGACGGCTCAGGACGATGCTGAGGCTGCGCGCATCGCTTCGCAGATAAATGACAATAATAACGAGCGAAAGAGTATAGACCGCGAGATTACCAGGGAGGCTATTGAAATGGTAATGACCGGGAACTGCGTTTCGTCAGAGAATGCCACCATCGTTTACAACCCTTCATGGAACAAGGGAGTTGTGGGTATCGTGGCTTCCCGCCTTGTAGAGGCCTTCTACAAGCCTACCTTCGTGCTTACCAAATCCAACGGCTTTGTGACCGGTTCCGCCCGCAGCGTACGCGGCTTTGACCTTTATGATTCGATTGAGTCCCAGGCAGACCTTCTGGAAAACTTCGGCGGCCATATTTACGCTGCCGGACTTACGATGAAAGAGGAGAACCTGCCGGAGTTCGCCCGCCGTATTGACGAGTATGTTGCAGCCCATCTAAGCAAGGAAATGTCCACTCCCGTGGTTGAGGTGGATTCAGTCCTGGACTTCTCTCATATCACTCCCAAGTTCTTCAGGATTCTGAAGCAGTTCCAGCCCTTCGGCCCCGGCAACAGCGCTCCTGTTTTCCTGACGGAGAATGTGTATGACGACGGTAACGGGCGCAAGGTTGGTCCCGCAGCCCAGCATCTTAAGCTGGAGCTTATCCAGGAGTCGCAGCCTTATCACCAGATTGGTGCCATTGGCTTTAATATGTCAGAGTATTTTGACCATATCAAGGCCGGCAATCCCTTCGATATCTGCTATTCAATTGTGGAGAATTACTATCGCGGCAACTCTACCATCCAGCTCCGCATCAAAGATATCCGCGAGCGGGAGGATGTTATCTGACCTCTTTTGCGGCGGCCTGGTAGTTGGCCTTGCGGGTTTCATAAAGATTTTTCAAGAGCTCTGTGAGCTCTTTTTTTGTTTTTGCCGATGCCAGCAGTGGTCTTGAGTCGATGGCGCCTTGTTCCCACAGTCGTTCTGCTATTACCTCTATCGGCGTATCCAGCCAGATGCAGTAGCTGTTTTTCTTCACCAGTTCCAGATTCTCTGGATCCTCCAGTGTGCCACCTCCAAGAGCAAGGAAAGAGATGTCTCGACTTCGCTCGACATGACAGGAAGAATGCTCGACATGACAGGAAGAATGTTCGACCGTACCCTTTTCTGCCATTTCTACCGGGTTATTTTTTGTCATTTCTACCGGGTTATTTTTTGTCATTTCGACCGAAGTCCGATAGGACGGAGTGGAGAAATCTCCTTCCAGAATATCCATTAGGCATTCTTTTTCAAGGGAACGAAAGGCAGCTTCCCCGTCTTCCGCGAAGATGCGTGCGACGGCCTTGCCGGCGCGGCGCTCCACCTCTGCGTCCAAATCTATCCACCGGGCAGGCTGGCCGGAAGCAGAAAGCTGCGCTGCAAGCTCCCTCGCAGCCCAGCTCTTCCCGCTTCCCGGCATCCCCGCTATGGTTATAATCCTTTTCAAATATTGAAAAGATTCGGCTCCTCTTCGTCGCCAAACGACATGTCGTCAATTCCAAGGTCAATCACATCCCCCGCCACTGCATCCCGCTTCTTGGAGGTATTCTTTTTTTGAGACCCCTCGACTTCGCTCGGGGTGACAGAAGAATCGCTCGGGGTGACAGAAGAATCGCTCGGGGTGACAGAAGAATCGCTCGGGGCTTTCTCTGTCATTTCGACCGGAGGCGCAGCCGGGGTGGAGAAATCTCCTTCCTCCGGGACAGAAAGAAGGTCTATCGGCTCGTCCTCAGATTCCTCGACTTCGCTCGGAATGACAGAGGACTCGCTCGGAACAGGAAGCGGCTCGCCAAAAGCGACAGCCTTGAGGTCTAAAGCCGAACACTTCTTACCCTTAGCCGTGAACCCCTTCTTGCCAATAAACTCCTCCGCATCAATAGTCTCCGGCTGCCTGTGAGCAAACTTTCCACCGAAAGTAAGCTCAATCACAGGACGGGCATCATCAGACAAAGCCACCAAATAACTACCCTTACCATCGGCAATAAAACCAAGAGGTGTGTTGTCACTCACAGGGAAGCTGAACCTCTTCACATAGAAGGCCTTAGCCACACCATCCCAATAAAGGGCAGTATAAGTCTTGGAAGTATCCAGCTTCTCGATGCGAAGCACATCCCCCTGGTAACGGTTGCTAAGATCGAAGGACGTCGTGTAGAAAGTACCGTTCTTGAAAACAGCCAGAATCTTGTCCTCGGAACCGAACTGACCAAGATGAGTACCGCGTCCGTCCTCATTAAGCCTCTGAACATCAGCATCGTACCAAATATCCTTGCCGCTGATGGTAGAAACGCCCTTGTTCTTCAGTGTTATCCTCTGGATAGCATTCTTCGTTACAAGGTTGCCCCTTGAACTGCGGCCCTTGATAGCCAGGGAAGAGAAATCATACTCGGTGGAACTCTTCTTCAGCATCGGCTTCGGCCGGAAAGTAACCCTTACGCTCTCAGCCTCGCCGTTACGGTTTACTGTCATCCACATAATCTGGCTGCCAGGCTTACCCTGGGTGATATCGTACTCCTTGTCACGGGTTATAGAAGTGATGTTGAAGCGCTTGGCGTAGTAAATTGATGATTTGCCATCACGGTAAATGACATTGTAGGTAGTACGGTCGTCGCCACGGTTGAAGACATCTACATGAACCAGCTCCTTTGCAATGAAAGCCTTGTCCATGACCTTCGTCACCCTGTATTTGCCATCTTTGCCGATGGTGATGATTTCGCTTAGGTCAGAGCAGTCGCAGATATACTCTCCGCCATCGTCTTTCTTTAAGCCGATGCCCACGAAACCCTCTTCCTTATTGGCATAGAGCTTGGCGTTATTGTTAACCACCTTGGTGACCGCAATCGTCTCAAAACTGGTGATTTCCGTCTGGCGGGGGAACATATCCCCGTATTTCTTCTTAAGGGACTTGAACCAGTCGATGGTGTACTTGGTAAGATGCTCCAGCTTATCCTTGAGGTCTGCAATCTGGGCCTCTATGCCGCGGATTTTCTCATCCACAGCCTTGACATCGAACTTGGAAATCTTGCGGACAGGCTTTTCAACCAGCTTAAGGATGTCATCCATTACAATCTCGCGATGAACCTGGTTCTGGAACTGCTTCATGGCATCAAAAACCTCCTGAAGCTGGATTTCCCAGGTCTTCTGGTCCTGCTCCAGCACCTTGTAGATGCGGTTTTCAAAGAAAATTTTCTCCAGAGAGTTGTAATGCCAATCGTCCTCCAGCTCGTCCAGACGAATCTGGAGCTGGCGTCCCAGAAGTTCCTTGGTGTGGTTGGTGCTGTATTCCAGCACATCGTTAACACTCAGGAACTGAGGCTTGTTGTCTACGATAACGCAGGCGTTGGGGGCGATGGTGGTCTCGCAGTCCGTAAAGGCGTAAAGGGCGTCAATCGTCTTGTCCGGGGATACATCGTTAGGAAGGTGAATCACGATTTCCACCTTCTCCGTAGTCATATCCTCAATCTTCTTTATCTTGATTTTACCCTTGTCCTTTGCCTTAAGGATAGTGTCAATCACCTGTCCCGATGTCTTCCCGTAAGGAATTTCAGTTATGGCGATGGTATTCTTGTCAATCTTTTCTATGCGGGCGCGAACCTTGACGGAGCCACCACGCTTGCCGGCCATATACTTGGAGCATTCGGCGAAGCCTCCGGTAGGGAAGTCCGGGAAAATCTCGTAGGGCTCACCCTTCAGGATAGCCACTGATGCATCCAGGAGCTCGTTGAAGTTATGGGGCAGAATCTTTGAAGCCATACCAACGGCGATTCCCTCAGTACCCTGTGCAAGCAGGAGAGGGAAGCGTACCGGGAGCTCCGTAGGCTCCTGGTTACGGCCGTCGTAAGAGGTCATCCAGTTTGTAATCTTGGGGTCGAAAACAACCTCTTTGGCAAACTTGCTGAGGCGGGCTTCAATGTATCGGGGGGCAGCATTGCTGTCTCCGGTAAGAATGTTACCCCAGTTTCCCTGGCAGTCTACCGTGAAGCCTTTCTGGCCCAGTTGTACAAGGGCGCCAAGAATGGAAGCATCGCCGTGAGGGTGATACTGCATGGCCTGGCCAACGATATTGGCCACCTTGGTGAAGCGGCCGTCGTCCATCTTGTACATGGCATGAAGCACGCGCCTTTGCACCGGCTTCAGGCCATCCACGATATGAGGCACGGCCCTGGCCAGGATTACGTATGAAGAGTAATCCAGGAACCAGTCCTTGAACATTCCGGACAGCTTGAACTTTGTGCTGTCCTCTCCCAAAAGACGGTCGTACCGTCCGCTGGGCGCTGCCGAATCGTCCAATGGCTCGCCGGCATCATCGTCGTCGTACTGACCGCCGATGTTCTTGATGTCATCCCATTCTTCGCTCATATCTGTCTACTATTCTTCGTATCCGAATTTTCTTAATTCCTTCCGACTGGTGCGCCAGTCGCTGTCTACTTTTACGAAAAGGCTTAGGAAAACCTTCTTCTGGAAGAAGTCTTCCATTTCTATGCGGGCGGCAGTGCCCAGCCTCTTCATGGCCTCTCCCTTTTTGCCTATGAGGATGCCCTTCTGGGAGTCCCTCATTACGTAAATCACCGCGCTGATATCGTATTTTTCCTGTCCCTCAAGGAACTGTTCCACAACTACTTCGCAGCTGTAGGGAATCTCCTTGTCATAGAGCAGAAGTATCTTTTCGCGGATAATTTCAGAGGCGAAGAACCTGAGGTTCCTGTCAGTAAAAGTATCTTTGTCATACCATGGCGGGCTTACGGGAAGATTCTCCACTATGGTATTGTAAACATTTTCCAGATTGAACCTCTCCTGGGCGGAAACCGGGAAGATTATCGCCTTGGGGAGTTGTTCCTGCCACCACTGCATCAGTGAGGTCACCGTCTTCTGGTCGCTGATATCGATTTTGTTGATGACCAGTATAACGGGGCATTCCAGACGCTTCAGCTTGTCTATGTATTCTACGTTTTTGTCAGCCTTTTCCACTACATCGGTAACGTAAAGGATAAGGTCGGCATCGCCAATTGCAGTATCCACAAAGTTCATCATGTTCTGCTGGAGGCGGTAGTTCGGCTTCAGGATGCCGGGGGTGTCGGAATATACAATCTGGTAATCATCGGTATTGACGATACCCATGATTCTGTGCCTGGTGGTCTGCGCCTTCGCCGTTACGATGGACAGCTTTTCACCAACCAGGGCATTCATAAGGGTAGATTTGCCAACATTCGGGTTGCCGATGATGTTGACAAATCCAGCCTTGTGCTTTTTCTGACTGCCTTCCATTAAATGTATGCTCCCATTTTGAGGATGTTAGCCTCATTTTCTGTGAGGTATCTCCATTCTCCGCGCTTGAGTCCCTTCTTTGTAAGGCCTGCGAAGTAAACCCTGTCAAGTCCCTTGACGTCATAGCCAAGATGCTCAAAGATGCGTCGTACGATGCGGTTCTTACCGGAATGAATCTCAATGCCAAGCTTCTTGTGGTTGCCTTCATCAACAAATTCAAGCTCATCTGCGGCGATGACTCCGTCTGCCAGCTCTACTCCGCTCAAGATCTGGTCAAAATCTTCCTGAGAAAGGTTCCTGTCAAGGGTGACCTGGTAGATTTTCTTCTTGTCGTAAGAGGGGTGAGCCAGTTTCTCTGCTACGTCTCCGTCGTTTGTGAACATGAGTACGCCGGTGGTGTTCTTGTCAAGCCTTCCTACGGGGAATACCCTTGCGGTGCAGTTCTTAAGCAAGTCCATCACGGTTTTGTCTGCATGGGGATCGCTGGCTGTGGTGACAAAGCCCTTGGGTTTGTTCATTACGATGTAAACCTTGCTTTCTCCGCGGAGGAGTTCTCCGTTGAAGCGTACTTCATCGTTGAAGATATTGACTTTGGTTCCAAGCTCGGTTACGACTTCTCCGTTAACGGATACTACTCCGGCCTGAATCATGGTGTCGGCTTCGCGGCGTGAACATACGCCTGAGTTCGCGATGAATTTGTTGAGGCGAACCTCGTCTTTTGCGATTACTTCTACTTCCTTGGGCGCTTCCATCTTGGAAACCAAAGGTTTACGGCTAATCATTCTGTCTATTCCGTCTTCTTTCTTCCTTCCGGCGCCAAAGGGTCTGCGTCCGCCGAATGAAGGCTTACGGCCTCCGAAAGATGGCTTGCGGTCTCCAAAAGATGGCTTGTGCTCTCCGTAGCTCTTATGCTCTCCGAAGCTGCTGCGGCGTTCGCTGCTGTGGCGCTCCTCGCCGCCTTCGTGGCTTCTGAAGGACCTGCGTCCTTCGCCGTCTTCGCGGCTCCTGAACGGCCTGCGGCCGCCTTCCTCGCTGTCGCTATGGAAAGACCTGCGCTCTCCGAAGCTCTTGTGTTCTCCGAAGGAACGGCGCTCGCCGCCTTCACTGTTTCTTTGGAACGGCTTGCGGCCTCCGAATGATTTGTGTTCTCCGCCGGCGGGCTTATGGCCGCCGAAACTTCTTTTTTTCTTGAATTCTTCCATTTTAAAGACCCTCTCGGGCGTTTTATTTTAAATTAAATTTATACGTAATTGTGCCATCCTGAAGGACGGGGGCGTCGGCAGCCTGGTTGAAGACAGTCTTCATGGCCGCCTTTCTGGCTTCTGCCCAAAGTGTACCGTTTGAAGTGGTTGTTCCCGGTGCTCCGGGCTTGGCTTCAACCACTTTTCCGTATTGGTTAACCTTCACTGCAACCACCACTATGCCGGATTCCTGTACCGGATAATTCGGAATCGGAATGTTACCGTTAACTACTGAACGGCCTTTCACTCCGTTGGGCTCACCGTCTACCTTTCCGTATGTGGTATTCCCCTTCGGGTGGCCTGCCGTCAGCTTATCGCTTACCGACGATGCCGTCTGGGGCGCGAGGGTGTCTTTGTCGGCCTTGTTGTTCGCTGCGCTGAAGAGGGCCCTTTTGTCGATGGGCTTTTCACGCGGGGGCTCTTTTACTTCTACGTCGCCCTTGTCACCTACGGTAGCCTCGGGGGCCTTGTTGGCTTTTTTGCCAACATGCTGGGCCTCAGAGCGTTTTACCAGTTCGTGCTCCCTGGTTTTGTCCGGCTCTTCTACCTGCGGCTGCTGGGTGGTAACCCTCTGCTGCATCGGCTCTTCCTCAATAACTTGGGTGAAATCAATGACAAAGCTTTCCTCAGGTGGCGGCGGGTCAAGGTACGTCAGGCCCGTGCTTAGCAGCACCACTGCCAGTGCCGCATGAAGCCCGACCGCGAGCAGGATGCCGCTCACGTTGCTTTGACGATTGTTCTTGTCCCTTAACTTCCTGTAGTCCATACTTTATTCCGGTGAGGTGGCAAGTATTACCTTGTAATGATTCCTTTTTGCTATGTTCATCAGGGCTACCACTTCCTTGACGGGTACGGACTCGTCGGAATAAATGGAGAAAGTGGGATCTTCCTCTGTCTGGAGCAGTTCTATGAGCCTGTCTTCCACTGCGTCAAATGGCAGGGGGGTCTCGTCTCCGTTGATGTGGTATGTGAACAAGTTGTCCTTGTGCCAGTCCTTTACTGAAACGCTCACTGTGGCCTTGTCCGATATCTGCCCGGTGCTCTTGGGGAGCAGCAGTTTAAGGGCGTTGGGGTTTACCAGTGTGGACGTAAGCAGGAAAAAGACCAGCAGCAGGAATACCAGGTCTGTCATTGTAGACATGCTGGTTTCTGACAGGACTTTTGTGTGTCGCTTAAGTGCCATGTTTTACTCCTCCGATGCGGGCTCGTGCAGAACGTCCATGAATTCAATGGTTGCGTTCTCCATCTTGAATACCAGGTTGGAAATGTTCGATGTAAGGTAGTTGTAGCCGAAGTAAGCGATGATACCTACGATAAGACCGCCAACTGTTGTAATCATGGCTGTGAAGATACCGCCTGAAAGGGTGGAGATGTCTACGTTGTTTCCTGCGGTGCTCATGTTGAAGAAGGCCTGGACCATACCAAGGACGGTACCAAGGAATCCTATCATCGGGGCGCCGCCGGCGATGGTAGCGAGCATCGGCAGGCCTTTTTCAAGGCGTGCGACTTCTGCGTTGCCGGTATTCTCTACTGATGCCTGGATGTCGCTTAAGGGGCGGCCGATTCTCTCGATGCCTTTCTGTACAAGGCGGGCGATGGGGGAGTCGTAGTGTTCGCACAGGTCGATGGCAGATTTGATTTTGCCGTCGTGAATGTAGTCACGGATGTCTTTCATGAAGTTCTTGTCAATCTGGCCGGCCTTGTGTATCATCCACCATTTCTGTCCGAAGATGTAAATGGCGATTACTGAAAGTACGGCAAGGACAATCATAAGGAATCCGCCCTTGGCTGCCATGCTAAGCAGGTCGAAGCTCTGCTCCGTTACTGCGGGGGTGCTTGCTGCTGCTATTGCTTCCTGAGCTGCGTTCTGGGCTGTATCTGCGATGCCCTCACCCTGAATGAACAAAAGATTTGAAATCATATTTTTGCAAAAATTTTAATTATCAATTATCCGGTGTTTCATGTTATTCCCGGCTCCGCTGGCCTCCACAATGCCTTCGCACCCTTCATTGTCATTTCGACCGAGCGAGGCGAGCGGAGAAATCTCCAATCTGCAAAAATAGTGAAAATCTTATAGATTTTAAAATAAATCTTTTCCTGTTGTTCCCGGCCCCGACCGGGAATCCCCTTTGTCATTTCGACCGAAGGCCGTCAGGCCGCAGCGGAGAAATCTCTTCCCCAGGTGCTTATATGGGTGCTATGCTGTGGACCGTTGTAAGCAAAAACGGCCGTTTTTGCTCATACAGGTACCAGGATTTGTACCTGTATGAGCACCAAACATAAATTTGAATTTGCGCGGGCCACGGCATTCTTTAGCAAGTGTCTGCTAATCAATAACTTACCAAAATGCAGTGTGGCCCGCACAACTTTGTTCCGTTGTATATCGGTGAAAGGGGGAGAGGGGACCGGGACGACGAAAGAGTTCGGTGCCACACCGGTCGCTGGAGAGAAAAGTGCAATTGTCCGAGGCTATCAAAATTTTTCGAATTTTCTCGGACAATTGGGATGTCCATGTCGTCCTTTTTACAACTTGGATGGCAGTTTATTCTTTTGGGCTGAGGGTGAGGACGAGGTATTCGGAGCGGGTGCCGATGCGGATTTTGGCGCCCCAGATGCCAAGGCCGGAGGAGATGTAGTAGCGGGTGTCGCCGCGCTGGTGGGCGCCCCAGGACTTCTCGTAAATGGCGTCGGTTATCCAGTTGAGGGGCCAGACTTGGCCGCGGTGGGTGTGGCCGCTGAACTGGAAGTCTATGCCGGCCTCCTGGGCCTCTTCCAAGTGATACGGCTGATGGTCCAGCAGAATTGTAAATTCTTGATTACCAGGCAAGATCCCAGGACCATCATCCGCCAACGAATACTGTGGCTCCTTATCCAGTAGATCCTTAACTTCCAAAAGCGCCTTGGCTGCCAGCAGGTCCTTAACGGACTTGCGGCGGGGATTTGTGCGGTCATCGCGTCCAACTATCCAAAGCCCCTTGCAAGTAGCAACAGAATCTTTAAGAAGCGTTATCCCGGACTCTGAAAAAAACTTCTCTGCGCCTGGCTTATCACCATAATACTCGTGATTTCCCAAAACAGTGTAAACCGGGGCCTCGATTCGTCGGAACTCCGCGGCGTAATCCCATTCCAGGACAGGCTTCAGGCTCATATCCACAATATCGCCACCAATAAGTACCATATCCGGCTTCTCTGCATTAATCATGTCCACCCACCTTGCCAGTTCCGGCCTGCGGTTATGGTAGCCAAGATGCAAGTCGCTGGCCATCACAATCTTAAGCGGCTCCGAAACCTTATCGGTAACAATCTCCATCTGCTCCCGATACTTATGCCCATAGTGAATATTCCCGGCCAGCAGTATTACGCCGATGATGCCGAAAACAACCACACTTCCCGGTGCCGATGCCTTCATGAACTCCACTGGAACAAGATGGCAGAGCCGGCCTAAATCTAAAATCAAAAAGGCAATCAGAAGATACAGGAAGGCAATCATCCAGGTGTTGCAAACCTCGTAGCCAAAAGCGCCGAGAGGTAGCGGCAGTTTGTCCCAGAATTTTGCAATTCCGGCAATGCTACCCGCAAAAAGCAGCACCCAAAGCGCTACAATGGCAATTTTTCCTGCGGTTCCGAACGGCAGAATCTGCCAAATCCTGACTACAACATATACATTAGCCAGCACCACAAGGGCCAGCATCACAAAAATCATCTTATTCATACGCTCTTAATTAGCGCAGAGCCTTACTGCAAAAATCGCGCTAAGCAAAGGCAATCAGGATAATAACCTCGGCCGCAAGGATACGAAGTAACATCGCCAGCGGATAAACAGTGGCGTAGCACTCTGCCGTCTTGTCATTCTTGTAGTTAGCCATAACGGTAGACAGGGCGGGCGCATTGGTGGTGGCACCGGTCAGCAGTCCGCAAATCTCACCGAAAGTAAGTTTGAAAGAATACCTTGCAATAAGACCGGTCAAGAGTGCCGGAACAAGGGCGATGATGGCACCGTAAAGCAGCCACTGGGCACCATCGGCACAGAACAAACTGCCAAAATCTTTTCCTGCACCAAGGCCGATGGCGCCCAGCATAAGGCAGAGGCCAAGCTCGCGCATCATCCTGTTTGCGCTGCTGGTAGTGTAGGTGGTTATCCTGAAGCGGGGGCCATAGTAGCCAAGCAGGATGGAAACCACGATAGAGCCTGCTGCAAGGCCGAATCTGATGGTATTTCCCAAGAAGCTGAGCGGAATGGCGCCAACGATAAGGCCAAGTCCGATGCCGATGAAAACCGGTACGAGATTCGGTTTCTCAAGGTCTGTGCTGCTGTTTCCAACAAGGTCGGAAGCCTTCTTAATCTGCTCCTCGCTGCCGATGACAGAGAGGGTATCACCCATCTGAAGCATAAGGTCAGCCCTTCCGATAAGGGACACTCCGGCGCGGTTAACCTTGGTGACAGTAACGCCATATTTGGAGGCAAGTTCCAGAGAGCCGAGCTTCCTTCCGGTAAGGCCGGACTTGGTAACAAGCAGCTTCCTCTTTACAAGTTCGCCGGCAAACACAGGCGCTTTGTCGGAAGCAACCTCCACGCGGCCGTACACAACTTCTACATCATTGATATTTTTTGCAGGTACGTCGATGGTAAGAAGATCTCCCTCCTCAATTGCCGGGTCCTGCGCAACGGGAATGCTGACACCTTTCCTTATCAGGCTTGATACCACGTAATTGGTTTTGAAATTCTCTTCAATACCAGAAAGCTTAAGGCCGAATACGCCGGGGTTAACTACCTGAGCAGTAATGGTTTTGATAACGTCGATGGCATCCTTGTCGCTGGCTGCGGCGTCCGATGCCTTGAAGGCCTTGCGGAATATGGCAAGCACCAGCAGCAGGCACAGTATGCCAAGCGGATAAACGACGGTAAATGCGCTGGCAATCTCCGATGCCACCTCCGGGCTCTGAACCTCTGCCAGGAAAGAGCCGTTTGCTACGTCATAGTAGCTCTGCTGTGCGGTACCCATGGCCGGGGTATTGGTGACGGCTCCGGAGAGCACGCCAACCATACCCGGAACATCTTTTCCGCTTGCGGCCAGGATGACTGCGAAGCACCCTACTGACAGGGCTATCATTATAATGGACAAGATGTTGAGCTTCAAGCCTTTACCCCTGAATGAACTGAAGAATCCGGGACCCATCTGCATGCCGATGTTGAACACGAATACTACAAGGCCGAATTCCTTTATGAAATGCAGGAACAGAGGGTCTGTCTTGATTCCGGCGGCGCTTATGGCGATGCCGGTAAAAAGAATCCATACCGGGCCGAGTGTTATGTTCTTGATTTTGAGTTTGTTAAGCAGCAGTCCTATGCCGATTACCATTACCAGAACCATTAGTGAATGGCCGGTTCCGGAGCCAAAGAAAAAATCTTGCATATCTTAATTGTTCATTCAATATTCAACTTTCGATAAAAACAGTGCGTTTCCGGGGACCGATTCACCAGCGGCGCAGCGGTCTTTGGAAGCCAGCACTTCCTCCATGTGCGATACCGGATACCGGCCCCGTCCGATGTCCAGAAGCGTACCAACCACGGCCCGGACCATGTTCCGCAGGAACCTGTCCGCTGATATGGTAAAAACCAGGTACAGTGACCCTTCGACTTCGCTCAGGGTGACAGGAGCGTTGGGATAGTCCATGATGGAAACATGAGTGGGGATGTAGGGCCTCCAGCCGGCCTCAAAAACAGTACAAACCGAAGTCTTGTTGTTACCCCCGGTTTTTTCAAAACAACTGAAATCATGAGTGCCAAGAAGAACCCTGCACGCCTCATTCATGGCAGCCACATCCAAAGGATAGGTATATAGGTAGGAATAAATCCTCACAAACGGGTCCTTTTTTCTGTGAATGAAATAGTTGTACCTCCTGAGCCGGGCATCAAACCGCGCATGGAAACCATCGGCCACAATTTTCACTTCGTGAATAATCACCGAAGATGGCAAAATGGCATTTAATTTGCAGCAAATCTCTTCTTCGCGGAGGGGCGCCGAAGCGTCAAAGTGAGCAACGTAAGAAACCGCGTTCACACCGGCATCGGTCCTCCCCGCCCCGGTAACAGAAACGGACTCGCGGAGGGCGAGCGAAAGAGCCCTCTCAAGAGCCTCCTGCACGGAGGGAGCGTTCGGCTGGATTTGCCAGCCGCTGAAAGACGAACCGTCGTAGGATAATGTGACCGAATAACGCATTGCGGTGCAAAGATAGAAAAAACAAAATAAAATGGACGTAAACATCAAAGAATTGAACGAGCGAATTCAGCAGGAAAGCCAGTTTGTGGACATGCTGTCGCTTGAAATGGGCAAGGTAATCGTAGGCCAGAAAGGCCTCGTGGAAAATCTCCTCATTGGCCTTCTCGCCGGTGGCCACATCCTCCTTGAGGGTGTCCCCGGTTTGGCAAAAACCCTTGCCATCAACACTTTGGCACAGGCGGTAGACGCCAAATTCAGCCGAATCCAGTTCACCCCTGACCTTCTGCCGGCAGACCTCGTGGGAACAATGATTTATTCCCAGAAGAACGAATCCTTCGAAGTTCACAAAGGCCCCGTCTTCGCAAACTTCGTACTGGCGGATGAGATTAACCGAAGCCCTGCAAAGGTACAGAGCGCCCTGCTTGAGGCGATGCAGGAGAAACAGGTCACCATCGGAGACAAAACCTTCCCCCTGCCGCAGCCTTTCCTTGTAATGGCAACCCAGAACCCTATCGAGCAGGAGGGAACATATCCGTTGCCGGAGGCGCAGGTAGACCGTTTCATGCTCAAAGTCATCGTCGGCTATCCCAAAAAAGAAGAAGAACGCCAGATTATCCGCATGAACAACAGCGGCCAGTTCCCCCACGCCAACCCCGTGGTCAAGCCTGAAGACATCATCCGCGCCCGTGAAGTAGTCCGTGACGTCTACATGGACGAAAAGATTGAGAAATACATCGTCGATATCGTTTACGCAACCCGCACCCCGGAAGACTACAATCTTGGCAAACTGAAAGACCTTATCTCTTACGGAGCATCCCCGCGTGCCAGCATCTCCCTCTCGCTGGCTGCAAAGGCTTACGCCTTCATAAAGAGAAGAGGTTACGTGATTCCGGAGGATGTACGCGCCGTATCGGCAGAAGTCCTGCGTCACAGGATCGGCCTTACATATGAGGCGGAGGCAGAAAATGTTACAACGGAGAACATTATCTCCGAGGTTCTGAATGCGGTAATGGTTCCGTAACGGAAAAATGGAGAAAACAACTACAACAGAGTTACTTAAGAAGGTCCGCAAACTTGAGATACGGACCAAGGCCCTGTCGCACCAGATTTTTGCGGGAGAGTATCATTCCGCCTTCAAAGGCAAGGGAATGGCTTTCAGCGAAGTCCGCGAATACCAGTGGGGAGATGACGTTCGCAGCATGGACTGGAATGTCACTGCGCGCATGCACGCCCCTTATGTAAAGGTATTCGAAGAGGAGAGGGAACTTACGGTGATGCTGCTTGTGGACATCAGCCGCTCCGGCCTCTTCGGAACGACAATGCGCACCAAACGCGACCTTACGGCCGAAATCGCCGCCGTGCTGGCCTTCTCTGCCATCATCAACAATGATAAGGTAGGCGCACTGCTCTTCAGCGACAAGGTGGAAAAATTCATCCCCCCGGCAAAAGGACGCAGCCACCTCCTGCATATACTCCGCGAAGTGCTTGAATGGCAGCCGCAGAGCGACGGAACAGACATCAGCGAAGCCCTCCGCTACATGACCGGAGCGCTTAAAAAACGCTGCACAGCCTTTTTGCTGTCCGATATGATTGATGTCCGTGCCGATGCCGCCCCGCGCTACGAAGATGCCCTCAAGGTCGCTGCCGGCAGGCACGACCTCTCGGTCATCCGGGTCTACGACCCGAGGGAGCGGTTGCTCCCCTCCGTAGGGCTTATCCACGCCAAGGATGCAGAGACAGGAGAGACAGCCCTCATCAACACAAGCAGCCGTAAGGCCCGCCGCGAATACGCGGCCTGGTGGGATTTGGCCTGGAAGCAGGCGGAAACCGTTCTCAGGCGCCGTAGCGTAGACTCAGTGGACATCGCCACGGACCAGGACTATGTAAAAGCACTGATTTCACTTTTCAGAAGCAGGTAACTATATGATTAAAAAGATATTAGCTGTAATACTGACACTCCTTCCGCTGCTGCCGTCGGGCGCCCAGGAAAAAGAAACCTTCCTGCGCCAGCTACAGAAGAGGGATTCAGTGCTTATTGCAGACCAGCTGGTATACGGAGCCACCCTTGAAGGCATCACTGAAGGTGCGGCCCTGGTACTCCCGGAGTATGACAAAGCCCAGCTCACGGAAGGCGTAGAGATTGTGAAACCCTGGCAGCTGGACACCATTAAGAAACATAAGGACAATGTAGACGTTGAGGCCAGCCTTACCATCACTTCCTTTGATGAAGGGGAGTATTCCCTGCCGGACCTTAAAATAGCCCGCACGCTCAAGGATGGCACAACGGACACCCTCGTTTTCAAAGGCCGCCCTCTTACCGTTACCACTATTCCTGTAGATACCACAACCTTTACCGTACACGACCTCCGTGGTCAGATTGGTTATCCGCTTACCTTTGCAGAAGTGCTGCCGTATATACTCATCGTACTGGCTGTAATCCTGCTGGCTGTGGTTATCTTCTTTGTAATCAGGTACTTCCGTAAGCGTAAGGGTGCCATTTTCGCACCTCCCGAGCCGGCCCACATCGTCGCCCTGCGCAAACTTGACCAGCTTCGCGGTAACAAATACTGGGCTCCGGAAAAGCAGAAGCTCTATTATTCCGGAATTACCGACGCCCTTCGCGAGTACATAGCCTCAAGGTATGAGTTCGGCGCCATGGAAATGACCACTGCCGAAATATTCAAGTACTTGAAAACCATAGACTTCCCGGCAGAATACAAAGAGCCTCTCAAAGACCTTTTTGAGACCTCGGACTTTGTGAAGTTTGCCAAAATGACGGTGGATGATGACTACAATGCCAAGGCCCTGCCGCTTGCGGTAAGGTTCGTGACCGATACTTACCAGACGCAGCTTGACGAGGAATCGGAGGCTGCTCCGGAAAAGGAAACAGAAAAGAAGTAGAAGATGTTTTTTGAATATCCATATTTGCTGTGGCTCCTGGCCATCCCGGTACTCCTGGCGGCCCTGTACATTTACAGGCAGGTCAGAAGAAGGGAGCCGCATCTGCGCGTATCTAATATAACTCCTTGGAAGAAAGGAACTTCCATTGTGTGGAGCGTACTTGTTCACCTTCCTGCGGTGCTCCGCTTCGGCGTGCTTTGCCTGATAGTAATCTGCCTTGCAAGGCCCAAGTCATCATCGGAAATGGAAAAAGTGGACACGGAGGGTATCGACATTGTCTTTGCGATGGACGTTTCAACCAGTATGCTGGCCCGCGACTTTACTCCCGACCGAATCTCCGCCGCCAAGGACATCGCCATTGAATTCATAAGCCAGAGGCCCACAGACCGGATGGGAATCGTTGTTTTCGCCGGCGAGAGCTACACCCAGTGCCCTCTTACGACAGACCGCGCCACCCTCATCAACCTTATGAAAGAGGTGCAGACCGGACTTATTGACGACGGCACCGCCATCGGCAACGGACTGGCAACCGCGGTGGCCAGAATCAAGGACTCCGACGCTCCCAGCCGGGTTGTAATACTTCTTACCGATGGTGTAAACAATATGGGAGAGGTTGCCCCTGAGACAGCGGCCGATATTGCAAAGACTTATGGCATAAGGGTTTACACTATAGGCGTAGGCGATAACGGAAACGCTCCGTATCCTGTGATGACTCCTTTCGGGGTGCAGACTCAGATGGTTCCTGTTGAAATTGACGAGCCCCTGCTCCGCAGCATAGCTTCCACTACCGGAGGCCGGTATTTCAGGGCTACTGACAACACCAAACTTGCGGAGATTTTCTCAGGAATAGACAAAATGGAGAAGGCCAGGACCACTATTGACAGTTTCCCTGTCTATAAGGAACTCTTCCCCGGCTTTGCTATCATTGCACTGCTTCTGCTTCTTGCAGAACTTCTTGTCAAACTTTTAATCAGGAGGCTGCCATGATATATTTTCTTGCTAATGCCGAGTATTTGTGGCTCCTTCTTCTGGTGCCAGTCCTGCCCGTTGCCTATGTCATTGCCCGCAGGCTGCGCCGCAGGAGGATTGCCCGCTTCGGAGACGAGTCTCTTGTAAAGGAACTGATGCCTTCTGTGTCAAATGGCAAGGACTGGGCCCGGATGGTCCTTTTCGTGCTGGGCTTCATGTTCTTTGTAATCGGCCTTTGCCGGCCGCAGATTGGAGCCAAGCTAAGCGAACACAAGACCCGCGGAGCTGAGGTGATGATTGCCCTTGACGTGTCCAATTCAATGCTGGCGGAGGACTATTCCCCGAACCGCCTGGAGCGCGCCAAACTGGCTATTTCCAGGATCACGGACCGTCTGGCCCAGGACCGCATCGGCCTTATAATCTTTGCAGGAAGCTCTTTTGTGCAGCTTCCTATAACCGCCGATTACATATCGGCAAAGATGTTCCTGAGTACGATTTCCACCGGTTCCGTCCCTGTTCAGGGTACGGCAATCGGAGATGCGATATCGACGGCTATCCGCAGTTTCAGCCTTGAAAGCGAGAAGAGCCGTGCAATTATTGTGATTTCCGATGGTGAGAACCACGAAGACGATGCCGTTGCAGCGGCTGCAAATGCCCATGAATCAGGTATTACCGTTTATACCATCGGTGTTGGCTCTCCGGAAGGCCAGCCTATTCCTATGGACGGCGGTCTGCTGAAAGACTCTGACGGCCAGATAGTTGTGACCAAGCTCAATGAGCCTGCCCTGCAGGAAATCGCTTCAGCCGGCGGCGGAGCGTACGTAAGGGCCGGGAACGATGAGTTCGGACTTAATCCAATCATTGACGACATCCGGGCCATGGAGGAAGAGGAATTCAATTCCATCGTTTTTGAAGAGTACAACGAGCAGTATATGTATTTCTTTGCGATTGCATTCGTGCTGTTCGCGATAGAGATGCTGCTTGGCCGCAGGCGTTCTAAAAAGAAATTGTTTGTATGAGACGTAAACTGTTGATATTCTTTTGTTTAATGCTAACCGCACTGGCTGCATCGGCCCAGGTAGACCGTAGCGAAGTGCGTTCCGGCAACCGTCGTTTCAAGAAGGGTGATTTCAGGAACGCGGCGGTGGAATATATGAAGGCTTTGGACAAGGATTCCACGTCTTTTGCCGGTAATTACAATCTCGCGAGCGTACACTACAGGCTTGGGGACTTCGCCTCTGCGGGCGAGAGCCTGGACCATCTGAAGGATGCCGCCCCTGAGAGTGAATACGCGGCCGATTATTATTTTAACCGTGGCGATGTCGCCATTGCAAAAAAGGACTGGCAAGGTGCTGTGGACGCTTTCAAAGAGTGCCTTCTGCGTGACCCCGGCAGCATAGAGGCAAAAGAGAATTATATCTACGCAAAGAAGCATCTGGAGAATAACCAGAATGGCGGAGGCGGTGGTGAAGGCCAGAATGATCAGAATCAGGATCAGGATGAGGACCAGAATAAGGACCAAAATGAAGATCAGAATCAGGATCAGCAGAATCAGAATCAAAACCAGAATCAGGAGCAGCAGAACCAGCAGCCTCAGCCTCAGAAAGTATCGCCTCAGCAGGCCCAGCAAATGCTTCAGGCAATTCAGGCCAAGGAGAAAAAGACTCAGGAGAAGGTAGAGAAGGCAAAAGCCGCCGTGGGTGTTAAGAAGAATGAAAAGAATTGGTAGGACTATGAAGAGATTTATTGCATTGATTGTTCTTGCCCTGTACCCTCTTTATTCGTGGGGACAGAGTTCCATCAAGGTGCAGGGACAGAACATTGTGGCATTGGACGAACAGTTTTCCGTCACCTTCGTCATAGATTCGAAGCAGGACAAGCGGCCGACGGATTTCCGCTGGTCTCCCGGAGACGACTTCCAGGTGGTCTGGGGGCCTCAGACAGGGACATCGACCTCCTTCGTTTCAAATAACGGAGTTACGTCCACATCGTCACAATATACCTATTCTTATATATTGCTTGCCCGCAAGGAGGGAAAATTCCAGCTTCCGGCTGCCACAGCGTCCGTTGATGGCAATCAGATTAGTTCCAAACCTTATTCCGTGGAAGTAGTCAAGGGCGATGCTTCTGCCAGCGGCTCTGCTTCCGGTTCTGCAAAGAGCTCATCTTCAAAGAGTTCCGCATCTTCCAGGGGCGCGGAGATTTCTTCAGAGGATTTGTTCATGAGGCTTGTCCTTAGCCGTAAGAGTGCGGTGATAGGGGAGCCTGTGACGGCTGTGCTGAAGCTTTACCAGAAGGTTGATATCGCCGGATTTGAGGATGTACGTTTCCCTGCTTTCAATGGTTTCTGGAGCCAGCCCCTGGAGCAGCCTATAAACATTAATTTCCAAAGGGAAGTGCTCGGGGATAAGATTTATAACAGCGCCGTTCTTCGCAGCTGGGTGCTTGTGCCCCAGCAGGCTGGAGAGCTTTCAATTGACGCTTCTGAGCTGACTTGCATTGTTAACATTACCGTTCCTGGCCGCAGCTCATCCATTTTCGACAGTTTCTTCGATGACAATGTGCGCTCTATCCGAAAGAGGGTTATAGCTCCTGCCGTCAAGCTGCCTGTAAGCAAGCTTCCGGCCGGGGAACCTGCTTCATTTGGCGGCGGTGTTGGTAAATATACAATGACGGCAACCCTTAGCCGTGATTCCCTAGCCGCGCACGAGGCTGCTTCGCTTACCATTACGATTTCCGGAGAGGGTAATGTGAGCCTTCTGGAGGCTCCAAAGGTTAATTTTCCTCCGGATTTTGAGGTTTATGACGTCAAGGCTACTGACAAGACTACCCGTGGCGGAACTTCTGGAAGCAAGTCTTTCGAGTATCCTTTCATCCCCCGCAGCAGGGGTAACTTTACCCTTGAACCTGTGGAGTGGACTTATTATGACATTAATTCCCGTAAGTGGGTAACGCTTACCACGGAGCCCATGGATATTCCTGTTTCCGGCGAGGCTTCAGTTCCTTCCGGTGCTTCCCAGCCCGGTGGAATCAGGCTTCCTGAGCGCTCCGGCGTGAGAACTCTGTCAGAGGACATCAGGTATATCCGTACCGGACGCCCAGGCCTTGGCAAGGGCTCTCCGATGCTGCTTTCCCGCCCCGTTTATCCCGTTCTTCTTGTGCTGATGCTTCTTGGCTCCGCCGGCTACGTGCTGGTTCGCAAGCGTAATGACAGGCGTAAGGCCGATGTTGCCGGTACCCGTAACCGCCGCGCTACAAAAATGGCTCTTAAGAGGTTGTCCGCATCAAAGGCCTTCCTTGAAAAGAATCTTGACTCTGCCTTTTATGAGGAGCTCCACAAAGCCCTTACAGGTTTTATCTCAGACAAGTTCAATATGCCCCAGGAGGCCCTGGATAAGGAAAATATTGCTTCCAGGCTGCGTGAGGGGGGTGTTTCTGAGAGCTTGGCCGAAGAGTTTGTCGGGCTTCTTGATACCTGCGAGTTCGCCCGTTATTCCCCGGCTTCCGGTGAGGGTGCGCTTCAGGCTCATTATGACACTGCCGCAAGGGTTATTTCTTCAATTGATTCTACCATGAAGACCAAGGGTTCTTCTTCCAAGGCCGTTGCCTCTGCCCTGGCTCTGCTTCTGGCAGTCTCCGGTATATCGGCATCGGCTGCCGTTTCGCCGGCCGACTCCCTTTGGACAGAGGGCGTTGAGGCTTATGCCGACGGACTTTGGACCGATGCTGCCGGGTGCTGGCAAACACTTGAGGATGAGGGATATATATCTTCCACCCTTAGCTATAATCTTGGCAATGCATACTTTAAATCCGGGGACATCGCCTGTGCAATCATTCATTATGAGAGGGCTCTTAAGGCCGATCCTTCTTTTGCCGATGCCCGTAATAATCTGGAGTATGCAAACTCGCTGGTACAGGACAGGATTGATGTCGTTCCAGAGTTTATTCTTGAGGCTTGGGGCAGAAGTGCCTGCTACAGTCTTAATTCCGATGTGTGGGCAGTTCTTTCGCTGATTTTCTTTGCGGCATTCTGCCTCCTTGCCGTTACTTTCCTTCTTTCAGATGGAAAGAGGCGCAGGAGGAGTTTCTACGGAGGCATCATCGCCCTAATCATCTTCCTTCTGGCTTTGGATTTTGCCAATTGGCAGAGGACTGAGTTCGGCAAGAAGGATGCTGCCATTGTCATGGCTCCTGTTTCGCCTGTGAAGAATTCTCCCGCCGGAGGAACATCGGCAAAAGACCTCTTTATCCTGCATGAGGGCGTAAAGGTGAAGGTTCTTGACAATGTTGGCCAGTATAGCAATATAGAGCTGTCTGACGGCCGTCAGGGCTGGATTAAGACCTCTGAAATTGAAATCATTTAATTTTATACAATATGAATACTTTTATGAAAATCGGCCTTATGGCCGTCGTGGCTTTGATGTCTGTAGCATGCTGCAGCAATCAGGAGTCCGTTAATCCTGGCAATGCAGCCATTGCAAATATCATGAACCGTAAAAGCGTTCGCAGTTTTACTGGCGAAGAAGTTACTCCGGCCCAGCTGGAAGTAGTTCTTAAGGCTGCCATGGCTGCTCCTACAGCTATGAATTATCAGCCTTGGGAGTTCGTCGTTGTAAATGACAAGGATAAAATCGCAGAGGTTTTTGGTGGCGGTCATCATGGTGAGATGTACACCAATGCCGGCGCTGTTGTCGTTGTCTGTGGTAATACCGTAATGATGCGCAAGCCTCGCGGTCAGGAGAATGCTCCAGAGGAGGAAGTTCCCAACCAGTTCTGGTATGAGGACTGCGGCGCGGCTACTGAGAACCTTCTTCTTGCTGTTGAGGCCCAGGGCCTTGGCGCCGTTTGGATCAGCTGCTATCCTATAGAGGGTAAGATTGCCGCAATGCGTGAGGCTTTCGCCCTGCCGGAGAACATTATGCCTTTCGCTATTGTTCCAATCGGTCATCCCGCCGGCGATGACCAGCCCAAAGACAAGTGGAAACCGGAGAAGATTCACTACAATTCCTTCTAAGGCGTTTCCCGTAAGTGGCTGAATAATAGTATTTTAGCTAAAAGCCTGGTACGAAATCCCGTACCAGGCTTTTGCTTAAGTAATTGTGCTTTAAATAGTTACAAAAAACACATATTGTCCCGTCCTTGTTGTCCGTGTAGCCAAAAGGGCAAGGTTTGATTGGCGTATGGTTTTGGAATACTGAAATTAATGAGTATATTTGGAAGGAATCAAGAGAGTCGGTCTCTTTGAATCACATTTCAAACACGAATTGTAATATGAAAAAAATCCTCACATTGATTTTGCTGGCGGCCGGAGTTTCACTGCCCGCAGCACGGGCCGCACAGGCAGCAGGGCAGGAAGAAGCAAGGCTTCTCCGTTTCCCTGCAACCAACGGAAAAGACGTGGTATTCTCATATGCCGGAGACCTGTGGACCGTACCAATCCAGGGCGGAAAAGCCAGCAGGCTTACCTCCCACATCGGCTATGAAATGTTCGCAAAATACAGCCCGGACGGCCAGACCATAGCCTTCACCGGTGAGTATGACGGTAACCGCGAGGTCTACAGCATCCCCGCCTGGGGCGGAGAGCCTGTTCGCCTTACATACACCAGCACTAACGAAAGGGATAACCTGGGTGACCGCATGGGCCCCAATAACATGGTCATGGCCTGGAGCCCGGACGGAAAGAAAATCGTCTATCGCAACAGGATAAGTGAAAGCTTTGACGGCAAGCTTTGGACAATTTCCAGGGACGGCGGAATGCCGGAGCTAATACCCCTCCCGGAAGGCGGATGGTGCAGCTATTCCCCTGACGGCAGCAAGCTGGCCTACAACCGCGTTATGCGCGAATTCCGTACATGGAAGTATTACCGCGGCGGCATGGCCGACGATATCTGGATTTACGACCCCAAGGCCGGAAAAGTGACAAATATCACAAATAACGACGCCCAGGATATCTTCCCCATGTGGATAGGGGACGAGATTTTCTTTGCATCGGACCGGGATATGATTATGAACCTCTTTTCATATAACACAAAGACCGGCCAGACCACCAAAGTCACCAGCTTTAAGGACTACGACGTCAAGTTCCCGTCAACCGACGGCCATGTAATCGTCTTTGAAAACGCAGGATGGATTTACAAGTTCGATCCGGCTACCCGCAAGAGCGAGAAAATAACCGTTACACTGGCCTCTGACGCCGTTTACGGCCGCACTGAGCGCCGCGATGTAAAGGATAATGTTACGGCTGCAAGCCTTGCTCCCGACGGTTCCCGCGTTGTCGTTACCGCGCGTGGAGAGGTCTTTGACCTTCCCGTTGGAAAGGGCGTTACCCGCAACCTTACCCGCTCCTCCAACTCCAACGACCGCGGTGCCGCATGGAGCCCGGACGGAAAGAGCATTGCCTGGATTGGCGACTCTACAGGAGAGACGGAGATTTATCTTTATGACGTAAAAGCCGGCTCCGTAAAACAGCTAACTAAAGGCGCTGATACCTATATCAGAGGCCTTCAGTGGGCTCCGGATAGCAAGCACATTTATTATACAGACAGGAAGAATCGCTTCGTGGAGGTAAATCCTGCTAACGGCAGCAAGCGCACCGTGATGCAGGATGAATTCGGCGAGTTCCGCGGCGTAAGCATCTCCCCGGACAGCAAATGGCTCGCCTACACCCGTTCCGCCTCCAACGAAATGGGAATCGTTTACCTTCGAAGCATCGCCGACGGTAAAGAATATCCCGTTACCGACAGATGGTACAACAGCGGCGGCCCCACCTTCTCTACCGACGGTAAGTATTTGATTTTCACCAGCGACCGTGACATGCATCCCCAGTACAGCCGCATTGAGTGGAATTATTCTTACGGCGATATGAGCGGCGTCTATATGGCCCTTCTTGCTGCCGATACGCCTTCACCACTTCTACCCACTGATCCTGAGGTAAAGGCCGATGCTGCTGAAAAGGCTGCGCCGGCGAAGCCAGCCGGCCATGAGGCCAAAAAGGCTGAAGCGAAGCCTGAAAAGCTGGCTGTGACCGTAAAGATTGATCCGGAAGGCATCGGCGAAAGGATTGTAAAACTTCCCATAACAGGACGCCGTTTCTACTGCGACGGCAAGAGCCTATGGTATATCGGCCGCGGAGGAACACGCATTTTCACCTTCAAGGATGGCAAGGATGAGGCGTGCTGCGATGCTTCCATCGACGTTACTCCGGGTTCAAAGCAGGCCCTCCTTCGCAAAGGCGGAAAGCTTTATACTGCTGCCGTCGGCCCTAAAATGGCACTCAAGGTGCCCGTGGACTTCAGCGGGCTTGTAACCACCATAGATTATTCCCAGGAATGGGCCCAGCTTTACGACGAAGTCTGGCGTGCATTCCGCGACGGATACTATCTTGAAAACATGCACGGACGCGACTGGAAGGCCATCAAGAAAAAGTATGAAGTTTTGCTCCCGTTCGCACGTACCCGTCTGGACGTCAATTACTTGCTTGGCGAGATGATAGGCGAAGTTGCTTCCGGTCACTGCTATGTTACCCCGGGCGAATATCCCAAGCCGGAGCGCATCAAAATGGGCCTTCTGGGAGCCGAATTCTCCAAGGTAAAAGATGGCTTCCGCATAGACAAGATACTTGAAGGGGCCACCTACAGGCCTGAGCTCCGCTCTCCTCTTACCGAACCCGGCCTTGGCGTCAAGGAGGGCGATGTCATCACAGCTATTGACGGAGTATCCCTGGCCGATGTTGACAATATCTTCAAGCTGCTTGTAGGCAAGGCAAACGTCCTTACGGAGCTTACCATTAACGGAAGGAAGGTTGTGGTCAAGCCTATCGCCGACGAAGACCCTCTCTACCACTATGCATGGGTTCAGAAGAATATCCGAACAGTAGAAAAGCTCTCCGGAGGCCGTGTGGGCTATATTTACATTCCTGACATGGGGCCCGAAGGACTTAATGAATGGGCCCGTTACTACTATCCCCAGCTGGATAAGGAGGCTCTTATTATTGACGATCGTGCCAACGGTGGCGGCAATATTTCGCCGATGATTATAGAGAGGCTCCAGCGCAAGCCTTACCGCCTTACCATGCGCCGAGGTTCTTCACGCGTCGGAACGATTCCGGAGGGAACCCACTACGGGCCTAAGGTGCTGTTAATCAACAAGTACTCTGCTTCTGACGGAGACCTCTTCCCTTGGAGCTTCAAGGCTAACAAACTTGGAACAGTCATCGGAACACGCACTTGGGGTGGTATCGTCGGAATCAGCGGACCGCTCCCGTATGTCGATGGGACCGACGTCCGCGTCCCGTTCTTCACCAATTACGATGCAGCTACGGGCCAGTGGATTGTTGAAAACCATGGAGTAGACCCTGACATCCTTCTGGACAATGACCCCATTGTTGAGGCGGCAGGCACAGACCAGCAGTTGGAGAAGGCGGTTCAGGTTGCCCTGGAGCAGCTTAAAGACCGTAAACCCCTGCCAGAAGTTCCCGCTCCCAGAACCTTCAAGGACCTCGGCCTCCCCGAAAGGTTCTAAGCGTGTCGAAAGGTTCTAACCTTTCCAAAACATAGCATAAAAACGGCACTTCGCAAAGACAACGGGCGTTTTTCGTAACTATTTAAAGCACAATTACTTAAGCAAAAGCCTGGTACGGGATTTCGTACCAGGCTTTTAGCTAAAATACTATTATTCAGAAACTTACGAAAAACGCAGGGTGTCCCGTCCTTGAAAAGGCAAAGGTACTGTTGCTCTGTCCTAAGGTATTGTTACTTGCTGAGACCGCTGTGCAGGTGCCAGAGGATGATGCCGATGGAGACGGAGACGTTGAAGGAGTGCTTGGTGCCGTACTGGGGAATCTCCAGGGAGCAGTCAGAGGCGTCCACGGCATCTTGCGAGACCCCGTCTACTTCGTTGCCGAAAACCACGGCGTACTTGCGGCCGGGTTCAGGCACAAAAGAGTCCAGTTTCACTGACTCAGTGGTCTGCTCTGCACTCACTATCGTATACCCCTGGGCCCGGAGCGAGCGAATCGCCTCCATGGTGTCCGCCGCATACTCCCAGGGAACGCTGAACTCAGCCCCAAGCGCGGACTTGTGAATTTCTGCCGACGGGGGAGTGGCGCAAATCCCGCAAAGCCATATTTTATCGGCCTTGAAACAATCGGCTGTCCTGAAAGCCGAGCCAACATTGTGCGCACTGCGGATATTGTCAAGTACCACAGCCAAACCTGAACCGGGGCGCTCGCGGTATTCGGCAGCGTCCATCCGGCCCATTTCTATGCTAAGGAGTTTTCTGTTGCTCATGATTTTGCAAAGATAGGATTATTTTCTTATCTTTGTCCGATTATTTGCTTTAGCAAAAAACAAAAACTACATAATTCATATGAAACAGGACCTACAGGTATTTGACCTCATCAAGAAAGAGAGGGAAAGGCAGTCATCCGGATTGGAGTTGATTGCATCGGAAAATTATGTTTCAGACCAGGTGCTGGAAGCACTCGGCTCCATCTGCACAAACAAATATGCAGAGGGCTATCCCGGCAAACGCTATTATGGCGGTTGCGAGGTCGTAGACCAGATAGAGCAGCTGGCAATAGACCGTCTCTGCAAACTTTATGACGCAGAGTATGCAAACGTACAGCCCCACTCAGGAGCACAGGCAAACATGGCTGTTATCATGGCCTGCCTCAAGCCCGGTGACACTTTCATGGGCCTGGACCTCAGCATGGGCGGACACCTTACCCACGGTTCACCCGTAAATGCTTCCGGTCTTCTCTATCATCCCGTAGCCTACGGACTGAATCCGGAAACCGGCCGTGTAGATTACGATGAAATGGAGCGCAAGGCACTTGAGTGCAAACCCAAGCTCATCATCGGAGGTGCATCGGCTTATTCCCGCGAATGGGACTATGAGCGCATGCGCGCCATCGCGGACAAGGTAGGCGCAATCCTCTGGATTGACATGGCTCATACTGCCGGCCTCATCGCTGCAGGTCTCCTGAAGAACCCTGTAAAATATGCCCATATCGTAACATCCACAACCCACAAGACCCTCCGCGGCCCTCGCGGCGGTATCATCCTGATGGGCAAGGACTTCGACAATCCCTGGGGTCTCACAACTCCTAAGGGTGAGGTCAAGAAGATGAGCGCAATCCTCAATTCAAGCGTATTCCCCGGAATTCAGGGCGGCCCTCTTGAGCATTGTATAGCTTCCAAGGCTGTTGCATTCTTTGAGGCGATGCAGCCTGAATACAAGCAGTATCAGATGCAGGTTATGTCCAACGCCCGCACCATGTGCGACGAATTCATCGCCCGCGGATACAAGATCATCTCCGGAGGTACAGACAACCACCTCATGCTCATCGACCTTCGCACCAAGTTCCCTAACCTCACCGGCAAGGTGGCAGAGAAGGAACTTGTTTCAGCCGATATCACCGTTAACAAGAATATGGTTCCCTTCGACAGCCGCAGCGCCTTCCAGACCTCCGGCCTTCGCGTAGGAACCCCTGCCATCACCTCCCGCGGCTTCGTAGAGAAGGATATGGTAGACATTGTTGAACTTGTAGATACAGTACTTACAAGCGCAGCCAAGGCATTCGACGCCCTTACAGCCAAGGGTGAACTTACAGAAGACCAGAAGAAGGCTCTTGAGGCTCACAAAGCTGTGCAGGACGAGGTTCGCCGCAAGGTTCACATGATGACCTCGGGCCGCCCGCTTAACAGATTTTAACGTACTAAACCTTATATTATGAGTTTGAAAATCGTTGTCCTGGCCAAGCAAGTGCCGGACACCAGAAATGTTGGGAAAGATGCTATGACCCCGGAAGGCACCGTTAACCGTGCCGCCCTTCCGGCCATCTTCAACCCGGATGACCTGAACGCCCTTGAGCAGGCGCTCAGATTGAAAGAACAGAATCCCGGCTCTACCGTAGGCGTACTCACCATGGGCCCGCCCCGTGCCGGTGAAATAATCCGTCAGGGCCTCTATCGTGGCGCTGACACAGGCTGGCTTCTCACAGACCGCCTCTTCGCAGGCGCAGACACGCTGGCCACTTCTTACGCCCTTTCAACCGCAATCAAGAAAATCGGCAAGGTAGACATCGTCCTCGGTGGCCGTCAGGCTATCGATGGTGATACCGCCCAGGTCGGCCCCCAGGTAGCGCAGAAACTTGGCTTGAACCAGGTTACATACGCAGAGGAAATTCTTGAGGTTAAGGACGGTATGGCAACCATCCGCCGCCGCATTGACGGAGGCCAGGAGACCGTTCAGGTTCCCCTTCCGGTGCTCATCACCGTTAACGGAACAGCCGCTCCCTGCCGCCCCCAGAATGTGAAACTGGTGATGAAGTACAAATACGCCACCTGCCCTATGGAAAGGGTGGAGAACGATCCCCGAGCCAACCTTTATGAGGAACGTCCTTACCTTACACTCAACCAGTGGAGTGTGGCCGATGTTGACGGGGATCCCGCCCAGTGCGGTCTCGCCGGCTCACCTACCAAGGTTAAGACCGTCCAGAACATCGTATTCCAGGCCAAGGAGAGCAAGACCCTCACTGCATCGGATGCAGACATCGACGGCATCGTGAAAGAATTGTTGAAAGAAAAAATTATCGGTTAGGCTATGAACAATGTATTTGTATATTGCGAGATAGAAGGCACAACTGTTGCCGAGGTCTCACAGGAACTTCTCACCAAGGGCCGCAAACTTGCAACCCGCCTTGGAGTTGAACTCCACGCTGTCGTAGCCGGTACCGGAATCAAAGGCAAGGTAGAGGACCAGATTCTTCCTTACGGAGTTGACAAACTCTTCGTCTTTGACGGAAAGGACCTTTTCCCTTACACATCGGCCCCGCATACCGATATCCTCGTTAACCTTTTCAAGGAGGAGAAGCCGCAGATTTGCCTCATGGGCGCAACCGTAATCGGCCGCGACCTTGGTCCCCGCGTTTCTTCATCCCTTACCAGCGGCCTCACCGCAGACTGCACGGAGCTTGAGATCGGCCCTTATGATGATGTCAAGACTAAGGAGCATTATGATGACCTTCTTTACCAGATCCGTCCTGCCTTCGGTGGCAACATCGTCGCTACCATCGTAAACCCTGAGCATCGTCCGCAGATGGCAACCGTCCGCTCCGGCGTCATGCAGAAGGCTCTTTATGACGGAAAGGCAAAAGGAGAGGTTGTTTACGCCGATGTTGACAAGTATGTCTCTCCGGAGGCTTATGTTGTCAAGGTTCTCGACCACCATGTAGAGGCTGCAAAACACAACCTCAAAGGCGCTTCAATCGTTGTTTCCGGTGGTTACGGAATGGGCAGCAAGGAAGGCTTCGACATGCTCTTTGACCTTGCAAAGGTGCTTCATGCAGAGGTTGGCGCATCCCGCGCTGCCGTTGACGCAGGCTTCTGCGACAACGACCGTCAGGTTGGCCAGACCGGCGTTACCGTTCACCCGAAGGTTTACATCGCCTGCGGTATCAGCGGACAGATCCAGCACATCGCCGGAATGCAGGACAGCAAGATTATCATAAGCATCAACAGTGACCCCGACGCACCTATCAACAAGATTGCAGACTATGTAATCGTTGGTACCGTGGAAGAGGTTATCCCCAAGCTTATCAAGTATTACAAGCAGAACAGCAAATAGGAGGCAAGAACTATGGCAAATTACTATACGGACCATCCTGAAATAGGGTTCCACCTTGGCAAACCCCTCATGAAGAGGATTGCAGAGCTTAAGGAGCGTAACTACACCCAGAAGGATCTTTATCCCGAGGCGCCTGTAGACTTCGAGGATTGCATAGAGAACTATAAACGTCTGCTTGAAATTGTGGGCGATGTTGCTGCGAATGTCATTGAACCCAACTCAGAGAGCGTTGACCTTGAAGGACCGCATCTTGAGAACGGCCGTATGATTTACGCATCCAAGACCGTAGAGAATATGGAGGCTGCTACAAAGGCCGGTCTCTGGGGGCTTACAATGCCCCGTCGTTACGACGGTCTCAACTGCCCTGAACTCGTGTTCAGCATGGCAAGTGAGCTTATCTCCGCCGCCGATGCTTCCTTCCAGAACATCTGGAGCTTGCAGAGCTGCGCAGAGACTCTTTACGAGTTCGGTAACGATGACCAGCGACAGCGTTTCATCCCGCGCGTTTGCGCAGGCGAGACCATGTCCATGGACCTTACAGAGCCTGATGCAGGTTCAGACCTCCAGAGGGTTATGCTCAAGGCTACCTGGTCAGAGAAAGACAATTGCTGGCTCCTTAACGGTGTTAAGCGTTTCATCACCAACGGTGACTCAAACATCCACCTTGTACTCGCACGTTCAGAGGAAGGAACAAAGGACGGCCGCGGCCTTTCAATGTTCATCTATGACAAGCGTCAGGGCGGCGTAAACGTACGTCACATTGAGCACAAGCTTGGTATTCACGGAAGCCCTACCTGCGAGCTTACTTACAAGAACGCAAAGGCAGAGCTCTGCGGAAGCCCCCGTCTTGGCCTTATCAAGTACGTTATGTCCCTTATGAACGGTGCCCGTCTGGGTATCGGCGCACAGAGCACCGGTCTCAGCCAGGAGGCTTACAACCAGGCTGTTGCTTATGCCAACGAGCGTGAGCAGTTCGGCCAGAAAATCAAGAACTTCCCGGCAGTTTACGATATGCTCAGCCGCATGAAGGCCAAACTTGATGCCAGCCGCACAATGCTTTATCAGACAGCTGCTTACGTCGATGTTTACAAGGCTCTTGAGGATATTGAGAGCGAGCGCAAACTTACCCCGGAAGAGAAGGCAGAGCTCAAGAAATACAGCCGTCTGGCCGACGCTTTCACTCCTCTTTGCAAGGGTATGACTTCCGAGTATGCAAACCAGAACGCCTACGATGCAGTTTCCGTTCACGGTGGTTCCGGTTTCATCATGGAGTACAAGTGCCAGAGGCTCATGCGTGACGCCCGTATCTTCTCTATCTATGAGGGTACCACCCAGCTTCAGGTTGTAGCTTCTATCCGCTATATTACCAACGGGACTTACCTTGGAATCATCAAGGAAATGCTCCAGAACGAGGTTTCAGAGGAGATGAAGCCGCTCAAGGCCCGCGTAGAGAAGATGCTTGCCCTTTACGAGGAGGCTATTGAGAAGGTTAAGGGTGCAGAGAACCAGGAGGTTTCTGACTTCCTTGCCCGCCGTCTCTATGAGATGACCGCAGGTATCGTTTACTCGCTGCTCCTCATTGAGGATGCAAGCAAGGCTCCTGATCTCTTCAGCCGCAGTGCAAACGTTTACGTTCGTATGGTAGAGGCCGAGGCTGCCGCTCACAAGCAGTACATCGACAACTTTGTTGCCGATACTGCCGCCGCCGACACCCTCGCCGCCTTCCGTGCAGAGTAAGCTTTTCCTGATTATCAATTACTTACGCATTTCAACTTGGTGATTTTTGCTAAGTTGAAATGCGTAAATCGTTGATATTCAATGGTGGCACTAAAGCCGGTCTTTGGCTGATTGCTCGGCGGTATCGGCGATGATGTCTTCGTAGCCGGTCAGGGCGGCGAATGGGGCGAACTGAGCCGCCCGCTCGCTTCGGGGCATGCGGGGATGCCGCACGGAAGGCTCCGGATGCGGCAGGTTTATGATATCGTCGTATATGTGCTCAAAATCATTCATTTGCGGTGTCCTCCTACCTGATTGTTACGCTCAATGGCCGTAGCCCCTTCTTCAAAATTAGTTCCCTTCAGGATAGCGTTCTTGCCGTATTTCTGGCGTATGGCCAGGATTGCCTCCTGACGGCGGCGCTCACGCTCTGCCTCTGCGGTATCCTCAAACAGGAAAAGCTGCTGTCCTTCAGGGTCATCCTCTGCCTTCGTGTTTCCAAAGCCAATGTACAGGCGACGCACCTTGAAGCGCTTCTCTGTGATGCGCTCGTATAGTTGCACCATCTCCTTATATATAAAAGACGTAGAGGAACTGTGGCGGCCAAGGTTCACGGAGCCATGCGCCGGTTTAGGCATGTATCGGCCATAAAAGTCTTTGACAATCTTCACGTTGCTGGCATCGGAGTCTTCAAGGCTTACTGAATCATATACAACGTCAAGGGTTATATGGTCAGTAAGCAAATGATCTTCAACTAGTTCCATCACAAGGCTGTCCGTCATTTCCTTCATTACCACCTTGGCCTCTTCGTTGGTATAAGGCCTTGAAAGCACCTGGCCGCGGCTCATGCTTGTAGAAGAAGGACGGTAGGCTTTTATGTCCTCCATTGTGCAGGGCTCCCAGCCCCAGGCATGGTCTATAAGCAGCTCTGCATTAACGCCGAATAACTTGTAAAGGGTCTCTTCTGAATACTTTCCGGAACGCCCAAGTGAGCAGCGGGCAACATCACCCATAGTAAACAGGCCTGCGGATTCAAGACGGGCAGCGGTTCCGCGTCCCACCCTCCAGAAATCAGTCAAAGGCCTGTGATTCCAATACTTACGGCGGTAAGACATCTCATCCAGTGCGGCTATACGGACACCATCGGCATCAGGCTCATTGTGCTTGGCCTCTATGTCCATGGCTATCTTTGCAAGGTACATGTTTGTGCCGATGCCGGCGGTGGCGGTTATGCCGGTTGTGGCCAGCACGTCGCGAATCATCCGCATGGCAAAGTCGTGGGCGCTGAGCTTGTAAAGCCTCAGGTAGTCGGTAGCGTCTATGAAGACTTCATCCACCGAATAAGGATGGATATCCTCTGGGGCTACGTATTTCAGATAAACGTTGTACACCTGGCCGCTCACCTGCATATAGTAGGACATTCGGGGAGGGGCGGCGATGAACGTTACTTCCTGCGACTTTGTCCGCCTGGCGTTGACTTCCCTCAGGCGCTGCTTAACCTCAAAGAGCCGGGCCCTGCCGGGAATTCCGTAGGCTTTTAGCGACGGCGTTACCGCCAGGCATATAGTCTTGTCCGTACGGCTTTCGTCTGCAACCACCAAGTTCGTGGTAAGCGGGTCCAGCCCCCTTGCCACGCACTCAGCCGAAGCATAGAAAGATTTCAGGTCAATGGCTATATACGTTTTCTGCATACTGCGAAGATACTAAAAAAAATGTCCCGCCGGAATTCGGCAGGACATTTTTTAAGGTTGTTTTGTAGCTGCTACGAAACTTAGAATTTGTAAAGAAGGCCGATGCCGATTACAAACTGGTCGTAGTCGCTGATAACATATTTAGCCTCTGCGGTGAAGTCCAGCATCTCTGAAACAGGGAACTGGATACCTGCACCAAGGTTAAGGCCGAGTTTTGATTCAGAGTCGGAAATAGTGCCACCGTTCAGATAGTACTCTGCCTTTACATTAGCAAGGTTGAAACCTGCGAGGGGATAGAACCACATAGACTCGTTTCCAAGCATATAGTGGGCGTTTGCATTGAGTTCCCAAAGCTTAACATTGTCTTTCTTCATAAAGTAGTTGAAGGAAGCCTCACCGCGTACATTGTCAAGGAAGAAGTATTGACCCTTGATACCAAGGCCGATATTCTTAATCTCGGAACCGTAAACGAGGTTAACGCCGATAGCTTTGTCACCCTGCTGAGCAAATGCGCTGATGCTCATAAGGAGTGCTACAACTGCAATAACTAATTTTTTCATAATACTGTTGATTTAAGTTTGTACATTCAATTACTTGGTCTGCTCGATCTGGGCCTGGGCCGCAGCAAGGCGGGCGATAGGCACGCGGAAAGGAGAACAGGATACGTAGTCGATACCAATCTTGTTGAAGAACTTGATAGACTCGGGATCACCACCATGCTCACCGCAAACACCGCACTTAAGTTCAGGACGACGGCTGCGACCGGAGTTGATACCATATTCTACAAGTTTACCAACACCCTTCTGGTCGATGGTCTGGAAAGGATCGAAGTCTACGAGCTTGTTGCCAAGATATTCACCCATGAAGGTACCGATGTCGTCGCGGCTGAAGCCGAAGGTCATCTGGGTAAGGTCATTGGTACCGAAGCTGAAGAACTCTGCGGCGCGGGCCATACGGTCACCGGTAAGGGCTGCACGAGGAATCTCAATCATGGTACCGAACTGGTACTTGATGTTCTCCATAAGGCGGCCCTCAACCTCAGCCTTGATACGGTCGCAGATAGCTTTCTGGAAGCTGAGCTCGCGTGCGGAAATGGTTACAGGAATCATGATTTCCGGCTGAGGATGCTTGCCCTCTTTCTGGAGCTCTGCGGTAGCCTCGAAGATTGCACGGTACTCTGTCTCTGCAATCAGAGGGAAGCTGACGTGCAGACGTACGCCACGGTGTCCCATCATAGGGTTCATCTCGTGCAGTGACTCGCTGCGCTTCTCTACCTCTTCTACAGTAATGCCAAGCTCTTTTGCAATCTCTTTCTTCTTCTCTTCTGTCTGGGGAACGAACTCATGGAGAGGCGGGTCAAGGAGACGGAATACAACAGGCTTGCCGTCCATGATAGCCAGGGTGCTCTTAACAGCGGCCTTGATGTAAGGCTCAAGGTCTGCAAGGGCGCGGCGGCGCTCCTCATCGGTATCGCAAAGAATCATCTTACGCATCTTTGCAAGAGGGAGCTCTGCGTTCTTGCCGTAGAACATATGCTCAATACGGAAGAGGCCGATACCCTCTGCACCGAACTTCATTGCACGTGCAGCATCCTCAGGAGTATCTGCGTTGGTGCGGATTCCAAGCTTGCGGAACTTGTCAACGATAGCCATGAACTTGTTGAACAGAGGGTTCTCTGTTGCATCCATCGTGTCTATGCGCTCTGCGTAAACAAGACCCTTCTTGCCGTTGAGGCTGATCCAGTCGCCTTCAACATATTTTTTACCACCCTCTCCGAAGGTAACGTAACCTTCCTCGAAGTTGATCTTCATTGCATCGCAACCTACGATGCAGCACTTACCCCAACCACGGGCAACAAGGGCTGCGTGAGAGGTCATACCGCCACGCATGGTAAGGATACCTGCACTTGCGCGCATACCCTCAATGTCCTCAGGAGAAGTCTCTTCACGGATAAGGATGGTCTTGCGGCCTTCCTTCATAGCCTGCATGGCAGCCTCTGAAGTGAATACGATTGTACCTACTGCACCACCAGGTGAAGCGGGGAGACCCTGTGCAACAACAGTTGCCTTCTTCTCTGAAGCGGGGTCAAGGATAGGGTGAAGAACCTCGTCAAGCTGGTTGGGAGCAACGCGCATAACAGCGGTCTTCTCATCAATCAGACCCTCATCAAGCATATCCATTGCCATCTGGAGGGCTGCAAGGCCGGTACGCTTTCCGTTACGGCACTGGAGCATCCAGAGCTTGCCTTCCTGGATTGTGAACTCGATGTCCTGCATATCGTGGAAGTGCTGCTCAAGGCGAAGGCGGATGTCGTCAAGCTCTTTGTAAACCTCAGGCATTGCTGTCTCAAGGGAAGCAAGAGCCTTGTTCTTCTCACTCTTGGTAGCCTCGTTAAGAGGGTTAGGAGTACGGATACCGGCAACTACGTCTTCTCCCTGGGCATTGATAAGCCACTCACCGTAGAACTTGTTGTCTCCGTTTGCAGGGTTACGGGAGAATGCAACACCGGTAGCAGATGTGTTACCCATGTTACCGAATACCATTGACTGAACGTTTACAGCTGTACCCCAGTCATCCGGAATCTTCTCAATCCTGCGGTATGCGATGGCGCGTTTGCCGTTCCAGCTCTTGAATACGCCGCCGATGGAACCCCAAAGCTGTGCATTTGCATCGTCCGGGAAATCAACACCAAGAACTTCCTTGATGCGAACCTTGAAAGCCTCTGCCAGGTCGCGGAGCTCTTCTGCGGTAATATCGGTATCTGAAGCATAACCCTTTGCGTCCTTAAGATCCTGCATCATGCGGTCAAGCTGCTGGCGGATACCCTGTCCGTCTGCGGGCTCGATGCCTTCTGCCTTCTCCATGACAACATCGGAATACATCATGATAAGACGGCGATATGCATCGTAAACGAAGCGGGGGTTGCCAGTCTTCTTGATCATTCCGGGGATGGTTGCAGAGCAAAGGCCGATGTTGAGGATGGTATCCATCATACCGGGCATGGACTGCCTTGCACCACTGCGGCAGCTTACGAGGAGGGGATCGTTAGGATCACCGAACTTCTTGCCCATGATATCTTCTGTAGCTTTGAGAGCCTGGGCAACATCCTTCTTGAGGTCATTGCTGTAGCCACCTCCAAGTGCATAGTATTCTGCGCAGCACTCGGTAGTGATGGTAAATCCTGCGGGAACAGGCATGCCAAGCAGGTTCATCTCTGCCAGGTTGGCACCTTTACCACCCAGGAGATCTCTCATTTTTCCGTTTCCCTCGGCCTTCTTGGCACCAAAACGGTAAACTCTTTTCTTGTCTTCGAACATAGTTTGACTGTGTTGATTATTAATTAATGATTCAATTATTTTCCTTTTGTTTCACAAACCGCAAATATACGTATTTTTATTTATACTTAAAAATCCTATCTGTCATTTTGAACGAAGTCGAAAAATCTATTTTACAGCAGCTTTGCAGCCAGCTCTGAAAGCTCGCTGCGCTCTCCCTTGCGCAGGAAAACATGCTGGAAAAGCTTCTGCCCCGTCATCTTCTCTCCAAGGTGGGTAAGACCGTTGCTCCACTGGTCCAGGTAAGGCTGGTCAATCTGGAAAATATCGCCCGTGAAAACCATCTTTGTGCCTTCTCCGGCACGTGTGATGATGGTTTTAATCTCATGCGGAGTAAGATTCTGGGCCTCATCGATGATGAAGAATACGTTGCCGAGGCTGCGTCCGCGGATGTATGCCAGCGGCGTAATGAGCAGCCTCTCATCTTTGAGGAAACTTTCGATGCGAAGAGCCTCCTTGCTGGAAGGACGATACTGCGCCTTTATGACGTTGAGGTTGTCCATTAGCGGCTGAAGGAAGGGAGCCATCTTGGACTTTTCGTCCCCTGGAAGGAATCCAATCTCCTGATTACCAAGTATTACCGTAGGCCTGGAAAGAATTATCTGATCATATTTTCCGATTTGTTCCAGGGCCGATGCAAGCGCTATCAGGGTCTTTCCGGTGCCGGCGCCTCCGGTAAGTGAAACCAGCTTTATGTCCGGATTAAGACATGCGTCGATGGCGAACTTTTGCTCATCATTGCGGGGCTTGATGCCGTAGACTTCCTTTTTGCGTACAAGGCCGATGACGTCCCGGTCTGCGTCATAGCGGGCGCAGATGGTATCTTCTCCCGGCCTAAGCAGCTTGTAAAGCTGATTCGGGTAAGGTTTCTTGGAAACGAGTTCCTTCCACGGCACTGAATTATCCTGGCTGTAGGCTATTTTGGCGACGGCTTCAGAAGGAGCCTTGTCCATGACAATTACTTCTTTCTGGGTGAACTCAACCCTCTCATCCTCTATCTTGTCCGTGAGGTAGTCCTGTGCCTCCATGTCTGCCGCCTTGGCTTTCATCCTGAGGTTTATGTCTTTGGTTACCAGGGCGGTAAACTGTCCGGGATGATTATCCCTGACCCAGATTGCCGTGGATAGGATGCGATGGTCCTGGATGTCGTCCTTGAAAAGGTCTGACATGCCCTTAGGGAAGGGATGATTCGGTTCGATTTTTATTTTGCCGAGGCCTTTTCCTATGGGCACGCCGTCTTTACCGAAGCGCTTGCCGTTTGTGAGCTTGTCAATTTCCCTCATGAAGCCGCGGGCGTTGTAGCTCAGGGCGTCGTTGCCTTTCTTGAATTTGTCCAGCTCTTCAATTACGGCGATGGGAATCACAATATCATTGTCCTGGAACCGCCGGATTGAGCGGTAGTCGTGCAGGATGATATTGGTGTCAAGAACGAATATTTTAGCCATTTTTATGTGATTTTGCGATGTTTTTCTGTTAGTCTTCGCCTTCAGAGGCGTTGTCCATCAGGGATATGAGTATGCCTTTGAGGGTGCCGCCTTTCGTGTCAAGTTCCAGGGAACCATCGGCCCCGGAAAGCTGCCCTAAGGGGTAGTAGGCCACGTCTTGCAGCAGGAGCTCCGCGTCAAGGTAGTCAAAGTCGTAGTCTTTTATCTGGATGAGGACGCCGGGAATCTCGCCAAAGAGCAGTTTGGTTATGTCTTCTTCTTCCGCTGCTCGGGCTACGGAGGCGATGTCTGCGGTGAAGGCTTTTCCGCCGATGAATTTGTAAAGTGCGGTGTACAGGCCGCCGTCGGCAATTGGTGTGCCTGCAACGGCGATTCCGTCTTCTACCAGCTCTCTTACCACTTCATAGCAGTCGATGAAATAGTCTGCGTCTGTGATGTCCGGGGATTTGCCGCCGTTTTTGCCTGTGGCCTGGCTAAGTAGGGAGCCGCCAAGGCGGTACCGGCAGGTGTCGAAGGGGATGTATATTATCCAGTCGCCTTTGGACGGAATTGCCACGGGGCTGGGCAGGAGGCCTTCTTCTATGTGGGCGTCGGGGGAGTTGAAGGGGCTTTCTTCAAAGAGGGCGTCGTCTGACGGGTGGCTTTCTACGGCGCTGCAACTTAGTTCCAGTTTGTTTTGCGGGCCTCCGGTGCAGTTGTAGCTGCGGAGTTTTACGCCCAGGCTGTCAAGGTAGTCACAGGCCCAGGAGACGGATTCGTAGAATGCTGCCATGCTGCCGATGGGCTCCCGGGACCAGGTCCAGCGGGCGTCGGGACGAAGGTCTCCGAGCTTGAAGCTGCCGCGGCGGAAGATGGTTTCCAGCAGGCAGCGGGCTACGGCAAGGCGGCTAAGGGAGCCGCTGTAGCATAGCGGGAAGCTGTCTCTTTTGGCGTTTGCTACGGCTTGGACGTAGGATTTTGCCAGGGCCGGTTCAAAGTAGTCGTTGCCCGGCTGTGGGTCTGCGGATTCGTCTATTATGTCCTCCGGGGCTTCGCTTTGGGTGTTTGCGGGGGCTTCGGAGGGGCAGAGGGCGGACAGCATTTCACGGGGGGTTGCGTCCGTTTCGCGGCCGTCGATGATGTAATGTGAGTCTAGTTCTTTCATTTGTCCTCAAAAATAAGTATTTTTGGGCGGAGTTCAAAATTTTTGGAGAGGATAAAGTAATATCATTCCCAAACCGCCTCACCTTGTGAGGCCCCTCCCATCGCGAGCGATGGGCCCCTCCCTCTTACATTGCCGAGGGTGGCATGGGTTTGGGAACGACATTACTTTATCTAAGATTCTGATATTGTACAACGGAAATTTTGAACTCCGTGGAAGTGACAGCGTTTATTATGGAAGAAGCAGAGTATAAGAGTTTATTGGACGGGATTTTTTTGAGGTTCCCGAGTGTGCAGAATGCCGGGTTTACGGGTGATGCGTATAAACCGGGCTTGGACAGGATGTCTCAGTTCCTGGAGTTGCTGGGGAATCCTCAGAGTGCGTATAAGTGTATTCATGTTGCCGGGACCAACGGAAAGGGCTCGGTGTGCAACATGCTGGCTTCGGTCTTGGCTGCAAAGGGCTACAGGACAGGTCTTTACACCTCTCCCCATATCATTGATTTCCGGGAAAGGATGCGGATAGTTGATGAAACCGTCGATGGTTCCTACGAAGGTCATCAGGATACGGCCAGTGGCCGTAGGGGTTTGGGGAAGTGTCTCCCCCAGTATAGACAGTGTAGACGGCCGTTAGGCTGTCATTTCGACCGAAGTGGAGAAATCTACTCTTTGGTGCCGAAGGAGTATGTGTACGAATTCCTGAAGGAGTGGAGTGAGACGTTTGACAAGTTGCAGTTGTCGTTCTTTGAGATAACTACGGGGATGGCATTCAAGTGGTTTGCTGATGCCGGGGTGGATTATGCTGTTGTGGAGGTTGGTCTTGGAGGGCGCCTGGACAGTACGAATGTGATTACACCTGTTCTCAGCATTATAACTTCCATTGGCCTGGATCACTGCGATTTGCTGGGGGATACCCTTGAAAAGATTGCCTTCGAGAAGGCTGGTATCATTAAGCCGATGGTGCCGGTAGTGATAGGGGAGTATCGGCCGGAGACGGCCCCGGTATTCCTCCAGGTGGCTTCTGAACGCAAATCTCCTATTTTCTTTGCAGAGATTTCTCCACTCCGTCCTTCGAACTCCGGTCGAAATGACAACCCTGTCATGTCGAGCGAAGTCGAGACATCTCAAATCCACTTGGATTTGCAGGGGGAGTACCAGAAGGCGAACGTGCGGACGGTGCTGACGGCGCTGGCTGTACTTGGGTTGGAGCCCGACCTTGATGCGATAGCGCATACGGCGGCGCGGACCGGCTTTGCCGGCCGGTGGGAACACTTGTCGGAGGACCCGCTGGTTATCTGCGACATCGGCCATAATGCTCATGCGCTAAAGCATAATTTCGCCCAGTTGGAGGGGATGATGGCGTCGGGAGTATATGATTGTCTTATAATTGTTTACGCTGTGATGGCGGACAAGGATTTGGACTCTATCATGCCGCTTATGCCGCGCAGGGCCCGCTACATTTTTACTACCCCTAAAGGCAAACGCGCCCTGCCCGCAGAGCGTATTCTTGAAAAGTTCGTGGCCTATAGGGAGATTTCTCCGCTCGCTTCGCTCGGTCGAAATGACAAAGAGTCTTCACCAGGTCGAAATGACAAAGAGTCTTCACCAGGTCGAAATGACAAAGAGTCTTCACCAGGTCGAAATGACAGGGATGTTGCCATCGACGACGTAGCGGAGGCAGTAAAAAAGGCACTCCTGATGGCATCGGCCTACAAAAAGCCGATAATATACATTGGTGGCAGTACTTTTGCAGTAGCAGAAGCAAAACCTGAATTCGGCCAAAAGTAGATTCTTCGGCAGATGAATATGCCCTAGAATGACATGAGACCGTCATTCTGAACGAAGTGAAGAATCTTTTTGGTCGAACTCATAAAACAATACGGATATGAAAACTATAGCCGCAATACTTGCCGGAGCCGCCCTTGCGGGCGCGGCCCTGCTTGGAGTTTCCCTTTTTGCAAGAACCTCCGTGCCGGCCCGGCAGACGAAAGACGAAGACGGACACGTACTTTCCGCCCTCTGGAAAGAATATAAAGCCGCGCAGGCCAAAGACCTGCCGCAGGACCAGCTGAACGTACTTGAAAAGATAAAGAAACAGGCTAAGGATCAGGTCCTGGCCTACGATTTCTGGGACGCATCCAGTAAATATGTAGAAGTATCCGTACGCCGCTACTGGAAGCTCCGCGAAAGCCTTCAAAAGGCTCTGGAGACAGAGGCAATGGCATTTCCTGACCCAATCGTCGGCTATGCATACTTGCGCAGCTATTCACCTCTGAGTGAGATGCTTGCATACGCAAAAAAGCACAAAGAAACCCTTTCGAAACACCATAACGAAGAATTTTACAAAGGCGATACCAGGACCAATAAGCCCCTTAGCCTCACCTTTGCAAAATATATAAAAAACGATTACGAGTATGCCTTCTGGGCTATCGCCCTTGGCCCTCAGGGAAAAGAGCGGGACGAAGCCATTCCGCTTCTAAAAGCCATCATCGGAGACTCCTATCCAACATCGCCCTACCTTGATTTTACAATTGCCGACAAGGAGCCGGATGGCTCCGAAAAATGGACGCAGGGCATGAAGGCCATCATCGACAAATATCCGGGGACAGCCGTGGCCCTGTACCCTCAGGGCAGGTTGGATTACATCCGATTCTGGAAGCTTCAGGATGAAAAGAAGTCAACGGAGACAGACTACAAGGCCCTTCTGGCCGATGTCCGTCATCACGAGGCTGCCCGCCTGGCTATGAAGGGCAGCGAGGCCGATATGGTTCGCAAGCTGGAAGACTTTATCGCCATTGACAAAAACCTGAATGACAAGGTTTTATACGTTTGCTTGGATAAAGGAAAAGCCCGCGTTTTCTTCCGCAATGTGAAGACTGCAACTCTTGTAATGAAGGAGCAGGAGGGAGAGAAGAAGGAAGTGTTCCGCCAGCAGCTTACAAATCCTAAAAATTCTTTCTATGTGCTTGACAGCCTGGATGTTACAATTCCGGATGCGGGCGACGGCAGTTTTACCGTAGAGGTCGACAGCAAGGAGAAGGGTGTAATTAATGCCGCTAATGAAATTCGCCTGTATTCCTACGCTTTGGCTGTCCGTCGCAGTGCTGATGGCTTAGGTGTTTTTGCGGCAAATGCCGTTACTGGTCTGCCTCTGGAGAAGGCTACCCTTGTTGTTCTGCAAGACAAAAAGGAAGTAGCCAGGATTCCGATGACCTTCGGCCCGGGATATACTACTATCCCCAAATCTCCGGAGTTGAAAATGTATTCCAGGTTGAATTATTACGTAGAAGGGATGGACGCAGCCGGTCTCACAAGAAGAAGCCCTCAAGGCTGGATTTTCTCTTTTTACGATAATGATGATACAGACGACGAAGATAAGGACGACGAGGCCACCGGTTACAACTTCCTAAGCCAGCTTTTCCTTAATACAAAAGTCTTGCGCCCCGGCGATACCCTTCAGTATAAAGGCCTGCTGTTCAAGTACTTCAATGATAATGGCAAAATTTTCCCGGTTAAAAAAGGAACGAAGGTAAATATCGTCCTGACAGACCCGGAGGGAGATGAAATCGGCACGAATGAAAATATAATTGAAGGCCTGGGCTCTTTTGCCGGGAAGTTCGTCCTTCCAAAAGAGGTGAAAGCTGGTTCGTGGAGCGTCAGCTTTGAGTATGAAGATGAAGGCTCGGAGCGCGAAACCGTTTCCTCTGAGACCTTCTATTGCGGCGACTATGTTCTGCCCACCTTCGAGTGTAAATTTGACAAGATGGAATGGGCTGTTTCCCCTGAGGATTCGGTGCATTTCAAAGGCACGCTTACCAGCCTTTCCGGTCATAAATTGTCCGATGCCACAATTACTTACAAGCTTGTGAGCGGATGGAGAGAGTCTTCCGAATCCGGTACCTTGAAACCGGACGGGAATGGCCGTTTCGACATCGGCTGCATAGTTAAAGAAGGATATAACTCACTTGAAATAATTGTTGCCGATGCAACGGGGGAAACCCTTCAGTTCCAGAATGGAATGTATGTTTCCGACTACATGAACATTGATGCTGAACTTTTGAATAAAGCCGATGGCTATCAGTTGAATAGCTATATGAATGTGCTTACGGAGGATGTGGCCAGGATTAAGGTTGATATTCAATCCGATGGTTTGAATGTCCATGATGCTGTGGCTGATTATTCACTTATCGGCCCTGATAGCAAGGTCGTTTTTAAAGGCAAAGCCGATGGTGGCAGTGTGCTGGAGTTAAATCTTGCCGGCGCGCCTGATGGAATTTATGCGCTTAAGACTGTATGCGGTACCAAGAAGTTTAAGAAATATGAGGGAACGATAAGGTTCCTGAAATTCCGTCCGGGACATTCTATCCCTGCCGGAGTCAGTCATATTTTCCACCCCGGAGAGTCCAAAATCCAGGAGGGCGGAAACATTTCCTTCCTGCTTGGCAGCGGGGAACATCCGATTTGGGCGGTGGCAGAGCTCTGCGGGAAAGACAACAAGGTGCTCCTGTCAAAGACTGTCTTTATCCCGAAGGGTAGCAGCGAACATATTGATATTCAGTATCTTCCTGAATATGGAGACAATGTTTACCTGACTCTTCTTTTCTTCAGTAATTATTCATGCAAGAGGTTTAATTCCCCTTATTATCTTGAAAAGAAAGAGCGTGAGTTGCCGCTTAAGGTTACAAGGTTTACAGACAATGCTGCCCCCTCTTCAGAGGTTACAGTTGAGCTTGAAAGTGCGCCTGGGAGCGAGGCTGTGGCTTCTGTCTGGGACAAGGCTTCCGATGCTATTATGCCGAATCGCTGGGGCCGTGTTTTTGTGCCTTTTAAGGAGGCAGCGCCCATTATGCCTTCTGTTATGGTGTCCACGCCATATTATGGTTCTTTCAGGGCTTATGGCATGAATCGACCTTATGATGCTGTCAGGATGGAAAAAGCTTACGCAGTTACTAGCGCAGCACAAATACCGGTATTGTCCGATGAAATTGATATCGTTGACGACGCCATTGCGGAGGGAATATCTAATGACCTTCAGGAAATAAAAGTTATGGGTTATGCAGAAGAAGTCGTCATCCCGGAGGTGCGTTCTAATTTTTCTGAGGCGTTGTATTTTGAGCCTTATTTGAGGGCCGATGCTGACGGGCATGTGCGCTTTAGTTTCAAGACTTCTGACAAGCTTTCTACCTATCGCCTGGCCGTGTTTGCCCATGATTCGCTGCTGCGTAATAACGTGGTTGAGAAGGAGTTCAAGGTGACGATTCCGGTAAAGGTGGATGTGCTTAATCCGGAGTTCCTGTACGATGGTGACAGGTTCTCGCTGACTGCTACGGTGTCTTCCGAGGCGTCTTCTGACCTTTCTGGAAAGCTTACGGTTTATCAGTACGACGGTGCCGATTACCGTAATCTTCAGCCCCTGTCCATTACCACCGAAGCCGTTACCGTCCCCGCCGGAGGCGTTCTCAAACAGCAGTTCCCCGTCACCCTGAGCGAAAGCGAAGGGCCTACTTCCGCAGTTAGGGGCCTGTTGGTATCCTTTAAGGGCGACGACGGCACAACGGACGCAATGTTCATCACGGTGCCGGTGCTGGAACGTGCTCAGACTCTCACGGAGTCTCACTCCGCCGTGCTCCTTGCGGGAGCGGACAAGGATGCCCTCATGAAGGAGCTTCAGGGCCGCTTTACCGGTACCACTGCCTATGGCGCAGTGGCCAGCGAGATTTCTGTTCTGGATATGGTCAAGGAAGTGCTTAACGGGAAGCTTGAGGAGCCGCGTGAGGACGTAGTAAGCCTCACCGAGGCCTTGTATGTGCGGATGACACTCTCATATTTGAAAGAGATTTCTCCACTCGCTTCGCTCGGTCGAAATGACAAGCGCGATACGCTTGTCGAGACATCTCCTTCCTCAGTCATGTTGAGCGATTCACATGTCACCCTGAGCGAAGTCGAAGGGTCCCTCCTGGAGCGGATATTCGCCTTGCAGAACGAGGACGGCGGCTTCGCATGGTTCAAGGGTTTCAAGTCCTCACCGATATTGACGGCCATCGTGCTGGGACGCTTCCATAAGATGAGATTTCTCCACTTCGATCGAAATGACAATTCTGTCACCCTGAGCGAAGTCGAAGGGTCTCTGGCCAAGGCTGTCAAGTACCTGGACGCCAACCACTTCTCCAAGGCATCGGTGCTGTATTGGTGCGGCGGAATATCAGACGAACAATATATGAATATACGCGCAGCGTACGCGAACGTGCCTTTTGAGGCCCCGTCCAAGAGTGACAAGGACTCATACAAGACCTTTGAAAAGTTCAAGAAGAATGCTGCGGAATACCTCACTCCGGAAAAGGCGCGCGGCCTAAACGGCTACATCATGGCCAAGGCCCGCCGGCTTGCCACATTGGAACTCCTGGCATCATCGGCAGAAGGAAAGAAGCTGGCCAAGGCGTGGGGAGTAAAGACCTCGGCAAAGATTGAAAGGTCTGCAAAGGAGGATGTGGCTTCGCTGGTGCAGTATGCTGTCCGCCACCGTGATGGCGGCTGGTACTATCCCAATGCCGTCATGCCATGGCGTGGCCTTCTTGAGACCGAGGCTTATGCCCACACCATCCTCGCCTCCCTCTTGGATGACGCTGCCACAGGGGACGGGATACGGCCGGAGGCCGTAGGGGTTTGGGGGAGTGTCTCCCCCAGTATGGACAGTTCTGACCGACGTCAGTCGGGTGCCATTGGCAATAGCAACGATATTGCCAATGGTATCCGCCTATGGCTGATGCTCCAGAAGGAAACCCAGCACTGGGACACTACACCTGACTTTGTGGACGCCGTAGCATGCATACTTGAGGGAAGCAAGGAAGTGCTTGATACCAAGGTACTTACCCTTACCAAAACCTATCGTAAACCTTTTGAAGAAATAGTTGCCGCCGGCAACGGCTTCACCATCGGGCGCGAATTCTTCCGTGAAGTGACGGGAGAAGGAGGAAAGATTGTCCGCCAACCCATGACCCAGGGTGAAACCGTACACAAGGGAGAAAAGATAACAGCCATATTCCATGTGTATAATGAAGAAAACCGGAGTTTTGTACGCCTGCACGCCCCGCGCGAGGCTACGCTAAGGCCTGTGAACCAGATATCCGGCCACACCTGGAAGGGCTACCGTGAGGTAAGGACAACCTATACCGACTGGTTCTTTGACTCATTCCCGGAGGAAAAGGTCGATATCGCAGAAGAGTACTTTGTGACCCAGACCGGCACCTTTGCCTGCGGCGTCCCGGAGATAGAGAGCCTTTACGCTCCCCACTACCGTGCCAACGCCTCTTTCCCCGGCGTGCTGAAAGCTGAATAAAAATGCGCTTTTTGTAGTCAATATTCCCTTTTTATGTGGAAAATGCTGATGGATGCAGGAAAATCAGTTATTTTCTTGCATCCATATGTACAACGTATGTATATATTTTCTAACTTTGCCCCAAATTGTGTTTGTGAAAAAACCTAGATTTAAAACGATGGAAGAATTGTTTTAGGTAAAAACACGAAAATGAAAGAGTAGGGAATGAAGCTTCAAAACAATATAAGGCCTTTCAGGAGGCTTGGTCGTTTATACGCTCTATTGTCACTGGCGCTGCTGTCGGGGGCAAGCCTTTTTGCGCATGAAACTACCCCACCTCAGGATTCGCTGCGTCATGGCCAGCAAGGGTTATCTATAAGGAACAACCTGCTTTGGGATGCCGCAGGAGAGGCCAACCTTGGTTTTGAAATACCCTTGAGCCGGCATTATTCGATTGGAGCAAACCTTGGGCTCAAGTCCTGGCCCCGCTTCTTCCTTTGGGATACCGACCATACAGACAACACCAAGCACTGGCGCAACATCCTTGTGGCCCCTGAACTCCGTTACTGGCCAAAGAATGTTTATGACGGCTGGTTTATGGGTGCCGATGCCATCTATACCCACTTCAACGTCGGCAATGTAACCTTCCCCTTCGGAATGTACAAAGCCGTAAAGAACCATCGCTTGCAGGGCGATTTTGTTGGGGGGGGGCATCTTCGGCGGCCACAGCTGGTGGCTTAGCGACCATTGGCGCCTTGAAGCGGAAGTCGGCGTAGGAGCCGGTTATTATAAGGCCGATAAATACGAGTGCGAGCATTGCGGAGCAAAGATTGGCACCGCAAATGGCCCCGTAGTAGTGCCAAAACTGGGACTTAATCTGGCTTATAATATTGTAGGGCGCACGCGCGCACGCAAGGAAGTTCTGGAAGTCATAGAAATAATTGAGCAGACTCCCAAGGATACCCTTACCCCTCCTGTGCCGGTTGAGGCGCCAGGGGCGTGGGCTCTGCCTTTAAACATCGTTCCGGACTACATGGGAGTTGCCGGGGAGCTTGCAACCCGCCATCCCGTGCTTCATAAGTCAAGCGAATACAAGCCTTATACCCCTGACAGGATTCTTCGCAAGGAAGAAGGGGCCCTGTATGTGTTCTTTGAACTTGATAAATCCATCCTTAAGCGTTCTTTTACAGAGCGCGGCCAGAGCCTGAGGGATAACGGCCCCGTGCTGGATGAGATTATGGAAGTCACTTCAAGCATACTTAAGGATACCACAAGCCGCGTTTCACGCATCCAAATCATTGGTCTGGCCTCTGTAGAAGGCCCTTTGAAGCACAACCAGGAACTGGCAGACAAACGAGCCATGGCCCTTCAGAAATACATCCAGGAGCGTCTGCCCGTAGCCGATTCCCTCTTTGAAACAGTAGGCGGAGGTGAGGCTTGGAGTGAATTCCGCGATGTTGTAAACGACCTGGCCACCGATGGCGGCGGTGAAGGCTTGACTGTGGCCCAGCTGCAGAAAGTCCTTGACATCATTGATACTGAGCAGGATGTGTAAATAGTAAAGTAAAATTCCCCCACGATTCTATTTGAAAAAGGGGCCACTGGAAAGCGTTGTAGATTTGCGTAAGTAAATCTCTAAACAATGATTTCTATGGACCTTAAACAACAGATTCTTCACTACTACCGTGTAGATGAACTGAGCCTGCGGGAGATTGCCCGCAAGACCGGTGCCGACCGTAAAACC
>JAFUDQ010000036.1 GCA_017459075.1 Bacteroidales bacterium
GTTCTCGCCCATCGGCTTGCGGTATATTGTAGTTTTCTGCATGATTCTGTATGATTTCTACTACAAAGGAACGACTTTTTACTGAAATATCAAAGTAAATCTCTAATTGTTAACAAGTTAATTTATAGAACATCCCTTAAGAGACTTTTTCATTTTATGTTAAAACTATTATATTTTCTACAAACTTCAATCATGGATTTTACAAATCCTCGCAAAGATAGATACTTATATTATTATATGCAAGTTTTTTGCATAAAAAAATGCCCTGTACGTGCGTAGAAGCCACTTTTGCATAAATATTCTTTAATCGTTCAAAATGTCGATAATCGTTTTAAAATCATGAAAAAATTGACTATATTTGCTAAAATAAAAGATAAAAATTTTTTGATATGATAGAGTTTTGGTTGGGAATTACCTTGATTGTACTGGCAGTTTTGCTTGGTGTGGCGCTCACATATTATGTTCAGAAGTCAAAATTTGAGGCCCGGCTGGCCTCAAAAGATACGGAAGTCGTCTCCTTGAAAGAGGAAATCGCCGGCTTGCGTGCAGAAGCCGAGGGGATGAAGGCGCTTCGTGAAAAAGAAGAGCAAATTTACAATAAGTCTTTGGCGGACCTTAAAGAGGCGAATGCCAAGGCTATCGAGGCAACAAAAACCCAGCTCGCCCTTGAAAACGAGAAACTCCTGAAGTCCCGTGAGGAATCCCTTAAGAAAGAGGCCGCGGAAACCATGAAAAACATTACCGGCGGCCTTGACCAGGAGATAAAAAATATGAAAGAAGCCTTTGAGGCCCAGAAGAAAGCCCAGTCAGAAAACAGCACCTCTATCAAGACCAAATTTGAGGAAACCGTAAAGTCAATCCAGGAAGAATCCAGAAGAATCGGCACCACTGCGTCGGATTTGGCAAACGCCCTTAAGGGCAAGAACAAGATGCAGGGAATCTTCGGTGAAACAGTGCTGGAAAACATACTTCGCGCAGAAGGCCTGACTAAGGGAATCGACTATGACACAGAGTTTTACATCCGTGACAAAAAGGGCAACATCGTCAGAAATGAAGAGACTGAAAAGCGCATGCGTCCGGACTTCGTGCTTCATTTCCCGGACGATACCGATGTGATTCTGGATTCGAAAGTTTCCCTCACCGCCCTGGCTGACTATTTTGAGGCCGATACCGATGCTGCCCGGGCTGATGCTTCCAGGAGGAATCTTGAATCCGTCCTGTCCCATGTGAAGGAACTTACTTCAAAGGAATACCAGAAGTATCTTGATGGGCATAAGACCCTTGATTTTGTAATAATGTTCATTCCTAACTACGGAGCCTATCAACTAGCAAAGCAGGAAAACCCTGATATTTTCACTGAGGCTTTCCGCCAGAATGTGCTTATTACGACAGAAGAAACCCTGCTACCGTTCGTGCGCCTGATTCGTTCTGCATGGGTGCAGAAGGCCCAGCTTGACAACATGTCAGAAATTGTTTCCGCCGCCAGGAGGATGGTAGACCGCGTGGCCCTTTTCTGCGAAGAAAATGCCAAGCTTGGCAATGCCCTTAACAGCGCCGTAAAAGTTTACAAAGAAAACACAAAACGCCTGACGGATGGCCAGAGCATACTCAAGGCGGCCAGCGATGTAAGCCGCCTTGGCGTCCGCCCGACCTCCCGTGAACTGCCGCAGCCGGACCTCTCGGGAGAAGTAATAGACATTACACTAAACGACTAATAACCAAATATTTATGCTTCCAATTTCTAAAGAAATCATTGACAGGGTTTTGAAGGAAGCGGACATCTCGGATGTATCAAAGGCATCCATAAGGCAGAATGTGGCTGTGGGCCTTGAGTTGGAGAGCCTTACGGGAGAGAAATTTACTCATCTTGAGATTGGCGTTCCCGGTATAAATGCCTGTCCTATAGGCATCGAGGCCCAGAAAAAGGCCCTTGATGAGGGCATTGCCTCCATCTATCCCATTATCAGCGGTTTGCCGGAGCTCAAGAAGAATGCTTCAGAGTTCGTTAAAGCTTTCATCGACATTGACATCGCCCCTAAGGGAATCGTTCCGACGGTTGGCTCCATGCAGGCGGCTTTCAACCTTGTGCTCGAATGTTCGCAGTTGCACCGCGAAAAAGACACCATCCTTTACATCTGTCCCGGATTCTCGGCCCATGGCCGCCAGCCTGACGTTCTCGGTATCAAAAATGAGATTTTCGATATCTATGAATATCGCTCCGAAAAGCTGCGTGAGAAGTTGGAATCCTATATGTCTAAGGGCAACATCGCCGCAATCCTGTATTCAAATCCCAACAATCCGGCATGGATTTGCCTCACGGAGGAAGAGCTCCGGATAATAGGGGAGTGTGCCACAAAGTACGATGTCATTGTGCTTGAGGATATGGCTTACCTGTGCATGGATTTCCGTAAGGATTTGTCTGTTCCGTATAAACCGCCGTTCCAACCGACTGTTGCAAAATATACAGACAATTATGTCCTGATGCTGTCTGCTTCAAAGATTTTCAGTTATGCCGGGGAGAGGGTGGCTCTTGCCTGCATTTCTGACAAATTGTATAAGAGGGAGTATCCTCTTCTTCGTGAACGATACGGCCTTGGTACCTTCGGGGACAATTTCAGCCTGAATTACCTGTACTGCGCTTCGTCCGGAACGTCCCATTCCGCCCAGTACGCCCTTGCGGCCATGCTTAAGGCGGCTTATGAGGGGAAGTATGATTTTGTTTTCCAGGTTCGTGAGTATGCGGCTCGTTCCCAGCGTTCGCGCGAGATTCTGGAACGTCACAATTTCCACCTGGTGTATGACAAGGATATAGACCAGACTATTTCCGACGGTTTCTTCTATACGGCCGGGTATAAGGACTTGGATAACAAGGAGTTACTGGAGCGTCTCATGCGCTGCGGAATCCTTGCAATAGGCCTTAATTCCACGGGCTCCGGGCAGAGGGGAATCCGTGTTTGCGTGTCCCGTTTGGTGTCGGATGAAGACTTTGAGACTTTGGATCGCCGTCTGTCGCTTTTTGAAAATTTGTAAATACTGATTTATGAGATATGTTTCTGCCGATGAGGCTGTAAAGCTTGTCCGTAGCGGGGATACTGTTTGCTGCCAGGGTGGCGCTTCCGTGCCTGTTATTTTGCAGGAGGCTCTGGCCCGTCGTCACGAAGAGCTTCGTGACGTCACAATTACTTCCGGATTCAATGTCCATAAGGAGGCTGCTCCGTTCTGCAAGCCGGAATATAAGGACTCGTTCCTTGTGAACAGTATCTTTCTTTCTGCCGACCAGCGCCGTCACGTGGCCGATGGTTACGGGTCGATGACTCCGGCTTTCCTTGGTGAAGTGCCGGCTCTTTTCCGCAGCGGCGAGTTTCCTGTGGATGTGGCTTTCATTACCTGTTCTCTTCCAGACGAAAATGGCAACTGTAGTTTTGGTATTTCTGCCGATATCGCCGTTTCTGCAGCAGAGGTTGCCCGCGATGTGATTGCTCTTGTAAGTCCCAATATACCATATCTTTACGGCGATTGCCTCATTCATGAGAGCAAGATTTCCGCTGCCGTGCTGTGCGATGTGGCTCCTTATGCGATGACTTTCGGGGAGCCTACGCCGATTGAGGCTGCAATAGGCGCGAATGTGGCGTCAAAGATTCCTGACGGAGCCTGTCTTCAGATTGGCGTCGGAGGCATTCCCAATGCAATTTTGAATGGTATCAAGCATCATCAGCACCTTGGGCTTCATACTGAGGCTATGACGGATGGTGTCATACGGCTTATGAAGGAGGGGGTAATTGACAATTCACTCAAGAAGGTGCATCCTGGTGTTAGCGTGGCGGCTCTTGCCATCGGTTCCAAGGAGATGTATGAGTTCATTGACCATAACCGTTCCATGGAGTTTTACGATGTGGCGTACACGAATAATCCTTTCCTTATCGCCCAGAATCCGCGTGCCTGTGCCATCAATTCTGCGATTGAGGTGGATCTTACCGGTCAGGTTTGCGCCGATTCCATCGGGGAGATGATTTTCTCCAGCGTTGGCGGCCAGCATGATTTTATGTATGGGTGTTCGTTGTCTGAGGGCGGGCGTACGTTTATTGCCTTGCCTTCGCGTACGGCTAAGGGGCGTTCCAAGATTGTTGCCAATCTGGCTCCGGGTGCCGGTGTGGTTACCACCCGGTTCCAGACGCAGTATGTGGCTACGGAGTACGGTATTGTGTACCTCCGTGGGCTTTCTTTGGCCCAGCGTGCCAAGGCGCTTATTTCCATCGCCCATCCGGACGACCGCGAGGCGCTGGAAGAGGCTGCATGTAAACGCTTCGGCTATAGTTTTTTGAGAATCCGGTGATTCTCAAAAAACTATATTTTTTATACAGGGGAGATTCTCTCCCCCGAATCCCCTGGCCTCCCGGCGTTCCATTACATTTCACGCCTCCGGCTTGCGCCTGGTGGCGCCAATTCAAAAAACACGAGTGCGTGTGTATTGAGTAGCTGTCATTTCGACTGAGCCAGAAGGGCGAGTGGAAAAATCTCAACTAATTAGAGGAAAGTATTTATCGTCAGAATGGCAGAAGCATTTTGATTGTCACGTTGCGGCCGGGGGAGGCGAAGGGCAGACGGCTCAGGTGAGGACGGTAAACCTTGTCGGTAAGGTTGGAGGCAATAATATAGAAAGAAGCCGCCGTCCTGCCATTCAAAACCAAATCCGTACCAATCGAAGCCCCCAGAAGAGCATACCCGGCGGACGCCGACTCAGTATTACCAACCGAATAAACCCTGTCCTGCTTCATAGTCCAGTCAAGATTAATGGCAACGAAGGAATTATTCAGCAAATCCCCGTCATGGGAAATCTCATATTTAACCTCCGAGAACAAACGCGGAGCCGGAATCATCGGCAAATACTCACCGGATCTCTCCTTCCCGAAAACGTATGAAAATGCAGAAGCAATGTGCAAACTATGTACAGGGTGAATATCAACCCCCACTTCAGCCCCTTTAAGCGTCGCCGTACCGGAAGAATAAGTGAAAACAGGGTCACCATCGGCCGAATACTCCCCGGTCCCCGCAAGGAAAATGAAGTTGCTTATGCGGCTAAGGAAAAGGGCGCTCTGGACAGAGATGTATTTGGACGTAAAATCGGCCCCCAAATCAAACTGAAGGCTGTTTTCCGGCTTCAGCCCGTGGTTGCCCACCTCGTATCTGAACGTGCCCTCATGCTCTCCGTTAGACCCTAATTCGCTAATGTTCGGAGCCCTGAAACCACGGGCAACGTTAGCCCTTACAGTAAAGGACTCCCCGAAATTGCGAACCGCGCCAAGGCTGGCGCTGACACCTTTGAAATTACGCGAAAATGCCTCGAACCTGTTCTCTGAAGCCTTGCTCTGCAGGCGTCTCAAATCGGCCCGAAGGCCGCCGGAAAACGTCCAGTTTTCCGCCTTGAAAGATGCGGTCGCAAAAGCTCCAGCATCGAAAAGACTATAATCCGGAATCAGGAACTCATCGCCCTGATTCTTGGATTTTTGGTACATTCCGCCAACCCCGCCGGCAAGCTTCCATCCGTTCAAATTGGCGGAAATATATTTAATGTCGTAATTGACAGTGTTCAGCTTAAGGTCCAGCCCGGGTTCGCCGGCGGATTCCTCAAATTCCTGCCGCCTGTTCTGCTGCCAGCCTATGATTGCTTTCAATTCACCATCGCCAATAAGGAAAGTGTTGTCAGACACCACTTTATAATGATGGATTTGCTGGAAGGGGAGTGCCGGCTTGCTCCCGAACCTGTCGGGGGCGTCTTCCTCTATTATTCCAGGGCGTATATGGTAACGGCTGAATTTAAGCCTGCTGTAGCCCCAATCGCCGTTTTTCCCTATCATTGCAGACTGGGCGTCCTCCCTGAAACCGGAGCCGGAAACGCGGCCGTCGAAGCTGTTTTTATATGCCTGGGCCCATTTCCCGGAGGACCTGACGTTCCAAACCCAATTGTTGATGTTGCCGTTGGTAGATGCGGAATAGTTTATCAGTTTGCTGTTTGTCTGATACTCGCTTTCAAAGCTTCCGCCGACGCTTCCTAGCTGTGCGACCGGTTCCGGATGAAAGATTATCACCCCTGACAAAGCGTCCGAACCATACATCAGGGAGGCGGGGCCTTTCAGAACTTCTGCCGAATAGACGGCCGCTCCGTCCAGTTCAATCCCGTGCTCATCGCCCCACTGCTGCCCTTCCTGTCTTATACCGTCATTAACCACAACCACCCTGTTGTAGCCAAGTCCCCTTATGACCGGTTTGGAAATTCCCGGCCCTGTGGTTACTTCGCTAATCCCGGGCTGCTGTGCAAGCGTTCCTATTATATTAGTAGAAGCCTTGGCCCATAGGTCTTTAGGCCTTATTACGGATACTGCCGATGGCATCCTTTTTACTTTCGTGTCGCCTGCAAGACCGGTTATCACCACCTCTCCCAGTTCAAGATGCTGGTAGAAGATGTCGCTGCTGTCCGGATTGTGGTACGATGCTGTTGTGTCAATAGCAGCCTTTTCCGCCTTCGGAAAACTCTTCGCTACCGCTATATTTGCGCCGATACACATAATAATCGGCAAAATAAATCTTGTCTTCATTCTGTTAAACTATTGATTTGTTAATAGTTGTCTGCCTGCTTTTTACCTTTTACTAAAGCAGACCTCATTGCCGATGCTGACTCGCACCGGAAGTTTTGATTGTGGCGGATTTAGCAGAATGAAACGGGTGGGGCCCTTGGGGATTTTACAAGAGGGGATTGAAGAATATAGAAATTTTCCGATGTCTGGATGAATTCGCATACCCAAACTTCGAAGTCTGTCAGCTGGCACTTCTGCTGCGGGAGGTACTGTGCCCAGACAAAATTACACAGGACGCATTGTGGAATAGGGCTCTCATCGGAGATATGCCCATCGTGCGGAGTATGGTTTATACAGCACTCGCAGTCGTCTGCTGGCCGGTTTTGATGCTCTTCGTGACTGTGGAAGGGGGCCAAAAGCAGCATCGGCATAAATACCGACGCCAGCAAAAACGCATATAACCTCTCCCTAAATTTCATTATAGCGCTCCATTACTGCAAAAATTGTACCTGTTTGATTCAAACGGGTATATGTATGAATACGAAAAAAGTCCAGAAGAATCTGGACTTTTTTGTGCTCCCTCAGGGGCTCGAACCCTGGACCCCAACATTAAGAGTGTCGTGCTCTACCAACTGAGCTAAGGAAGCAAAATTTCTCGTGACCCGTTCGGGGCTCGAACCCGAGACCCCCACATTAAAAGTGTGATGCTCTACCTACTGAGCTAACGAGTCTTTCCCACTTCCGATTCTTTTTTCAATCGGGACTGCAAAGATATAGAGTCTTTTTGAATCCTCCAAACTTTTTCTTAAAAATTTTTAAAAAATCTTTCAATTCCGGGCTTAAAACTTTGACATATCCTTTATAGCCTGGTCCTGCGAAAGCTGACAGACCAGAAGTCGCCCATCCTTCAGGGCCACGATACTGTCCCTGAGCCCCTGCAAAACAATCTGGCTACCACCCGGAACATGCACGATACACCCTTTGCAATCGAAGAGCCTGGCATCGCCAACCACACAATTCCCGTCAGCATCGGCCTTAGTATGCTCTTTAACCGCAACCCACGTCCCCAAATCACTCCACTGCGGCTCGCACGCAATCACATAAATATCGGGAGATTTCTCCATAACCGCATAGTCAATGGAAATCTTCTCGCACTCGCGGAAATGCTCTTTCAGGGCAGCCTCCTCCTTATCTGTGAACAGGAACGGCTCAATCTTATCCATTACGCCGGTAATCTGCGGCGCATATCTCTGCAACTGCTCATTGATAGTTGCCACATTCCATACAAAAATGCCTGCGTTCCAGAAGAAATTACCCGCAGCCAAATATTTTTTCGCAGTCTCCAAATCCGGTTTCTCACGAAACTCCGACACCTTTACCACTTCCTCCTGTTTCAACGACTCTGCGCAAATGTAACCATATCCGGTTTCAGGCCTTGTGGGAGTTATGCCGATGGTGACAATTTTGCTGCTTCCCTCCACTGCTTCAAGCGCTTTTTCAATGACCGATGTGAACTTTTCGGTATCAATAACCAGCGCATCAGAAGGAGTGACAACCACATTTGCCGATGGTGCCTTTTTTGCAACTTTACGGCACGCGTATGCGATGCAGGGTGCGGTATTGCGTCCCTCCGGCTCTGCAAGTATATGGCTTTCAGGTATTTGCGGCAGCTGTTCGCGAACCTTTGAAACATATATGGCTCCTGTCACCACCCAAAAATTCTCAATGGGAGCAACAGGCAGGAACCTGTCAACTGTCATCTGAATCAGGGAGCGGCCGCTGCCAGTTATGTCTATGAACTGCTTTGGGCATTGAGGGGTGCTCACCGGCCAGAGTCTGCTGCCGATGCCGCCTGCCATAATGACAATGTGATTGTTGCTTGCCATGATTATTTTCCGATAAGTTTTAAAAATTCGCTCCTTGTCCTAAGAGACTGAAGGAATGCTCCGGAGAAGGCCGATGTCGTAGTGGTGGCGTTTGATTTTTCAACCCCGCGAACCATCATGCAGGTATGCATCGCCTCAATAACAACAGCAACTCCAAGGGGATGAAGGGCTTTCTGGATTGCATCGCGAATCTCTATTGTAAGCCTTTCCTGTACCTGAAGCCTTCTGGCGTAGGTTTCAACCACGCGAGCTACCTTGCTAAGGCCGGTAATCTTGCCTTTTGGAATATATGCAATATGGGCTTTTCCTATGAATGGGAGCATGTGATGCTCGCACATAGAGAATAGCTCAATATCCTTAACAAGAACCATCTGCTGGTACTCCTCATCAAAAAGTGCAGACTGGATAATCTCTATTCCATTCTGGCTGTACCCCTTTGTCAGGAACTGCAAAGACTTCGCAACCCTTTCCGGAGTTTTCAGAAGTCCCTCACGCTCAGGATTTTCCCCCAGAAGTGCAAGTATTTCCTTCACATGGCCGGCAATCTCTGCGGTCACTTTCTCATCGTACAAATCTTCTCTTTTATAAGCCATAAAGTTACGTCTGACATGCCTCCTTGGCATGGTATGAATATTGTTATATAATTGTCGTGCAAATTTAGGTATTTATTTTCAAAAAATTATCTATATTTGCCGCCAGTATAGGGAGCGAAATTGCTCCATAGAGTTAACAATTTGAGAATTAATAATTTAAGACTAATAAAATGTATTGGACACTTGAACTCGCCAGCAGCCTGGACGATGCTCCATGGCCGGCAACAAAAGAGGAACTGATAGATTATGCTAATCGCTCCGGTGCCCCCGAAGAAGTTATTGAGAACCTTCAGGAACTTGATGAGGAAAACGAGGTCTATGAAAGCATAGAAGACATCTGGCCGGATTACCCCACAAAAGAAGACTTCTTCTGGAATGAGGAAGAATATTAACCTGATTATCAGTAAGATACAGAAAAGCCAGGGTGAATGCCCTGGTTTTTCTGTATAGAATAGTTGGGTTAATTGGCAGAAAGGACTTTCGCGACTTTGTCCGCTACGACGGTGCCGAAGATAACCTTGCCGTCTTCGTCAATAAGATACAGAGAGGGAATCCATTTTATGTGATACGCAGCGCCTATCTCTGATTTCTTCATTCCTGCCGGGTCAAATAGTTGGACTCCTCCAAGGTCATTATCCCTGACATAATTCTCAAAAGCCTCGCGGGCCCTGTCAAAGGACACGGATACGAAAACAACTTTTTCCGGGTCGGCGTCAGCCTGCATGGTTTTTACCAGCGGCACCTCTGCACGGCAGTCCGGGCACCATGAAGCCCAGAACAAAAGAACAACTTTTTTGCCGCGGAAATCCTGGATTGACCTCGTCTGGCCAAGATTATCCGTCAGGGTGAATTCCGGAACCTGCGTTCCGGGAGCAAGAAGCCCGGCAGCATATTTTGCATCAAGGTCTTCCTCTTCATTCTGGGCGAAAGAATAGAAGCTGAATGCCAGGAACAAAAAGGCCGCAAGTGCAATAACTTTCTTCATAAGGCGAAATATATTTTCATTAATGGCAGCAAGTTACAAAAAAAATCTGTAACTTGCACAATACTATTATGGTTAAAATAAGTAAATAATTGATAATGAAAAGATTAACTATTACCATCATCCTCTGTCTGACTGCAATTGCAGCCATGGCGCAGAGCCGAATCATCACTGACACCCTAAGTAGCAAAATCCTTGGCAAAGACGTTCCCTACAACGTTTATCTTCCCGCCGGCTATGACAAAAGCGACGCCCAGTATCCGGTAGTTTACCTTCTGCATGGCCTTTACGGTACCCATACAGACTGGCCAAACACCGGTCGTATGAAATTGGTGGCAGACCCTCTTATTGCTTCAGGAGAGGCCGTACCCATGGTTATCATCATGCCTTGTGCCGGTCACGAGGATGTTCACAATGTCCAGAACGGCTACTTCAACATGCCGGGATGCAATTATGAAGACTTCTTCTTCCAGGAACTTCTTCCCACCGTAGAAAAGAAATACAGGTGCATCGGAGACAAAGAGCATCGTGCAATCATGGGTCTCTCCATGGGCGGAGGCGGCAGCACCGTATACTGCCAGCGTCATCCGGAAATGTTCTCCAGCTGCTATGCCATGAGCGCATGGCTGGATGTTGTTGAAGAGGACAAACGCCGTAACCTTGAAGAAACTGACAAGCTGTACATCGTTGCAAAGTCAGTAATGGATCATTCCGCCCTTGAATTTATTTCCAAGGCCGATGATGCCACGATAGAGAAATTGAAGACCGTGAAGTGGTTCTTTGACTGCGGAGACGATGACTATCTTCTTTCCCTGTCTGTCAACCTTCACTTTATGATGACAAAGAAGGGAATCAGGAATGAACTTCGTGTCCGTGACGGCGGACATACCTGGGAGTACTGGCACACAGCACTTTACAACTCGCTTCCTTTCGCTTCCAGAAATTTCGCGAAATAAGCCATGCAGGGATTTTGGACTGTACTGATGCTGGTCTTTTCCAACATCTTCATGACCTTTGCCTGGTATGGTCACCTTAAGTTGAGTGAGATGAAAATATCAACGGGATGGCCTCTGATTCTGGTCATCCTGTTCTCCTGGGGCATTGCATTTTTTGAATACTGCCTTACCGTTCCGGCCAACAGGATTGGCTTCTCCGGCAACGGAGGCCCGTTCAACCTTTTGCAGCTTAAAGTGATTCAGGAGGTTATCTCGCTTACTGTTTTTACAATTATAATTATGTTCGTATTCAAGGGTCAGACAATTCAGTGGAATCATCTTGCTGCTTTTGTCTGCCTTGTAATGGCGGTATTCTTCGTTTTCTTGAAGTAGTTTTATGAAGGCGATAATTATAGGTGCAACGTCCGGAATCGGCCGTGAAGTGGCTCTCAAGCTTCTTGAAGAAGGTTGGGAACTTGGAATCGCAGGCCGAAGGACTGCGGAACTGGAGGCTATAAAAGAATTGTACGGCGTCAGCCGGGTAAAGATTGCAGCCATTGATGTGACTTCAGAATCTGCGACCGGTGCCCTGGATACCCTTCTGGAAGAGACCGGTGCTCCGGACTGGTTCCTGCATGTCTCCGGAGTCGGTTACCAGAGCGGCCCATTGGATGAAGAAAAGGAGCTGCGTACGGTAATGACCAACGCTGTGGGCTCTGTGCGCATGATAAGCCACTTCCTTAATTATGTAAAGCTTAATGCCGATGTTTACAAGGCTCCCGGCCGTAAAAAAGTTCGTATCGGAATCGTTTCCTCGATTGCCGGCACGGCAGGTCTTGGCGCGGCTCCGGCGTATTCGGCCACAAAACGTATGCAGAGCCACTACATCTCGGCCCTCTCGCAATTTGTCCGCATGGAAAAGATGCCGGTACGTTTCACAGACATCCGTCCCGGCTTTGTTGCAACAGCCCTTCTTTCTTCAGAGAAGAAGTATCCAATGCTGATTAAGCCGGAAAAAGCCGCTAAATACATTGTGCGCGGCCTTCATTGCGGCCGCCGCGTAGTGACCTTCGACTGGCGTTACAGGGCTCTTGTCTTTTTCTGGCGATTAATTCCCCGTCCCCTTTGGGAACGTCTCACATGGGTTAACAACTAACTTGCAAAGGTTTTATTATGAGTCGTTCATGGACACTTGTACCGTTTATTGCTGTGGTATTGCTTGCAGTCCTGTTCGGTTGTACTACGCCTAAGCCTAAAGTACAAATAGAAGAAATCCAGTATCGACAAGGAAGTATCAATGCAGACTATGCAGAGTTATATGCAAAAGTAGTTATTTCGGGAGACTTGTCAAGGGCTGACATTCAAATAACCAAGGAAAGCTTTCCTGGATTCTCTATTTCAGAGGATTACTCAAAAGACAATGGCCTTTCTGTATTTTACGATGTATATGACAGTAACAGCCAACACATAGTTTCCGCAATAAAAGACGGCAGGGAAGAAAAGTGCATTAAAATTCCCAACCCTGTATTCAGCACAAAAGAGACCCCTGTTTACTATTTTCTTGAAGTTCGCATCCGTGTTGACAACCGTCAAATAGACAAGGCTCTAACCACTTTTATCCTGACAAAGCCTGATTCTTTGTATCAGCATTATTAAAGACCAGAAAGTATGGCTACATCATTCTTCATCAAACCCAAGCCCGGCACCTCCGCCAAGCAGTTCCGCGACATCTTCATGGTAGGCGTTTACACTGCCCAGCGAATCTCTGACTACAACAACATCAAGAAAGAGGATATCACTTACATCGACATCCACCAGAAGAAGACCGGTGCCAAAGTCAGCATCCCCTGCAAGAAAGAACTCATCGCCGAACGAGCCGGCCACACCAGCGTGGAAATGCTCAAACGTTACATCAA
>JAFUDQ010000037.1 GCA_017459075.1 Bacteroidales bacterium
AAATTCAAGGAAGGTGACTACTCGCTGATGGCCCAGCTTCTTTCGGACTTCATCAACGGAAATTTTAGGAGGGATAGGATTGCGTCTTGGGTTCTTTGTGCCATCCCGGCGTCAACAATTCAGAAGCATCGGCTCCGTTACAGTGCCTTGCTGAAAACAGTTTCAGAGGAAACGGGCATAAGAAACGGAATTGACTTCATCCGCCCGAAGTACGACAGGAAGGATTCCCGGCAGCAGAAAGAGGCAAACACGATTCGGAATCTGGAGTTTGACAGGCAGCAGATTCATGGGAACTGGATTATCCTGATAGACGATGTTACAACCAGGGGAACGTCATTTGTGCAGTGTGTCAATAAATTGTACGCTTGCGGAGCGAAGTATGTCTGCGGGTTCTTTATGGGGAAAACGGTAGATATATAATGAGTGACAGGAACGATTACTCTAATGAACAAAATACAAAAATATTCTTATTTGTTTAGTATAGTCAACAAAATTTGACTACCTTTGCGTTTGTAAGATATGGATACAATGGATTTGATTTCAAGACCCAATTATTACTCCAAACTGGAGAAGATGCTCGGAAAGGGCGTTCTAATTGTACTCACTGGCCAGCGCCGTGTGGGCAAAAGCTATGTGATGAAGGAACTCGTGGCTCGTAAGCAAGCAGAGGCGGGAGCCAATGTGATTTACATTGACAAGGAGAAAACGGCCTTTGACACGATTGCCACCTACAAAGACCTTGTGGCCTATGTCGATGAGAGGCTTGATAAATCGAAGCACAACTACCTTTTGATCGATGAAGTTCAGGAAATCACGGAGTTTGAGCGCGGCCTGCGAAACTACTACAATGAACCATATATAGACATCGTAGTGACCGGCAGTAACTCTGACATCCTCTCCAGTGACCTTGGTACGATGTTGTCCGGCAGGTACATCGAGGTGTTCATCCAGGGATTGAGTTATCCGGAGTTCTTGGAATTCCATGGTTTGGAAGATGGAGAGTCTGCCATGAACAAGTACATTAATTACGGCGGTCTTCCCGGATTGCGTCCATTCGGTTTGGATAATCCTGAGACTATCAACGACTATCTTCAAGGCGTTTACAATACCATTCTTGTTAAGGACATCATCCGCCGCAAGAAGGTTCGAAATGTGCCCTTCCTTGAAAACCTTATTCGCTTTATTGCCGATAATATCGGAAAACCGATGTCTGCAACAAGCATCCAGAACTATATGACATCCAACGAGAGCGAAGTGTCAAAGAATCTGATTCTCAAGTATATGAAGGCTGTTACTGAGGCTTACCTGGCATCGGCAGTCTCCCGGTACAACATTCATGGAAAAAAGTTGCTGGAGACCAATGACAAGTTCTATTTCGGGGATGTGGGCATCCGGAACTTCATTGTCGGCGGCCGCCGGGCAAATGATATTGAGAAGATTGTGGAGAACCTGGTATATCAGCAAATGGTACGCTTGGGTTATGAAGTGAAGGTCGGACAACTATACAGCACTGAAATCGACTTCGTCGGGACAAAGGGGAACGAGGTTGTCTACGTCCAGGCAGCATATCTTATTACGGAAGAAAAGACTTTCAACCGAGAATTTGGGAATCTGATGCCTATCAAAGACAACTACCCCAAATACGTCATATCCATGACTCCTTACATGGACTCATCAAAATGGGAAGGAATCATTCATATTCCTTTTGCCGATTTTCTAAAGAATGGATTCATAAAAAAGTAAGGAGCCGGGCGGGCGGAGGTGGCGCCTGAAGGGCCCACCTCTGTCTGCCGGGCTCCGTGGGTGCGCGGCCCGAGGGACAGTCTGGTGCCGGCTTGCCGGTGCCAGTCTGTCACCGGGTTGGACTTCGGCGGCAGCTTGCTGACGCTGAGGTCCAAAGCGCGGGAAAGCTCCGATGAAGTGGCCGGCTTGCCGGACGCTTGGTCGGAGCGTGCGGTGGGGATTGAGGATATCGGCGAAAATGGTTAAATTTGCATGGATGTACACAGAACTGCTCAAATACGCGTTGGGAGACAGTGTGGAATCCTTTTCCACACGGAGGGACAGTGTGCTTCCTTATCCTGTAATTCAAGGTCATCAAGTGCATGACAGCAAGGTCGCGATTATAGACCGTCCGGATTATGCGGCTGAGGAATTGGAAGGATATGACGCGTTTGTGACTGCGCTTCAGGGTGTAGCGATTGGTGTCAGAACGGCCGATTGTGTACCTATTCTTCTTTACGATCCCATCAGGCGCGTCGTTGCAGCAGTTCATTCCGGCTGGAAAGGGACGGTCCTGCATATCGCGCAGAAGACCATCTATGTGATGGAGCAGCAATTCCGCTGTAATGCCGGGGATTTGCTGGCTGCGATTGGTCCCTCTATCGGCCCGGACAGTTTTCAGGTAGGCGAAGAGGTTGCAGAGCATTTCAAGAATGCCGACTTCCCGATGGACATGATTTGGTCGTTCCGCGGCCCGGGCGATGGTACGCCCATGTCGGGCGGGCACCATATCGACCTGTGGAAAGCTAATATCTGGCTGCTGGAAAGTGCCGGAGTGAAGGAAGAGAACATTCAAGTGTGCGGAATCGACACCTTCACTACGCCGGATTTCTTCTCTGCACGCCGGGAGGACGTTCAATGCGGAAGGATTATCAATTCAATCAAACTAATATGAGATTCATTAAGATGATGGCCTTCGCCCTGGTTGCGATGATTGCCGCCGCTTCTTGCGGGCAGAAAAAGGAGGCGCCCAAGGTGCTCGTACTCTATTATTCCCAAAGTGACAACACAAAGGCCGTTGCACAGGAAATTTCCACAGCCCTTGGCGCTGATTTGGAAGAGATTGTGCCTGTGGAGCCATATAACGGCACCTATGATGAAACCATCCAGCGTTGTATCCGGGAACGGGAGGAAGAAATCCTTCCCAAGATTCAGCCAGTGCTGGCCGATGTTTCTGCATATGACGTGGTTTTCATTGGCTATCCTATTTGGTTTGGCACCTGCGCTCTGCCGATGCTCACATGCCTTGGCGAGATAGACCTTTCCGGAAAGAAGGTGGTTCCGTTCTGCACCTTCGGCAGTGGTGGGCTTTTCTCCAGTGCTGCAGATATAGCCAATAGACAGCCGGAGGCAGAAATGCTGCCCGGATACGGCGTGCGTGCCGCCCGCATGAAGGCCATGCCGGAGGAGGTGGACCAGTTCCTGAAAGCAAACGGTTTCCTGGAGGGTGATTATGTGAAACTGGAAGAATTCCCCGAGACTCATGCTGTGAGCGAGGAGGAATCGGCCATTTTTGATGCCGCCGTGGAAGGTTACAGCATGCTCAGCGCAACGGCTTCAAAGGTGGCTTCCAGGAAGATTCCCGGTGGGACGGAATATCAGTTCATTGCGCTCACAGCACCTCGTCAGGCAACCCCTGAATCAAAAATGGTGGAAATTACCGTATATGTGACGGTGAAGGATGGTGAGGCTCCGGTATTTACGCAGGTGGTAAGATAAATGGGAGCCGGGCAGGCGGCTTTTGCCGACTGCCGGGCGGTGAGAGGCGCGGCGGTGGAGCAGTCTCTGGCGCTTGGGACCGAGCGAAAAGGCCAACAACGTTGGCCGTTCGCCGGGCACAAACGACAGAGTCTGCGGAGCCGTGGGACTTCGGCGTCAGTTTGCTGACGTCGAGGTCCCAAGCGCCGACGGAGCGGAAGTGGTGTTGACGGCTTGCCGGCAACACGACTGGAGCGACCAGCAGGCAACAAACGGGTTGATTTTTGCATCTATGTGGGTGTAAATCATTCAGAACTATGAAACCGAAGAAGAAAATGAAGAAACTCCGGATTACGGAGAAGGATTTCCTGCTGGCGAACCGCCGGGCGGCCAGGATGGAGGAAATCCAGGAGCATGGGAGGCCGGTTTCAATGAGGTCGGCGCTCCACAAGTCAAAGAAGGTCTATGACCGTAAGCGTCTGAAAAAGGCAGGCATCATGAACGATGACCTGCCTTTGTTGCAAGAATGAGGGTGTCTCCTAGAAGAAGGAGATGTGGATGTATCCCTCTTCGGTGTCGGAATTGTTGTAGATACGGGTCAGGTATTCGTTCAGTTCTTGTACGGAGGGTTTAGGTGTCAGCATTTCCAAGGCTTTCTTAATGGCTTCTTCGTCTTCTTCCGTAATGTAGGGATAGTTACGCAGCCGCTCAAGGGCCGATTTCCAGTCATCCACCATGCACTCCATGTCATCAGCGAATTCATCGTCATCGTAAAAGCAATTGATGTCAAGGACTTTCATTAGTTCCTTGAACTGGACGGAATCCAGGTTGAAGGTCTCTTCGGAGGTGTAGTGGACCTGCCAGGTGTGTGCGAAATGCAGCTTGTTACTCATAAGGCAATGGTGTTAGAGGGTG
>JAFUDQ010000001.1 GCA_017459075.1 Bacteroidales bacterium
TGAACCAGATCGAAAGTTTCAGACATGTGCTTGGATTGCCGGAGCCCGGTGAAGAAAAGGCCGCTGTAAAGGTGAACGAAGGAGATGCAGAGCGAACGGCTGAGGTGCTGGAGGAGCAGGAAAAGCCTGGTGCGCAACCTCCCAAAGTCCGTAAGGTGAAAAAGAAGGAGCCTAAGGCCGGTTCGTATGGCCGGAGCGTGTCTATCAAGCCGGACACATACGCAGAACTCAAGGCTCTTCTCTTCTGGACATCGCGTGAGAATCTCCTAGAAGGCAGCACAATGGATGCCCTCTTCAAGGCACTCATTCAGTCCTACTGCGAGAAAAATCCTGCGGCAAAGGTGTTCGTTAGCAAAAATTCGTAGAAACGGATATCTCGATATATGCCTGCTGCTCAAATGGTTATGGGACTACAGAGCGAAAAATGTGCAAAAAACACGCATTTTTGCCTCTATAACTTATTGACAATCAACGAAAAGAAAGTTAAACGTTTAAAAACGGATAACACGGATAATTTTATATATTTTTGGGGCTTCGGAGGACCCGAAGCGGCACGGTGCCGAGCGGTAACACCCTCCGTGCGAACTATGTCAAACATTGGCAGCGATTTGGTTGGTGTCCTTGGCCCCCTGTTGGTATTGCTTCTTATTGTCATATCCCTCACCCGCAGAAAAAAGAAGCCAAGGCAGAGAGACGATGAAGTGGAAAGGCCCCATCATTGGTGGCCGGTTGTCACTTATCTGGGCGGAAAGTATTCGGAGATTACCATTGACGGGCATCGTGCAGTTTATTGCTTTCAGTACTTTCCTGTGGGAAAGTTTGAGGACAGCATTTCAGAAAATGACCTGAACAACCGGGAAGAAATACTGAAATTCAAGGAAGGTGACTACTCGCTGATGGCCCAGCTTCTTTCGGACTTCATCAACGGAAATTTTAGGAGGGATAGGATTGCGTCTTGGGTTCTTTGTGCCATCCCGGCGTCAACAATTCAGAAGCATCGGCTCCGTTACAGTGCCTTGCTGAAAACAGTTTCAGAGGAAACGGGCATAAGAAACGGAATTGACTTCATCCGCCCGAAGTACGACAGGAAGGATTCCCGGCAGCAGAAAGAGGCAAACACGATTCGGAATCTGGAGTTTGACAGGCAGCAGATTCATGGGAACTGGATTATCCTGATAGACGATGTTACAACCAGGGGAACGTCATTTGTGCAGTGTGTCAATAAATTGTACGCTTGCGGAGCGAAGTATGTCTGCGGGTTCTTTATGGGGAAAACGGTAGATATATAATGAGTGACAGGAACGACTACTCTAATGAACAAAATACAAAAATATTCTCATTTGTTTAGTATAGTCAACAAAATTTGACTACCTTTGCGTTTGTAAGATATGGATACAATGGATTTGATTTCAAGACCCAATTATTACTCCAAACTGGAGAAGATGCTCGGAAAGGGCGTTCTAATTGTACTCACTGGCCAGCGCCGTGTGGGCAAAAGCTATGTGATGAAGGAACTCGTGGCTCGTAAGCAAGCAGAGGCGGGAGCCAATGTGATTTACATTGACAAGGAGAAAACGGCCTTTGACACGATTGCCACCTACAAAGACCTTGTGGCCTATGTCGATGAGAGGCTTGATAAATCGAAGCACAACTACCTTTTGATCGATGAAGTTCAGGAAATCACGGAGTTTGAGCGCGGCCTGCGAAACTACTACAATGAACCATATATAGACATCGTAGTGACCGGCAGTAACTCTGACATCCTCTCCAGTGACCTTGGTACGATGTTGTCCGGCAGGTACATCGAGGTGTTCATCCAGGGATTGAGTTATCCGGAGTTCTTGGAATTCCATGGTTTGGAAGATGGAGAGTCTGCCATGAACAAGTACATTAATTACGGCGGTCTTCCCGGATTGCGTCCATTCGGTTTGGATAATCCTGAGACTATCAACGACTATCTTCAAGGCGTTTACAATACCATTCTTGTTAAGGACATCATCCGCCGCAAGAAGGTTCGAAATGTGCCCTTCCTTGAAAACCTTATTCGCTTTATTGCCGATAATATCGGAAAACCGATGTCTGCAACAAGCATCCAGAACTATATGACATCCAACGAGAGCGAAGTGTCAAAGAATCTGATTCTCAAGTATATGAAGGCTGTTACTGAGGCTTACCTGGCATCGGCAGTCTCCCGGTACAACATTCATGGAAAAAAGTTGCTGGAGACCAATGACAAGTTCTATTTCGGGGATGTGGGCATCCGGAACTTCATTGTCGGCGGCCGCCGGGCAAATGATATTGAGAAGATTGTGGAGAACCTGGTATATCAGCAAATGGTACGCTTGGGTTATGAAGTGAAGGTCGGACAACTATACAGCACTGAAATCGACTTCGTCGGGACAAAGGGGAACGAGGTTGTCTACGTCCAGGCAGCATATCTTATTACGGAAGAAAAGACTTTCAACCGAGAATTTGGGAATCTGATGCCTATCAAAGACAACTACCCCAAATACGTCATATCCATGACTCCTTACATGGACTCATCAAAATGGGAAGGAATCATTCATATTCCTTTTGCCGATTTTCTAAAGAATGGATTCATAAAAAAGTAAGGAGCCGGGCGGGCGGAGGTGGCGCCTGAAGGGCCCACCTCTGTCTGCCGGGCTCCGTGGGTGCGCGGCCCGAGGGACAGTCTGGTGCCGGCTTGCCGGTGCCAGTCTGTCACCGGGTTGGACTTCGGCGGCAGCTTGCTGACGCTGAGGTCCAAAGCGCGGGAAAGCTCCGATGAAGTGGCCGGCTTGCCGGACGCTTGGTCGGAGCGTGCGGTGGGGATTGAGGATATCGGCGAAAATGGTTAAATTTGCATGGATGTACACAGAACTGCTCAAATACGCGTTGGGAGACAGTGTGGAATCCTTTTCCACACGGAGGGACAGTGTGCTTCCTTATCCTGTAATTCAAGGTCATCAAGTGCATGACAGCAAGGTCGCGATTATAGACCGTCCGGATTATGCGGCTGAGGAATTGGAAGGATATGACGCGTTTGTGACTGCGCTTCAGGGTGTAGCGATTGGTGTCAGAACGGCCGATTGTGTACCTATTCTTCTTTACGATCCCATCAGGCGCGTCGTTGCAGCAGTTCATTCCGGCTGGAAAGGGACGGTCCTGCATATCGCGCAGAAGACCATCTATGTGATGGAGCAGCAATTCCGCTGTAATGCCGGGGATTTGCTGGCTGCGATTGGTCCCTCTATCGGCCCGGACAGTTTTCAGGTAGGCGAAGAGGTTGCAGAGCATTTCAAGAATGCCGACTTCCCGATGGACATGATTTGGTCGTTCCGCGGCCCGGGCGATGGTACGCCCATGTCGGGCGGGCACCATATCGACCTGTGGAAAGCTAATATCTGGCTGCTGGAAAGTGCCGGAGTGAAGGAAGAGAACATTCAAGTGTGCGGAATCGACACCTTCACTACGCCGGATTTCTTCTCTGCACGCCGGGAGGACGTTCAATGCGGAAGGATTATCAATTCAATCAAACTAATATGAGATTCATTAAGATGATGGCCTTCGCCCTGGTTGCGATGATTGCCGCCGCTTCTTGCGGGCAGAAAAAGGAGGCGCCCAAGGTGCTCGTACTCTATTATTCCCAAAGTGACAACACAAAGGCCGTTGCACAGGAAATTTCCACAGCCCTTGGCGCTGATTTGGAAGAGATTGTGCCTGTGGAGCCATATAACGGCACCTATGATGAAACCATCCAGCGTTGTATCCGGGAACGGGAGGAAGAAATCCTTCCCAAGATTCAGCCAGTGCTGGCCGATGTTTCTGCATATGACGTGGTTTTCATTGGCTATCCTATTTGGTTTGGCACCTGCGCTCTGCCGATGCTCACATGCCTTGGCGAGATAGACCTTTCCGGAAAGAAGGTGGTTCCGTTCTGCACCTTCGGCAGTGGTGGGCTTTTCTCCAGTGCTGCAGATATAGCCAATAGACAGCCGGAGGCAGAAATGCTGCCCGGATACGGCGTGCGTGCCGCCCGCATGAAGGCCATGCCGGAGGAGGTGGACCAGTTCCTGAAAGCAAACGGTTTCCTGGAGGGTGATTATGTGAAACTGGAAGAATTCCCCGAGACTCATGCTGTGAGCGAGGAGGAATCGGCCATTTTTGATGCCGCCGTGGAAGGTTACAGCATGCTCAGCGCAACGGCTTCAAAGGTGGCTTCCAGGAAGATTCCCGGTGGGACGGAATATCAGTTCATTGCGCTCACAGCACCTCGTCAGGCAACCCCTGAATCAAAAATGGTGGAAATTACCGTATATGTGACGGTGAAGGATGGTGAGGCTCCGGTATTTACGCAGGTGGTAAGATAAATGGGAGCCGGGCAGGCGGCTTTTGCCGACTGCCGGGCGGTGAGAGGCGCGGCGGTGGAGCAGTCTCTGGCGCTTGGGACCGAGCGAAAAGGCCAACAACGTTGGCCGTTCGCCGGGCACAAACGACAGAGTCTGCGGAGCCGTGGGACTTCGGCGTCAGTTTGCTGACGTCGAGGTCCCAAGCGCCGACGGAGCGGAAGTGGTGTTGACGGCTTGCCGGCAACACGACTGGAGCGACCAGCAGGCAACAAACGGGTTGATTTTTGCATCTATGTGGGTGTAAATCATTCAGAACTATGAAACCGAAGAAGAAAATGAAGAAACTCCGGATTACGGAGAAGGATTTCCTGCTGGCGAACCGCCGGGCGGCCAGGATGGAGGAAATCCAGGAGCATGGGAGGCCGGTTTCAATGAGGTCGGCGCTCCACAAGTCAAAGAAGGTCTATGACCGTAAGCGTCTGAAAAAGGCAGGCATCATGAACGATGACCTGCCTTTGTTGCAAGAATGAGGGTGTCTCCTAGAAGAAGGAGATGTGGATGTATCCCTCTTCGGTGTCGGAATTGTTGTAGATACGGGTCAGGTATTCGTTCAGTTCTTGTACGGAGGGTTTAGGTGTCAGCATTTCCAAGGCTTTCTTAATGGCTTCTTCGTCTTCTTCCGTAATGTAGGGATAGTTACGCAGCCGCTCAAGGGCCGATTTCCAGTCATCCACCATGCACTCCATGTCATCAGCGAATTCATCGTCATCGTAAAAGCAATTGATGTCAAGGACTTTCATTAGTTCCTTGAACTGGACGGAATCCAGGTTGAAGGTCTCTTCGGAGGTGTAGTGGACCTGCCAGGTGTGTGCGAAATGCAGCTTGTTACTCATAAGGCAATGGTGTTAGAGGGTGAAACTGTAATGAGACTTAGTCCCAACTCGTCGATCAGGCTCCTGAGTTCCAGCTTTGCAGAGGATGTCATCCGGGAGGCCATCTCCTGAAGCATCTGCTTCTTTGAAGGAGTGTTCTTTTGAATTGATGTAATCATAACGCAATCATTTTAAGGGTTTTGAATTATTGAGCGTGAGTAATCAATGCGGTGGCAGATGCAAGGTTTTTGTCGAAAATACTACCCCGCAGGGGTGGAGATTTTCGGCAAAACCCGAAGGGCTTGACCTTGCAGCTGGCAGACGGCCCTGAAGGGGACGTCAGCATTGATTATCTTTGCGGGGTAATTCAAAACCCTGAATGATTGTGGTGGAAGCAAGAAAAGTTAGTCATTTTGTTTCTCTGCCCGGGGAAGTTAGTCATTTCCTGTTTTCCGCACGTTAATCATCGTTTTTAAATTTCACAATTGAATTTCAATTAGTTGCGTCTTCCACTGGTGCGATTTTGGGTGACGCGGGACATTTTCGCTATATTTGCGTTATGTTCGTCAAAAAGAATCGCAA
>JAFUDQ010000038.1 GCA_017459075.1 Bacteroidales bacterium
CCTGTACTTCCCGGTCGCAATCTCCCTTTCATCGTACCATCCCAGGTCCTCATTCCAGAACCGTTGTTTGACTGTCTTTTGTTCCATTGACTCTTTGTTTTTAGCTCTCGCAAAGTGTCAACTTTTTTCAGTTCAAGTCAAAGCAATGTTCCTGTTTGGCGCACGTCAGACTGGGAAATCCACCCTTTTGAAGGAGCGCTTCAAAGGAAAGATTTACTATGATTTGCTGAATCCATCTCTGCGAAAAGCATTTAAACTCAATCCTAACTCACTTAAGGAAGCCCTTTGGGATAAACCGGCCGGTACTCTGGTCATTATCGACGAAATCCAGAAAGTACCGGAGCTGCTGGATATCGTCCACACCTTGATGGTCGAAAAGGGGCTGTGGTTCATCCTCAGCGGTTCCAGCGCCCGGAAGCTTAAAAAGCATGGAGCAAACACCCTTGGTGGCCGAGCTATTCCTGAAACCCTCTATCCGCTTGTATGGCCTGAAGTGACCGACTTCCAGCTGGACCGTGCTGTCCAGAACGGAATGATTCCCCGTCATTATATGGTTGAGAATGCTACCAAACGTCTCAAAGGTTACGTGGAAGTGTACCTAAACGAGGAAATCCGGGAAGAGGGCGAAGTCAGGGAACTGGAAGCCTTCGAGCGATTCATGGAAGTTGCCGCCATCTCTGACGGAGAAATGCTGAACTATTCCAACATCGCCTCCGATTGCGGCGTTTCCGCCAAAACTGTCCAGTCTTACTTCCAGATTCTGTATGATACACTCATCGGCTACGAAATCCCAGCATACAGGAAGGCCGTCAAGCGGAAGATTGTCCAGGCTCCCAGGTTCTACTACTTTGACGTGGGACTGGCCAATTATCTGATGGGCCGTCACAACCTGAAGCGCGGCACCGACGATTACGGACACGCCTTTGAGCACCTTGTGATGCAGGAAATTATCGCCTTCAAGGGATACAACGACAAGAAAGACATCATCTCCTACTGGCACACATACGACAAAAAAGAAGTCGATGCCGTCATCGGAGACGCCAAGGTTGCCATCGAAATCAAATCCGTTGAACTGGTTAAGCCCAGACATAAGGCCGGTTTGAAAGCCTTCAAGGAAGAGCATCCTGATTGCCGTCTGATAATGGTGTCTTTGGATCCTGTCCTCAGAATAGTGGAGGATATCGAGTTGATCCCTGTTCACGACTTTCTGAGGATGCTTTGGAACAGAGAAATATTCTGATCTGAAACATAAAATTTTTTCGCCCTCCCCTCATGAAGGGTATATTTCAAGTCTATGGCTGAAGATAAAACTTTTTCTGAGAATACCCTTTCAAATATAAAAACCATTCCTCACCCCAGTATGCCAGAAAAATGCCAGAAAAATGCCAGAAAAATACCATTGATTATCAAGCAGTTACGGGGCTTGATTTGGGAGGAAAAGTGCGAAGCGAGGTGTGTAACTGATTGATAGTCAAGAGTTTGCAAAAGTGTGAGATTTTATTTTGAAGAATTGAAAAAATCGGCCTTCCAGGGCCCTGTAGGGCATGTTTTTAAAACGTAGTGTGAGATTTTTGTAGCAAAAAAAGGGTGGTTGGATGGCAAATTAATAATGAAGTTTTCATACATTTGTGCAAATGCTTAAATCATCAAGCCATGAAAAAGTTATTGTTCATAATTGGACTGCTTGTTTCCGCAGTCACCGGTTGGGCGCAGGATTATACTTTTACCCCGGCCGACACCGTTTACCTTATTAACGGAACACCTATACCCGTACACATTAAAAGTATTGAAGAGGGGCCGAAGGACAAAGACCTTGGTTATCAGATTTTCATACATGAGACCATGGATCGGTTCGCCAAAGATTATTGGGCCCAGGGAACAGGCGCTTATTCATGGGCATCGGCAAAATATCGTGAAGGATGGTATGGAGTTCAAATTCAAAAGATCGTCTTTGCCGATGGTTTCGAGCTCCAGTTTACCAATGGAGAATTCAACAGGGAACTTTTGCTTCAGGCACCTAGGTACACAGGCTCGCATGGCAATATTCTTGCCGAAGGCGTAATAACCCTGAATCCACAGGAGACGAGGACACTCATCGGCGAAGAAACCTATAACCTTGGATACAAGGTAAAGAAACGCCAGGCCAAACTTGGACTTGTGAAAACGTTGGTAAGTGCACCTGTCGTCTTGCTTTGCGTATGGAAGAAAGATGAGGCTACCAAGAAGACAAATCTTGGACAGGGCTCGGCAGCGCAGTTGGGCATGGTGAGCGGCATGGCCGTTAAATGTGAAAAGAATGCTTTGTGGAACACTATGATGCCGGCTTCTTTGGTGACGGCGGTTTATGGCATAGTGGAAATGACCGCATCCAACATCGGTGTGAGAAACATTGCCAAAGACTTTAAAAATTATGAAGTGCCGAGTCTGTCTTCCTTCAAGACCAAGACTTACGTAGGTGCCGGAGTGCTTGTTGCAGGTGCCGCCCTTACATATTACGGCTACAAACGCATAGAAGACAAGGGCGTTTATTACGATGTCTATAAGACTGATTCTTTTGCCGGTGGAAAGGAAAAGACTTACAAGGCCAGCAGGGTTGGTTCCAAGATGTCTACTGCATGGCTGGTCCCTGCTGCAGGCGCCCTCCTGGTGAACTTTGGATTGTCAGAGCTTACTTATGGAATCAACGGCCTGAGCGGATACAAGTTCTTAAAGAACGCGGGTCTTGAAAGGGCGGAGTTCCATGTAGGTGTTACTCCTGACGGAATTGGTTTGACGATGGTTTTCTAAGATTTTTGTTGATCTTGGAGACCATGTCGTTGATACCGTGATGAAAAATTTCATGGACCCTAGCTGGATTACTCCGGAAGGAAACCAAATCTATTGATTTATTCATGATTAATTGTTACCTTTGGGTGCTATCGATAATGATAAGTATATTAAAAACAACATTTAAAGGATAACACATTATGAAAAAGAAATTCAGATGCCTTGTTTGCGGCTATGTTTATGAAGGCGAAAACCCGCCGGAGCGCTGCCCCCAGTGTAAAGTCCCCGCCAATAAATTCGTAGAAATCAAGGATGAGGACGGAAAACCCCAGTGGGCCTGTGAGCACCATATCGGTGACGGTAAGGTAGAAGACCAGGAAATCGTAGACCATCTTCGTGCAGACTTTACCGGTGAGTGCACAGAGGTTGGAATGTATCTTGCCATGGCTCGTCAGGCAGAGCGTGAGGGCTATCCTGAGATTGCAGAGGCTTTCAAACGCTATGCTTTTGAAGAGGCAGAGCATGCTGCTAAATTCTGTGAGCTGCTTGGTGAGAATGTATGGGACACCAAGACAAACCTTGAGAAGCGCTATCAGGCAGAGGCCGGTGCTTGCGAAGGAAAGCTTGCAACTGCTAAGAGGGCTAAGGAGCTTGGCTACGATGCAGTTCATGACACAGTTCATGAGATGGCAAAGGATGAGGCCCGTCATGGCGCAGGCTTCTATGGTCTCCTTCAGAGGTACTTCAAGAAGTAAACTCCTGAATATCAATAAAAAACCAGCCTTTCGGGGCTGGTTTTTTTGAGTCTATTTGTGAAGCTTGTTTATAATGTCGTCCAGCATTTTAAACAAGTCAGGGACCGTTTCCGGGGTAACGCTGTCGCATATTACCGCACTTCCAACCGTGAAGGGAACATCTTTCAGTTTCTCCTGCAAACCGGCGCCTTTGGAAGTCAGTTTGACGATGGTTTGCCTGGCATCATCGGCCCCTTTGCTTCTGGTAAGAAGACCTTCCGTTTCCATCCTTTTAAGAAGGGGAGTCACGGTGTTGGTTTCCAGGACAAGCTTCTTGGCAATATCGTTTACGGGCTGGGAGTCCTTTTCCCACAGTACCAGAAGAACCAGATATTGAGGATAGGTAATTCCAACTTTTGACAGCAGGGGATTGTAGGCCTGCGTCAGGAGACGCGAGGCCGTATACAGCCTGAAGCACAGCTGGTTATCCAATTTGAATTCTTCTTTTACCATTGTTTAGAGCTGCTCTTCGATAGCCCTTTCAAGATTCTTGGGTTCTACTGTAGGTTCAAATCTTGCTACAGCGTTGCCTTCCTTGTCTACCAGGAATTTGGTGAAGTTCCACTTGATGTTGGGGTTCTTTGCGTAGGTGCTGTCTTTGGCCTTAAGCATCTTGTCCATCATGAAGGCTTTTACGCCGCTGCCAAATCCTTCAAAGGGTTTCTTGCTGTAAAGCCATACGAAGATGGGGTTGGCATTTTCGCCGTTTACGTCGCTCTTGGCCATGAGGGGGAAGGTGACTCCGTGGTTCAGGCGGCAGAATTCTGCGATTTCTTCATTGCTGCCGGGTTCCTGGTGACCAAACTGGTCGCAGGGGAAGCCAAGGATTACGAGTCCGCGGTCTTTGTATTTCTGATAAAGTTCCTCAAGTCCGTCGTACTGAGGGGTGAATCCGCATTTAGATGCAGTGTTTACGATAAGAAGGACTTTGCCTTTGTAATCTTCCATTTTAACGGTCTCTCCGCGGCCGCTCTGGGTGGTGAATTGATAGATGTTGTCCATAGTTTCGTTTTTGCATGCGGCTACAGCGGCAATTAGCGTCAGTGTAGCCAGGATTATACGTTTCATTTTTATTTTTGTTTGGCGATTTATGTCGTTCACGATACAAAGGTAATCAAAAATATTTATATCGCAAGCGACATTTTAAAAAATATGGTAAAGAGGCGCAGGATTCCCCGGCGCGGTGCGCTGCACCGCTTGGGAAGGAAAGGCGCCTTCAGGCGCAGGCCGGAACGTGGAAATGCAGGATTCCCCGGCGCGGTGCGCTGCACCGCTTGGGCTATCCTGTTATCGGCGTTTTGCACAGGTGAAGTTTTGAGTACGGTAGCTTAGTATTGATAACGGCGCCTTCAGGCGCAGGCCGGAACGTCAGCGAAATGTCGAAGACATTAAAGCAGTGAAGGCCAGGGGGTTGGGGGGAGAGAATCTCCCCCGTATTAACAGAAATGGCGTCACAAAAGAAAGGATGGCAATTGCCATCCTTTCTTTTGTGACGCCATTTCTGTTAATACGGGGGAGATTCTCTCCCCCCA
>JAFUDQ010000010.1 GCA_017459075.1 Bacteroidales bacterium
AAAATTGACACTTTTTTCAGGCTTTTTAATGCCTGCCTTCCGTCGTCCCTCAGGGACAGCTTACGGCAGATGTGATTATACGTAAAGTATTGAATATTAAATATTAAACAAAAATATTGTTAATTTTTAACGAAGTATTGTATAAAAAGTATTATGAAAAAATTAATTTTATTTATGGTTGTTATGCTGACAGTAGTTGGCCTAACACAGTCATGTGGAGGCTCGATTGATCAAAGTTCCTCTGAAGCGATTGCAAAATCTTACACTGAAGCTCTCAATAGAGGCGATGTGGCTACTGCTTTTAAATGTGTTTATACCGAAGGCGCTGATATTGACGCTATTAAGAAGAAACTGGAAAAAAGCAGTATTTTCCATCAAAAAAATTTTGAAAGGAATGTCGTTCGAACAGAGGTGGGACGACGAGATAAAGATGGTCAGGTAGGAGTGGCGGTTTATTGTGTTGATAAGGAAAACGCAAGAGAAACCCTTACGGGAGTTTCGACTATAAATAAATCAGGAAAGTGGTATGTCGTGATTAATGTTTTCTAGACAGACACCCTTGAGAATCTGGCGATTCGTTCCGTTACTATTCGCAGGTAGTGCCGCTTCATTTTGTCGTTGAGGAAACAGCCGTTGACCAGCGAAGTCGTCGTTTGGGGGAGTTGCATATATTTGTCAAGAATCCTGTTCATTCGCAGGGGAACAAGTCCTATGCGCTCCACGAAACGTTCGAAATCCAGTCTGCATGGATGGCCAGTGTTGATGAACGCATCGCTTTTTTCCATGTTCGGGGAAAGGCCGCCTTCAAGGCCGAAGTCATCCCCCTGCACATGTAAACTTGTATTCAGAAGATCATATGCCGGCGCCAGGCGATAGTCTTGTCCTTTAAGAATGAGTGAGAAGTTCTTCAGGTGGTCATCGCCATTGGCGTAGATATAATTAAAACGACAAGTTCGAAAAACCTTTCCATGTCGACCATCCAGGCCGGTATGTTTTTTCTTATTGCTACGGCGATGTCTTCGTAACTGCCATTGTACTTGAATTCTTTTCCGTCTTCTAATTCATTCTTTCCGATGACGGATGCAAAGTCTTCCATCATCATTTTGCTGCCGGGCGCTAATGCCGGCGATGGCGAAAGACTTCGTTTTTGCCGAAGCGCTGCAGGGCCTTGTTGTAGCGGCTGGCTTCTTCAAAGTCGCCGCAGAGGTCGTTCCAGGCGTTCTCGAAACACTGGTCTGCATAGGTGAGGTAGCTGATTTCGCTTTGTAAGTCGCTTTCCTCCCAGTTGAGCCGGAGCTTCGGGTGCTTGCGGACAAGGTCTTTGCATTGGCAGAACATCGCAAAGAAGCGGCCTCGGAGTGGCTTTTCCAGTATCGGGCCCCCACTCGGTTTCCCGCCAGTTGTTTCCCGATGCCGTGCAGCAAAGGGCGGCCTGTTCAAATTGCTTGAATGCATCTTCAATCCGGCTCAGGGCGAGAAGCTGAAGGCCTAGTTTTTCGTAGGCGTAGCTTACCTTAAGAAGGTCTTGAACCTCGTGGGGTGTTTTGTACCTGACTCGGTCTGCTATGCTGTTTATGTACTCCTGTTCTTTGTGAATGAAAGTTGCGATCTCAGAGGGTAGCATTTTGACCTGGCCGTTGTCTGTCCAGGCCACGAGTTGATAAGATTTTGCCATAAAATATTGTATTTCAATGAACTTTGCCGGCCACCCGGTCGCTCGCATCAGGGCACAATACACCCGGGGAGTGGACCATCGTCCGGCGTTGTTGAAATAAATTTTATGGTTTAAAATCGAATCAGGTTCGCATAAGACGCTACTTTGTTTTGCAAAAGTACATATAAAAGACTGAATAGCAAGCTGAATCTATCAAACTTATTGAGAAATCTCTTCAACATAGGTCGATATTATTATTTCTCCCCGATTTTCATTTCGCATTTTGCGTTTCGCATTTTGCGAAATGAAAATCATTTGAATTTTGCTAAAGAATAATTATGCTTTGAAAACATAATGTTTGTGAAGCATAATTATTGGGACGCGCTGGTATTATTCAATCATGATTACTATTTTATGATAATCATTTTATTGTAATGTGATTTCTTTTACTTATCTTTGCGTTGGATAAAAGACTGAACATTATGAAGAATCCCTTCGTTACCAACGGTTATGCCGGTCTTGAATACTTCTGTGATCGTATTCAGGAGACCGCGGACATCTGCAATCTCCTGCTCAACGAGAATAATATAGCCCTGATCTCTCCTCGTCGTCTCGGGAAGACAGATTTAATTTGGCATGTTTTTGATAATGAGACAATTAGGAAGGATTATCATTGTTTTGTCGTGGACATTTATGCCACCAAGAATTTGAGCGATTTTGTAAATATGCTTGGAAAGGCGGTTATTGATGAGTTGCGGCCGAAGGGGAAAAAGGCATGGGAAAAGTTTATAAATGTGGTATCTTCTTTAAGGCCTGAGATTTCTTTCGATATGAACGGAATGCCAGTGTGGAGTGTAGGCCTCGGCGCTATAAACAATCCCGCTATCACTCTGGATGAGATTTTTAAATATCTCAACGAGGCGGACAAGCCGTGTCTTGTCGCAATAGATGAGTTTCAGCAAATTACACGCTATAACGACCCTACAATAGAAGCGACCATCAGAACCTATGTTCAGCGCTGTACCAATGCGCACTTCATTTTCTCTGGTTCTCAGCGACATATGATGAATGGGATGTTTACTTCTCCTTCGCGTCCTTTTTATCAGGCAGTCACTGTCATTAATCTGCAACCACTTAATCTTCAGGTCTACACCGACTTCTGCGTAGAGAAGTTTGAATCGGCCGGGAAGCATTTGGACAAAGAGGTTGTAACAATCTTGTATGAACGTTTTGAAGCAGTAACAAGTTACATGCATCGTATACTGAATGTTTTGTTTTCAAGAACTGAACCCGGACAAACGTGTGTTCCAAATATGCTGGATGAGGCTATCGAGTTCATTATCAGGCTTTCTTCCGATACATATGAATCACTTTTTTACCAGATGCCAGACAAACAACGCTTGGTTTTCCTTGCTATTGCCCGGGAAGGAAAGGCCCGAGAGGTGACGGGAGGAAAGTTTATTAAAAAGCATAAACTCAATTCGGCAAGTAGCATCAGTGCAGCTCTTAAAGGCTTGTTGGACAAAGATTTCATCACTATGGACAAAAACGAATACTCTGTTTATGACCAATTCTTTGTCCTTTGGCTCAAGTTCAAGGAATTAATATGATTATCATTGTTGAATCTGCCAGTTTATAGTTTATGACCGATCAGGAAATCTTGCAGGGGCTTATTGCTCATGACGAAAAGATTACGCAGTACTTCTTTTTCAACAAGTGCCAGCCAATCTTTTTCCACGCTATCAATAAGATATTCGACTCAAAAGCCGATTACGATGAGCTTGTGAACGAGCTTTATACGCATCTTATGGAAAGCGATGCGCGCCGCCTGAGAATGTTTGAAGGTCGGTCTAACATATATTCCTGGCTTTCATCCGTGGCAAAAAACTTCTTCCTTGAAAAAAAGAATCATGAAAGACTGATAGAAAAGGAACATGACGACAGTCTTAATAAAGAAGCCGGGAGAATAATAGATGAGAGCTCTGACAGGCCAGATCAGAAACAAGAGGAAGAAGACATGCGAGTTGCCGCCATACTGGATCAGATTGAAAACGAGCGCTACAGGCTCGTTATAGAAAAGCATGTCCTTGAGGGGATGAGTTTCGATGAACTGGAGAAGCTCACCGGCATCAGTAAAGCCAACCTTTACAATATCAAAATGCGCGCGCTCAAAAAAGTGGAGCAAATCATGAAGATTGCCCGCTCCAAAAGCGATTCCCTCTGTGCCGTGCGCTGCGAGCAGTACATTCTTCATTGCTTCGGAATCCATAAATCTTTGGACGAGCTGCGTGACCTTGCTACCGCAAAGGGCTGGCTCACGGAAGACGGAGCCCGGATTCAAGACCTTGGCAATACCTCCAAAGAGTTCGGCCTGCGAGTGGAAAAACTCAGCGACGCCTCCCTTCAGGATATTATGAAGGCTCTGGACGATGGCCGGCAGGTGATAGCTGCCGTCGATGGTGGAGAGCTTATCGGCGACCTGGTTGAGGAGCGCCTTGAAGATGTGTTTGCCGGCGGAATCGTAGACCACTGCGTGGTGGTATTAGGAGTCGATGTCGATATGGATGAGGTCGCCCTGTATGATCCGGCCTTCGGCCCCATTCCGCTATCGGTCTCTATAGCCCATTTCATGGATGCCTGGGCTGATTCAAACTACCACTGCGTGCTTATTTTTAAATAATTTTTGGTTTTGGTGATAGATTATGCCAAAAAGCGCGTCTATTATCCGGACTAAAAACAAAAATAGCATGCAAAACTCAAACACCAACTCAGTAGCAAAGACCTACACTCTCACCCTTACCAAGGAAATCGGCAAAATCTGGATTCTCAAAGACGTAAAGCCCTTCCACAAGAAATTCGGGCGTTTCTTTGAGGAAGATTTGGGACACGACATCAGTAAAGTGATGACAAGCGGCTGCCTCAACGACGTCCTGGACGTCTTGGCCGGTGAAGACAAGACAATGGATGTCGAACTAAAAGTTGCTCCGGAGCGCACAAACCTTCCCGGCTTCATTGAATTAGAACTGGTGGAAACCGGCAGCCTGTCTGCAAAGTACTATGTAAACAACTGTCCCGGCAAACCTCAGATGGAAGCCTGGGCAGGAAAATCTGCCAAAGACATCCTCAAAGGCTATCCCGCCTTCGCCTACATCAAAAAAATGTAGGCGACAAAGGCCTCGCGCCACGGAAATATCGACATATTTTATCTTTATAGAAGATAATTTCTTAAATTTGTAAAATCCATTCACAACCGTAGTGAATAGCAATGATTCAAAGTCTGAAAGTATCTGTATAGGGTAAATTATCAAGCATTATGAGGAAGGAGTATAAATTGTACTGTGTGGCCGCGTCTACGTCTATGATTTTTTACGTAGACCACAGTGATTTGACTATCGCGGCGGATTATGGAGTCTACATTCATGTGGATGTTGAGCTGCCGGACATCGATGAGGAGAACGACCTTATGGTGTCGATATCTACCGAAAAGGGGCAGTATGAGCAGAAGGCGCACTTTGACAAGACCACCATACAGCTCTTCCGCGACGGAGACCATCTGCATGCTGGTGCAATACCGCTTTCCAGCCTTTACGATGAAGATTATTCAACGATAAGGGAAAAAGATGACCGGCTCCTGGTCCTTCTGTATTCGAACGGCTCTCTGGTGAAGTCGCTCTCCATTCCCATTTACGACTTTTCCCGGAGCGATGAGGACGAAGACGGAAAGGCTGAGTCTGAAGAGACCAGGACAGAGGTTGTTACCACCGATGAGATAATGGAGAATCTGAACAGGCAGCCTGGCTGGCATAATTTCAAAAAGCGGATGGAAGAAATGGCCGTTCGCTGTAAGATTGGAGGCCTCCGGTACATGTTGGGCCTGGAAAATATTTCCCCGAACCTGCATACTATAATAATCGGCAACCCGGGGACGGGGAAAACAACCTGCATCCCATATATGGTATCGCTTTATCATTCTCTGGGCTGTCTTGGCTCAAGTAAGGTTCATGAAACCAGACTGTCCAAGATAGTGGCGGCAGGCCTTAACGAATATGAAAGCACCATGGGCATCATCAAGGATGCAGCGGGAGGAACTGTCGTGTTTGAAAATGCGCACGAGCTGTACAAGGCAGAGATTAAGAGCTTTGACCCGGAACCGAAGGTGGTACGCGCCCTGATAGATGCCCTGGACGATAAGGAAACCTATCCCAATTGGATGCTTGTCCTGACGGGAGAACTATCCGGAATAGAGACTCTCCTTGCCAATTATCCTGAGCTCCAGAAGCATTTCACGGAGCCCATTTACATGGAAGACTTCAAACCAGAGGAGCTCTTCCGGATTATGGGCTCTTTATGTGAAGAACGTCAGCTTATTTTGTCCGACGATGCCCGTAAGAAGCTGGAAATGTATATTTTACATAAGTATAATCACCGTACTACAGGCTTTCAGAATGCGTGGATGGTTCAGAAACTTATTGACGAACAAATAGTTCCGACAATGTTCAAACGCTTGAATGGAATCTTTCTTCCGACGCTGGAGGATGTGGTACATGTTGAGGCCGAGGACATTCCGGTCGTAAACAGTAATCCGGATGCCGGCATGGAAGAGCTTGAAGCCCTCGTCGGCCTTGGAAAAATAAAATCAAAGATGAAGGATTACCTGAATGCAGTAAGGTTGGCAGGACGCAGGATGGAGCGTGGCCTTCCAACCAATATGCCCCGCCTGCATATGGCCTTCCTGGGTAATCCGGGCACCGGAAAAACCACCGTTGCGGAAATCATAGGCAGGGTGTTCGCATCCTGGGGAATACTGTCCGGCGGCAGGGTGATTCGAACGGAAAAAAGCCAGATGGTGGGCCAGTACATAGGAGAAACGGAGTTTAAAATGCGGAACCTGCTGGCCCGTGCGCACGGAAACATCCTCTTTATAGACGAGGCTTACCAGCTCGTGGAGGGCGGCGAGAAGGATTACGGACGCATTGTCATGAATTCGCTTCTGACGGAGCTTGGCAAGGATAATCAGGACATGGTGGTGATTCTGGCAGGCTATACAGCGCCCATGAAACAGCTTCTGGAGAGCAATGGAGGCATAGAAAGCCGCTTCCCCAACGTTTTCAATTTTGAGGACTATACGACGGACGAGCTCGTTGAAATTGGCAAACTGATGATTCGCCGGCAGGGCTTTACCCTGACTGCCGGGGCAGAGGCCAACCTCCGGACCATCATTGAAGAAGAATCCGAGAAGCCGTCACCGCGCTTTGGCAACGGCCGCTTCGTATCCAACCTCCTGCAAAACGAGATTCTGGCCACCCTTGGCGCGCGGACGTCGTCCTTGGAACATCCCACCCCAGAGCAGCTGAGCACCATCCTGCCGGAGGACGTAGTCATAGGAAAGTCCCAGAAAGATGTTGTTTTTGACGATGTTGCCATAGACGCTGCGCTGGCGCGTTTGGATGCGCTTGCGGGCCTTGGAAATGTGAAAAAAGCCGTTCACAACTTCGTTACCTCCGCCAGATACCTGCATTCCATTGGCGAGCCCTATGTGGGCAAGGGCCTGCTCTCATGGCGTTTCATAGGCAGGAGCGGCACGGGCAAGAGCACGGTGGCGGAAATCATGGCCGCCATACTTAAGGGCATGCGCCTCATTGCGAACAGCCACGTGACCCAGATTAAAGGGGAGAGGATTTTCAATGTGTCTGAGGCCGATTGTGACACGGTTCTTCGAGAAGCGGTGAAAAAGGCCTGCAACGGCCTGATTTTCATTGATGTAGATGAGCCGAAGTTTGGTGACTCCCGCTTTAATTACGGCCGAAGCGTAGAGCAGATTATGCTTAAGGTGAAGGAACTTACCGTTGAGGCGGGCGGCGAATGCGCCCTTATCCTGGCAGAACTGGAGGCTCCGAACGGAAGTGTGGCAGAGCAGCTGGTCGATGCCGGAATCTACGAATTTGACCATACCCTTGTGTTCAAGGATTTCACTCCGGACGAGTTGTTCGATGTGCTTTGCATCTGCCTGAACAAATATGAGATAACCTTCAGCCCTTCTGCAGAGAAGCATTTCCGGGAGTACCTGAAGGCGCTGAGCTCTTCCGTTTATGCGAATGCAAGGACGATGAAACTTATGTCGCGCGCCATTTACCAGCAGGTAATCCTAAGGGAGGCCGGGCTTGTGCGGCGGCCGTCCCGCCATCAGGTTCAGCTGGCTGATATTGAGGCGGTTAAGTGGGATCCCAAGAGGGGTAAGATCGGTTTTTAATCCCTGTATGGCAGGAAGGTTCTGGTAGGGAAGTTGTCCAGGACCAGCTGGCGCATCCGGGCATTGTCTTTGACAAGCCCGGATGCGCGGGCCTGCATTAGGACGTTGCCGATTGCGGTGGCCTCTGTGGGGCCGGCAACGACCGGCAGGCCGACGGCATTCGCCGTCAGCTGGTTCAAATAATCATTCGCGCTGCCCCCGCCAATAATATGCAGCCTGTCTATGGGCTTTTTCGCCAGGAGACGAAGCTGCCCAAGCACCTCTTTATAGCGCTCCGCAAGGCTGTGATAGATACAGCTAACTATCTGCGCGCGCGTGCGAGCCCCGCTGGCATCGGCAATCTCCTTTTCCATATCGGCCGGATTTGCAAACCTGGCATCATCTGGATTGATTCTTCCAGTGAAACCCTCTTCACTGCGCGCCCATTCAAGGATTCTGTCGTACGAGCAGTCAATGCCCTCCCGCTTCCATTTGCGGCGGCACTCTTCCAGCAGCCACATTCCAGTGATATTTTTAAGGAAACAGGTAGTGCCGTCTATTCCGCCTTCGTTTGTGAAATCCATACTTCTGCTGGCCTCTGACAGCACCGGACTCTTGCATTCCAGGCCCATCAGGCTCCACGTTCCGCTGGACAGATAAGCGAAATTATCATCCTTTGCCGGCACTGCTGCTATTGCCGATGCCGTATCGTGTGAAGCTACTGCAACAACAGGAATCTTTCCAAGCCCCAGCTCCGGTTTAGTATAACCGACGATGTCTCCGGGCTGAACTATATCGGCCAGCAGGCCGGCCTTGATGCCAAGCCTCTCCGGAAGCCCCTCCACCGGACGCCTTGTCTTAGGGTTCATCAGACCGGAAGTGGAGCCTTCAGTGTACTCGCAAACCTGCCTGCCTGTGAACATATATATAAGAAGGTCCGGGATAAAGAGAATCCTGGCAGCATCGGCATAAGGCTGATATCCCTCCTTCTTCTGGGCGTAAAGCTGGAAGACGGAGTTGAAATTCATCACCTGCATGCCGGTGAGGCCGTAAAGTTCCGTGGCCGGTATATGTTTGCTGAAGATTTCTTCCGGGACGCCGGTGGTATAGCTGTCCCTGTACGCCCTTGGCCGCCCGAGAATCTTGCCATCAGGGCCGATGTGGCCGAAATCTACGCCCCAGGTATCTATGCCGATGCTGTCCGGTACTACCTCAAGACTGCGGATGCAGTCTGTAAATTCCTCAAAAATATGCTGAATATCCCAGTAACAGCGTCCGTTTTCTGTGATTATGCCATTGGGGAAGCGGCAAATTTCTTCAAATTTAAGGAGTCTGCCGCCGTCGAAGGTGGCAAGGATTCCCCTGCAGGATGTGGCGCCACAGTCAAGTGCTAAGAAGTTTTTCATGGTTTTTTGCCCCGGATTAGGCCGGTAGGGACTACAAATTTAAGAAATTTTTAAAAAAAATTGAAAAAAGATTTGGAGGTTAAAAAAAAGTCCGTATCTTTGCAGCCCATTTGAGAAAAACAAGTGGTGAGTTCATTGAAAATATTGAGAGAGAACATTAGAGGTAAAATTAATGAATCAGCAGAGTAAGAAATAATTGGTTTTTAGAATCAGTTGTGGAATATTCTACAATTTCAAAGGCAAAAACGAGTTTTAAAAGGCGCATGCCTTCGG